>JAPOVP010000184.1 GCA_026708085.1 Caldilineaceae bacterium
TGACCATCGAGAGCCCGCTACAGAAATGCTGACGGTACATTCCCCCCAGGCAGACCGTACACAGAACATGGCTTGGAAGTTACCCTTTTCAATACCAAGGGTGGCGTAGGCAAAACCTCTCTCGTCTATCATCTTGCTTGGATGCTGTCCGATATAGGTTATCATGTTCTCGCCTGTGACCTCGATCCCCAGGCCAACCTCACCGCCGCTTTCCTGAACGAGAAACGGCTGAAAGAACTGCAGACTGACAACAATAGCGCGGCCGGGCAGACCATCATGCAGTGCGTCAGGCCACTCACGCGTGCGGGCGACGTCCGAAGCCCTGCTTTCGTACAGATTACTCGCTCGCTCGGTCTGATACCCGGTGATCTGGCGCTGGCCGGATTTGAAGATGTTCTCTACATGGAATGGCCCAATGCGCTGGGTTCCGGCGAGTTGTACCGCTCCTTTCGTGTTCTGACAGCCTTCGCAGCAGTGATGCAAGACGGTGCGCGGCAGATGAACGCAGACATTATCCTGGCTGATGTCGGCCCCAACCTGGGTGCGATAAACCGTTCTGCCTTAATTGCAACCGACTATATCATCGTTCCCTTGGGTGCAGATCTGTTCTCGCTCCAGGGGCTGCGAAATCTCGGCCCTTCGCTGAACCGATGGCGCGACGACTGGGGAAAACGCAGAGACAACTGGCAGCAGCCGGAGATTGCGCTTCCTTCAGGCGCCATGAAACCGATCGGCTATGTCGTCCAGCAACATGGGGTGCGTCTCAGCCGTCCCGTAAAAGCCTATGACAAATGGGTGAACCGCATGCCTGAAGAGTATGCCCGCAACCTGTTGGGCGATAACGCAGGCCCCTATCCAGCCACCCCGGCGCTAGACACGGTACACGCCCTCGCAACCGTCAAGCATTTTCGTAGTCTCGTACCGATGGCACAGGAAGCGCGCAAACCCATCTTTCACCTGACTACCGCCGACGGCGCAATCGGCAGCCATGCGGCAGCGGCCAATGACGCCCGCCGGGACTTCAAACAGTTGGCCAACAGAATTGCGCAGATGGTCATACCGGAAGCTATGGCTGCCGGCTAACCGCCGTACCCTGACCGTTACGCCTACCTTCGCTTGGCGCAACCTCTGACGCATGTTACGTCGACCGCGTCAGGAAAACCTTCCCCTCCTCCCCAATCTTTCAATCTCCTCGTTTCTTCGTGTAAGATGCTGCTGAACGCGCTGCCGCTTCAGTCTGGCAGCGCAACTTACCAGGAGAAACTTCAGTGGCCCGATTCCAGACCAAGCCGATCAGCGGCGCCCGCGACTTCCTGCCCCTCGACGTACTGCGCCGCCAATACGTCATCGATGTGATCGAGCGCGTCTACCAGAGCTACGGCTTTGAACCCCTCGACACACCGGTGATGGAACGGTTGGATACGCTGCTCGGCAAGTACGGCGAAGAGGGCGACCAGCTCATCTTCCGCGTCGCCAAGCGCGGCGCCAAGCTGCAACGGGCGCTCGCCGACGCCCCAACCCAAGACGAAATCGCCGACGCCGGCCTGCGCTACGACCTGACCGTGCCGCTGGCCCGCATCGTCGCCGAGTACAGCAATCAGCTCCCCCGCTACTTCAAGCGCTACCACATCGCGCCCGTCTACCGCGCCGACCGCCCCGCCAAGGGCCGTTTCCGCGAGTTCTACCAGTGCGACTTGGACGTTGTCGGCTCCTCCAGCCAGCTGGTCGAAGCCGAGGTCCTCAACGCCGGCGCACAGGTCCTGCGGGAGCTCGGCTTTCGCGGGCGCGATGCGTCCGGCTTTCTGCTACGCCTGAACCACCGCGGCGTGCTGCGCGGCCTGATGGAAATTACCGGCGTGCCCGCGGGTTTGGAATCGGACGCGCTGGTCGCCGTCGACAAGCTGGACAAGATCGGCCTCGAAGGCGTGGAAAAGGAGTTGCGCTCACGCGGCATCGATCAGACCGCCTCAACCGCCCTTCTGGACTTGATGGCCACCGCACCGGAGGATACGGACGCGGCGCTCTGCTGGCTGGAAGAGAATCTGGTAAATTCTGATAACGGCGCACAGGCTGTGACTGAACTGAAAAATGTAGTGACGCTGACGCAGACAGGCCCGGCCGGCGACCACATCCGCATCGACCCGTACCTCGCGCGCGGCCTGAGCTACTACACCGGCCCAATCTACGAAATCGAGTTCCCCACCCTGAGCGGCTCTGGCGGCGCCGGCGGTCGCTACGACGACCTGATCGGCATGTTCAGCAACCGCTCGATCCCCGCCTGCGGCTTCAGCCTGGGCCTGGAGCGCATCCTCCTCATCATGGAGGAACGCGGCCTCTTCCCCCAAAAACTGGCCGGACAACCCCAGGTCCTGGTTACCAATTTCGACCGCGAGACCCTGACCGCCAACGTGGAGCTTGCACATGCGCTGCGAGGGGCCGGCCTGCGCGTCGACCACTACCCGGACCCGGACAACCTGGGCCGCCAGTTCAGATACGCCGAGGAACGCAACATCCCCGTCGCCCTTCTGTTGGGCGGAAACGAGTTGGCGGCCGGCACCGTCACCGTCAAAGACCTGACCAGCGGCGAGCAGGAGTCGGTGGCGCAGGCAAATGTCGCCGACAACCTTAGCGCACGACTCAATTAGGGACCCTACCAGCCCCAGGAAATTGTCCCATTTCGCATCCTTTGCGCTATAATCACGCGACCGCCACACAACAACCCATGCTTCACCTTTTCCGAATCTGCTGGTACCAATTTCCAAGTAATTCCCAATGGAGGAACCCATGAAGCAGCCAGTATTGAGCCGACGAAAGTTCTTGCAGTTAACAGCCGGCGTGACCGTTTCTTCGGCTTTGGCGGCCTGTGTAGCCCCGGCCGCGCCCGCAGCCGATACCGGTGACGCAGGAATGGAAACAACGACCATCGACGTCTGGGCCTATCCCCGCACCGAAAACGACGGGGACGTCGTCTATGCTCCTCTGAATGAGGGATTCCATGCAGCCCATCCTGACATCATGGTGCAGGTCGAGGTACAGCCCTGGGGCGGGCGTCGCGAAAAACTCTACGCCGCGGCCGCAGCCGGCGAGGCGCCCGATATCTGGGATGCGACCACCGATACCGTGCCGGCCTATATCACCAAAGGTGTGATCCTTGGCCTTGACGACCTGCTCACAGCCGACGATCTGGCCGACTATCACGCCGCCGAAATCGATGCAGCAAGCCTTGACGGTGTCCTCTACATGCCGCTCATTGAAGCTGAAGTCAATGGCATCGCTTACAACGGCGGACTGCTGTCAGAACTGGGATATGACCCGGCCACCGCTTCATTCCAGACATGGGACGAACTCTATGCCCTGGGTGAACGGGCCGCAGAGCAGAACTGGTATCTGGAAAGCCTGAGTACCTTCAGCTGGGGCGGATTCCTGGTTACGGTACACGAAGCTGGCGGCCAGGTGTATACGGACGACCGCACCGACTCCAATTTCCTTGAACAGCCCGTCATCGATGCCCTGACCCGCTGGGTCAAAGAGTTCCAGGAGGGCTGGGTCCCGCTGGAATACGCCATCGGCAGCGTCGATGAACAGGGTGGCCTGCCCGACTACTGGCTCTCGTTGGAACAGGTGACTGCACGCAGGGAAGATGCAGCCTGCGTTCAAGACGTTGAAGCCAACCCGGATCTGGAGTATGTGATCGGCCACGCGCGCAGCATGGACAGCTCAATTACCGCGGTGTCCGGCATCGTCTCGGGTCAGGGATGGGCCATCACCAGTCAAAGCGACGCCGTCGATGCCGCCGTCACCTGGGTCAAGTACATGATTATGCCGGAACAGGTCGGGACACGCGCCAACCTGGCAGGCACCACGCCCGTCGGCAATAAATCCAAGGAAGTCTGGAATCCTGCCCCCTGCACGGCCGAGTACGTAAACCGCTTCGGTCCGTTGCTGTTTGCCGGTGTCGACACCAATACCCTCTGGCAGGAGAGTAAAGTGGTTGCCGGTCCGCAATTCCAGGCGGCCGTGCTTGGTCAGGCTACAGTCGAAGAAGCGTTGGAGACCATCAAGACCGAAATCGACGCGCTTCTGCTGGAACAATACGGATAATGGAGCTAACTCCTTTGCAGTAGGTCCAACAAAGATCGCAGAGTTGCGGAGAAGCAGGACGAACTCCCTTCCCGACAACTCTGCGATTTTTTGTTCTGAACGGAGAACGTGATCATGGCCGTTGCCAATACAACCCAGCGCGCCTCCTCCCAATTCCTGAAACGATTGCGGAGTTCCCTGCCCTGGTATCCCTTTATCATCATCAACGCCTTGGTCTTTGTGTTATTCAATCTGGTCCCATGGTTTTCAATGTTCCGTTACAGTGTTCTGAAGACCGACCTTCTCTCGACGCGCGAATTTGTTGGGCTGGATCACTTTGTGCGAATGTTCACCGATGCCAAGCTTCACAAAGCCATGCTCAACACAGCCTGGTTTACGCTCATGTACATCCCGCTCTTGGTGGTGGTATCACTCGGCGTCGCTATCCTGGTGAACCGGCCGCTTCGGGGCATGAAAGCATTCCGCGCCATCTACTTTCTTCCCAATATTACGTCTGTGGCTGTCCTTGCTCTGATCTTTCGCCGCTTCCTTTCACCCCGCCCCGATGGCCCCCTTAATTTTCTGATCGGGCTTGTCGGCATCCCGCCCCAGAAATGGTTGATCGATGTGTACCAGGCCATGCCCAGCATTGTCGGCATCAGTCTGTGGGAGGCGTTCGGTTACTTTATGGTCATCTGGCTTGCCGGGCTGCAGGCCATCCCCAATGAGCTCTATGATGCCGCCAAAGTGGATGGCGCCAACGGCTGGCGTCTTCATCGCTACGTCACCATTCCACTTCTGCGCCCAACCGCGGCCTTTATCATCGTTATCGCCACCATCGGCGCCCTGCAGGTCTTCGGTTCAATCTTCATTCTCACCGGCGGCGGTCCTGTAAACGCCACAACGACCGTTGTCTACCAGATCTACAACGAAGCCTTCAACTTTGGCCGTTTCGGTTACGCGTCCGCGCTGTCGATTTTATTCTTTGCTATGATTCTGATCATCGCACTTATTCAGTCCCGCTATCTGCGTTTTGGAGACGACGTCTATTAGCTGAATTGTGAGGAAAACTGCCGGTCCCTGGCGACAACCCTTTTTGGAAGCGACCGGCGCCTGACTACTTATCTTGGAATGTTCGCTTTGGAGTTCTCCAGATGTCTGTTTCCGAAACCAGCAGCGCATCAGTCGAAAAACCCAACCTGATTCGAGAGACGATCATCTACATACTGATGGCGGCGGTGGCGGTCACAACCGTTGGGCCGTTTCTGATCATGCTGTCGGTATCTCTCACCCAAAACATCCGCTTTATCACCTTCCCAATCGAACTGATCCCAACGCCGGTTACGTTGGAAAATTTCCAGACACTCTTTGCCCGTACAGACGCGCTGCGCTGGCTTTTCAACAGTGTCTATGTCGCCGTCATATCAACTCTGGGCGGTGTGATCACCTCAAGCATGGCCGGATATGCCTTCGCCAGGGGCAATTTCTGGGGCAAAAACGTTATCTTCATGCTTTTCCTGGGCATTCTTATCATGCCCGATACAGCCCTGATCGTGCCCCAATTTGTCGTTCTCTCGCGATTAGGTCTGGTGAACACCTATACCGCTCTGATCGGACCCTGGTTCGCCTCCATTTTCGGTACCTTCCTGCTGCGCCAGGCCTACCTGAGCATCCCCCGCGACTATGACGATGCCGCAACCATCGACGGTGCCAACCTCTGGCAGAACTGGTGGCACGTGCTCATGCCGCAAGTCGTGCCCACCATGGCGACGCTGGCCGTCCTCCGCTTTATGGGTAACTGGAACTCCTTTTTCTATCCCATGATCGTCACATCCAAATCCGATATGCGCACCCTTACCGTCGGTCTGGGCACTGTGGCGCGCTCTGGCGGAGATGCAGGACTGGATATGGCCGGCGCGGTGCTCGGCTTTCTGCCGACACTGATCGTCTTTGTCCTCATGCAGCGCTATATAATCCGTGGCATCTCACTCAGTGGCGTGAAAGGCTAAAGCATCCGAATGACGCGAAAAAGAAAAATCCTCTACCTGCCCCCGGTTGGCCTTTCCGAAGATATTCTCTCCCCCGAGGCCGTTTCCATACTGGAGAGCCTGGGCACCGTGATCTGGAACAAGCTGGATCGCAACTACACCAGCGATGAACTGCTCGAAATGATCCCCGGTGCGTCAGTCGTGGTCACCTCCTGGGGATCGCCCCTCATCACCGAAGAACACGTGGCCGCAGCCGCCGACCTGCAGATCGTCGGCCATGCCGCCGGCTCGGTCAAGACCCGCCTGGCAGAATCCGGCCACGAACGCGGCATCGTCCTCCTCAGCGCCGCCGACGTCATCGCCGAATCCGTCGCCGAATACACCCTCTGGGCCATGCTCAGCGGCCAGCGCAACCTCTTCCCCTACGAACACACCATGAAGGTCGAACGCGGCTGGAAACCCGCCCCCAACTGGCCCGGTCACTCTCTCTATTCCAAAAAAGTGGGCCTCGTCAGCGCCAGCATGGTCGGCCGCCGCGTCATCGGCCTGCTCAAACCATTCAACTGCGATGTGTCGGTCTACGACCCTTACCTCAGCCAGGAAGACGCCCGTCTGCTCGATGTACGCAGCGTCTCCCTCGAAGAGATCTTTGCCGGCTCCGATATCATTTCCGTGCACGCCCCCATCACGCCCGAAACCCGGAAGATGATCACCGGTGCCCATTTCCAGTCGATTCCCGACGGCGCACTCTTCGTAAACACCGCTCGCTCCTGGGTTCTGGATCAGGATGCCCTGGTTGCCGAGTTGCAGAAGGACCGCTTCAACGCCTACATCGATGTCTTCGAGCCGGAACCCCTGTCCGCTGACCATCCCATCCGCGATCTCGACAATGTCTTCCTGTCCCCCCACGTTTCCGGCCACACGGTCGAGAACCGCATGCGCCTGGTCGAAGAGATCGTGCGCGACATACAACGATTCTACAACGACGAACCGCTGCGGTTGGTTGTACCATTTGAGAAACTGAAAATTATGGCCTGATGCCGGAACGCAGTTACCGGAAAGTAGGGACAATGATGTTGCCCAAGCATGCCCAGGTAGTGATTATCGGCGCCGGAATCGCCGGCTGTAGCGTGGCATACCACCTGACGAAACTCGGTTGGCATGAGATCGTCGTCGTCGATCAGGGCCCGCTCTTCGAGACCGGCGGCTCCACAACGCACGCGCCGGGCCTCGTCTTCCAGATCAACGCCTCCAAAACCATGACCGAGTTCGCACGCCACAGCGTCGAGCTCTGGACCCAAATGGAGCTCGACGGTGAACCGTGCACCCGTCAGGTCGGCAGCATGGAAGTCGCCTGGACGCCCGAGCGCCTCACCGACCTCAAACGCAAGCACGGCTACGGCCTCACTTGGGGCGTGGACTGCCACCTGCTCAGCACAGAAGAGGCGCGCGCCCGCTTCCCACTCCTCTCCGACCGCATCCTCGGCGCCCTCTACGTCCCCTCCGACATCCAGACCAAGGCGACCCGTTCGGCAGAGGCGATGGCCCGCGCGGCCGAGAAAACCGGTGCCCAGTTCTTCGGCAGCGTCAAAGTGACCGGCTTTGCTACCGCCGGCGGGCGCGTCACCGCCGTGCAGACCACCCACGGTGACATCAACACAGACCTCGTCGTCGCCGCCACCGGCATCTGGGCGCCCAAAGTCGGCGGCATGGCCAGCGTGCCCATCCCGCTCTCGCCGATGCAACACCTCTACGCCGTAACCGTGCCTCTGCCCGAACTGGCCGGCGCCACCGAGGAGATATCCCTCCCCTTCCTGCGCAATCAGGACAAGGCGATGTACTTCCGGCAGGAAGGCGAGAGCATCGGGATCGGCTCCTACCTGCACGAACCGCTCCTGGTGGACGCCAACGACCTCCCCGACCGCACCAGGGACGGAATGCCGCCAGCAGAAATGCCCTTCCCCCCGGCCCACTTCGAGGCCGCGCTGACCGCAACCGCTGAACTGATGCCCAGTCTCAAAGATGTGGAGCTGACGCGCAAACTCAACGGCATCTTCTCATTCACCAATGACGGCTTCCCCGTCCTCGGCGAATCGCCCCAACTGCCCGGCTTCTGGTCCGCCCAGGCCGTCTGGATCACACACGCCGGCGGCGTGGGCAAGGCGGTTGCCGAATGGATCGTAAACGGCGAGCCCAGCACAGACCTGCACGAGTGCGAGATCAGGCGCTTCCACCCGCACGCCCTCAGCCGCCCCTACATCCGTGCCCGCGCCGCCCAGCAGTACCGCGAGGTCTATGACATCATCCACCCCCGCCAGCAGATGACCCACCCCCGCAACCTGCGCCTGACGCCCTTCTACGCGCGCCAGCAGGAGTTGGACGCTGTCTTCTTCGAGAACGCCGGCTGGGAACGCCCCCAATGGTACGACGCCAACCTGGCCTTGCTCGAAACACGCAATGTAAACGGCACAGCTCGCAACGACTGGGCCGCGCAGGAATGGTCGCCTGCCATCGCCGCGGAACACGCAGCCACGCGCGAACGGGTGGCTCTCTTCGATCTGACGCCCTTCGCCATCTTTGAGATGACCGGCCCCGGCGCGCTCCCCGCTCTGCAGCGCCTGGCCGCCAACCAGATGGACAGACCCGTCGGCTCTATCACCTACACCGCCATGCTGACCCCGCGCGGCGGCATCAAGTGCGACCTGACCGTCACCCGCCTCGCCGAAGCGCGCTTTATGATCGTAACCGGCGGCTCCATGGGCCTCCACGACCTGGCCTGGATGGAGCAGCACCTGCCCGGCGACGGTTCCGCCACCTTGACCGACATATCGCCTGCCCAGTGCTGCCTCGGCCTCTGGGGCCCGCACGCCCGCGACCTGCTCAGCCGCGTCTGCGAAGACGACCTGAGCGACGCCGCCTTCCCCTACCTGACCGCCAAACAGATAACGGTCGTCGAGGTTCCCGTCCTCGCCTTGCGCATCTCCTACGTCGGCGAACTCGGCTGGGAGCTTTACGCTCCGTTCGAGCAGGGCCTGCGCCTGTGGGATATCCTCTGGGAGGCGGGCGAACCGCTCGGCCTGATCGCGGCCGGCGGCGGCGCCTTCGACTCCCTCCGGCTCGAAAAGGGCTACCGGCTCTGGGGCCAGGACATCCACACCGAGTACAATCCTTACGAGGCCGGCATCGATTTCGCCGTGCGCATGAACAAGGGCGACTTCATCGGCCGCGATGCACTGGCAGAGTTTCGAACACAGGGCAACACGCGCCAGCTCTGCTGCATGACCCTCGACAACCCCGACGCAGTCGTCATGGGCAAAGAGCCTATCACGGACGCAGACCGCATCCTGGGCTACGTCACCAGCGCCAACTATGGCCACACAATCGGTCGCGGCATCGTCTACGGCTACCTGCCCAGCGACTACGCCAAAGAAGGAACCAGCGTCGACATCCTCTACTTCGACGAACGCCTGCCCGCAACAGTTGTCCGAGAGCCTCTCTACGATCCACGAGGCATAAGGATGAAGGCATAAATCGTTTCTGGCTGTCGACCACTAAAAACTAGAAACTCAAAACTGAAAACTAACAGCCACTGGAGTATTTCCACATGCAACAAACACTACTCATCGACGGCCTCAAGAACCGCCGCCTGCCCATAAACCTGCGCCAGAGCGGAAACAGCGACGCCCGCATGCTCATCTCGACCCGCATCAGGAAGTCGCCCTGGTGGCACCTGTCCAAAGCCGCCGGCTGCTGGGCCTACACCACCTACAACCACCAGTATCACCCGCGCGCCTACATCAAGCCCGAAGACGGCGGCATGCTCGCCGAATACAAATTCCTGACCGAGCACGTCAGCATGTGGGACGTGGCCGTCGAGCGCCAGATCCAGGTCAAGGGCCCCGACGCCGCGGCGTTCGTCGACTACCTCATCACTCGCGACGTGCACACCCTGATGCCCAACATGCGCGCCCGCTACGTCATTCTCTGCAACCAGTACGGCGGCATCATCAACGACCCTGTGCTCCTGCGCGTAGCCGACGACGAGTTCTGGTTCAGCATCTCAGACTCCGACGTTCTGCTCTGGGCCCAGGGCGTCAACGCCACCGGCCGTTTCAACGTCGAAATCCACGAGCTCGACGTATCTCCCGTCCAGATCCAGGGCCCCAAGTCCGCCCCCCTGATGGAGAAGATGTTCGGCCCCCACATCCGCGAAATCCCTTACTACGGCCTCATCCACGAAACCCTCAACGGCCACCCCGTAACCATCTCGCGCACCGGCTTCTCCGCCGAGGTCGGCTTCGAGATCTACCTGCACAATGCCATGCTCCACGCCGACGACGTCTGGCCCTATATCCTTGAGCAGGGCGAGGAGTTCAACCTCGGCGTCATCGCGCCCAGCCACATCCGCCGCATCGAGGCCGGCATCCTCTCCTACGGCCAGGACATGGATATCGAGAACAACCCCTACGAGGTCCGTCTGGGCTGGCAGGTGGACCTGGACAAGGGCGACTTCATCGGCAAAGAGGCGCTTACGCGGATCAAGCAGGAGGGGGTGAATCAGCGGCTGGTCGGTCTCCGCGTCGGCGGCAAGCCGATCGTCTGGTACAACGAGGACTTCTATCTGGTCAAAGACAGCGACTCCGGCGACGACGTCGGCTACGTCACCAGCGCCTTCTGGTCACCGGCCCAGGAGTCCAACATCGCCCTGGCCGTCATGCCCCGCTCCCACTGGAAACGCGGCACCCAGGCCAAAGTCCAACTCCCCGCCGACGGCATCGTCGACGCCGAGATAGTCCGCGTCCCCTTCGTCGACCCCACCAAGGACCTGCCCAAGACGGAGCTGTTAAATGGCAGTAGCCGGTAGAGGGGGGCGACGGACCTGATCGCTGGCACTTTGGCGGAGTAACACAACTACGGCGCGATACAATATGGGAGTCCAAGCCCGTCAAAGTCGTTGTCTTTGACCTGTCGCCAGACTCCGGGTACACATCCGGTCAACCGGTTGTCCGAAAGGGACCATGATTCCAAGCCGGTAAGTTGTCCTAATTCCGGCGGAATCTCTCCACCTAGCTTGTTGTCCTTGAGATCCAAATGCTTCAGCATGGTGAGTTGTCCCAATTCCGCTGGAATTTCCCCACTTAGCAAATTGCTATAGAGATACAACGACTCGAGGTAGATGAGGTTGCCTAGTTCAGGCGGAATCGTTCCGCTCAGGTGATTGCTATCGAGGTCCAGCGATTTCAGGCTGGTAAGTTTGCCCATTTCTGCAGGAATTTCCCCACTTAAGCGGTTGCTACCGGCCCACAGTGATTTGAGGTAGATGAGGTTACCCAGTTCAGGCGGTATCGCCCCACGCAGTCTATTATCTGCGAGGTCCAAATGTCTCAGATAGGTGAGTTGTCCCAATTCCGCTGGAATCTCCCCACTTAGCTGGTTGAGATAGAGATGCAGCGATTCGAGGTAGATGAGGTTACCTAGCTCAGGCGGAATTGCCCCACTGAACCTGTTGTTTGCAAGACCTATCCATTCCAACTCAGTTAGTTTGCCCAACTCTGGCGGAATCTCCCCACTCAGTTGGTTGCTATCGAGGTCCAGCGATTTCAGGCTGAGAAGTTTGCCCAACTCTGGCGGAATCTCCCCACTTAAATGGTTGCTACCGCCCCGTATCGATTCCAGGCTGATGAGATTGCCTAGTTCTGGCGGAATCGATCCACTCAGTCTATTGTCTGCGAGGTCCAAATGTCTCAGATTGGTGAGTTGTCCCAATTCCGCCGGAATCTCCCCACTTAGCTGATTGAGATAGAGATACAACCATTCGAGATAGAAGAGTTCACCCAGCTCAGGCGGAATCTCCCCACTCAGTTTGTTACTATCGAGAATCAACGTTTCGAGGTAGATGAGGTTGCCTAGTTCTGGCGGAATCTCCCCACTTAACTGGTTGCTACTGCCCCACAGCGATTCGAGGTAAATGAGGTTACCTAGCTCAGGCGGAATCTCCCCACTCAGTTCGTTGTTATTGAGATACAGCGATTCAAGGTAAATGAGGTTACCTAGCTCAGGCGGAATCTCCCCACTCAACCTGTTGTCTGCAAGACCCAGCGATTCCAATTCAGTGAGATTGCCCAACTCTGGTGGAATCGACCCACTCAAGCCGTTCGCAGAGAGATTCAGTTTGATGACGCGATCACTGCCGTCCGTGACAATACCGTACCACCTCCCGATCGGTGAGTCGGTCAGCCAGTTGTCGCTCCTCAGCCAGGAGTCGCCGTTTGTGGCTTGGTAGAGCGCGACCAACACATCTCGATCCGTGGTGGATTCCTCCGGTATCGCTCGGTCCGCGGTGGAGTTCCATGGTATCGCCTGGTCCGTGGTGGGTTCCGCTGGTATCGGCACACATGCCGCGACCATTGTGAGCGATAACCACAATGCCAATACGGCTACAGCCCCTCTTGCAAAAGAGAAATTGCGATAAATGTCCGACATATTTCGGCGCAACATCTGACCCCTCTTTCTGTATAGGCGGTTCATAACAGACCAGCAGTTTTGCGCTGGGTTTATACCCCAATTCAGCTCGAATGCAACATTGGCCGAATCAAGCATACTCTCTTCGACACTGAGAATCAACCCCCCAATCCAAAGGCCTCCCCTAAATCCACCGTCGCGCCACTCGCAATCGCCCGCTTGATCCCCGCCTCAAACTGCAGTTCCTGCAAACCGGCCATTCCCGGAATCGGCGGCGGCGCCCCATCCCGCACGCTGTCCAGGTAGGCGTTAATCGCCTTGCCGAACGACGCCCGGTACTGATCCCAGCGCGAGATATCGAATGTCAGATTGTGCCGTTCGTGGCGGCCCGTGCGGTAGTTGATCACCTCCATCTCGCCGTCCAGGTCCCGCATACTCAGCCGTCCGTGCTCATACGCGAAGGTCAACTCGTAGAGCGGCAGCTTGGGATCGATGGCGGACGTGCCGATTAGCGTGCCGGTGGCGTCGTTCACCAGGCGCGCAGCCACTGTCACGTTGCGCGCTTCATCGGCGCCCGCGCCTGGCGAGGACGCCTGCGCGCTGATGCTGGCTGCCGGCCCCATGAAGTACAGCAACAGGTCGATGCAGTGGCTCCAGCAGTTGTAATGCACCATGCCCGTGAAATGCACCGGCTGCCCAAATTCCTCCCGTTCCACGATCTCCCGCGCCAGCCGCGTCTGGTCGAAGAAGCGGTAGTTGAACACCATCGCCGTCTCCACGCCCGCACCGTGCGCCGCCTGCATCATCGCACGCGCATCGAAGAAATCTTCCTCGACTACGTTCGCCTGCCCGTGCCGCGCCGCCAGCGGCTTCTCAAAGAAGAGCCGTTTCGGCCCGTGCGGCAGCAGCGCATTCGCCGCGTCAAGACGGTCCGTTTCTTTGGTAAAAACCAGGCAGGTGTCCGGCTCGTCCGTCATCAGGTCGGCCGCATCCGCCGCCACGCGCCCGCCGAACTGTTCCGCCACCGCCTCGGCCTTGCTGCGCGTGCGGTTCAAGTAGCTGAGCCGAATATCGTCTCGCTCTGTGATGTAGGGCAGATAGTTCCTCTCGGCCACGCCGCCGGTTCCCACAACAGCAATCTTCATCGTCATCCTAGTTCCCCTCAGGTCTGATTGTTCTGTTACAAGCTATTCTTCGACCAGGCGAAAACTGTAAGAGCCGGAGCCCACCTGGAAAGTGAAAGCGTCCCCGTTCTCCTCGCCCGCCCCGATACCCACAACGCCCGGTCTGTACACGCCCTTCTCCCAAACCGGCTTTCCGCCCTCACTTATCGCCACCGCGCCTTGACCCATCTTGGGCACGCTGACCTCCGCCCTCGTGTTGACAGGCACGGTCACCTGCAGAGCGAACGCCCCCTCCTCGCGCTGCCAGGCCGACGCCACCGTGCCGGACTGCGTCTCGACCACAGCCTCCACATCGGTCACCCCGCCGACCACCTTGGGACTGATCGCAATCGTCCGGTAGCCAGGACTCGTCGGGCTGATCCCAGCCAGCGTACGGTAGAAAAAGACCTCCGTGCTGCAAAACATCTTCATGTTCAGGCTCAACTCCTCCTCCGGGTCACCGTTCCACGACTCCCATACCGTCGTCGCGCCCTTGGCAATCTGCTCGCCCCAGCTCGGAAAAGTCGTCTGCGACATCAGCTCGGCCATAACCTCCGCCTGCCCGTAGCACGGCAGAGCATTCGCCAGCGCCGCCGTGCCGATGATCCCCGTCGTCAGATGCCCGTTCTGGCGCACACAGATATCCTCGACCAGGTTGGCCACAACCGCCTCCACCCTCTCCTCCCGCACCAAATCAAGATGCAGCGCCACCGCGTTCGCCGTCTGGCTCCCGCCTCCGTACTGGTTGCTCTCCTCGTCCAGAAACTCGCGATTGAACGCCTCCCTGATCTCCCCCGCCAGCGCACCGTACCGCCGCGCCTCCTCCTCCTCACCCAGCATCCGCGCCCCCTGCGCCAGGATCCACACACAGTGCTGGTAATAGGCCGTTGACGTGAGTGCCATGGGCGTATGCAGCGGCTTGAAGCTGGAAGTCCCGTCCGCCTGCGGCTCCATGTGGTCGCCCAGCCCATGGCGCATGATATGCCCTTCCGCCAGCCCGCCGTAAAATGCCATCATACGCTTCAGCGGACCGTAATGCCTCGCCAGAACGCGCCCGTCGCCGTAGTGCCGGTAGACCTGCCACACAAAGATCGGATAAGTGCTCGCCCAGTCAATCCAGCGCAGATACGCGTCCATCGTTGCGCGCCAGTGCAGCGGTGCCACCACCGGGACATCGCCGTCCTCTCTCTGCGCATCGGCGATATCCTCCAGCCACTTCGCCCAGAAATTGGCGCTCTCAAAATTGTAAAGATAGTCCTCGGCGATAAAGCCCGGATCGCCCAGCCACGCCACCCGTTCGGAGCGGTCGGCCGCGTCCTGTGAGATGCTCTGAAAACTGCCCCGCAGCGTCCAGTGCACATTGCTGTGTATTTGGTTGTAAAGCTCGTTCGAACAGCGAAAACGGCTCCCGGTCCCCACCGCCGTGTGCACCACCCGCCCCTCCACGCTATCCAGCGCCGGCGAGCCCGGATAGCCGGTGACCTCCACATAACGGAAACTGTGCAGCGTGAAGCGTGGCTCCCATACCTCGACACCATCGCCTCTGAGCGTATAGCTGTCCGTCTGCCGTGCACTATGATGTACGCCCCCATCGCGGCCGGTCCCCTTCCTGTACGCCTCCTCAGAACCGGGCGCGTTGCACAGATTGCTGCGCGCGTCCAGCATCCCGTCCGCGTACAAACAGGTCCCGTGCCGCAGCGTGACCGTCGCGCCCGCCGGTCCCCGCACCCGCAGCCGGCACCATCCCGTGATCACCTGCCCCAGGTCGAAAATATACACACCCTCGCTCGGGCGGGTCATCCCAACCGCCGGCAGCGTCTCCATCACCCGCGCCGCCTGTATGCTCTGTGCGGTCAGCGCGCCCCCGGGCGCCTCCACAGCCACAGCCCGTTGCCAGCCTGTGTCATCGTAACCGGGGCAGCCCCAACCCGGCCTCTCCAGGCGAGCGTCGTAACGCTCACCGTTATTGAAATCGTTATAAGTGATCGGGCCCGGAGCCGCCTTCCACTCGCCGTCTGAAACGATGCTGACCTGCCCGCCGTCCTCGTACTCAACAATTCCTTGCAACAGCAGCCTGGGCCTATCCCCGTAAGGCGTGCGGTGACTGGGTGACGGCGGAATGTCATCCTCGGCACTATACCAGCCATGCCCCAGCATGACGCCGAAAACGTTGGCGCCTGCCTGCAACAGCTCCGTGACATCGTGGCTCTCATAAAGCACGCGCGAGCCCAATGCAACTGGCTGGTCGTTGTTGTAATACGTGTTCCCGGGGTCCAGCACGCTCCGCCCAACCTTGGAGCCGTTCACATACAGTTCCCCATAGCCCAGCCCCGACATGTGGACCGTCGCCCGCCGCACCGGCCTATCCACCGTGAACGCCCGCCGCAGCAGCGGTGCCGAGACCGTCCTGTCCGTCGCGCCGATCCAACTGCCCTGCCAGTCGCCGGCCTCCAACAACCCCATGCAGAACATTGCCGCCGTGCTGAATCTGCTGGCGCGCCCTTCCCCGTCCCACACCTGCACCGCCCACCAGCAACGTTCATTACTCTCTAGCGCTGCACCGTCATATTCCACGTGCGCCATCTCTGACGAGGCAACCCGGCCGCTGTCCCACTTGTCACCAACCCCCGCCAGCAGTCTAGCCTCGCTGCTTGCGACCAGAATCCGGTAGGCCGACTGCCTCTGACCGCGCGCCTTCGCATGCAGCAGCCAACTGAAGCGCGGCTGCCGCGTGTCGACGCCCACCGGATCGACGGCGTATTCACACTGTAAATCGAAAGGGGTTATCATCTGGCTGCCGTGTCGGAATGACAGATGGAAGCAACTCCGTGCCGTATTGTACCAGAACGCATCGCATCAGCAGCAGTGGGAGCGCAGCCCAAAGTATGTCCCCCGTCCTTCTGCGAAAAGAGAGATGATCCCTGACAGTTTTCTCTGTCGGATGCAGCGACAATTCATTATGGCCTCAAAAACAGAGTTTGCAGCGCCTCCGGTGTCTCTGCTAAGATGCAGCGACCGGCCCACAGCATGTTTCACACAATGTTGACCCCCAAACATCGTTCGATCCATGCCGTGAACCGCAGACCTTCATCCAACTACCTGACCTGCAGTCACACATCGTAGACAAGCGATCCTTCCCTACTCCCTTTCCAATCCAGGAGGAATCCCGTGACCCGAAAAGCACACGCTTCAACGACGCGTCCCGTCTCCCGTCGTGCCTTCCTCAAGACAGCCGGCGCCGGCGCCGCGTTCGCCGCGCTCAGCGCTTGCGCCGTGCCCGCGGCCGCCCCCACCGAAGATGGCGGCGGCGAAGAAACCATGGCCGAACCGCAGGAGCTGAACATCGTCTACTGGGCCGACAGCAATGACTTTTTCCAGGGCGTCATCGACCAGTATCAGGAAGAGACCGGCAACATCGTCAACTATGAAGTCGCGCCGGCCGTCTACATCGAATGGCAGCAGATGATGACAACACGGCTGGCATCGGGCGATACCGGCACCGACGCCTTCCACTCCGATGACTTTCAGGCCGCCATTTACGGCGCCGCCGGCTGGCTCTCCCCGCTCGAGCCCGTCGTCGAACTCTACGACATCGACCTCGATGACTGGCCCCAGACGTTGATCCACGATGTCTCGTCCTGGGACGGCGTGCTCTACCGCATTCCTTGGGGCAACGACACCGAGATCTTCTTCTATCGCACCGACTATTTCGAGGAAGCCGGCGTCTCTCCGCCCACCGACTGGAACGAACTGGTCGAAGTCGGCACTGCTCTCACAGATGAGGACGCAGGCATCTACGGTATCGCCCTTTCCGCCACGATCGGTGGCCAGCTGGGCAACGAAATCCAGCATTGGACCAATCAGGGCGGCGGCGCCATCAACAACCTCGACAACGACGGCGCACGCGAAGCGCTCGCCTTCTATAAGGCGCTCTACGCAGAACACAACATCGCCCCTGATTCTGCCCCGCAGGAGGACTATAGCTCCGTCTTCCAGGGCTGGCTCTCCGATAAGTACGCCATGTGGTGGTGCTGGGACGGCTTCTTCGGCGCCATGCGCACCAACGAGGAGTTCTGGGCTGATCAGGTTTCCGCATTCCTGCCGCCGATGGGACCGGACAACGCCGAGACGATCACCGGCTGCTGGGGCTGGTCCGCCGTTGCCAGCTCGCCTAACCAGGACCTGGCCGCCGAGTGGGTCGGCTTTACCGCACGCTCCGATGTCATGAAGCAGCAGATCTATCGCGGCCGCGTTCCCGCCCGTGTCTCCCTCTGGGCCGACCCCGAAGTCCAGGATCTCGCACCCTCTTCGCCCTTCCTTTTGGATCTGGCCGAGGCCGGCGGCCTTGTCAAAGCCCGCCCGGTTACCCCCAGCATCCAGGAGATCTACGACGCCGCCGAACAGAACGTTCACGCCTATCTGACCGATCAGGTCAGCCTCGATGAAGCGGTCACGGCCGCCATGGACAAGATCAACCCAATCCTCGAGCGCGACCTGGGCTGATACCCGCAATGAACTGCCGGTGGCCAGCATCTACACTGGCCACCGGCAACTGACCACTGACAACTGGTGTTCCACCCTTGTTCGGTCAACAGAACCTCAGCACACGGCGTATACTTCTGGCTTGGCTGCTGGTCACCCCAGTGGTTCTGTGGCGGCTCCTCACATCCGTCTATCCCTTCCTGCGCACCTTCTACATCAGCTTCTTCGACAACAGCCCCGTGCGCCGCACCTTCGACTTCGTCGGCCTGGACAACTACATGGCGTTGACTCGCGATGCCAACGTCGACGCCACCCTCACCTTTACCCTCTTCTTTACCGTCACCTCCGTCGCCCTGCAGGTCGTGCTCGGGCTGGCCATCGCCGAGCTACTCAACCAGCGCTTCAAAATGCGCAACTTCACCCGCGCCGTCAATCTGCTGCCCTGGGCCATGGCCCCCATCGTGATCGCCACCGCCGCCCGCTGGATCTTCCACCAGGACTACGGCCTCATCAACGACATCATCTGGCGTCTCAGCGGCGAACGCCCGCTCTGGCTTGTCAACTTCACCACCGCCCGCTTCGCCGTAACCATCACCGATGTCTGGAAAAACACAGCCTTCCTCGCCGTTATATTCCTCAGCGGCCTCCAGGGCATCCCTCTTGAACTTTACGAGGCCGCCAAGATCGACGGCGCCGACGGCGCGCGCTCCTACTGGTACATCACCCTGCCCCTCCTGATGCCGCTCATCATCTCGATGATCATCTTCACCGCCATCTTCCGCGTACTCACCTTTGAAATCGTCTACGCGCTCACCAACGGCGGCCCCGGCACCGCGACATCGCTGCTCTCATATCTCGTCTATCTTGAAGGCTTCCGCGTGTTGAACTTCGGCTACGCCTCTGCCATAGCCATGCTGCTCTTTTTCATCGTTCTGATCGTAGGCGTCCTTGGTTACGGCCTGCTCCGCCGTGCCTGGGAACGTCTGTAACGAATCTGGCTGCTGTCGTCCTATGAATACGCAAACCAACCTCTGGCCGAAAATCCGCCCAGCACTTTTCACGCTTACGGTCATTCTCTTCCTGATCGTGATCCTGCTGCCTATTTATTACATCTTCCTGACCGCGTTCGCCCCCAGCGGGAAACTGTTTACCGTACCGCTTACCTACGTTCCGCGCAGCCTGGCCATCGCACGTTTTCAGGACATCTTCGGCGCGCTGCCCATCGCCCGCTACATGCTCAACTCCACCCTGCTGGCCACCTTCTCTACCATTCTGGCGCTCACCGTCAGCCTGCTGGCCGCCTACGCCATCGCCCGCCTCAACTTCCCCGGCGCGAACATGGTAATGATCGGGCTGCTCGCCTCCAGTATGTTGCCCGGCACCGCCACCGTCATTCCTCTTTTCCAGATGTACCAGACGCTCAAGCTGATGGATACGCTGCACGGCCTCCTCATTCTCTACGGCAGTGCGCTGCTGCCGATCACGACTTGGGTGCTGGTCTCATTTCTACGCCAGGTACCCGTCGAGATCGAGGATGCAGCCAAGGTCGACGGCGCCAGTTTCTTCCAGCTCCTCTGGCGCATCGTCCTGCCCGTAATCCGCCCCGGCGTCGCCACCATGTTCCTCATCAACTTCATCATCGGCTGGAACGAATTCTTCACGCCGCTCATCTTTGCTCGCGGCGCCGGCGTCAAGGTCATCACCATGGCCCTCTCCGAAGCCCAGGTCATCGGCGCACGCAGCGAATTCGACGTCTCCTGGGGCAACATGTCCGCCGTGGCCATCCTCACCACCATCCCGGTCTTCATCATCACCCTCATCTTCCAGCGCCAGATCGTCGAAGGCATCACCAGCGGCGTCTTCAAATAGCGTCCCGCAGGAGCGACAAGCTGATATGGCCACTCTAAAAGTCGGAATCATCGGGCTTGGCGGCATCGCCCGCTCCCATTGCGACGCCATCGCTACCCTCGAAAATGCCGAAGTCGTCGCCGTCGCCGACCTCTTCGAAGAGAAGCGCCGTCAGTACATGGACGAATACGGCATTCCCAGGGGCTACACCTCCCACACCGAGCTCCTGGAGGATGACGAAATCGACGCCGTCGCCGTCGTGCTCGGTCATCAGCTCCACCACCGCCTCACCGTCGACGCCTGCAACGCCGGCAAACACGTCCTCGTCGAAAAGCCGATGGCCCTCAGCCTCGAACAGTGCGACGACATGATCGATGCCGCTGCCAGCAACAACGTCAAACTCATGGTCGGCCATACCCCGCACTTCTCCGGCCCCCTCCTCAAAATGAAGGAGATCCTCGATTCCGGCCGGCTGGGCCCGCTGATGACCATCGTCTGCTTCTCGTGCAAAAACTGGACCTACGCCAACCGCGCGCCCCAGTACCGCAGCCGCTTCCACGGCGGCGGCATGTGGCTCACCAACGGCGTCCACGTCGTTGACCGTCTCACCTGGCTCATGGCCTCCCAGGCCGCATCCGTATCCGCCAGCATCGGCACACGCGCCCACTACCAGGCCGCCGACGATACCGCCACCGCCCTCATCCGCTACAAGAACGGCCTCGCCGGCGTCGCCGTCTCCATCGCCTTCGCCGACGGGCCGCCCATCATGGATACCCAAGTCATCTGCACCAACGGCACCGTGCGCATCATAGGTGGCAGACAACCGGTCCTCCAGGTCGGGCAGGGGGATGAGTGGGAGGATATACCCTTTGAAGTCCCGTCGGCCGTCATGCACTATGAGTGGAAATCGTTCGTCCAATCGATCGAACAGGACATCGAGCCGCCCACCTCCGGCGAATGGAGTCGCCACATCATGGAGATCCTCTTCGCCGCCGAGACCTCGGCCATCAGCGGCAGCGATGTCGTCCTGGAAAGCGGCCTTTCCTGGACCCACCAGCGCGGCGGCATTCCCGTCACCCGCGATCACGGCTGGATCTGAGGCGCGCAGCCGCCCGGGCCGCTTTACTCCACCGACACGGCATGGCAAACTAGATCTGCAATCCCGGCCAAAAGCCGAACATGCCTTCCCTATACATCAGTAAATCGTACCGACTGCTGCAACCCACAGGAGCGAAATAGACAGACATGGCGAAATTGAAAGTCGGAATCATCGGGCTGGGCGGCATCGCACGCGCCCACTGTAGTGCCATTGACACCCTCGATAACGTCGAAGTCGTTGCCGTCGCCGATCTCTTCGAAGAGAAGCGCCGCGAATACATGCAGAAGTACGACATCCCCAAGGGCTACCCCTCCCACACCGAGCTTCTCAAGGACGACGAGGTCGAAGCCGTCGCCGTCGTGCTCGGCCATCAACTCCACCACCGCCTCACCGTCGACGCCTGCAACGCCGGCAAGCACGTCCTCGTCGAAAAGCCGATGGCGCTCAGCCTCGAGCAGTGCGACGACATGATCGAAGCCGCCGCCAGCAACAACGTCAAGCTCATGGTCGGCCAGACCCAGCACTACTACGGCACCAGCCTCAAGGCCAAGGAGATCCTCGATTCCGGCCAGCTGGGCCCGCTGATGACCGTCGTCTGCTACATGTCCAAGAACTGGAACTATGCCAGCCGCCCGCCCCAGTACCGCAGCCGCTTCCACGGCGGCGGCATGTGGCTGGCCAACGGCGTCCATGTCGTCGACCGCCTCACTTGGCTCATGGCCTCCCAAGCCGTCTCCGTATCCGCCAGCATGGGCACCCGCGCCCACTATCAGGCCAGCGACGACACCGCCACCGCGCTCGTCCGCTACAAGAACAGCCTCGCCGGCGTCGCCGTCTCCGTCGGTTTCGCCGACGGCGCGCCCAACTTCGAGAGCCAGGTCATCTGCACCAACGGCACCCTGCGCTTCAGCCAGCACGGCGAAAAGTTCGTCAAAGTCGGCCAGGGAGACGAGTGGAAGGACATCCCCTTCGACGACCCGCCCGTCGAGATGCACCACGAATGGAAGTCCTTCGTCGAGGCGATCGAACAGGACATCGAGCCGCCTTCCTCCGGCGAGTGGAGCCGCCACATCATGGAGATCCTCTTCGCCGCCGAGAGTTCGGCCATCACCGGGCGCGAAGTCGTCCTCGAGAGCGGCCACTCCTGGACCCACCAGCGCCACGGCGTGCCCGTCACCCGCCAACACGGCTGGATCTGAGGTAAACAACCATGCGAACTGCGCTACTTTCCTACAGCCATCACGGCCGCGGCATGGCCGGCACAACCCGCGATCTCGGCCACGAGATCGTCGCCGTCATGGACGCCGAGCAAGGCCCGCGCCAGCAGCTGGCCGATGAGTTCAACTGTCCCGCCTATAGCACTGCAGGCGAGTGCCTCGACGCCAGCCGGCCCGACGCCGTCCTCGTCGCCGGCAAACATACCGAGATGCCGGCCCATGTCCGCGCCTGCGCCGAGCGCGGCCTGCCCTTCCTGCTCGACAAGCCCTTCGCCGACTGCGCCGACCGCCTCCGTCCCGCCGCCGAACTTTGCAAAGAGCGCGGCGTCTTCAGCGCCCTCACCCTGCCCAACCGCGGCACCGAGCTTGTCGACACCGTCCAGCGCATGATCGACGACGGCAGCTTCGGCGACCTCGTCCTCTACAACAGCCGCCTCAACAACGGGCCGCCCTCCCGCTACGATCCCACGCCCTCCGCCTGGCACAACGACGCCACTATCTCCGGCGGCGGCTGCTGGGCGACCGAGTCCGCCCACGGCATCGACACCTATCTACAGTTCGTCGGCGACAAGCCCGTTACCGCCGTCGGCGGCGTCATCTCCAACTCGATGTACGCACGCGAAGTAGAAGACGTGGCGGTGGGAGTCTTACGCACCGACGACGGCGTCACCGGCATCGTCGAATCTGGCTACAGCTATCCGTCAGGCGCCCGCGCGGGCGACCACAGTTTCCGCTTCATCGGCACCAAAGCGACCGTCCTGCAACGCTATGACCAGCAGGGAAACAGGGTGACAGAGGTCCACACAACCGAGGGCGTGACCTTCCACGAGGAATCGCCGCATACCCGCGGCATGAAGGAGATCATGCGCAGAGCACTTGTAGCCATCGAAGAAGGGCGCAGCAGCTTCTCGCCCGACGTCGGGCATGCAGTGCGCATCCTCGAAATCCAGGACGCGGTCTACGCCCTCGCCCGCGCCAACCCGATGACCAACGGCCCCCATCCACTCGGCGCGCCCGGGGCGGTCTAGCGGCGGCGTACTGCCTTCGAAAAGAAAACCGGCACGCGAGCGGCGTGCCGGTTTGTCGATCTGTTATCTGTTTTTCCAGACTAAAACCTACACCCGCCCCGCAAACGAACGCCCCCGCACCTGCTTAAACGGCGGCATCTTCGGCGCGTCCGTAACCGATTCATCCCGCCGCGACGACGCCCGCATGTAGTGGACCGCATAGCCGCGCCGCCTTTGCCCCGACAGGTTGGCGTTGCTCTGGTGCAGGACCAGGCTGTGATGAAAACTGATGCTGCCCGCATTCAGAGGCGCAGGCACGATCGGCCACTGGTCGCTCCCCAGATCTTCCACGAACCAGGACAGCCGCTCCCCTCGTATCATCCCCCAGCGGTGCGTGCCGGGGCAGAAGTTCAGGCAGCCGTTATCCACCGTTGCATCATCGATCGCCGTCCACGCCGAAACCAGGTCCATCGGGAGAATGTCCCGCCACGACGCCGAATCCTGGTGCCACGGCTGCTCCGTCCCCGTGACCGGCGCCTTCATGAACAACTGGTCCCCGTACATCTTGATGTCATCGCTGCCCAGCAGATCGGCAATGATGTCGACGATTTTGGGATGGCTGGCATGGCCCCACATGACCTCATCATAGACGGCCAGATTGTACAGTTTGCGCACCGACAGCACCTGGTCCGCAACTTCACGTTCACCTTCCCGGAACACCTTTTCCAGCTGAATGCTCGTCTCCGGGATGTGTTCGACTTTGCCGGCCGCGATCAGATCGGTATGTGCCGCCAGAGCCGCCACCTCATCCCCCGAGAGAACGTCCTCGACGGTCAGAAAGCCGTTGAGTCTGAATTGCCTGACCTGCTCCTCAGACAACACGCGCAGGCGAGTAGTTGCCATGTAACAAAGTCCTTTCCCTGTGAAACCGGATTCGGCAACGTTTTGAGATCTCCCTAAACGCCAGCAGGTCTCCCGCTACGCGACTACTCTTCCTCCACCCAGGCAGCCGGCGCCGTATCCACACCGTGTTTGGCGAACACCGCATCGATCTCCTCCAGCGTCTCCTGGTCAAGTGACCAGTCGAGACCGGCCACGTTTTCCTCGACCTCCTCCGGGCGGCGGAAACCGATCAGCGCCACGCTCACGACCGGATTCGACAGCGCCCAGCGCAGCGCAAGTTGAGGCATCGTCTTGCCGTGCCGGGCAGCGATCGGCTTGAGGTCATCGGCCGCAGCCACGTTCCTGGCAAAGACCTCCTCCGTAAACAGGGGAATGTTGAAGGCCGTGCCATTGGAGCGCCAGTCACTTTCGTCAAACGTCGTCTCCGAAGTGAACGTGCCTGTCAGCAGCCCGTGCGCCAGCGAACCGTAGGTCATCAGCCCGATGCCGTGCTTATCGATCGTCGGGAAGATCTCGCGCTCCAGGCGGCGGTCGAACATATGGTAGCCGTACTGGGCGATGTCCACCCGCCGCGTCTCCATACAGGTCTCGATCTGCTGCGGCCGGAAGTTGGAAACACCCACGAAGCGGGCCTTCCCCGCCTGCACGATCTCCTCCAGCACCCCCATCGGCTCCTCCAGCGGCACATCCCTGTCCGGCCAATGGACCAGATAGACATCTACATAGTCGGTTCCGAGCGCCTTGAGGCTGCGGTCGATGGAAGCCAAAGCCGTCTCGCGGCGGCTGTCGCGCCGCCACTTGCCTTCCTGCTGGTAGATGCCCCACTTGGTCACGACGATCGCCTCCTGACGCCGCGCGCCCAGGGCCTTACCCAGAATCTCCTCGGACTGGCCGAAGCCGTATCCCTCGGCCGTGTCAAAGAGATTAATCCCAAGGTCGAGTGCCCGATGCACCGCCTTGACAACGTCGCTTTCCTCAAAGTGTCCGTACCCGCCGCCAATCTCCCAGCAGCCGAAACCGATAGCCGATACATTCAGTCCCGTACGTCCAAATGCGCGATATTCCATCTCTTGGCCTCCCTGCATTCGTCTGTTTTCAATGGCTAGAGGTTATGCAAACCTTTAGGATGCAGACAGTGTACAACGCGACCCAAGGCGGGTCAACGGACGGGAAATAGGGTGCATCCCAAATTAGGGTGAACTCTCCTACACCTCTGGCACCAACGAAACCATAGCCCTTCCGTCATCCAATCTGAAGCAGAGGAAAAGGCAGTTCTCTCTCCTCACTCCTCTTCACTCTCTCCTCGCTATTTTGGGCGGTCGGGCGCAAGCGCCCTCCCTTGTGCGGGGGCTCCGCCCCCGCAACGCCCCCAATCCTACAACATGCCTCGCCGACCTGGTGTCGAAATTTGTAACAGGTGCCCAATCGAAGGAGTTTCGCCAAACCACGTCCCGCCCGCCACATAAAGTCTCCGTAGGGGCAGGCCTGGTGCCTGCCCTGCGTCTCTCCCAAAGCCGCTATACAATTTCAGCCTCCTCTAGCATGAATTCCCCGCAAGACTGTTCCAACCCTGAATTCGGGACGCACCCAACCGTATCTTTGAGGAAGGACCGCCTATGCGTTGTACATCTCCAGATGCCGCGTCGCGATCACTTCCCAACTGAACTGGCGGGCCGCCTTACGGGCATTGATACGCAGCTTCTCCGCCAGCCGCGGGTCCTCGGCGATGCGCCGCACCGCTTCCGCGGCCGCCGCCGGATCTCTGGGCGGAACCAGCAGCAAATCGGAGTCCGCCCTCAATTCCGGCGTCGGATCTTGCGGATGCGTTGTCACGATCGCACAGCCGTTGGCCAGCGCCGCCGTCAGCGTGCTGCGCCGCATACTCATCCCATCCTCATACGGCATCACCAACACGTCGATCGCGTTGAAGTCCGCCGCAACCTCGGCATCCGACTGGTGACCCGTCCATTGCACGCGCCTGTCTAGCCCGTGTTCGGCAATGGAGGCTTCGACCCGCTGCAGATACCTGAAGTTCGTCTCATCGCTGTCACCAACCCGTTCGCCGATCATCAACAGGTGCACGTCCCGCCCCTCACCCGCCAGCGCCGCCAGCGTCTCGACCAGCGTCAGCCCGCCTTTGCTGGCGTTGAGAAAACCGAAGTAACCCAATACAAGCTGCCCGCTGCCGTAGCCGCGTGCCGCCCGCCTTTCGATCCGCTCCTCCGTCGTAAACTGCCGGCTCTTGATGTCATTGCCGATCGGAATCCGGTGAAGCTGGCCGCGCTGCACCTGCCCTTGGACCGCATCCCAGTCACTCTGATTCGTGACCACCACCGCATCCGCAGCCCGCAACGGCAGCCTCGTAACCCAGTTCCGCAGCCGCGCCCCCGCCTTGGGAAACAGATAGGGAACGCGCAGATCGTGATAGGTCCAGGCGGCGCGCAGCCCCTGTCGCCGCAGGAAATACGGCAAAGCGTTGATGGCCGGATGCATTCGGTAAGCGGCCGTCTGGTACTGAACATGCACCCACTCGGCCCCGACCGCGCGGGCGCATGCATGAATCTCGGACAGGATCCCCCAGCCCCAACTGCGGCGCCCCGGAAGTACCCGAACCGCATCCGACTCCGACGACACCGTCACCTGCTCGTCGGTCAGGATAGCAATCTGCGCGCCCTGCGCCTGCAGTGCCGCAGCCAGCTCGGCCGTAAACCTGCCGACGCCGCCCACCATCGGCGGATATTCCCCCGTGACGAACAAAACCTTCGGATGCCCTGCCGCCACTTTTTTCAAGCTCCTCTTACCATACTGCCATCGAGTTATTCGGGTATCCGCTCCTGCAGGGCGGCCAGCAGTTCATCCTGCCGCGTCACAGCCGGCAAAAAAAGCGTGTGGGGCACATCCATTTCTACGATACCCTCGGCAGAAACGGGCCAGTAAACCAGGCTCACTCCGGGTACAAAGCGGCCGGCCTCTTCACACGTGATCATCTGGCGGAACTGGATCTGCATTGGCCCCTGCATCGGCGCGCGCACGGTCACACCGTCGGCGGTCAACTCCATCCGCATCAGCGCCCAGCGTATGTGGATAAGGGCGAACGCGATCGCCCCCAGCAAAAAGAACAGGGAAGGCAGACTGAATCCGATCAGGATCTCCCGCAGGAAAAGTAGCGCCACCGCCGCGCCGCCGAGGGCAAACAATCGATATATTGTACGGGGAAGGTAAACCGGGGTGTCAGTCATCGGACCGATGGCTGATGGTGTGTGCACTACGCCAGCGGCTACTCACTGCGGTCGGGTTGCTGCGCGCGGCTGCTGACAATCAGCATCGCAAACGCGACCACCGAGAGAACGCCGGCGCCGTACACGATCGCGCGAATGACCTGGCTCTCCCACAGTGTCGGTGCAAAACCGGCAAACCCGCCCAGAATCCCGGCCAGAGGAACCGTCGCAATCAAAACGAAATGGAGCATCATGTACGCGGGTGAGGGACGAGGAAAATCTTCACGCGTGAGGAACTTCATCATCATGTAGATCGCGCCCAGCGGATAGAGTACGCCCACCAGCAGAAGAGCGGCCGAGCCAGCCTTGTACAGAATGTCCATGCTTTTCGCGGATGTCGGTCAGGCCGTCTGCTCGCCTGCCATCATCAGCCCGATCTCCTCGCGCGTCGCCGCGCCGATATCGACGACGCCCATCACCCGCCCGCCGTTGAGAACGGCGACGCGGTCGGCCAGGCTGAACAACTCGTCCAGGTCTTCGCTGATCAGCAGTACCGCCACCCCGGCCGCCTGCTGCTCCAGCAGCCGCTGGCGCACCGCCTCCGTCGCGCCCACGTCCAGCCCCTGTGTCGGATGGGCCGCGATGATCAACTTCGGGTCCGTCGTCAGTTCGCGGGCCAATATCAGCTTCTGCAGATTGCCGCCGGAGAGCGCACCTGCATTGGTCGTGATACCGGGCGTGTCCACGTTGAACTCGTCTACCAACTCCGTGCTCATCTTGTCCAGGCCGTCGCGATCAAGGAACGGCCCCGGCCTGTCCCGGTAATGTTTGAGCGCGATGTTGTCAGCCACATTCATCGAGCCGACCGAACCCACGTGAATGCGGCTTTCCGGCACGTGGGCGATGCCGGCGTCGATGATGGCGCGCGGCGTCTTATTGGTGAGTTCCTGCCCCAGCAGCGTAATGCGTCCGCTAGTCGCCCGCCGCAACCCCGTCAACAGTTCGGCCAACTCTTTCTGTCCGTTGCCGGCAACACCGGCAATACCAAGGATCTCGCCCCTGCGGATCTGCAGCGAAACATCCTGCAGGGCCGGCAAACGCTTATCGTTAAGGCAGCAAATCTCTTCAACTTCCAGGCAGACTTCGCCGAACTCCTGCTCCTCCTTGTCAATGCGGAAGATGACCGACCGCCCCACCATCAGCTCGGCCAGATGCGCCGCGCTGGTTTCGCCGGTCACGTCCTCGCTGGCCACCACCCGACCCTGGCGCAGCACCGTTACCCGGTCGGCAAAACGGGTCACCTCATCCAGCTTATGGCTGATGAAGATGATCGTCTTACCCTCCTGCACCATGCGCTGCATCGTTTGGCCCAGCGCGTCCGCCTCCTGCGGCGTCAATACGGCTGTTGGTTCATCGAGGATCAGGATATCCGCCCCGCGGTACAGCGCCTTCAAAATCTCGATACGCTGCTGCTCGCCGACGCTCAACTGCCAGACGAACGCCTCCGGGTCCACGTGCAGATCATACTGCTCGCTCACCTCCGCAATCCGCCGCTGCACCCGCTGCATGTCCAGTCGCAGCGGCTTGAAGCGGCCCTGCTCGCCGGGCTCGCAATAGGGATCGTCTAACCCCAGAATGATGTTCTCGGCGACCGTCTGGTTCATCACCAACTTGAAATGTTGGTGGACCATGGCGATGCCCAGGTCGAAAGCAGTCTTCGGCGAGTCGACATGCACGGATTGCCCGTGCACCAGCACATTTCCCTCTTCCGGCAGATACAACCCCGCCAGGATATTCATCAGCGTCGACTTGCCCGCGCCGTTTTCCCCCAGAAGGGCATGGATCTCGCCCTTGTTGACCGTCAGATCGACGCTGTCGTTTGCCAGGACCCCGGGAAACCGTTTGGTGATTTCCCGCATTTCCACGGCGAGAGGAGCAGAGTTCGTCATAGGCGATGGAGCTTCACAATGTGAGCCGGTTTCTATGCAGGAATGAAGTCAGAGAGTGGGGACACCGACCCTGACCCCCCTCTCTGACCCACGAGTCTCGACCTGCCTTTTATCCCTTCCTTACTGTGGGATCTCGCCGGTAACACCTGCTACCAGCCAGTCATAACTGAGTAGCGCCGGGTCGTCCATACATTCTCCGGCCGCCACCCGTTCCACGCCAGTGTTATCGCTGATCGGGCCGCAGAAGAACTGAAAACTGCCGTCAAGAATGCCTTCCTTGGCCTCCTCGACCGCTATCTGTACCACCGGCGGCACAAATTCAGCCACCGGCGCAAGATCTAACACCCCGTCTTCCATGCCCCACCAGATCGGTTCATTGGTCCACGTCCCGGCAGCCACGTCGCGCACCTTCTTTTCGTAGATGACCTGCCAGTTCCAGATCGGTGCGGTCAGCAATGCCTGCGGCGCGATCTCCGGGTTGACCACGTTGTAGCCGATGGCATAGACGCCTTGCTCCTCGGCCAGTTTGTCCGGTTCGACACTATCGCTTTCTCGCGCAACGACATCCGCACCCGCATCGATGAGCGCCTGCGCGGCTTCGCGTTCAGCAGGAGGATCAAACCAGGCAAAGATCCATATCGGCCGTACCTCTACAAGAGGATTAATCGATTGGGCGCCCAGGGCGAAAGCATTCAGATTTCGCACCACTTCCGGAATCGGGTAAGGCGCAATGTAGCCGATGATATTGGATTGTGTCATCGCACCGGCAACCATTCCGGACAGGTACCAGCCCTGGTAGCCGCGGCCGTCGTAAATGCCAACATTCTCAGCCGTCTTGTATCCAGTGGCATGCTCAAACTTCACGTCCGGAAATCCTGCAGCGACTTCGATGACGCTGTCCATGTAACCGAAACTGGTGGCAAAAATCAGGTCATATCCTTGGGATGCATAGCTCTGCAGCACCCGCGCCGCGTCCGGTCCTTCAGCGACGAGTTCGCTGTACGCCGTTTCTACGCCGAGCTCTTCCAGCGCCAACCGGCCCTGATCGTGCGCATAGCTCCAGCCGAGGTCTCCCACAGGGCCGACGTAAACAAAAGCGACCTTTATCGACTCGATCGTCTTAGCAGCGCCTTCCTGCTCTTCAGCCGCAGACATATCGCCAATTGGCTGACAGGCGCCGATCACCAATGTCAATATCAGCAGAACACCAACCACTATTCTCAAATGTCGAATCCTCATGTAACTACCCCCTTTCACTACAATTACAGATGGACTCGCTCATCTCAATCCAGCTGGTGCGACAAATAGATTGCTCCTCCCTTGAAGTCAGGTACTCTTAGAGAGGAGCAATCTTTAATGATCACGGTCGATTTGTTTCAGCCGGCTGCCCTTTTCAGGCAGATAGTCTGATTCAAAAAGCGGTACTTCACGCGATTCAATCGCATGCCAAAACCCGGGCTAGTTTCCAAGCGGCGCGGCCTCACCCGGCGCCTCGCCGACAACACCCTCAACAAACCAGTCCATGCCCAGCATCTGACCGTCGTCCATGCACTGGCCGTCGTCCAGGAACTGCACGCCGTTCTGGCCGTTCATCGCGCCGCAGAACACGTCCGTCTCACCGGAAACGATCATGGCCTGCTTTTCGGCGACCATCGCGGCGACGTCTTCAGGAACGGACGGGCTCATTTCTGCCAAACCGACGATCCCGTCGTCCATGCCGCCCCAATACTGCTCAGTAACCCAGTCGCCGTCGCGCGCCTGCTCCGCGAACTTCTGGAAAGCCGGCCCCCAGTTCCAGACCGGACCGGTGAGGACGCTGTCACCGACGAACGCGCGCATGTCGCTGTTGTAGCCGATGCTCGTCCCGCCGCGCTCGGCCGCAGCCTTCTGCGGCTCCGTCGTGTCCTGGTGCTGTGCGATGATATCCGCGCCCTGGTCCAGCAGCGCTTCAGCCGCTTCCTTTTCTTCCGGCGGGCCAAACCAGGTGTTCGTCCACACGACTCGCACCTCGGCATCCGGATTCACCTCGCGCACGCCCAGCGTGAACGCGTTGATTCCACGGATCACCTCAGGAATCGGGAAGGCGGCCACGTAACCGATGATGTTGCTTTCGGTCATGCTGCCTGCCACCAGGCCGCTCAGATAGCGCGGCTGGTACATGCGGCCAAAGAGAGTGCTCATGTTGTCGGCCGTCTTGAAGCCGGATACATGCACAAAATACTGTTCCGGGAACTCCTGGGCGACCGTCAGTGTCGGGTCCATGTAGCCGAAGCTGGTGGTGATGACCAGGTCATAACCTTTCTGGGCGAAGTCTCGAATCACGCGCTCTGCGTCCGGGCCCTCGGGCACCATCTCAATGAAGGCCGTCTCCGCGCCGCCTTCGAGGTTCTCTTCCAGGAACAGCCGCCCCTGATCGTGCGCATACGTCCAGCCAAGGTCGCCGATAGGCGCGACATAGACGAAGGCCACCTGCAAAGGCATAGCCATGTCGTCGTCGCCCGCCATCTCTTCTTCCATGGGCGCCTCGGTGACCGGCTGGCAAGCCGCAATCAGCAGCGCCAGGATGACCAGGACACCCACCACTGTCCACGATTGTCGAATTCTCATGAAACTGTCTCCTTTGAGTCAAATGGGTCCACTAGATGATGTCTGAACTGTAGGCCGTCCGCCCCCAGGCGGCTGAAAAGCCGGAGTCAGCAGCAGGGGAACTGTTTGTCTGGGGAATGACAGGTTTCCAGTCAATGGCTTGGACAATATCTGTTGAGCCAAGATGAGGCAATGGTATCGCAAAGACTGCCAAAATTCAACTATGGAAACAGCGTGTACCTGCACATAGGCAATGGTTAGGCATTCATGCGCGCCAATCGGTATAATTCGAAAAGAGACTATGGCAACGGGCCGGTCAATCGGTATTGTCCACTGGCTACCGGCCACTGATCGTTTACCCGAGGTTCAATCTTCATGACAGAGTATCAGATCACCTACTGGCGGGACTTCCCGTCAATGGTGGTGGCCCGCGAGGGCCGCCGCAACCGGCACAAGGTCCAGCTCCCGGCCCGATTTCAGGTCGCAATCGACGAAGCCGCCATGCGCGCCGGCGCAACCGGCACCGATGAATACCTGGACGGCTGGCTGCGAACCGACTGGCAGGAGAAGGCGGGGAATCCTGAAGAGGTCGCCCAGGCCGTCGCCGCGCAATTGGAAGCCGACTATCCCCCCCAACGAATACGCAAGCTCCTTTCCTCGATAACTCCCGACTCTTCCTCCGGCGGATGGCTGACACCGCGCCCCCATCCGGTCATCGAGCGCCTAAGCCGGCACAGCGGCCCCCTGCTGGGTGACGGGGCCATGGCCACGATGCTGCAGGAAGCCGGCCTCACTGGCGGCGCCGCGCCCGAACTGTGGAATGTGGAAAACCCTGACGCCGTGGAAGCAGTCTATCGCGGTTACGTCGAGGCCGGGTCCCACATCATTACCACCAACACCTTCGGCGGCACAACCGCCCGGCTCAAAATGCATGACCTGGAGGACAGGCTGGCTGAACTCAATGCAGCCGGCGTCCAGTTGGCGCGCAAAGTCGCCGACGAGGCCGGCGATGTGCTGGTGGGGGCATCGGTCGGGCCGACAGGAGAGCTGCTCGATCCCCTCGGCGTGATGACGATGGACGAGGCCACGGAGCTCTTCGCCGAACAGGTGGCTGTCATGGCCGAGGCCGGCGCTGACTTCATCCTCACCGAGACGATGAGCGATCTGCAGGAAGTCGAAGCCGCTGTGCGCGCCGTCGATCAAGCGACCGACCTACCCATCGTCTCCATGCTCACTTTCGACACCAACCTGCACACCATGATGGGCGTCAGTCCCAAACAGGCCGTGGAAACAATGGCAAGCTGGGGCGTACAGGTAATCGGCGCCAACTGCGGCAACGGCCCCGACGAGATCCAGACCGTGATGACCGAGATGGTTGCGAACCGTCCCCCTGGCGTAGTGCTGTACGCCCAGAGCAACGCGGGCCTGCCGGTTCTGCAGGGAGACGACGTGATCTACGACGGCACGCCGGAAGTCATGGCCGACTACGCCCGCCAGATGAAGGCCCTCGGCGTAGACGTAATCGCCGGCTGCTGCGGCACCACCCCGACCCACCTGCGTGCAATGCGCGAGGCACTGGGGTAGGAGAGGAGTTAGTCAACCGCGCATTCAATGGTTTATGGGACCGACATGAAAACTTCATGACTATAGGGTATACTACCCGCGACCGCCCGGCAGCGGATCAGATTGCGGACCTGGCCGACAGCGGCCACGACATATCTGAGTTTTTTTGCCAATCAGGGGACAATGAAACAGCCGGTAACGCGCTTTAACGTCGATTTGACGCCGGACGTGCTTCAGGAACTCGATCAGTGGGCCGCCGAGTTGTATGTCTGTCGCCGGGCGGCCATCGAATCGTGCTTGCGGCAAGCCCTAGACCTATACCTCCTGGCGAAACGCCGCAATCCATGACGAAAAAAGCAAAGTTGACCAATAAACGTCTGGCTGACCTCCAGGCCCTGGAAGAATTGCCAGACGACCAAATCGACACAACCGACATCCCCGAAATTCTCGACTGGACGGGGGCCAAGCGCGGCGTCTTCTACCGGCCCGCTAAGCAGCAGATCACGTTGCGCCTGGATGCGGATGTCATTTCATGGTTCAAAGCCCACGCGCAGGGCGGCCGCGGATACCAGACCGACATCAATCGGGCGCTGCGCGAGCACGTCATACGTTCTGATAGGGGATCCACGTCTTGACGTACCGGGAGAACGGTGAGGCTGGCGAACGCCATTCGGATATGCTCAACGGGCCTCCGTGTTTCGAGGTACGCACTTGCCCGTCCCCACCCTGCGGCAGCCGGACGCTTGCAGTGGTTCCGCTGAAGTCTCCAGAAGGCGGAGTAATGAATCCGGCCTGAGAACCTGAATATCTCGCTGATTCTTTGCGAGGTCCAAATGCCAGACTTTCTTTGACAGTTGTTTGACTGGAAAGACCAAAATCGCCGCAACTGACCGGCCTTAACGCCAATTCAGAGGGATTTGGAGCAGAGAATTTGCTTGACAGTTGTTTGATGGTTGTTTGACTGGAAAGCCGAAATAGCCACAAATCGCGGCCTTTCTTTCCTTCTGGATTCCAATTTCAGGGCGAAGCGAATCAACGTGAAAATCGGTATCATCGCCTGCGGCGCCATCGTGCGCGAACTGGTCGCCATCGCCAACCGCCGCGGCTGGGACTACGAGTTGACCGCCGTCCCCGCCCAGCTCCATAACCGCCCCGAACGCATCGCCCCCGCCGTCGGAAAAAAGCTGGACGCCTGGGCGAACCGCTTCGACCGCATCCTCATCGGCTATGCCGACTGCGGCACCGTCGGCGCCCTCGATGCTCTGCTCGCCCGCTACCCACACGCCGTGCGCATCCCCGGCCCCCACTGTTACGAGTTCTATGGCGGCGAGCTCTTTCACCAACAATCCGAGCGCCAGCCCGGCACCTTCTATCTTACCGATTTTCTCGCCCGCCACTACCAAGGCCTTGTTATCGAATCACTGGGCCTCGACCGCCACCCTGAACTACGTGACACCTTTTTCGGCAACTACGAGGAACTGCTCTATCTCCGTCAAATACCGGACCAGGACGAGAGCGAACGCGCCCGGGAGGCGGCCGCCAGACTGGGGCTGGCATACAAGGAGGCCGATTCCGGATTGGACGTTTTGGAGGAACGCCTGGTGGAACTGATAGAAAGCGAAAACCGCTGACCACCGACCACCATGCGCCGAGTCCTCTTTCTTTTCCTTGACGGCGTCGGCTTGGGTCTGGATGATCCGCAGGTCAACCCGCTCGCCGCAGCCGCTCTGCCGACTTTTTCCGCGCTGTTCGACGGCCGTCCGCTCACCGCATCCACTGGGCGTTACAGCTGCGGCGACGCCCATCTGATCCCGACCGACGCCCACTTGGGCATACAGGGCCGCCCTCAGAGCGCCACCGGCCAGACCGCCATCCTGACCGGCATCAACGCACCGGCCCGCCTGGGGGAACACTACGGTCCGCGACCGGACCAGCGCGTGCGCGACATCATTGACGAGGCCGGCATCTTCGCCCGGCTCCACGCGGCCGGTCATGCGACCGCTTACGTCAATGCCTACCCCCAAAGCTATTTTGACGCCGTCAAGCGGGGCAAACGCCTGTTGAGCGCAGTCCCCTACGCAGCAAAAAGCGGCGGTCTCCGGCTGCGGACATGGAAAGAGATGGTGGCCCAGCAGGCCCTGTCCGCAAACTTCACCGGCCAGGGCTGGCGCACGCAGTTGGGTTATCCCGATGTGCCGCTTTATTCGCCGCAGGAGGCGGGCGCACAGTTTTGGCGCCTTGCTCAGCCTGTGCGCTTCGCCTTTTTCGAGCACTGGCAGACCGACTTCCTGGGCCACTACCGCGACCTGCGCGGGGCCGTCGAGGACTTCGAACATATAGACGGCTTCCTCGCCGGCCTGCTGGATGTCATGGACTGGCAGGAGACCCTCCTGATAGTCGCCAGCGATCACGGCAACGTGGAGGACTGCACAATCCGCAAGCATACCGAAAACCAGGCCTTGACCGTTCTCGTCGGCGGGCGTGCCTCGGCCTATGCCCGGCGCGTTCAGCGGCTGGATAATTTTGCCGATATCGTCGCCGACTTTCTGGATGAAAGGGACATAGTCGGCGGCCACTGACAAGCCCCCGAGTGACCTAATACCAACCAGCGTTCTGACAGATCGTCCAATATCCAACTGCCTGTACCTTTTACCAGCCTTTGCAACACATCAAAACCACAGATTGGAGAAATTATGGAACTGCTGCCCTTTGCCAACCCCGGCCGCTTCTGGAAAGGGAACCTTCACACCCACTCGACCCGCTCCGACGGGACACAGCCGCCACAGGAGGTCTGCCGGCTCTATCAACAGGGAGGTTATGACTTCATCGCCCTGACCGATCACTTCCTGGAACAGTACAGCTTCCCCATCACCGATACGCAGCCGTACCGTTCAGCCGAGTTCACGACCATTATCGGCGCGGAACTGCACAGCGGGGCCATCGAAAACGGCTCGGTCTGGCATATCGTGGCCGCCGGCCTGCCCTTCGACTTTGCCCCCCCGTCTGCTGAGGAAAGCGGCGCCCAGCTCGCGGCCAGGGCCATGCAGGCCGGCGCCTTCGTCGGCATCGCCCATCCCCATTGGTACTCGCTTACCGCAGCCGACGTCGACGCTTTGGGTCCGGCACACGCGGTCGAGGTCTACAACGGCATTGCCGCAGACGCCAACGACCGCGCCGAAAGCTGGCACATCATGGACGTACTTTCGGACAGGCGCCAGCGCTACTTCGCCTACGCCGCCGACGATGCCCATCTCACCGACAACTACAAGGACTTCCGCCGCGGCTGGGTGCAGGTGAAAGCCGAGGAACTGTCGCCGGAAGCCCTGCTCACGGCCTTGAAGGCGGGCGCATTCTACTCCAGCACCGGCCCCGAAATCTATGACATCAGCCTCGACCCGGGAGAGCGGCTAACCGTCCACTGTTCGCCCGCTGAACGCGTCTTTCTGACCGGTGTCGGCAGCGCCGCCCAGCGTGCCTGGGGCAACGGTCTCACAAGCGCCGAATTCGATCTGTCCGACTGGGACAGCCACTACTGCAGGGTGACGGTGCGGGACCAGTGGGGCGGCAAAGCGTGGTCGAACCCGATCTGGTTGGAAGAATGAGCGGCAATTCGGATTCGGCCGGTCTGCAGGTCGATGTGCTCTGTCTGGGCATCGCCTGCTATGATCTGATTTTCTCGGTCGACCGGCACATCGACGCCGATGAAAAGATGAAAGCGTCCGACCTGACCGCCTGCGGCGGAGGCATTGCCGCAAATGCGTCCATGACCGTCGCTCGTCTTGGATACTCCGTCGCCTTCGCCGGCTATCTGGGCCAGGATATGTACGGCGACAATCATCTCGATGAACTCAACGCCGCCGGCGTCAACACCGAGTATGTCGTCCGCGGCGGATGGCCGACCTCCCTGTCAGCCATCTTCGTCAAGCCGGACGGCTCCCGTGCGCTCGTCAACTACGGTCTTGGCAGAGAAATGCCGGGCGAGGAGGAATTCCATCTCGAAGACTGCCGCCCGCGCGCGGTTCTGGTGGACGGACATTACCACGAGGCAGCCGCGCCCTTGGTCGCCCGCGCCCGCGCCGCCGGCATCCCCACCGTTCTCGATGGCGACACGCTCCATCCCGGCTCGAAAACGCTGATGGAAATGGTGGAATTCCTGGTGGTCTCAGAGCACTTTGCCCGGCAGTTCAGCCGACAGGACGACGTGGAGGAGGCCCTGACGCAGCTGAGTTGCTGCGCGCCCTCGACAATCATCACTCTCGGCGAACGGGGACTGCACTGGCGCAACCGTGCAGACAGCCGCTATGGCACCGGCGTCGGCAGCTACCCGGCCTTTTCGATCACGGCAGAGGACACCACCGGCGCCGGCGACGCCTTCCACGGCGCCTTCGCCGCCGGCCTTTCACAGGGTATGGCATGGGAGGAACTACTGCGTTTCTCCTCAGCGGTCGGCGCGCTCTGTTGCACCAGAAAAGGCGCCCGTCTTGGCATCCCAACCGGCCCGGAGGTGGCCGCGTTTCTGGCGCGCAATTGACCAACGCCAGCGGTGCGGGGCAAATGACAACTGACCAGAATCGGTCGCTGCCTATCTGCCCTGCCCGACATATTACGTTGCGCGTTTTTCGCCAATTTTCGAGCTTGTAAACGATTTAATTTTCTTGTATTGTGTGGTATGTTAGTACTAGAGTATGGTAGTATCTGAATGAGGTATCGTCGACCAAAGGCGGCGGCGACAAAAAAGGGGACGGTTCGACAACCGTCCATTTTATTCGTTCCTTTTCTCGCTAGATACCCGATAACATAGGGTCGGCAGAACAAGCTCGACGCACAGCAGTCGAACAACAAGGCAACTGTTAGAACATCCCATCCATTACGGTTTCGGGAGGACAGATTATGACGGTAACGGCTCCTGAGCGGCAGTTCGACGACGGCCTTACCGACGAATTCCCGCCGGATCTCTATGAACCGGCAGGGGTTGTCACAGGTGTCGACGGCTTTGACGCTGTGACCAACGCCCACGTTGCGCAGTTCCACGAGCAGGGCTTTCTCATTGTCGAGAATGCCTTCAGCGCGCACGAAATGCAGGTGGCGCTGGACGGTCTGTTTCACCTCTTGTCAGGTGAAGTGGAGGAGTTCAACGGCGTTCAGTACGAGCGGGCTTCCGCCGGCGTAGCGGTTGAGGAGATGCCGCTTGAAGAGAAGCAGGACTACGTTCGCAAATTCATGAGCTTCGTCGACTACGACGAGCGCCTCAACGAGCTCGCGCATCACCCGCTCCTGCTGGCCCTTGTTGAACGCCTCATCGGCGAGTCGCCCGTCCTGTTCCAGAGCATGGCGCTGCTCAAGCCGCCCCGTCTGGGTCGCGACAAGCCCTGGCACCAGGATGCCGCCTACTTCCAGATCGAACTTGACGCCAAAGTTGTGGGCTGCTGGATCGCGCTGGACGAGGCCACAATCGAGAACGGCTGCATGGTCATTGCCCCAGGCAGCCATCTCAAAGGTCCCGTCGTTCATTTTCGCAGGCGGGATTGGCAGATCTGTGACACCGACGTGGACAACAGTGGGGCGATGGCCGTACCGCTGAAACCCGGCGGTCTCCTGATCTTCCAGAGTTTGCTTCACCACGGCACGCCACCCAACCAAACCGGGTCGCGCCGCCGCGCGCTGCAGTTCCACTATAGGCCGCAAAGCGCGCCCCTCACCAGCCAAGAGGAAAGACTGGCGATTTTTGGCGGTGAAGGGTTAGGGGCAGAGTGTTGAGTTAACCTGAAGCGGGAAGGCGTGGGAGTCGAACCCACCGCAGCCGGCTCTGCGCCACCTGCCACTGATTTTGAAGACCAGGGCGTCCACCGGGACACATCCCCTCCCGTTGGTTATTGTATCGATTGAACTGCGCGCGGTCAAGTGAAGAGGCCGCGTTTCATATCAGAGTCCCACTCGCTGGGCACGCAAGTCTGTTTTCCCCGATTCAGCTTGCCATAGGCTTTGGCATTCGATCCAGAACGGGTTCTGGTCTCTGGTCACTTTACTCGACTCGAAAATGCGTCGTGACCGCAGACCGGCTTTTGGCGACCTACTGATCGCCAGGATTTATCAATAAACTTATACTTGACATCCAACACCCAACGCTTAGAGCGGTCTGGATAGAATAGAATGCACCTGGCTTGCCCCGAATGCGGCGCACCGGTAGAGGTTACCCCGTCGTTCGCGACCTGCCCTGCCTGTAACGCAAATGTCGCCTCACACTATACGCCCGCCGAAATGACGCGGACGATATATCACCGCGCCCTCGAACATTACTCGATGGGAAATGAAGTGGCCGCGTTGGAGGGGATCGACCAGGGCATCTCTCTCTTGGAGGCGCCCGAACTGCACCTGCTGGCGGCTCTCATCTATCGCAAACGCGGCGAATTTAAGGAAATGCGGGAGCACGTGGCCGCTATCCCCGCCGATGACATACTGCGCAGTGAAGGCGAATGGCTGCTGCGCTCGCACCAGGAGCAGCTCCAGCTGGGACGGCGTGAAGAGGCCCGCCGACGCGGCCGCGCCAAAGGCACCCAGCTCGCAGTGGGCAAAGCCAGCCGCCAATTCAGCACAGAATATTACCCTGCTCCACTCGACAAGAAACAGGTCGCAACCAAGGCCGTCGCCAAAATACGCCGCAACCGTCTTCCCTGGGCGATTCCCATCGCTATCGTACTGCTGGCTGTCATCTTCTTCTCGCGCGGCTCGGGCGACTCTATCCTCACGGCGTTGCAGCAGCTACGCACGATACCGGACCGGCTGACCTCCATCTACGCCTCCTTTACCAGCGACGACTCAGCTGCCGTGCCCAGCACAGACGAAGAGTCCGCAACCGGCTTGCAGGTCAACACCAACTCCCAGATAAACACCGCCGCCGTCGAAGAGGCGCCGACGCCCGTGCAGGCCTCTGCCGCGCCCCCAACGCCCGAGACGCTGCCGACGGCGGCACCGACCCAATCTGTGCCTACCCCCGCTCCTACGGAAAGCCCGTCTCCTGACGTGGCCGCGACAATTATCGCGGCGGCACGCGTGCAATCCTTCGATCTCACCACTTTCCTCAATGAACTAGACCGTGCCGACCTGGCCGCCCTCGGCATACAGGCGACGTGGGCCCCGGATGCGCCCCCCGGCGAGCTGATTCTCCAGGGAATCGTGGCGATGACCTCTGTTCGGATCGAATTGTTGGAGCTGGCAACTGAGATCGAAGGGGTTACCTCGATCGACAGTAGCGGGCTGGAGGTGGTCCTGCCCGAAACGTACACAGTCCAGGCAGGCGAAAACCTGCGTCACATCGCACTGCGGTTGTACGGAGACCAGGACCGCTGGACGGAGATCTACGAAGCCAACCGCGACCTGGTCGGCGATGATCCCAATAACCTCTGGGTCGGCCTTTCGCTGACGATTCCTCAGGAGGCGAATTCCCAGCAGGAACAGGTCCAGCAATAAGTCGTGTTCCCCGGCGCTCCGCTTCACCCCTGATTCTGTTCTGTTCCCATAATCCGGCCCTGTTCAAACACTGGAAGCGCTGCTGTCGACGCATCCGCCCGCGGCGAGAGAACGCATGAAATCCGGCTCAATCGACAGACGACTTCTCACAATTCTGCTGGTCGTCTTTGTTCAGATGCTGGGCGCGTCCCTGATTTTCCCCGTCCTGCCGCTATATGCCCAACGCGAGTTTCATCTGTCGGCCGAGCTGATCACACTGCTCAGCGCCTCTTTCTTCGCCGCCCAATTCCTCTCCGGCCCCTATGTCGGCCGCCTTTCCGACAATTACGGACGCATTCCTGTTCTGATCGTCAGCCAGATTGGGACGGTCATCAGCTTTGTAATCTTGGCCTTCGCGCCCAGCTTCGGCTGGCTCTTCTTTGCCCGCATCCTCGATGGGATCACCGGCGGCAATATCATCGTGGCCCAGGCCTACATTACCGACATCACGCCCCGCGAGAAGCGCACCGAGAGCCTCGGCTACATTCTCGCCGCTTTTGGCCTCGGTTTCATGTTCGGGCCTGCCCTGGGGGGTGCGCTCGCCGCAGCCTACGGTCCCGCAGTGCCATTTCTGGTAGCCGCAGTAGCCGCAGCCGCTGTAGTCCTGCTCACCTGGTACGCGCTGGATGAAACCCTCTCTGCGGAAGAAAGGCGCCGCGCCCGCGCCCGCCGCGCCGGCAGCCTCACCCTCGGCAGCCTGCTGGGAGGCGCACCTTGGGCCCTGCCGCTGCTGGCCGTCCTCCTCATCGCCTTCTTGGGTCAGTTTGCGCTGGGTCTACTGCAGTCCACCTTTGCTCTCTTCGGCGAAGCCGTACTTTTCCAGGGCAAGAGCCGGGAGGTCACCGATGTCGGCATCGGCCTGCTGCTCTCCGTCGTGGGGATCTCCCAGCTGTTCACACAGACCTACCTGCTGCGGCGAATGGCGCAGCGCTTTGACGAAGGTCAGCTCGTCGTGATGGGCAGCATTCTGCGTACGATCGGAATGACGGTCTACGCGCTCGTAACAACGCCCTGGCTTGGTGCCTTCGGTTCACTCTTTTTTGCTGTCGGCTACGGGCTCTCCAGTCCACCCCTGCAATCGATGGCCACCTCTCTCGTGACTGACCAGGACCGCGGCAGCGCACTCGGCTGGTTTCAATCCTCCATCAATCTGTCCACCATCATCAGCACCGCCATCGCCGGCGTCCTCTTCGCCCGCGGCCCGACGGTCCCCTACTGGATCGGCGCGGCCACCTCCGCTTTGGTGGTGCTGGCGATGATCGGTATGATGCGGTGGATGCCGGCTAAATCCCTGCGAGCATCGGAGACCCAGAGCGCCCCGTGAGAAACGCAGGTCGTGAAACGGAGAACCCTGATGGCACATCGCGATAGGCCGCACACGGATACCCGACCCGCCCCCGATATCCTGGTCCCCTTTGACGCCGTCGCCCGCTTGCCGCAGGACGCTGACAACGTCGCCATCGCCACCCGCCGCCTGGAAGCCGGGTTGACAATCGCGCATGACGGCCGGCACTTCACCCTCGATACCACAATCCTCGTCGGCCACCGCTTCGCCATCGAACCGGTGGCAGAGGGCGAACCTCTGCTGTCCTGGGGCCTTCCCTTCGGCGTGGCGACGCGCCCGATCGCACCGGGCCAGTATGTCTGCAACGCCGGCATGATCGAGGCGCTCAGCGGACGCGCCCTCGACCTCACCATCCCGCAGCAACCGAATTTCAAGGACCGCATCATCCCCTACGAAGTCGACGCAGCCGCCTTTCGCCCCGGCCGGCAGGTGGACCGGTATGAAGAGGATCGCACCTTTCTAGGCTTCCGCCGCGCCGGCGGGCGCGGTGTCGGCACACGCAACACAATCGTAATCCTGGGGACCACCTCAAGCACAGCCGCCTTTGCCAGAAGCCTGGCGCAGGCATTGCAACCCGCCGCCGCCCCCTTCACCGGCTTCGACGGCATCGTCGCCATCGCCCACACCGAGGGCAGCGGCTACGAACGCCTGAACAACCGCGACTTTGTCCTGCGCACCCTCGCCGGCCTGATCGTGCATCCGAACGTCGGCGCCGTCTTGGCCGTGGACACGCCCGAACTGCACACAACCGCCGGCCAGTCCATCAGCAACGCCGAGCTGGCGTCCTATCTGCGCGCGCAGAACTATCCCCTGGCGGAGGTGACGCATCTCTTCTACACGCTGACGGGGGACTGGCAGGCCGACCTCACTGCAGCCTCTGCCACCGTCGAACGTTGGCTGCCTGAGATCGCGACCCTGCCGCGCACCCCCCAATCCCTGGCCCACCTCAACATCGCCCTCCAGTGCGGCGGCTCCGACGCCTTCTCTGGCCTCTCCGGCAACCCGCTGGCCTCCGCCGTCGCCAAAGAGGTCATCCGCTATGGCGGACGCGCCAACCTCGCCGAGACCGACGAGCTCATCGGTGCCGAGGCCTATCTCCTGCAGAACACCCGCGATCTGGCCACCGCCCAGGCCTTTCTCGACTATGTTGCCCAGTTCAAGGAACGGCTGGCCTGGCACGGCCAGACCGCAGAGGGCAATCCCACCGGCGGCAACAAACTGCGCGGGCTCTACAACATCGCTCTCAAATCCATCGGAGCCGCAATCAAGCGGCACCCCGACGTGCGTCTCGATTGGACTGTCGACTACGGGGAACGGATGGTGAAGGACGAGGAAGGATCGGCCCTGCCCGGGACCGCGGACGCACCTGCCCCCGGCTTCTACTTCATGAACACACCGGGCAACGACCTGGAAAGCATCGCCGGTCAGGTGGCCGGCGGCTCCAATCTGATCATCTTCGTCACCGGCAACGGCTCAATCACCAATTTCCCTTTCGTGCCCACCATCAAAGTGATGACAACGACGCCGCGCTTCGAGTTGCTATCTAACGAAATGGACGTAAACGCCGGCACCTACCTCGATGGTACAACCATGGCCCAGCTGTGCAACGAAACTCTCGATCTGCTGGTGGAGATCGCCTCCGGCCAGCCCAGCAAGGGTGAGCTGGCCGGCCACTCGCAAGTCTCCATCTGGCGCAACTGGCAGCAGCAGGACCACAGCCGGCTCCAGTCGATCCTGGGACGCCCCCAGCCGGACGGGCAGCCGCTCCCAATCAGAACGCAGCCTGCCGAGGCGCAAGGAATCGACCTGCCCCAACCGCCCGCGGCCCGCGTCGGCCTCATTCTGCCCACCAGTCTCTGTTCCGGACAGATCGCCGGCATGGCGGCCCAACGCCTCAACCTGGCCGCCTCCGAGCCGCGGACCGGCGGGTCGGGCGATGCTGGGGGCCGTCCCCTTTTTACCGCCCTGCCCCACACCGAGGGCTGCGGCGTCGCTTTCGCCTCTACCCAGGCCATCTACGCCCGCACTATGCTCGGTTACGCCACCCATCCCCTCGTGGGTGCCTGCCTCTTTCTGGAGCACGGCTGCGAAAAGGCCCACAACGACTACATCCACTCGCTGCTGCGCGACGGCGGACTCGCAGAGGAGGATTTCGGCTGGGCCAGCGTACAGCTGGACGGTGGCATCGCCAGTGTCCTCGACAAGATCGACGGCTACTTCGCCGGGCAGGACGCCGCGCTGCGCCGGCAGAACGAGCACGACCGCAAGCTGTCTCTGGCGTTGCTCAGCGACAGCGACGTGCCCCCATACGCCGCCGACAGCCTCTCCCGCATCGCCCGCTGGGTCGTGGCCGCCGGCGGCACCGTCGTCACACCGGCCTCCGGCGGGCTGATCGAGGCGACCGCCTTCCGCGCGACGCTGGGCCTGGACGTCGTCGACCTGTCGCCCTCTCTCGCCTACGGCCAGGCCGCACCGGCTCCCGGTTTTCACCTTATGGAAATGCCCGCCCCCCACTGGAGCGAAACGCTAACCGGCCTCGGCGCCAGCGGCGCACAACTGCTCATCGCCTATTCCGACAAGCTCAGGGCCGGGCACCCGCTTGTGCCCGTTCTTCAGCTAGCCGGCGAGCACGCCCCTGCCGCACCCGATCTACGCCTGTGCGGCGACCCGGGCGCGTGGCCGCAGCAGATCCTGGATCTGGCCGCGCAAACGTTGGCCGGCGACTACCAGTCGCAGAGCACCGTTCACAACCACATCGACTTTCAGCTCACCCGCGGGCTGTTGGGAATATCGACATAAAGAGCACCCGTGTCCGGTCGCTCGCTGTCGGCGGCTGAGGACCAGTAGGTACTGCTTGAGATGCCAGCCGCTCCTGGCACCTCATGTCCTTACCGCGCAATTGAAGGAAAGTCTCCCGGCTCAACCAGAAGACGCACCTCACCGGTCTCCAAATCGATCAGCCACAGCGAGGGCACGACATCCGGCCCCCGCAGGGGAAACCGCCGCGTGATCAGAAAGCGCCCGTCGGGACTCCACACCGGCCGCCCGTGGTCGTAAGCGGGATCCGCCGTCAGCGCGGCCGCCTCCGTACCGTCCGGGCGCATCCGCCAGATCTGGCTGCCCCGCGTCGCGCCCGGACCTTCCAACTCCTTGCGCTGAAACGCGATCCACGCGCCGTCCGCCGACGGCACCGCCGAACTGTCATGGACCAGGGCCGCACCCTCACTCCCCACCTCACTCAACTCTACCTGCTCACCGCTCTCAACGTCGATCGCGATCAGATGGGTCATCCACTCATCGCCGCTCTGCCTGAAATCGGTCGTATACAGCCTGGGTAGCGAACTGTCCCAGGAGCATGTCTCACCGGTAGCCGTCGGATAGAAGTCGGTCTGCCCGGCCCCGCCCGCCGCCCCAGCAGTAAGTTTGATGACCGCCAGCTGCTGTTCCTCCGGCGACACGAAGCAGAGCCACGCCCCGTCAGCAGACCAGCGGGCGTCAAGCCCGAGACGCTGGCTGTCACTGAAGACCGGCGCAGTTTCGCCCGATCCCACATCCAGAAGCCAGATCCGCGGCGGGCTCAGCACACCCGACGCGAACGCGTTGACCGAACGGCGCGTATAGGCCAGGTATTGCCCGTCCGCCGACCAACTCGGCCCGCTGCACGACGCGTTTTCGCAGGCCAGCAGCGGTCGGTCCCGCTCGCTGGCCAGATCGAACAGCCGCAGATCGCTGAACCCCAGTTCACCCAGCGCCCCGTAGGCCACCAACCTGCCGTCCGCTGACGGCGCGAAATCCCATACACTGACTTCATCTGGGGTCAGGGCGCGGGGCGAGAGGTCGGCGCCAGGCTCACCCGCCTGGAACGGCAGCGCGTGCAGCTGCGCGCGCCCGACCTCATCGACCGTCTTGTAAAGAACGTAAGTAACGCCGTCGTCCCTGCCAACCCGGCGGCTTTGCCCCCACAGGCCCAGAAGCAACAGCATGCACAGGCTGAGGATCGACAGTACGGTCAGATCAAATCGGCTCATGAATTCGAGGGCTGGGGACCCGCACGGGCCGCAGGTACGCTTGGCCGCTGGGCACTGGCATCATTTCAAAGGTGTCACGGATAGAGATAGGGCTGATTGGGTTCCGGTACAGCCTCCAACTGCTCCGCCACAAGCACCGGAATATCGTTACCTGTGGAAGCTGCGAACTGTCCGACGACCCGCACCCACTGGCCCTCCTCTAACTCCCCTTCAGAAGGCAGACCGGCCGTCAGGCTGACCGGCAGGCCGACCGCCATGGCATCGGCCGCGCAGCAGCCGACAACAAAGCGCGTGAGGGTAAACGCTGCCTCGTCCGCGGCCTCATCGAGATAGACAAAGCCAACCACATCCGCAGTGTCGGTTTCAGCCGGACGGTCGCCCTGATGAAAAGCGAGTACCCAATCCAGAATCGTGCGCTCGCTGCTCTCCTTCACCAGCGTCGAACCTGCCGCAGCCGGCAATACCGAATCCAATCCCCCGGCGCTGATCTCACGATTCTGTAGCGCAGCCACCCCCAGAGGACGCGGAGGCACGAGCAGGCCGAGGACGATCGGAAGCGAGATAAGCACAAGCCCCGACCAACCCAATGCGTGGCTGTGATCATGGCCGTGATCGTGGCTCTGTTGTTGACTGTCCCCCGCAGCCGAGGACCCGGCCTCGCCCGACCGTTCGGGAGCAGGATCATCCGGTTTATCTTCGGCCTCCTGGAGCAGGTAGCGGTAGCTCAACCCTACCACGATAAGACCGAGCACTGCCGCTATCGTCAGCCAGTCAAAACGTTGACTGATATAGTAGTTGAGCGTCCCGGTCGTGATGCGCGTGAACAGAAAGATGCCCAGCCCCAGCAGAAGCAGCCCCTTCAGAGCGGCCTGCACTTTGGGTAGTCGCAGCAGTCTGCCGGTTATCGTAGCTGAATCCTGTGACACTTCCTTGCCTGTCCTGTCTCTCGCCAACCTACCCGTCAAACACCCACCTGTACGTTCCAGAAGACACCGATTACCGCCACCAGCGCCAGCGGCAGCAGAATCAGATACAGGACCGTCCGCCGCCGGAAGACCCCCATAAACAGCAGCGAGCTCTTGATATCCACCATCGGCCCGAACACCAGAAAGCCGAACAGCGAGCCCGTCGTGAACGCGTTGCTGAAAGCCAGCGCGATAAAAGCGTCCACCGTCGAGCAGACCGACAGTATGTACGCCAGTGCCATCATCACAAAGACGGAGATGATAGGCCCCTGACCGATAGTGAGCAATGTCGACTGCGGAACGACCGTCTGCATCGCCGCCGCCAGCATCGCTCCGGCAATCAGATAGCGGCCCATGTCCAGAAAATCATCGCCCGCCATCACAAGCGCCTGCCAGACGCCCGGGCGGGAGCCGCCGTGGTTGTGACTATGGTCGCGATCACCGGAATCGTCGCGGCCGCTGGACACGGCCAGCGTTTCGGGCAGCAGGATCTCTCGCGGGCGCGCCAGATGAAAGATCAGCCCAACCGTAAACGCCACCAGCATGCTGAACACGACCCGCCCCCACAGCACCGGGCCCCAACCGAACGCCGCATAGGTGCTGAAGATCACGACCGGATTGATCACCGGCGCCGCCAGCAAAAAAGCGATCCCCACCGGCAGCGGCAGCCCCTTGCCGTACAGCCGTCGCGTCACCGGCACCACCCCGCACTCACACACAGGGAAAATAAACCCCAACCCTGCCCCCGCCAGCGCCGCCAGCAGCGGATGGTTGGGTATGTACCGCTCCACCATCCCCTGGTTCACATAGACGGCGATGAAGCCCGACACGATCGAACCGGCAATCAGAAAAGGGGCGGCCTCGATGAACAGACTGAGGAATATCGTGACGAACGTCTGGAAACGCTCGGCCGCAAAAAAACGGGCCTGCGGCGTGTTGATGCTGCTCGCAACGACCACCAGCAACGCAAACACCAGGAACGCCGCCACCCCCCAGCGCGGGCGCCCAAACCGGCGTCTCTCTATGCTCTCCGCAGCTGCCTGAGGCAGCGGTGATGTCTGATTCATCACGTTTCTCGGCGGTGCGGCGACCCTTCTCTCCCGCCGCTGACCCCATCAAATAGAACCCATTACTTCTCAACTACAGCCAATTCGTAACTCCAATTTGGCCGACCAATGCTCTCTCACTCCTCGGCACACCCATATTCATTTAAGCGCCGCAGTAGCTGACCACTGACCACTAGCCACTGACAACTGCAATTCTGGGCGGTCGGCCGCAAGCGGCCTCCCTTGTGCGGGGGCTCCGCCCCCGCAACGCC
>JAPOVP010000089.1 GCA_026708085.1 Caldilineaceae bacterium
TTGGAAAACTGACTATCTCCTCAAAGTTCTCTCCCAATAAGATGCGTATGCCCTGCCTCTGATGGGCTTTCATGTAGTGATAATATGTGATAAAATTAACAAATAGCGTATGCCAGAAAAAGCCATGTTCGCCTGCCTTGAGAGGGACCGCAAAACCGCATGCGCTGCCACGTCGCCATTTGAGCGCACATGACCGTTCAGACGCTGGTCGACAGCCACTGCCATCTGGACCTGGAGCAGTTCGATGCGGACCGGGCCGCCGTGCTGGAGCGAGCACAAGCGCGCGGCGTGAGCATGATCGTCAACCCCGGCATCGACCTGCTCCACTGCCGGCAGGCCATCGATCTGGCCGACCGGCATCCGCAGGTGTACGCTGCCGTGGGAATCCACCCCAACAGCAGCGCCGATTTCAGCGCACAGACGCTGGCACAGCTGCGCGGGATGGTCGATCATCCCAAGGTTGTCGCCGTCGGAGAAATCGGGCTCGACTACTATTGGGGGACCGTCTCCCGCCAACAGCAGGCACAGGCAATGCGAGCGCAGCTGGAACTGGCCGCCGAGCTGGGCCTGCCGGTCATCATTCATAACCGGGAGGCATCGACCGACCTTGCGCGCATCCTGCAGGAGTGGGCGGCCAGCGCACAGACGCGCAACTCCCCTCTGGCAGAGAAACCCTTTTGGGGTGTACTTCACGCATTCTCCGGCGACGCAGAACTGGCGCATGCGGCCCACAATTGGAATTTCGCCCTCGGCTTAGGCGGTCCGGTTACATTCAGGAACGCACGGGCATTGCATCAACTGGTACCGCACCTGGATCTCGACCGCCTCATGCTCGAAACCGACGCGCCCTGGCTGACGCCGCATCCCTTTCGAGGGAAACGCAACGAACCCGCGTATGTGGCTCTGGTGGCCGAGAGGCTCGCCGAACTCCTGGCCGTGCCTGTTGAGGAGATAGCGGCCCGAACGACCGCGGTCGCCCACTCGATCTTTCAGCCGCTGGCTGCTGCAAAGAGGCCGGAGACAGCAGCGGTTGCTGCCGGCCGGCCGATGTAATCCGCCGCTCTATGGCTTTGTGATACATTTTCTATGGTTGACCAGGTCCAGGTCGAACAGCTCACCGATACGGAAGCGAGACCCTTGGCGCAGGATAGGCCGCAGATGATGCCGCGCTCGGGCGCCCTCGACGCGCGTGAAGAGATCCCGCACGGATATTTCCGTCGCATGCTTTTGACGCCGCAGGACGCGTCGACGCTGCTCGCACCGGTGCGCGGGGGCCTTGCCCAGGTAGAAGAGAAGATGAAGAGCGTTGACGCCGACGTGTTCGCGCCCCTGGCCAACGCCTTCCTTGAACTGATCGGCCAGGGCGGGAAACGGTTACGGCCTGCCTTGGCGCTGCTGGCCGCAGGGCTCCAGGACGCCCACCCCGAGCGCAACAACGCACGCCCCTATGTGGACGGAACGTCGGCGAGCACGCGTGAGGACCGCCACCCGCAAACCCTCATCGCCCTGGCCGCGGCTGTAGAGATGCTGCACACCGCCACGCTCGTCCATGACGACGTCATCGACGGCGCGCTCCTGCGCCGTGACGCACCCACGCTCAACGCCTCCTGGAGCGCAGGGGCAACCGTCCTCGCCGGCGACTATATGTTCGCCCGCTCCGCCCAGTTCGCCGCCGAAACCGGCAATGTGCGCGTCATCACCATCTTCAGCGATACCCTGCGCGTGATCGTCGATGGCGAAATGCGCCAGCTCTCCGATCGCAACGACTTCCGCCAGGACCGCCAGGCCTACTACCAGCGCATCTATGCCAAGACGGCCAGTCTCTACAGCGCCGCGACCGAAGCCGCCGCCGTCCTGATCGGCTTGCCTCCGGACCGGGTCGAGGCGCTGAAATCCTTCGGCTACCAGTTCGGCATGGCCTTTCAGATCGTGGATGACATCCTCGACTTTGTCGGCACCGACGCTACCCTGGGCAAGCCCGTGGGAAGCGACCTGCGCCAGGGTACCCTGACACTGCCGTTCCTCTACTACCTGCGCGAACTGCCCCAGCCGCAAAAGGTGGTGTCGCGCCTGCTCCAGGCCAGAGAGAGCGCCGATGCCGGCGACTCCGCCATCCTCTCCGCAACCGTGCAGGAGATCGTTCAGGCCGTGTGCGCCAGCGGCGCCATTGAAGCCGCCCATCAGGAAGCCCTCGGCTTTCTCGATCACGCTGTCCACGACTTGGCTCCTTTCAATGACAATCTTTGCCTGCGATCGCTTTTGGGCCTCTGCGCATTTGTCGTGCAGCGCACAAGCTGAATCGAGACCGTCAGCGGTCGTAGATCAGCACATGTCTCTGGATAGCGCCCGCCAACCGCCCTCCACCCAAATGCGAACGTAATGTTTCAACGACTTCGCGGCCGGGCAGGGCCTCAAGGTGACGAGGCCCGCCCGCAGACTCACAGGAGACCGCCGCCGACAGACCTGGTGATCGTGATCATCTCCTGGAACGTCTGGGACTATCTGCGCGCCTGCCTTGCCTCGATCGAACAGCAGAGCACACCTATAGGCGAAGGACGCGCTGAAGAAGCAAAGCGCAAGGTTGCTTCCCTCTCCTCGACACCTGTGCGTCGCTTCGGGCCGGACAAAGAGGCCACCCTCCAGGTTGTCGTGCTCGACAATGCCAGCGAAGACGCCACGCCATCTCTCCTGCCAAGCCGCTTCCCCTGGGTGCAGACCATCTTCAGCGACGAAAACCTCGGTTTTACCGGCGGCAACAACCGGGCGCTGGAAGCGATGGGGTTCGACCCCCGGCCGCCGCAAGACGGAGAAGGAGAAACGCCCAATCAGACCGGCGCCGCGGGTCCGGCCACAGAACTTCGGACTTCTGACGGCAATCTGGCAACGGACCCATCCCCGCGCCTCGCCGCCAAGGCGCGATTCATCTACTTCCTCAATCCGGACACCGAGCTCCTGCCCGGCAGCCTGTGGGCGCTCTACAACGGCATCAACGAAGACGAGACCATCGGCGCGATCGGACCGCAGCTGCGCTACACCGACGGCGCACTGCAAAGCAGCCGTCGGCGTTTCCCCGGCCTCCTCACCGGCTTCTTCGAAAGCACTTGGCTGGAGCAGATGTGGCCCCGCAACCCGTGGACCCGCAGCTACCACCTCGCCGACTGGCCTGCGGACGCCCGCCAGGACGTGGACTGGCTAGTCGGCGCGGCCCTCGTGGTACGGGGAGAAGTGCTGGCCGCACTCGGCGGCTTCGACCCCCAGTTCTTCATGTACAGTGAAGAGACCGACCTCTGCCGCCGCATCAGGCGCGCCGGCTGGCGCGTCGTCTACGACCCCGGCGCAATCGTTATCCACGCTGAGGGCCGCAGCAGCGGCCAGGTCAGCGCCCGGCGCCATATCCTCTTCAACCGCAGCAAGGTACGTTACATGCGCAAGTGGCACGGCCCCCTGTGGGCAGCCTTACTGCGGCGCTATCTGCTTCTCGAATTTCGCCTGCAGATCATATGCGAATCCTTCAAAGCGCTTCTGGGCCACAAGCGGGCCCTGCGCCGCGACCGCGTCGCCGCCTACCGCGACGTCCTGGAGAGCGGACTGGAGTGAACGAGCAATTGTCAGATTTCACTGATGCAGAACTCTTGCAGGTGATCGCTGGGGGCGAATCTGACCGCGTTGAGTTCAAGGAGTACCTAACTTGAAGCGTCGCTGAGAGAATCTGAGAAGCCATCTGCGCGATTGACATCGCCAGACGGCACCTGGAGCAGGCAGGACATTCTCCTTCAGAGTATGATCTTTCTTTCAACTTTGTGCGGACTGTGCTCATCACCGCACGCAATCATTAGACTACTGCAAGATGAGCGTCCCCGTTCTTACCTTTTTCGTGACTGCCAAGTCCATGCCCAAAGGCGCTCTTGGTTCAGAGAGAAGTGTTTTTCCTCTCCTCGATTTTCTGGGCGGTCGGGCCTATTCGGCCCTCCCTTGTGCGGGGGCTCCGCCCCCGCAACG
>JAPOVP010000134.1 GCA_026708085.1 Caldilineaceae bacterium
CCTATTCGGCCCTCCCTTGTGCGGGGGCTCCGCCCCCGCAACGCCCCCCCTCCTAATGCCTTGCCACCTTGGCGCCGCGGCGCCGGCGGGCCGCCTTTGCCACCGGTAGCGCACCCGCGTCGCGCCCCAAAGCCGCAACCGCGGCCACGTTAGGGGCAGGCCTTGTGCCTGCCCACGCGCCTCCCAATCAACAAACAGCAAGCACTTTCCCAACCGCTGGCGCGAAACCCTCACCTGACCTTTCTTACCCAAAGAGTGGGATGCACCAGCCTACTGGCGTCAGTCTCTTCCTTTCAGACTAAGGCCAAACCACCCTTCGACAACCTCCAAGTCACTCCCGAAATCTGGCAAATTTACCGCAATTGCGCTACAGTATGCGCGACACAACTCTGAATTGAAAGCCCACCTTACGAGGACTCCAATGAAGATATCCAAAGTAACGCCGATGGTGCTGGGCACCGAGTGGCGAAACCTGACCATAGTCAAAGTAGAGACCGATGAGGGACTGGTCGGGGTCGGGGAGTGTCGGGCCCTCAACCGCACTGACGGCGTTCTCGGTTACCTCAGCGAAGCCGCGCCGCGCTACATTCTCGGCGAAGACCCCTTCAACGTCGAAGCCCTTGTTGCCCGCATGTTTCGCGAGGATTTCGGTCGCGCCGGCGAGATCACCCAGACCGTAACCGCGCTGCTCGAAGTCGCATGCTGGGATATTATTGGCAAGGCGCTAGACCAACCGGTATACAAACTCTTGGGCGGTGCCGTGAGATATCAGATCAAAGGCTACGCCAACGGCTGGTACACGGGGGAACGCACGCCTGATGAGTTTCACGCTGCCGCCAAAAGAGTGCTCGACAAAGGTTACAGGGCCCTCAAATTTGATCCCTTCGGCGCCGGCTTCTACGAGATGGAGAGACCTGAAAAGAACTACGTAATCTCTCTCGTCGAAGCGGTGCGCGATGCTGTCGGCCCGGACGTGGAAATCCTCATCGAAATGCACGGCCGTTTCAATCCGGTTACCGCGGTGGAGTTCGCCCGCGAGTTGGCGCCCTTCAAGCCCTCCTGGCTGGAAGAGCCCGTGCCCCCCGAAAACATCGCCGCCCAAAAGAAGGCTGCAGATGCCATCGCGCCCCTCGGTATACCCGTCGCCACCGGCGAACGTTTGCATACAATGTATGAATATCGTGAACTGTTCGAACTGCAGGCCTGCGACATCATCCAGCCCGACATCACCCATTTCGGCGGCATCCTCAACACCAAAAAACTGGCCGCGTGGGCCGAAGCCTACTACATGCTCATTGCGCCCCACAACGTAGGCGGACCAATTTCGACGGCAGCCGCTCTGCATCTGGCAGCCTGCACACCCAACTTCAAGATCCAGGAACACTTCAACGACTTCGCCGAAGCCTACGTGAAGCAGGCCGCCCCGGGCAATCCCGAAATCGAAGACGGTTACTTTGCCCTTCCTTCAGGTCCCGGCCTTGGCGTCACCCTCGACGAAGACGTCGTCGCCGCCAATCCCCGCCGCAGGGTCCACTTCAATCTCTTCGCCGAAGACTGGCATCGACGCTCGGCAGAGATTGACTGATGCCGGGCACCGGCTCTGGATGAGTAAGCGGCTTCCACTTATACCAAGTCATCTGATACGTCACGATCCCGATAGGAGCTTCCACTTCATATGTCATTGCAACCGCTGCTGATAGACGGAGAGTTCCGCGCTGCCGCCAATCCAACCGGCAGCTACCAGTCCACCAATCCCATGACCGGCGAAAAACTGCCTTGGTCGTTTCCCTACTCCGAATGGGACGACATCGAAGCCGTACTGCAGGCGGCTGCCGACGCAGTATCAGAGCTCCGTCAAGCCCCCCGACAATTGCTGGCTGACTTTCTCGAAACCTACGCCGCACGCATCGAAAAACGGACAGACGCACTTGTCGAGGCGGCCCACCTCGAGACCGGCTTGCCCGCGCCCACCCGCCTGAAGGCAATCGAGCTTCCCCGCACTACCGACCAGCTGCGCCAGGCCGCGGCAGCCGTGCGCACGCGTTCGTGGACCCAGGCCACAATCGACACCGCCGCCAACATTCGCTCCTACTACGGCCCCCTTCCGGGAGCCGTCGTCGTTTTCGGGCCGAACAACTTTCCCTTTGCCTTCAATGGCGCGGCAGGAGGAGATTTCGCCGCAGCCATTGCCGCCGGCAGCCCGGTCATCGCCAAGGCACACTCCAGCCATTCCCGCACCAGTCAGCTGCTGGCAGAAGCCTCACTCGAAGCTATTCACAGCACCGGCGCTCCCAATGGCCTGGTGCAGCTCATCTATCGCTTCAAACCCGAATACGGCTACGATCTGATTGCCGACCCCCGTGTAGCTGCAGTTGGATTTACTGGCAGTCGCGATGGCGGTATGAGGCTGAAGGAAGTCGCCGACCGCCGCGGCAAACCGATTTACCTGGAAATGTCCAGCATCAACCCCATCCTCTTGCTGCCTGGCGCACTGTCTGAGCGGTCGCAGGTGATCGCAGAGGAGTTCTTTACTTCCTGTACCATGGGAACCGGCCAGTTCTGTACGAATCCCGGCCTTGTAATGACCATCGCCGGAGAGGAATCGGATGCGTTTGTGGAGCAGTCGGTCGCGCTCTTCGGTGAAGGGGCATCCGGCGTCCTGCTCAACCGCGGCGTCTCCGAAGGGATGGACGAATCTCTTCAAATCCTGACCAGAAACGGGGCAAAAGTAGTTGCAGGCGGTGCGGCGGCAGATGAACCCGGCTTTTTCTACCAGAATACGCTGCTGACTGTGTCGGGGGAAGAGTTCCTTTCCAATCCTGAAGCGATGCAGACCGAGGCCTTTGGACCTTCATCACTTGTCATTTTGGCGAAGGACGCCGACCAGATGGAGCAGATAATCGGCTGCTTTGAAGGCAATCTCACCGGCTGCCTCTACACCGACAGTGCCGGCTCCGATGATGCACTATACGACCGTCTCGCGCCTTTGCTGCGCGCCAGGGTGGGCCGTCTGTTGAACGACAAGATGCCTACAGGCGTTGCCGTCACCGCGGCGATGAACCACGGCGGCCCCTTCCCGGCCACTGGGCATCCCGGCTTCACATCGGTCGGCATTCCTGCCAGCATCCGCCGCTTCGCCGCACTGTACAGCTACGACAATGTGCGCCAGCACCGCCTTCCCCCCGAGCTGCAGGATAAGAACCCGACCGCAGAAATGTGGCGCCTGGTTGACCAGAATTGGACGCAGGCAGACATAAACAGCTGATCTCTTTCGGCAGGTGAAAGAGACGGAACTGAGGTTGTTTGGATGCAACTGGCATTGGACGGTCCCTAAAGCCGATAGGCCTCTTTCGCCAGACCGTACGCCAGAGCATGTGCCATCGCCAAGGCATCCTCATCGTCGATCTGGCCCTCGACGAGCAGACCGGCTAGCCAGTCACAGGCGATGCGCCGCCAGAGTTCATGCCGCGTCGGGATTGAGGCGAAGGCCCGTGTATCGTCATTGAAACCCACTGTATTGTAGATGCCCGCCGTCTCCATTACCTGCGCAAAGAAATTACGCATCCCGTTGATGCTGTCGTAGAACCACCAGGGCGGGCCGATACGCAGGATCGGGTAGTGGCCGGCCAGAGGGGCAAGCTCTCGGGCACTCGTAGACTCGTCCAGCGTAAACAGGATCAGGCGCAACGATGGATGGGAGCCGAAGCGGTCGAGGAGCGTTTTAAGGTTGAGGGTGAAATCGAGCGCATGGGGGATGTCAGCACCTTTGTCAGCACCGAAACGCTGGAATACTGCGGAGTTGTGGTTGCGAATCGAACCGGGATGAAGCTGCATGACCAGCCCGTCCTCGCTGCTCATACGCGCCATCTCCACTAACATATGCGCTGTGAATCGGCGTGCGTCGTCGGCAGACGCGCTGCCCACCAGGCCCCGTTGGAAGATGGCGTCCACCTCCTTGGGTGAAAGCACCTCGGTGAACGGTGTCTCCGCAGCATGATCGGTCGCGGTCGCGCCCATCTCTCTGAAGAAGTCGCGCCGCGCTTCAAGCGCCGTGATGTAGGAGACGTAGTCCCCGATGTCGATACCGGACACGTCACGCAATAGGTCGATCTGCCCCTTCCATTCTGGCTGATCGATCCCGTTCACGACCTTGTCGGGGCGGAATGTTGGGTAGATGCGCCCGTCCCAGCCCGATTCCCGGATCGTCTTGTGGTGTTCGAGCGTGTCAGTGGCTGCATCGGTCGTTGTCAGCACTTCTACCTGGAACTGTTCATACAGCTTCCGCGGCGTGAAATCGGGCGCCGCCAGCTGTTCTGATATCCTGTCGTAGGTCGCCTGGGCATTCGCAGGCGTCAGCTTCTCAGTGATGCCAAACAGATCATGTAGCTCATCCCGCAGCCACAGGCCCGTGGGAGTACCTTGAAACAGATGATAGTTTTCGACGAAGGTCTGCCAGATCTTTCGGTGGTCCGATTCGACCGCGCTGGCATCTTCCCCGTCATTCATCGGCACGCCTTGCGCTTCGAGGGGAACGCCCTGGGAGTAGAGCATCCGGAAAACATAATGGTCCGGGATCAGAAAGAACTCAGCCGGTGAACTGAAATGGTACGAAGCATCGGCGAAAAGCAGCGGGTCCACGTGCCCGTGCGGGCAGATTAGAGGAAAGTCTGCCACGCTCTCAAACAGAGTGCGAGCGACAGATTTCTGGGCACTGCTGCCGCTGAAAAACCGATCGGCCCGTTCGGGCATATAATTGCGTAGAGACGAACTCACAGAAGATTCCTTTCGCTCGCACGGAGTCGGCATTGATTTCAGAACAGCGGACCGACACTGAGGATTTCGTCTGGCCGGCACTCACTTTCCACTGATTATAGCTGAACCAAACCGCTAAGAGCGAGGAGGGAGCCCTGTGAAGAAGCATCCCTTCCTCCCCGTCTTTCACAGTAAGGAGATGGCCATGAATTCAAGGGAACAGTTTTCGTTGGACGGGAAGGTTGCCGTTATCACCGGCGGCACAGGAGTCTTGGGAGGAGCGATGGCCCGTGGTCTGGCCGCGGCCGGCGCACGCGTGGCCATCCTGGGGCGGCGGGAGGCCAAAGCACACGAGTTGGCCGGCGAGATCACGGCGGCCGGCCAAGATGCGATTCCTCTGCCCGCAGACGTCCTCGATGAAGACAGTCTGCAAGCAGCGCGACAGAAACTGCTCGACGAATGGGGAACCGTGGACGTCCTGATCAACTGCGCCGGCGGCAACCGGCCCGACGCCACCGTCTTCGGCGACCTTACCTTTTTCAATGTGCCGCGCGCTGCACTCGAAGGCGTCGTCGGTCTGAATTTCACCGGCACGGTACTGCCCATCCAGATCTTGGGCGAACCGATGGCGCAGCAAGGCCAGGGCTCGATCATTAACATCTCGTCAATGGCCTCCCAAAAGGTCCTCACGAGGGTGATGGGCTATTCCGCCGCCAAGGCGGCCGTCGATAATCTGACTCGCTGGCTTGCCGTCGACCTCGCCGAGAAGCATGGCCCGGGATTGCGCGTGAACGCAATTGCGCCCGGCTTCTTCATCGGCGAACAGAACCGGGCCCTTTTAATCAATGAAGATGCCCCTGTCGGCCCAGGGGACTCCCCTGTCCTGACCGAACGCGGTCAGCAGATCGTAGATCATACGCCAATGGGCCGTTTCGGAGAACCGGATGAACTGGTTGGGGCTGCCATCTGGCTCGCCAGCGACGCTTCTCGCTTCGTAACAGGCATTGTCGTCCCCGTAGACGGGGGATTCTCCGCCTCCAGCGGCATATGACGCCCTTGGTAACCTTTCAGAAAAGGGAGATGCAACGTCCCTGCTGCTGTCTACCGGCATTCGCTTCCGGGGTGAGATTTCTTGCCCCGCACAGTGAAGAAATGTATATTGTCATTTGGTGAAAGTTGAGGAAAGTGACCCGTTTGCCATAAAGATTGATAAATTGATTTCAGACAACATATAGGAACATATAGGTTAGTCGAGGTCTTACTGATGAGCGATTCTACTGTGGCGACGCAGGACTTTATTCGCGAAGCAATTGCAGATGACATAGCCAACGGGCGGTTCAATGGACGCTTTCAAACGCGCTTCCCGCCTGAACCCAATGGATATCTACACATTGGGCACCCCAAGGCCATCGGCTTAAACTTCGAGGTGGCCAAGGAGTTCGGCGGCCACTGCAACTTGCGCTTCGACGACACCAACCCCCTCAAAGAGGAGCAGGAGTTTGTCGAGGCACAACTGAAGGACATCCGCTGGCTCGGCTACGAACCGGCCAGCGTCCTCTATGCCTCCGACTATTTCGACCAGCTCTACGAATGGGCGCTGCAGCTAATCCGGGATGGACATGCCTACGTCGACGACCTCAGTCAGGATGAAATCCGCGCCCACCGCGGCACCCTGACCGAACCGGGCACAGACAGTCCTTATCGAGTGCGCTCCGTTGAAGAGAATCTGGACCTGTTCAAGCGGATGAAGGCCGGCGAATTCCCCGACGGCGCCCGCGTCCTGCGCGCCAAAATCGACATGAGCGCGCCCAACATCAACCTGCGCGACCCTGTCATGTACCGCATCCGCCATGCCGAGCACCAGCGCACCGGCGACAAGTGGTGCATCTACCCAATGTACGACTGGGCCCACGGCCAGTCCGACTCCATCGAAGGCGTAACCCATTCGCTCTGTTCGCTCGAGTACCTGAACCACCGCCCACTCTACGACTGGTACCTCGACGCGCTGGGCGTCTACCATCCTCGCCAGATCGAGTTCGCCAAGCTGGAATACACTTACACGGTGACGAGCAAGAGACGACTCATGCGTCTTGTCGAGGAAGGCTATGTAAACGGTTGGGACGATCCGCGCATGCCGACACTGGCCGGCCAGCGCCGGCGGGGTGTACCATCCAAGGCGCTCCGCGATCTATGTCAACACGTCGGAATCGCCCGCACCAACAGCACTGTAGAGATCGAGCTGCTGGAACACTTCATTCGCCAGGAGCTGAACCTTACCGCCATGCGCGTGATGGGAGTTCTCGATCCACTCCCGGTCGTGATCACGAACTACCCCGAAGGCGAGACCGAATGGCTCGATGCCGTAAACAATCCGGAGGATGAGAGCGCAGGCAGCCGGCCGGTCCCGTTCAGTCGCAACCTGTACATCGATCGCGATGATTTCATGGAGGACCCGCCGAGGCGGTTCCATCGCATGGCACCCGGCCGAGAGGTCCGTCTACGCTGGGGTTACTTCGTTCGCTGCGAGGAGGTCATCAGGAATGACGAGGGTGAGGTAACCGCACTGCACTGCGCTTACGATCCGGAAACCAGGGGCGGCTACGCCCCGGACGGCCGCAAAGTGCGCGGCACGATCCACTGGGTAAGTGCAGACCACGCAGTTCCTGCCCAAGCGCGCCTGTATGATCGTCTCTTCAACGTCGAGAATCCCTACGACGTGCCCGAGGGCCAGGACTACACAGCCAGCCTGTCGCCCAACTCATTGACCGTGTTAAACAGCGTCCAGCTGGAGCCGAGCGTTCTCGACCTCGAAGTCGGCCAAACCGTGCAGTTTGAACGCAAAGGCTACTTCTGCCTGGATCCCGACAGCGCCGGCGGCCGGCTTGTCTTTAATCGTACAATCACATTGCGCGATACATGGGCAAGAATGCAGGCCAGAGGTCAGAAGGGAAAGGAATCGCGAGGAAAAGGAAGAGGGTAGGCCGGGAAGCCGATCGATGTGAGGTTGGCGGAGTTTGTAAGTTGATTCGTCACCTGCTGCGGACGGCGCCCTCCTCGTCCACTCCGTTACGTCCGCAGCACTCTCAGACGTCGATTACCGGAATCTCGCCGCCTGCGGCACCAGAATGTGACCCTCCTCCAGCGTGCCGTATCTCGTTACCCGTCCAGGCCCATGTTTCCATAAGTACGAGGCAATATAGGCGCACGTCACCGCATCAAGTGCATCCTCGTATGCCTGCAGGGCAGCCCCGCGCAGGCCGTACACTTCCGTACTTTTCAATAGCCGCCTGGTCCTGCGCAGTGGTGGATCGGCCTTACGTAGTCTCCGCAAAAGCTTTCGGTAGCGACTAAACTCCGTCCAACGATCTTCAAAAGACCGCCCTCGCCCTCGCTTATACTTGACAATGCGCTCAAGCCCAAACAGGCTTACCAGCGCAGGATGAGGGTACACCTCGCAAACCAGTCTGCCTTTTGTGCGTCGGGGGACCACATCCGATTCTCGAAACTTGAATCGTTCCGACAACTTCGCGGTCAGAACCTCTCCTCGCACGACGCCGTCTCGTTCCAGAAGCCTCCTGTTTGCAGGATAAGCACCGGCCTGATATCGATGCCAGTCTGCCGACAAAGCGCGGTCACAATTCCTGGTTCCTGTCTCATTTGGAACCCGCAGCGGCGCATCAACCGCCACGATAGACCCGTTGCGACGTGAGAGATGATCGCCAATAAAATCAACGATCTCTGACATCTTCACCAGTCCCCCTGAACAGGCAACCAACCTCCCGTCCCGGATCACCGCGACGCCAGACGCGTTCCTGTCGCTCCACGCCAGGTCGATGCCGAAAAATGAGGGCGTTCCCCGTTTCTTCGCCATAGAGGCTCTCCTCAAGAGGTGTGACTCTACACCCCCTACAATGGAAGCAGCCGGGCCCGCTCACACCGAACAAGAGACTGTATGGTTAGCCGTCAGTCTCCCGGCTACCCCGCCGTCGACAACCTCACCTGTCGCGACAAAGGCAGACTTTCTCCACCGTGACTTCCTCCAGAAACGCCTCGTCAACCTGCGCGCCATGGCCCGGCCCGCCCGGCACCGTAAGGGTACTGCTGCTGGTGAGCGTAAAAGGATTGGTAACGATATCCCGTTCAAAATAGCGGTCGTTGGCACTGATATCTCCCGGCAGCGTGAAGTTTGGCAGGCTTGCCAGCGCCACACTGATGGCTCTCCCGATCCCGGTCTCTAGCATTCCCCCGTGCCAGACGGGAATTCCCGCAGACTGGCACATATCGTGTACGGCCACTGAGTCAGCCAACCCGCCAATGCGGGACGGCTTGATGTTGATTACACCGCACGCGTTCAGCTCCAGTGCCCAACGAGCATGGTCCGGGGAAACGATACTCTCGTCCAGACAGACCGGCGTTTCAATCAACTTTGCCAACTTGGCGTGGTCGAAAATGTCATCGTGGTCGAGCGGCTGCTCATTGAGCAGAAGGTCGAACTCGTCCAGCTGCCGAAGATGCTCCGCGTCTTCCAGATGATAGATGCTGTTGCCATCCACCTGCAGCAACAGGTCGGGCCAGCGTTCGCGTACCGCTCGCGTCGGCTCTACGTCCCACCCCGGCTTGATCTTCAGCTTGACCCGTTGGTAGCCATCCGCCACATAACCCTCTACGGTTTTCAGGAGTGCGTCAACGTCCGCATGAATCGGCACGCTTACGCCCACGGCCACCTCCTCTCGCGTGCCGCCTAGGAGGCTGGCCAGTGATCTGTTCTGCGCATGCGCAAATAGGTCCCAAACGGCAAACTCCAGCCCTGCTTTGGCCATGCGGTTCGCGCGCACTTTCTTGAAGATCCCGCCCACCTCCTCCGGCGCAGAAATATCCGCCTCCAGAAGCATCGGCCCAAGGAATTCACGCTGCATGATCAGGGTGGTGTGAAAGGTCTCCTCGTTGTACCAGGGCCCGTCGCTGACCGGCGACTCGCCCCAGCCCGTGACCCCGTCCGCGTCCAGCCGTACGATGACAGCATCGCTCCCTTCGTGACGCCATCCGCTGGTCTCAAACGGGCGCACATACGGCATATGGATGCGACGAAGCTCAATCTGATCGATTCTCATTGCTGGATTCCTGTTTGCTGATTCCACACCGAATGTAGGGGGAGACTCAAGGGCGCTCTGCTGGTGGGGCGGTGCAGCGGAGTGCTGCAAAAGATACCCGTTGCCGTTTTCTGCAGGAGTGCGTAGTTCAAGCTGCAGGGCCGCATTGCATTTGCGCTTGGCCTGTAAGTGCCCTGCCTTCTCGCTGATAAGTACGCGCCCTTAAGGGGGATTACATTGGCGGCTTTGCCGGCCTTTCTCAACAGGGGCGAAAGCCGGCGAAGGTCGGTTGTACAAGGGCGGGGGCCGACCGGTTCCGAATTATCTCCGGACTGAGCGCGATCGCGCCCAGTCCGGAATCTGACGGTCGCATAAGCCGACAGGAGCACCGCCCCAATCGACCAACTCGAGGATCACATTCTTAGGCAGCGTAGACGCAGTCCACGTGGCGCCCGGTGGCAGCCGATTCCAGGATCGCGTCACAGATTACCGCGTTGCGATAGCCGTCCACAAAGTCTGCGCCAATGGGAGCAACATCTCCATCGTTGACAATACAGTCCAGCAGGTGCGTGATCTCATGCACAAACGTATGCTCCCAGCCAATCATATGGCCCTGGGGCCACCAGTTCTCCCACCATGGGTGAAACGGCTCCGACACCAGAACGTTGCGGAAGCCCTGGGCTTCAGCCGGTTCGTCGCCTACCCAGAAGATCTCCAGTTCGTTCAGACGCTCCAGATTGAAGACGATGCTAGCCTTCTCGGCATTAATTTCGAGGCGCTGTCCGTTCTTGCGCCCCGCGGCAAAACGGCTGGCCTCAACCGTACCGATCGCGCCGTTATCGAACTCCAATAGTGCAGTAAACGCGTCGTCGACATCGACCTTGCCCATCGTGCCATCGTCCCATGGGCGTTCATTGATAAAGGTACGGGTCATTCCCGAGACGCTCTTTATCTCGCCCACCAGATAGCGGCCCAAATCAATTATGTGAGCCCCCAGGTCCCCCAGCGCACCGCTGCCCGCTACCGACTTCTGCAGCCGCCAGATCATCGGCAGGTCGTAATGGGCCATCACCCACTCCTGCAGATAGACAGCGCGGAAATGGTAGATCTGGCCCAGCAAACCGGAATCAATCAGTTTCCGAATCTGCCGGATCGCGGGCACGAAACGGTAATTGAAGGCGACCATGTTCTTTACGCCCGCCTTCTGCACCGCTTCCACCATACTCTGCGCTTCATCGGCCGTGCGCGCCAGCGGCTTCTCACACAAAATGTGCTTGCCGCGTTCGGCCGCCAAAATGCAGGGATCCGCATGCGTATCGTTCGGCCCGCCGTTATCGAAGAGCTGGATGTCGTCGTTGTCCAGCATCGCTCGCCAGTCCGTATAATAGCCGTCGTATCCGTAGCGTCTGGCAGCCTCAGCTACGGCCTGTTCGTCGCGCCCGGCAATACCCACAAGCCTCGGCACAGCTGGCGGAGGGTACATCATGTGGGCTATATTCAACATCGCATGGCTGTGGGCTTTGCCCATAAAGGCGTAGCCCAGCATCCCGACACCGATCTCCGGGGCATCACCTTCAGCCCGCGCCCCGGCCATCGAAGTGAATCCTGATCCTTCACTCATAGGTCAGTCCCTCTCCTGTTCTTGATTTCTTGTATGATTTGAGCAGCCGCCCGCCCTGGCTAAAGTGGCAACTATTCGGCAAAGGCCGCGTCAAAGGCAATCTCCGATGGAGCAAAGTCAATCTGTCGAGTGTAGGCGCATGATTCGGTCGCGCCGTGCTCTCGGTCCATGCCCGCGTCCTCCCATTCGATCGAGAGGGGCCCGTTGTAGCCGATATCGTTCAACGCCCGCATGATCTCTTCAAAATTGATCTTGCCGCGTCCAACTGAGCGGAAATCCCAGAAGCGGCGGTGGTCGCCGAATTCAGCATGGCCCCCGAAGACGCCTGCCTCCTTCCCGCTGTCCGCCCAGCCAACATCCTTCATGTGCACGTGAAAGATGCGATCAGCAAACCTGCGGATGAAACCGACGTAATCCACCCCTTGGTAACCGAAGTGACTGGGATCGTAGTTGAATCCGAACGCCTCGTGGCCGTTCAAGGCGTCAATGGCATTCTGGGCACTGTGGATGTCGAAAGCAATTTCGGTCGGATGAACCTCCAATCCGAACTTCACCCCGTTCTCGCTGAAGACATCCAGTATCGGCGTCCACAGTTCAGCAAAAAGCGCTAGGCCCTTCTCCAGGAAGTCGGGCGGGTTGGGAGGGAACGAGTAGACCAGGTGCCAGATCGGTGATCCCGTAAAACCGGGCACAACCTTCACACCAAACTTGGCCGCTGCGCGCGCAGTGTTCTTCATCTCCTCTGCAGCGCGGGCGCGAACGCCGTCTTCAGTACCGTCGCCCCAGAGGCGCGGAGGAAGAATGCTCTCGTGGCGCTCGTCGATGCGGTCTGCGACCGCCTGTCCAACCAAGTGGTTGCTGATGGCAAAACACTGCAGACCATGCTTGTTCAGCGTGTCCCAGCGCCCTTGGACATAGCTGTCATCCTCCAGGGCCTTGTCCACCTCAAAATGGTCGCCCCAACAGGCAAGCTCCAGACCATCATAACCGAATGACTTCGCTTTTTCGCAGATGGTTTCGAACGGCAAGTCCGCCCACTGACCTGTGAAGAGCGTTACTGGTCGCGGCATGAATTCCTCCTTAATGTCGTTGAGTCAGTTGGATTCTCAGTTTGGAAATCTAGAGTAGAAGAATAGCGGCTCGTACGCGGTTTCCTTGCACCCATTTATGGGATTGAGGGAAAGTCTGAGTTCGACTCTGAATCACGAAATGGGTCGGTCGATAATGACCCTCAAGATCACAATTTGTGCTTTGCAAGCACAAGAACGCCACCGGCAAGAGGCTGCCACAGACCGACCGCGACTGCGCTTGCAGACAGATTTCAGAGACGCGCCTACTATACAACCATCACTCCGATATGCCAACCCAAGACCCAAGTGGGTGACACCCCTATCTGTCTGAAATAATCTGCTGTCCGCCTGAGTGCTCGGTGAGTTTGCTGGAATCCTGGGTCCGCATTGGCGACCCGATTCGCCCAAAACTGCGGCGCGTACCATCGCCGGCGACTTGGAAACTCGTTCCACCATCGAATCGGCTTTGCCTCGCAGAACAGCTAAAGGCAAGCTCTTCTGAACGCGGCGCCCGACCGCTCCTGTGTCAGAGTCCGGCCTCAGCCAAGTTATCGGTTTTTGGGGGACAAAAGGGGACCGAACCGAATTCGGAATCACTGAGTCACAACTCAGTTTCCGCCACCAAACCACTCGAAACCGCGTACGTCTCCTGGTTGGCTCGCTGCCTCGAGACTCAACTCTCCTTCCTGTCCCGCCATGACCCGCACAATCGAAGTCTGCCACCTGTAAGTGACGTCTCGATCGGGGGGCGGCGCCCACTGGCTCGGCAACCGGTAGCTGGTGGCCTTCGTCCAAACGGGGGGCGGCAATTCGAATAACCCCTCCAACGGCCAAATGTAGAGGACGTACCACTCATTCTCTTCCAATAGCCCGCCGCTCAACCAGCGAAACAACACATCCTCGGATTGGGGAATCCTTTCGCCGTCTTCCGGCCCCAGCAGCTGCAGCGGCATGTACATCTGACCCGAATCCGTCTCTCGCTGCGAGGGAGCTGTTCCCTCCACCGCCAGAATGTTGGAGGGCACGCCTGAGACTGGCAGCTGCAACACCTGCTCAGGTCTGATCAGATCGTCCGGCCCGATATCATTTGCCTCCTGAATGGCCGCAACTGTCGTTCCGAAGCGAACGGCGATCGAAATTACCGTATCGCCTTGTCTGACCACGTATCTGAATACCGTGGAAATCGTCGGCGCGCCATTGCCTCCATCCTCGGAGATCGATGCCGCGACCGGAATGAGCAATTCATCACCCGCCCTGATTAGCGTTCCGCTTAGATTGTTGGCAGCCTGGATCTCCTCTACTGTCACCCCGTAGCGTCCGGCGATTCCAAGCAAGGTTTCCCCTGACTGCACCGTGTGGCGGCCAACAGAGATTCCGGACTCCTGAACGTCCGGGTCGGTCGTTGGCTGGGCATCGACAGGCTCCAGTGAGGTCGGGCTGGATTCGGTCTGGGCTCCGTTCGTCCTCTGGAAATTCACGCCAAGACTGCCGAACTGCCACCAGCCGATCACGATCGCCAGCAAAGTGAGCGCCAGCACTGCATCGCGTACATTTAGGCGCGCGGGCCTTGTCCTGGGAGTCCCGGTCAGTTCATGACCGCAGAAGTAACAGGTCTCAGCGTTCTGGGCAACCCGTGAACCACAACTGGGACACCGTCGGCCCGCCGGAATCGTGGAGCGTACGACCTCAGACATGCAAAAGGTTTGGGAATAGGATACAGTTATGATGGATGAGCGCAGTATAGCACGGGCTCAATGCCCGAATGAACAGCCCAACTCCGGCAACCCCGGCAACGATCGGCAAGCGTCCGCCTTTGCCTCAGAGAATTCCTACTCTGGCGAAAACACGATCTTCACGCCTTCTCGGCCCTCGAACAGGTCAAAGGCTTCTTGCCACGCTTCCAACGGCAGCCGGTGGCTGATCAACGGTGCTGTCCGAAGCTGTCCGGTCTGCAGCAGAGCCAGGGTCTTGCGCCAGGAACTGGCTACCGTGGCGAAGGTGCCCTGTACCTGCACCTCCTTGACGCAAACCTGCTCAAGGTCCCACATCACCGGCTTGCCGAAAAGACCCACCTGCACATAGCGCCCTCTGTGTCGCACCAGATCAAGGGCCGTCTGCGCGCCGGGCCCTGCACCTGAACATTCAAAGGCGATATCCGCACCGAGACCATCGTTGCGCTCTATCACAAACTTGTGGAGGTCATCTTTGCCCGCTATCAAGCTCTCGTCCGCCCCGAGCTGCCGCGCCAGTTCGAGTCGCGCTTCGTCCGTTTCCGTACCAATCACTACCGCCTGCGCACCGGCCGCCTTTACCACCTGCAGCATCATCAGACCGATGGCGCCCGGGCCCGTGATCACCGCCAGGTCACCCGGTTCAACCCTCGAGTTTTCCAGCGCATGGACGCAGCAGGCCATCGGCTCGGTCAACGCACCCGTCCATTCGTCCACACCTTCAGGCAAAAGATGCACCGATCGTTCCTTCACAAGCACGTAGCGCGCAAACGCCCCGTTTACACCGCTTCCAATCGACGCCCGCTTCGAGCAATGATACGGCATCCCTCCACGGCAAAAGGGGCATGTTCCACACAGCGTGAAGTTGGGTTCGCTGGTCACCGAATTCCCAGTTCGAAATCGGGAGTCGCCGCTGCCAACGTCAACGATCTTTCCCGCGACTTCGTGGCCGAGGATCACCGGTGGCCGACACGGGTACTCGTCGTGATAGATATGTACGTCAGTCCCGCAAAGCCCGGCAGCCGTCACTTCGATAACGACATGGCCCGGGATTACCGTCGGCTCGGGAGCGTCCAGCAGACCCACCTGGCCCGCGCCAGGTCTTAGTTTGGCTACACCTTTCATTCAGACCTGCTCCTGAGTATCTCTTCGATTCACCCAACAACGCCCACCTGCTGCCCTCAGTCCGTGGATGGTATAAGTCACACAATGCCTCCGGCCCGGAAAAGGAGGGCGCAGCGCAAACGTCAATCGCGGGCAGAGTAGATAACTGGATTCAAATGGGTGTCGATTATTTCACCTAACTGGGCGCCAGGCAGCCAGCGCTCCCAATCTCTTTGCTGACTCCCGTTCTTCGGCGGTGCAACCCGCATCCCGTCCTCCATATAGATGATGGTCATGACCGCGCGCATCTGGTCGCTTTGATTCGGCCCCGCCCTGTGAAAAGTCCAGCCGGAATGAAAGCTGACCTCCCCAACTGCAAATGGAGAAACGGATTTCGGGTAATCGTGCAAAGTACGTCCGATCTTCTGTTCACTCTCGTCACTGATTGAAAGGTCCCTGTTCTTCAGCAAATTGTGGCTCCCAATGCAGAACGAAAGAGGTCCCATCTCCAACGGGACTGCCTGAAGGGGAATCCAGGCGGTGACAGTATTGTCGTTTGACAGAGGCCAGTAAAACTGGTCGACATGCCAGGGGGTGAAGCCGCCTCCCGGCTCCTTGTACAAGGCCTGATCGTGATACATCCTCACGCCGCCAACGCCCATCAACTCGGCCGCAATCTTGCCCAGACGGCGACAGAGGACAAACGCTTTCACTTTTTCGCTGTGTTCCCACAGATTGGGGATCTGTAGGAACGCCTTGCCGTAAGTGTTTCGTTCTGACAGAGGAAGGGCCTGACGGTTCAAATCATGGACCAGGCGTGTGAATTCTTCCCCGTATTCGGTCAGCACCGCCTGCGATAGTACATTGGGTATCTTTACAAAACCGTCGCGACGGTATGCGGCGATCTGTTCGTCGGCGAGCGGATAGTCGATACTCAATTCGTCCATGTCTTGTTGCTTCCGCAGACTACGGTGTCGATGGATCTGTCGTGCTACAATGGGCACAGGGCGCCGCGTCAAGCGTCGGCATAGGAATGAACACAAGGGGAAAAGATCCGCTCTACGCGAGCCAGTACAACCAATTGAATTATACCTGAAGCGTTGCTAAAGGGCATCCCCCCAAAATTCAATGCTGCTTTCGATTGCCAAAACGTATATAATCGGCCTGAGGCCCAGCCAATTTTGAGTCTCAGTGGAATAGGAGTCCGCGGCGACCAACACGTTCCGACTCCGATTCTCTGACTGTTGTCTGGAATACTGATCTTGGGCCACTCAGCAAGCTTCACCCGTTGAACAATGTCCCACACAGCCTTTATTGCCTTGGGCAGCAACATCGGAAACCGTGCCGCCTATCTTCACGCTGCGTTGAATGAAATGTCGTCGTATCTGAACGTCTTCGAGACGTCGCATCTCTACGAAACCATCCCAATGCTGGTGACCGATCAGCCCCTCTTCCTCAACGCGGTCTGCAGTGTCTCCACAAACCTTTCCCCCACAGAGCTTCTTCAAGCTGTCAAGAAGACCGAAGTAGCTCTCGGAAGAACGCAGTCAATCCGCTATGGACCGCGCGTCATCGATCTTGATATCCTGTTCTATGACGACGCAGTCATCGATACGCCCGAGTTAAAGATTCCCCACGTCCTTATGCCCGACCGAGACTTTGTGCTGGCCCCCCTATTGGACCTGGACAGGGAACTGCTTCATCCTCTCCTGGAAGTGACTGTTCAGGAGCTCTGGCTGAGGCTGCAAAAGCCGGTCCCGCCCCGCGTAATGCCGGTCGGTGAAATGATCTGGCACTGGGGCCAAGGCACCCGGGTGATGGGCATACTCAACATGACGCCGGACTCCTTTTCAGGCGACGGACTTGGCAAGGCGCCTGAACCGTTGGCGGCAGCACTGGTGCAAGCGAGCCGGTTTGCAGCCGCAGGAGCCGACATCCTGGATATAGGCGGCTATTCCACTCGCCCCGGGCACGTCTACTTGACTGTCGAGGAGGAAATTGCCCGGGTAGTTCCAGTGATCACCGCGCTGCGCGATGTCCTGGACGTGCCCCTGTCGGTCGATACCTTTCGCGTCGAGGTCGCGGAGGCCGCACTCGACGCCGGCGCCGTCTGGCTGAACGACGTGTCAGGTCTGCGTACACGCAATCAAACTGCCGAATCAGGCGCAGTGGAGGGTGAGAGGGCCTCGCAATCTTCGTCCTTGGGGTCTTCGGCTTCCGACGGCATGGCCGCGCTGTCGTCTCGACGCTGCGTTCCACTTGTGCTCATGGACAACCGTGCACCCCTCCCCACCGGCCCACCGTCAGGGCACCCGCAAGTCGACCCACCTCCCGCGCCTTCAGAACCGTCGGATGACATAGTGGCGGATGTGCGCTATGAACTATCCGCGGCTCTTGAACTGGCTCGACTCGAAGGTGTTCCACGCTGGCACCGCATCATCGACCCGGGCATCGGATTCGGAAAGACGCCCGCGGAACATGCCGCCCTCATCTCTCGCCTGGATGAGTTCCAGGAACTGGGCTATCCACTTCTTTTCGGCTGTTCACGCAAGGGCTTTCTGGGCAAAATGGCAGGTGGCGTCCCGGTGGAAGACAGGCTGCCTGCCACGATTGCGGCCAATACATTGGCCGTGGAGCGCGGCGCGCAGATCGTGCGCGTCCATGACGTCCGCGAAAACCTTCAGGCGATGCGGGTCGTCGACGCAATTCTGACAGGTTCATCCACCCGGCGGTCACCTTCGATTTCATGAAGAAAGGAGTGGCATCACCATGCGATATCCTCTGACCGTGACCACGCTTGGCGGACGAACAGCCGTGGTCATCGGCGGCGGGATTGTAGGCGAGCGTAAGGTGCGCAGCCTGCTGGCCGGGGAAGTGCCCGTTCGCTTGGTCAGCCCGTCTGCAACCGAGCAAATAACCGCCTGGGCCGAATCAGGCAAGATCGAGTGGGCACGGCGCAGCTACAGAGAAGGTGACCTGGACGACGCCGCACTTGTATTTGCCGCCACCAACGTGCGCAATGTCAACCATGAAATCGCGGAGGCCGCCCACAGAAAGAAGCTCCTGGTTAACGTGGCCGACGCACCGGCTGAAGGCAATTTTCACTCGCCTGCAGTCACCCGAAAGGACGATCTGATCGTCTCCGTCAGCACCTATTCCGGACGGCCCGGCAATGCAACCTCCGCCCGCGACCGCATCGCCGCTCTTTTGGACCGCGAGCCGTGAGACAACTGCCGCTTGTTCACCTTAATGCTTGTCATTTCAGACCTTCCTGTCCGAGAGGTGCGTAATACATGAAGGGCAAGGCTTACATTGTCGGCGCCGGACCCGGACGCGCCGACTTGATCAGCGTACGCGGCCTTGCTCTGCTGCGCGCTGCCGACGTAGTAATCTACGACAGGCTGATCGCTCACGAGCTCTTGGATGAAGTCCGTCCCCAGGCCGAGAGAATCTTCGTCGGCAAGCAGGGCTATGCCCCCCGGGCGATGACCCAGGACGCCATCAACGCCTTGCTGGTGGCGCGCGTCCACGCAGGTCTCCAGGTCGTGCGTTTGAAAGGGGGCGACGGCTTTGTCTTTGGCCGCGGAGGCGAGGAGTGCCTGGCGCTTGCTGCAGCTGGACTTGACTACGAAGTTGTGCCCGGCATAAGCTCCGCAACTGCCGCGCCCGCCTACGCCGGTATCCCGGTCACCCATCGCGGTCAGGCGAGCGCCTTTACGGTTGTTGCCGGCTACGAGGATCCCACAAAAGAAGGGTCACATGTCGACTGGTCGCTGATGGCGAGAGTGCCCACCCTCGTAGTCTTGATGGCTGTTCGTTCCGCAGAGAAAATCTGTGAGGCTCTGGTCGAGCACGGCCGCGATCCCGAATCCCCGGCCGCCGCAATCGCAAGTGCATCGACAATACATCAGAAAGTGGCTCGCTCAACAGTGGCCGGGCTGGCCCGAGCGATGGAAATTACTGAGATTCACGCTCCGGCAGTGCTCGTGTTCGGCGATGTCGTTGCATTTGGCGACCAGCTCGCCTGGTTCAACCCTTTGGAAGGTGGACAAGGCTTTGTCCCGCCCGAATCATCTAAACCTTGACCCGTACAGGTAAAGCCTGCCCCGCACCAGTTTACTATCTGTATTCTGGAGCTCTAACCCGCGAGCAAACACCGTCACCGGTAAGTCCGGCGCAGGCCCGCTCCAATGCTATGGTGACTCCGAAAGGCCGCTGAGAGCGGTTTGAGAAATGGGTAGCGCTGGCTGCTAGCCGATCTCGACCATGCGCTGCACCGAACGCGCAGCCCTGACCAGTATCTCTTCGGGAACGGTTATCTCGTACTGCATATTTTCCAGCGCGGCCAGGGTATCTTCCATTGTAATCTGGCCCATGTGCGGGCAGCGGACGGAGCAGAGCCGCAACATCTCCTTGTCCGGGTTGGCGCCAATGATGTTGTCCCCCATTGAGCATTCCGTCAGTAGCAGGTAACGCGGCGCGTTGGTCTCTTCAACATGGCGGATCATCGCCGAAGTACTGCCGGTGAAGTCCGACGCCGCAACGACCTCCGGACTGCATTCAGGGTGCGAGAGAACAGCAACATCGGGGAACTCCGCCCGCACACGCCGGATATCATCCACCGTGAACCTGTCGTGGACCTCGCACCGGCCATGCCATCCGATCAGGTCGAACTCCTCAGTTTGCAGTGGAATGACCGGGTGGCCTGTTACCTGATCTCGATGCACAGGCGCCTCCAAGTCGAGAGAGACCGGCGCCGACTCTGGTTCACCCATGCGATCAGTTTCAACCCCTGTGACAGACGGAAAGATAATCTGCTTTCCTGTCTCGTCGGCCACGTTCTTGGCCAGATACTCGTCGGGCAGAAAAATGATCCGTTCAGAGTCCAGAGAGTTGACCACCGCCGCTGCGTTTCCGCTCGTGCAGCAAATGTCAGTCTCCGCTTTCACATCGGCGTATGTGTTTACATATGTGACCACAGGCACGCCGGGAAACTGCGCCTTCAGGCGCCGCACGTCATCCGCGGTAATGCTTGCGGCCAGCGAGCAGCCCGCCTTTTCAGCCGGAAGCAGTACGGTCTTGTCCGGGCTGAGAATCTTCGCCGTCTCTGCCATGAACTCCACGCCGCAGAAAACAATTACGTCCTTGTCGGTCTGGGCCGCCTTTCGACTGAGAAAGAGAGAGTCGCCGACAAAGTCAGGGATCGAATGGAACAGCGCCGCCTCCATATAGTTGTGGCCGAGGATGACCGCGTTCCGTTCCTTCTTTAGGCGATTTATCTGCGCCGCAATTTCCGCCTTGATGCGCAATTCTACGTCCAGGACCACGTCGTGGAGCCTGCGCGCAAGAGCCTCGTACATCGATCTGGCATCGGTGATCTCTGCCAGAGGAGTCGCAACTGTTGCTGCCTTCATGGGTGCTACCTCGCTTTTCAGAATCGCGGTCGGCCTCTCCCAGTCGTCCTCAACTGGAGAATGTCAAACCGACATCTCCAAATCGAAACTGATGTCTAACGCGGGAACCGAATGGGTGAGCGCGCCGACCGAAATGTAGTCTACGCCGGTCGCGGCAATCGCCGCAACATTCTCCAGGCTTACGCCCCCGGAGGCTTCAAGAGGCGTACGGCCTGCCGTGATGGATACCGCCTCGCCTATCTGCTCAGTAGTCATGTTGTCGAGTAGTATTCGGTCTACGTTTAGTGCAAGTGCCTCTTCCAACTGTGTCAGATTTGCCACCTCGACTTCGATCTCGATTCCCTCGTACTGCTTTCGTATTCCCCGCACAGCCGGCGAGATGCCTCTGGCCGCCGCTATGTGATTGTCCTTGACGAGCGCCATGTCGAAAAGACCAAAGCGGTGGTTCATCGCGCCTCCCAGCGCCACCGCCCTCTTGTCGAACAGACGCAATCCCGGTACCGTCTTTCGCGTATCCAGGATAACCGCCTCCGCGCCCCGTGCCGCCTCCACGTAGCTCTTGGTCAATGTCGCGATGCCCGACATACGCTGCACAAAGTTCAGTGCTACTCTTTCTGCCGTCAGCAGGACCCTGGCGGAGCCGGCCGCGCTGGCGATTACTGTACCCGCGGCAACCTTGTCTCCGTCTCCCACGTGAGGGCAGAACTGAACTTTTTCGCCAGCCTCCCCATGCGGCGCCAAAGAATCCCAGTCCGCAAGCAGACCATAGGTCAGGGCCGCGACGTCCAGCCCTGCAATGATCCCGGAAGACTTGGCCAGGAAGCGTCCTTGGGCCCGCGTCGCTGCCGGAATGGTCGCTAAAGTGGTCACGTCTCCGCCGCCGATATCCTCCTTCAGCGCCAGTTGTACGGCCGGTTTGGCCTGCTTCAGGAACTTGCTCACACGCAATTCCCCGGCGGAAAGCGGATCCCGCCGCTTCTTTCAAGGGCAAAAGGTTTTGTCGCGTAGAATATCACCGGCGCCTTGGTTTCTCCAAACGACTCTTCCCAAATCTTGTGCTAAAGCCCTGAACCTATTCTTCCTGCAAATGGCTCTTTTGGCAGGCTACCTGGGCATATGGGATCTCCCCCGCTGTGCCTATGGTGCACCGAAGGAAGGTGGCAGATGTTGCCAACATCTCCGAAGTACTGAGAACCGGGGTCCGCTTTGAGCGCGCCTGCAGTTCGGTTACACTGAAACCCGGGCTACCTCACTGCGTATTGACCTGTGGACTGGTGACGATGAGTGAATCAATTTTTTCAGATTCCATAGCCGCGGCCGCGACCGGGCCGCCCGAAAAAGCCTTACAGGAGAAAAGAGTCTCTGGGCTGCAATTTGACTGGCTGATCAACCTGCTGTGCGCGGTCTTCGTTGGCGGACTGTACCTGGACGGCTGGGCGCACAATCACGGGCGCGTCGATGAGTCATTTTTCACACCTTGGCATGCCTTCTTCTACAGCGGTTTCTTGCTGGTGGCGATTGCATTTGTTGTGGCAGTAGTTGCCAACCTTAGGCGAGGATACCCGCTGGCTCTTTCTATCCCCGACGGCTATCGCCTCACGGGGGTCGGCCTGTTCATATTCGCTGCCGGCGGCGTCGGCGACATGGTATGGCACATACTTTTCGGAATCGAGGAAGGCGCCGAAGCGCTCTTCAGCCCGACCCACATCTTGCTGGGACTCGGGATTGGCTTGACTGTAACCGGCCCGCTGCGCGCCGCCTGGAACAGAAAGGACGCCCTGGCAAGCTGGCGCGAGTTGGGGCCTGCCATCGCCTCTTTGGGAGCCCTTCTGGCTGCGTTAACCTTCTTTATGATGTTCTTCTTCCCCGTCACCGTCCTTCTTGGCACACCTGGGACTGGCAGCGGCTACTTTCGCAACGACGTAGGCAAAGTGGCTGGCCTGGTCGGGGCGACCATCACCGCTGCCGCGCTTGCAGGGTCTCTACTCTTGACCCTGCGCCGCTGGCGGCTGCCCCTTGGAGCAGTTGCCTCAGTCCTCTGGCTCTCGATACTGGGCGCAACGATTTTGGACTACGAGCGCACACTCATGATCTGGCTCGCCGTCGGCATGGCCGTCCCCGCCGTGGCTCTAGACTATCTGGCATGGCGGGCAAGTCCATCCGGCAACCCGAACTCGGTTCGCTGGCTGGCCCCGGCGATTCCCCTTCTTCTATACGGCGGGTACTACACCGTTCTCCTGCCAACTGTTGGGTCAACCTGGTCGGTTCACATGTGGACCAGCACGATCGTAATCCCAACGATGGTCTGCTGGCTTCTCAGCTTTCTGCTCGTGCCGCCGCGGATGCCCGAGCAACTTCCGTGATTCTGCCTGCCCTCTCCACCGACCAGATGCGGGAAGTAGACCGGCTGATGGTCGAGCACTTCGGCATCCAGCTGCTCCAGATGATGGAGAACGCCGGCCGCAACCTCGCCCTGCTCGCCAAGCAACTCCTGTCCGACGAAGATGATGACGAAGACGCCCTGCAAGACCGCCCAATCGTCGTCCTCGCCGGGCGCGGCAACAACGGCGGCGGCGGTCTGGCCGCCGCCCGCCACCTTCTCAACTGGGGCGCCTGGGTCCAGATCGTACTTACCCATCTTCCAACCGACCTGCCGCCAGGAGCCATGAAAGACCAGCTCTCGATTCTTCAGAAAATGGGCGCCCCGCTCGCCTGGGCCGAGGAAGGCTGGGAGCTCCCGCCGGCCGACCTGGTTGTCGACGCACTGATCGGTTACGGCATTTCAGGAGACCCTCGTGGCCGCTCCGCTGATCTGATCCAGCTTGCAAACAGCAGCGTGGCCCCCATACTGAGCCTGGACGCCCCCAGCGGCCTCGACTCGAACAGCGGCCAACTCTATGTCCCGCATGTCTCGGCGACCGCCACCATGACCCTTACCCTGCCTAAGCGGGGGCTCCTGCAGCCGGCTGCGCGGGCTGCCTGCGGCCAGCTCTTCCTCGCCGATATCGGGGTGCCGCCGTCACTCTACGATTACCTGGACATGGATCTGCCGCCGCTCTTTGCTATGAACACTGTCCTGCCCCTCCACTTTCAGGACGGCTCTTTTTCCCTTGAGGAGTAGCCTGGCGTGTTTGACATATCGAACCTGTTCTTCGTTCTGAGCTATCTGCTCATCTTCCTGGGAATCGTCGGCGCACTCGTTCCTCTGCTGCCTGGACCGCCGCTCATCTGGCTGGGCGCATTGGTCTGGGCCTGGGCAGACGGCTTTGAACGTATCGGTTGGCCGACGCTCCTGGTACTCGCCGTTTTGACAGTCATCGCCTGGGGCGCCGACCTGGCCCTGAGCTTTCTCAGCAGCAAAAGGTCAGGCGCAGGCTGGCGGTCCATTGGCGTATCAATATTGGGGGGTCTCATCGGCGCGATCCTACTCTCCAGCGTACCCGTCGTTGGTACCTTCATCGGGGCCGTGGTCGGCTCGATCTCCGCCCTGTGGTTTATGGAGTACCGTCGCGCACAGGTTGCCCCCCTGGAAGGATCAGGCCTGAACTCCGCAACGAACCCGCAGAACCCCTCAGCCGTACAGGAAAACAGGGCCAGGGCGACGCGAGCTGTAGAGGGATACGTGGGCGGTTTCCTGATGGCCATGGCCGTGGAGTTCATCATCAGCCTGATGATGCTGACAATCTTTGCCTGGCAGGCCTTCTTGTAAAGGGGCGGAAGAGAATTGCGGGCCGTAATCTTCGTCAATGGCGAAATCGTCGACTACGGTGCGACGGTGCGCTGGCTGCATGCTGATGACTATCGGATCGCAGCCGACGGCGGCGCGCGCCACATGGAAGCCTTGGGGTTGTCGCCCCACGTAATCGTCGGTGACCTGGACAGCATCGACGAGGACCTCCTCGCCAGGTTTCAGCAGGAAGGCGCCGCCGTGGAAAGGCATCCAGCTGCCAAGGCCGCCACCGATCTGGAGTTGGCCATCGCACGTGCAGTCAACGACGGCGCCGCAGAAATCCTGCTCATAGGCGCTCTCGGCGGCCGCCTCGACCAGACCCTCGCCAATCTGTTGATTCTGGCTGAAAAGAATTGGAATGTGCCGCTGGCCGTTGCTGAGGGAGACCAGTTGGCGCGTGTGCTGCGGGGTCCCCAGGAGTTGACTCTGACAGGGTCGAAGGGCAGCTACGTCAGCGCAATCGCCCTGAGTGAAGAGGTAACCGGCGTTACCTACAAAGGACTCGAGTACCCCCTGGTAAACGCAACGCTGCGCCTTGGCAGTACGCTCGGCGTGAGCAACACATTGGCTTCCTCACCGGCACACATTTCAATCGAAACCGGCATCCTGCTAGTGATTCAGCAATTCTTGTAGCGGATGCATTCTGATAATTCTCGTGACTCCGCACTCCCTGGCAGTCAACTTCTCGCAGCAGGCGCTGATCCGGCAGTACTCTCGACTGTAATGCCTACTCTTCTGCAGGACTGAAGCCTTCTCCTCCAGTTTTTGCCGCCTGCAGTTGGCCCTCCCCGTCCGCTGTCCGCGCCAGCACAAACGCCAGCCCTGCTGCCGCAATTAGCGCCGCCACCTGAGAAGTACGCATCGACCCCAACAATCGGCTGTCCGCCGCAAACCCGTCCGCAAACAGCCGCAACAATGCAAACACCAGGACCGCCTGGCCTGCCAGTCGGCCCGGACTGCTCCAGTTCCCCCATGCCAGAGAGCCGCCAACGATCAGCATCATCCCTATGGCCCGGTAGAGCGCAACGGGATGACGGATCGACGCCGACTGCGACAGAACCGCGTCATAAGAATCTCCCGTCAAGGACAGATACCAGGACAACGCGTCCGCCGACACCCCAAACGTACCCACCACAGCGCCGGTCAAAAAGTTCGAAATCTCCAGCACCACCCCACCCGCGAGCAGCCCGAATACAGCCGCGACCCCAACCGGCCTTGGATCAACCCCTGCTCGAATCAAATACAGGTATGCCGCTACCAGGCTGCCCACCAACCCCGGCCACAACAAGAGTCCACCCGGCCTGATGCTGACCAGCAGCAGCGGCTCCGCGCGATACACGCTCCAGAACTGGACTGCATGCGACAGCCGGGCTACAATGACCCCCGCTGCCAAGGCAATCGTGCCCAGATTCCAGATCATGTCCGGGTCCAGTTCCAGACGCCTGCCAACCCGCGCCATGACCGACAGTCCGAACCAGGCAGCAACGATTGCCAGTATCTGGGCCGTAGGCAGCGATAGCGGTCCCAAAGGAAGTGACGGATACACAGTTATGCCTCCAACGCGGCCCGGCCCAATGTCACGTAATCCCAAGAACCGGCGCCAAGCCTACCTGTAGTATACTGTTTTAGCTTCGACGGCAAACTTACTCCGGCAACCGATGCAACCAATTTCATGAACCTGGAACACATTCGCAACTTCTGTATCATCGCCCACATTGACCACGGCAAGAGCACACTTGCCGATCGACTCATCCAGCACACCGGGACCGTCACCGACCGGGAGATGAAGGAGCAGCTGCTCGACTCCATGGATCTGGAGCGCGAAAAGGGAGTCACGATCAAAGCCAGCGCCGTGCGCATGATCTACCGCCGCCAGTCCAACGGTGACCCCCCGGCCGACTATGAGATGAACCTCATCGACACACCCGGCCACGTCGACTTTACCTATGAGGTCAAGCGCGCCCTGCAGGCATGCGAAGGCGCAATTCTCGTCGTAGACGCCTCCCAGGGAATCCAGGCCCAGACCGTCGCCCACCTTCTGGCCGCAATGGAGCTTGACCTGACCATCGTCCCCGTCCTCAACAAGATCGATCTGCCGGCTGCTGTGCCCGATGAAGTTGCCCGCGATATCGAAGACCTGCTGGCCGTACCCGCCTCCGACATCCTCCGCATCAGTGCCAAGGACAGTATCAACATCGAGGAGGTCCTGGAAGAGATCGTGCACCAGGTACCTCCCCCGCTAGGCGACGCCCGCGAAAAGTTACAGGCCCTGATCTTCGACTGCCACTATGACCCCTACAAGGGTGTTGTGGCCTACACCAGGGTCGTGAACGGCACCATCACGGCACCGGCCCCCCTGTACGCAATGTCCGGCGACAAACGAATCGACCCAATCGAAATCGGAATCCTGACCCCCGCCCCCGTGAAGGCTTCGCGACTGACCGCCGGCGAAGTCGGCTATATCGCCACCGGCCTCAAGAGCGTGCAGGACCTTGACGTCGGTGACACCATAACCCTGGCCGCCGACCCCGCTCCTGAACCGCTGCCCGGCTACGAGCCCATGAAACCAATGGTCTTCGCCGGCCTCTATCCCACCGACTCCGATGACTACCATGATCTCCGCGACGCCCTCGAAAAACTGCATCTCAACGACGGCGCCCTCACCTATGAACCGGAGACCAGCCAGGCCTTGGGCTTCGGATTCCGCCTCGGCTTTCTCGGCCTCTTCCACATGGAGATCGTTCAGGAACGGCTTGAAAGGGAGTACGATCTGGACATCATTTTCACCGCTCCCTCAGTGGCCTACCGTGTGGTAACAACCGGTGGCGAAGAGTTTCTCCTCGAAAGTCCCGCCGATCTGCCCGATCCCAGCGAGATTGAACATATCGAGGAGCCTTTGTGCAGCCTGCAAATCTATGCCCCGTCCGAATACATCGGCCCAATCCTTGAAATGGTGACAAAGCGCCGCGGCCGCGTCAAAAACCAGCTCTGGTTGGATACAAAGCGCGTGGAGCTCAGTTTTCAGATTCCGCTGTCCGAGATTATTGTCGACTTCTACAACGAGCTAAAGGCCCGCACCCGCGGCTATGCCTCCATGGACTACGTCCTCGAGGTCTATCAGGCCTCCGATATGGTCAAGCTCGACGTCCTGGTCAATGGTCAACCCGTAGACGCCCTCAGCATCATCATCCATCGCGAAAACGCCTATAACAAGGGCCAGCGCATGGTCAGCAAGATGAAGGACATCATCCCCCGACAGCAGTTCGTTGTCCCCATTCAGGCCGCCGTCGGCAATAAGGTAATCAGCCGCGCAAACGTGAAGGCGGTGCGCAAGGACGTGCTCTCCAAATGCTACGGCGGCGACGTGACCAGAAAGCGCAAACTGCTCGAAAACCAGAAGGCCGGCAAAAAACGCATGAAAATGGTCGGCTCTGTGGAGATCCCGCAGGAAGCCTTCATGACTGTCCTGAGCCTGGAGGATGAATAACAACACCCCTTCCCCAATCGATCTGCTCCGCCGCCACAATCTCAACCTGAAGAAATCCCTGGGCCAGAACCTCCTCATAGACGCTTCTCACCTGACCCGCATCGCCGCCGCCGCTGACCTCGAGAAAACCGACACCGTCCTGGAGATCGGTCCCGGCCTCGGCGCACTGACGCATCAACTCGCCGAACAGGCCGGCCGCGTCATTGCCGTCGAATTGGATCAGAGACTCATCCCTATTCTGCGCGCAGAGTTCGCCGGCCGGCCCCACGTTTCCTTTGTCCACGGTGATATTCTCGAACTTACTCTCCCAGAGCTCTTAGGTACGCAACTGTCCTCCCCGGCAGGCCCTCCAACCGCAACCGCAAACTATAAGGTTGTCGCCAACCTTCCGTACTACATCACGAGTGCTGTCTTGAGACATGTTTTGGAGAGTCTGCCTCCCCCCACACTGGCAGTCCTGCTGGTGCAGCAGGAAGTAGCCCAACGCATGGTTGCCCAACCCGGCGCAATGTCAATGCTGGCGGTAAGCGTGCAATTCTATGCCTGCCCTCGTGCACTGCAAAGAATCCCCGCCGGAGCCTTTCTGCCCCGTCCCAAAGTCGATAGTCGTGTCGTGCGCCTGGATGTTCGTCCCCAACCCGCCGTCTCCGACGTGGAACCCGCCCACTTCTTCAGCACAGTTCGCGCCGGATTCGGCCAGCGTCGCAAGCAGCTTCGCAACAGTCTCAGCGCCGGACTGTCTTGTACGAAGGAGCAAGCGGATCACTGGCTGACCGCCTCCGGCATCGATCCCCGACGCCGCGCCGAAACTCTCTCCTTACCTGAGTGGGGCATGCTCGCCAAAACAGTCTACGGGTCAGCATGAAGCAGGAAAGCGAAGAACTGCGTGCCCTGGTGGACTATCTGGCGCGGGCGCTGCGGGCCGAGAACTCCCAAGCTATCGGCGCCAATTCAGAGAAGCCGGCCACTTCCGGAAACCCCGCAGTACTCCGAACAGAGGGAACCATCCAATATCTGTCCCCACAGCCCTTAGACTATTGGCTATGGCAAAACTGGCGAATTCGCCATGTTGGCGGAGGGATGAACGGCCGCCTCTTCCGCGCGACCGGACCGGCAGGCGATGTTGCCGTTAAGTTCGCAATCCGCGACGAGCGCGACCGCGCCGGGAGGGAATGGGCCGCGCTCTCCATGCTGGCCGGAAAGTCGGCAACGCTCGCACCCCGTCCTCTCCTCCTCGAACGGGACAGGTACCCCCATCATGTCATTGTGCAATCCTGGTTGGATGGCGTATCGACAAACGCAACGCCGGCAGATGACGCCGCCTGGGAGGCCCTCAGCCGGCACCTCCTGGAAGTCCATTCCCTTCCAATGAGTCCGGTACATCCCGCCATTCGACCCGTTGTACTCTCAGTTACATCGGCCTCGGACGCGTTGCGGGCTATTAGCTTTCAACACAGCTGCATGCCTCGAACCGACTGGTCCCAGGCCGTGAACGACCTCGTCGACCAGGCCCTTTCACTCACCTGGCCCCGCTGGCCGAGTCCGCCTCTGTGCTTCTGTCGCGGCGACCCCAACATCCGCAACTTCATCCGCCGCCCCCTCTCCTGGGCCTCCGTCGACTGGGAGTACAGCGGCAGGGGGGATCCGGCCTTCGAAATAGCCGATTTTCTCGCCCACGCCGCCCACGTCACCTGGCCGCGCCGCCAAAAGAGTCTCCTCGTAAACCTCTACTGCGCCCGCAGCGGCGACACTACGATCCGGGAACGGATCCCAGTCTATGAAACGCTCATGCTGGTCTGGTGGACGTTGCGCTTGGGGCGGCTGCTGTCGGAAGCACGATCAGGCGCTGACACCCGGCTCGCCGGACTCTCGCATTACTGGTATGAAGAGAAGTTGGAACTGCAACAGCAATACCTTCAACTGGCTGCCGCCGCGCTTGCTGACCGGGAGTTCGTTCTGTAAACCAGTCTCACGCCCTCGAATCTTGGCGGCACGCACCCCTACGGCTGGCCGGCCAGCCTCTGGATTTTGGAGCTCGTCTCCCGCCAGGACACCTTACTCAGCCCCATTTTGAGCCTCAACCGCTCATCCTTCATTCCCTGCCTGAAGTCCCGTACCGCACTGGTCCATCGCAGCGTCTCAAAGCCCACTTGAACGCGGCGTATCCCCGCCCGCGTACCCGCCTCCTGCAACACGTACTCCAGGTTGCGGGGCGTACATTCAAAAAGAAAGTTTTCTGGCCTGTACTGTTCCAGGTACTGGTCGAGCGGTCCTAGAAAACTGGTGTTAAGCGAAAGCCTTCGATTCTTGTGAGCGTAGCGCTCTTCCTCATAGCGAATGTGCACCGACGGTTCTTGCGTTTCGGACCGTTCAATATCATCCAAAAGTATTTTGACCGCCTCGCTCTTTTTGATGCCGGTCTGTAGCAGCAGACTCACAAGCACATAAGGACGGGCATCCGACTTCCGAAGGTCCCAAAGCCAGTCCTGGCAGGCCCGCATCAGCTTGCCGGCATCGCTATTGTTGAGAATTACAGGCAGTGGCGTCCTGACCGAGTGCTGGACGATTGGTTCAGCCGGGTCGGTTCCGATCGCTCCCACGCTGTGCATCCAGGAGAAAAACACCTTGAGCGTAGTGATTCGCCGCGAAAGAGTCTTGGCACTGCACGGCCTTCCCCGTTCACTTTGCATCCATTCGAGAAAATCCTCGAGGTGCTGCGTCTGAATCTCACGCAGGACCGCCGAACCGTCCATGAATGTTCGAAGTATTTTGAGATCGTTGGCAAACGCCTTGATCGTGTTCTCGCTGAACCCCTTGCTAACCATCTGTTCTTCATATTCGTCGATTGCGTTACCAAGCGGGCTGGTGGCTCTCAATGTAGGTGCAAGACTGCCCTCTGGATCGACCTCTGCACCAGGCGCCTTCTGTGTCGAAATCTCGCTCATTAGGTAACCTCTGCATCTGATAGCTGAGAAACGGGGCTCATCTCAGTTCAACTTGCGTATAGCCACTTTCAAATATATCTCCCACCAACCGAAAAGGCAACATACTCAAATCACTGGGTGCATCCCAAAATAGGGGGTGAACAGTCGCATACCTTTGGAGGCACCCAAGCCATGGACAGTTCCCAATCCGGGTTTCCGCCAGAATTAGCGCCATCTCTGACACCTAACCCCTGTCCCCTGGCCCCTGCAGTTTTGGGCGGTCGGGCCTATTCGGCCCTCCCTTGTGCGGGGGCTCCGCCCCCGCAACGCCCCCTCTCCTACAACATGCCTCGCCGACCTGGTGTCGATATTGGTGACTCGTGCCCAACCGAAAGAGTTTCGCCAAACCACGCCCCGCCAGTCCCCGAGCCAATCTTGCTCAGACAAGACCGCGTCACTCTCTCCTCACTCCTCTCCACTCTCTCCTCGCCTTTGTGCCTGCCCTCGCACCCTCCCCAACTGACGGACGCCATCGTACGGCCAGGCCAGGCGCCTGCACTGCGTCTCCCCCAAAGATGGTAAACAACGCCAGCCACCGCTGGCGCCGATTCCCCGCCAGACTGTTCCCACCCCAAATCTGGGATGCACTCAATTCACTCGAAAACTTCCCAAAATGGTGCCAAACCTTCACGAACGTTTGGTGACTCCTCTGCCAAGTCCGGTCCTCACTTACATCCTTAACTGTCACCCAGTCACTAACCACTGATCACTACGGTTGGTTGACGTTCGTCTGAACAACGCCTTCCGTGTGCAAATTGCGGCTGATCATCGAATGTCTGCGCAGCTGTACATAGAAAACCTGATATGTCTTTGGTGCCCTCCGCGGACAAAAAGATGTTCTACGTAACCAGCGGACCTGCACGCTTTCTGTTCTAACCGAACTATGAGCGGGCTTCCCAAAACGTCAATGCAACCTGGCAACAATTTCAATTTCTCAACACCCGTTCCCGCACACCACAGACACTGGCTATTCAATCCCGGAACCGGGGGTATTGGAGTGAATTTCATCCAAATGAAGTTTTGCGGGCACTCGCAATCGCCGTCGTAGCGCTCGCTAAAGCGGGATAGCGACCGGCTTCTACCACCGCAGAGGAAGTTCAGCCTGACGCCCCGGTTTCGGGAGCCAGGGATTCGTAGGCGGAAACCGAAACACAGCAGCCCGTAGGAGACCAAATCCGGAGCGGCGCCCTGTTCCCACTGACCGCCCCAGGTCCCGCCGTTGGCGGCGAGGCCATGCGCGACGCCACGCTCATCGACGCCGAAATGATCAACGCAAGGGCGGCCTTCTAGGGCGCCTTTCGCGTTATTTGCAGTCGATAGCGAGGGCCTGCCGGAGAGGGGGGCTGCTGTAACAGAGAGGCTTTTCAGTCAGAAAGGGGTCGAGGCCATCGCCGGGGGCTACCACAGCTCCGATGGCGAAGTCGCTAAGGAGGTCGTCCGCGACAACAACATTCCCATTGTCCTGGCCAATACTTGGAACGACACCATTTACAGCGTGCAATATCCCCCAGTTGTTTCGCATCGCGCCCTTCGTCAGCAGTATCCGCCCGCGGCGCGATGCCATCTCTTCTCCCAACACCAGATAGATCGGGCACGCGGGCGGGCAGAAGCCGCCGTGGACGCAACAGGCGGCGGCTTCAGCCATCGACGGAGGTTTGTAGGCCCGGAGAATCTACCGAAAATGCTTGGCACAAGGAATATGAGTATCTGAACCTGCACAGTTCAGATCGTCAATAGTACCTTGCCCTTGGCTTGGCGCGACTCCAGATGGCTATGCGCGCCGCGGGCGTCGTCAAGGGGGAAAGTGCTGTCGATGCGGATCTTCAGACTGCCCTCTGCAATCCAGGCGAAGATGTCATTGACGCGGCTTAGCAGTGCCTCTCGTGTCGGCACGTAGGATGCAAGGCTGGGCCGCGTCAGGAAGAGCGAGCCCTTCTGGTAGAGAATCTGCGGATCGACTGCGGGCACGACGCCGCTGGCCTGGCCGAACAGAACCATGGTGCCAAGCGGCTTGAGGCAGTCGAGGCTTCTCTCGAAGGTGTCGGCGCCTACCGAATCATATACCACCTCCACCCCTTCGCCGTCGGTCAGATCGCGGACCTTTTGGTCAAAGTCGCCCTCGATATAGCGAATGGTGGCATCGGCTCCGGCCTCTTGGGCGACACGCTCCTTCTCCTTGCCCAAGGCGACGCCGATCACGCGCGCGCCGCGCAGTTTTGCAACCTGCACCAGCAGCGCGCCGACACCGCCCCCCGCCGCATGGACTAGGCACGTGTCGCCGGGCTTGAGGGGGTAGGTGCTGCAAGCGAGGTAGTGGGCAGCCAAGCCCTGGACCATTGCGGCCGCGCCCAGTTGCGCATCCACGCCGTCGCCGCGTTTGACCAGCACATCGGCGGGGACGACGGCATATTCGGTATAGGAGCCGATCGGCCCCCCATAGACCACAGCATCGCCGGCTGCGACCTCGGTCACGCCTTTGCCGACTGCATCCACGACCCCGGCGCCCTCGATGCCGGGTGTGAAGGGCAGCGGTAGTGAATACCACCCTCTGCGATGGTAGGTGTCGATAAAGTTGAGGCCGGCCACTTCGATTTTGACGCGGGCCTCGCCCGGGCCTGGTTGCGGCGTTGGCAGATCGACGATCTGAAGCACGTCAGGGTCGCCAACCTCTTGGACAAGAATCGCTTTCATCGAAATCCTCCTTTGCTGATGGGATGAGAGAGCTGGGGCTTTCACTGAAAGGTCAGGATGCTGAAAGCCTGGGAGATGACTATGGTACAGAGGGAATAATGTTCGTTGGTACGATAGGGGAAAGTCGTTTTCATGAACCCGGTTGCAAGGATTCAACCTGGCTCTTCGTTCCTAACCATGCCAGCTTGCAATAAGCATATGCAATACGAACAGAAAGAGCAACAGACCGATGATGTAGTCTAGACAATCGCAAAATGTCAATTTGCACGCTTGTTCTCTCTATAGGTAATGGTTTGACTCTGATCGTCCAAATCCATGGGCCAACATCCTACTCTCCAATAAAACAGACGGTAACACCTGAGGGTACCGGGGCTCGTTGACGAATGTCTGATCAGCGAATTGCGGCTGGTCCGCGCAGAGCCGCCCAGTCACGCACAGAGAACGCGAAACGCCTTTAGCCGTTCTTCGCCCCCGCAATTTCTTTGACATGTTTTGTGCCTTTTTGTACAATGTCGTTCGGGTGCCGCATCCCTACCCAAAACGTCTGCACACCGCAACTGGATTGCGCTACCGCAGGTTCAACAACAAGACGATCTGGTCTGGGCCCGTTGAGGAATGAGGAATGGCGAAAAACCGTCGACACTTTATCATCGCAACCGTGTTGATCGTGATCTGTACGGTGCTCGTATACTGGATACTCGATTCTGTTCTCCTCAAATCGGCGGCCGCAGTCGTCGAGGCCGGCCCTATCGATTACCTCTTTGACCTGCACATCTGGCTGATAGCATTTCTATTTGCCCTCGTCGGTGTATTTATGTGCTACGCCCTGATCGTCTTCCGCGCACGCGGCGATGAAGGCGACGGCGAGCACATTCACGGTAACGGTCTCCTAGAAATAATCTGGACGGTCGTTCCCTGCTTTATTGTGGTCTATTTCTCCTGGATCGCAACCACCATGTTAATCGACCTGACCAGGCCCAATCCCGACGAATATGTAGTCATTGCCGAAGGCAGGCAGTGGAGTTGGCTTTTCACTTATCCGGAGTCCGGCGCCGTCACTCCTGAACTGGTCTTGCCCGTAGACACACCAATTCGCATGGATCTGACCTCAGACGATGTCTTGCATAGCTTCTGGGTGCCGGAGTTTCGTGTCAAGCAGGACAACGTTCCTGGCATGGTCACGCACGTACGCTTCACACCCAATCTTATCGGCGAATACGTGCTGCGCTGCGCCGAGCTGTGCGGCACCAACCACAGTGGTATGCTGGCCACTGTACGAGTTGTCAGTCAGGAAGAGTTCAAGCTCTGGCAGTCCGAGCAAGTCGCCCAGTTGCAGGAATAGTTCGTCCCGCGGCCCCACAATGTTTGCTAAGGCCGTTCACGCACGTTTCGAAAGTCTAGCTCTGAAACTCCTGGCAGGAGATTCTCAATGTCGCTATTCACTCTAGGAATCGCACGCGGCCTCGTGGGCCAGGTTTTTGGCATGGTCATCGGTATGCTGCTGACCTGCGCCGTGCGCATACTGCTCGGCTGGGAAGCCTGGGCCGCCGAACCCGCATGGACGGTCGGCGCCGTCTGCAGTATCATCGGCTTCCTCCTTGGCGTTGGCTCGCTCGATGACTGGTTGAAATGGACTAAGGGCATTGCCACGCCGATGCACCACGGGCCTCCCGTCGACAAGCCAGCCTGGACCCGCTACTTCAGCGTCGACTACAACCACAAAGTCATCGGCGTACAGTACACCGTTTGGGGAATCCTCCTTCTCATGGTTGGCGGCACGGTCGCCATGATCTTTCGCACCGAACTGGCCAGCAGCGGTCTGCAGTTTCTTGGCCTCGACCTGTACAACAGCTTTATAGGCATGCACGGCATGATCATGATTTTCGCCATCCTCCTTGGCGTTGGCGGCATGGGTAACTACCTTGTGCCTCTCATGATCGGCGCCGAGGACATGGCCTTTCCCCGCCTCAATGCACTCGGTTTCTGGTTCAACGTGCCCGGCAGCATTCTGTTGTTGCTCAGCCTCTTTGTCGGCGGCTGGGATGCCGGCTGGACCGCCTATCCACCTCTAAGCGCACGCGGGCCTATCGGCTATCAGCTCTTCTTCTTGGGCGTATTTGCGATCGGCCTGTCCTCTATCGTCGGCTCCCTGAACCTACTGGTTACGATCTTACGCATGAGACCTGCGGGAATGAGCCTCTTCCGCATGCCGATCTTCTGCTGGGCCGTATTTGCCACCAGCCTCCTCCAGCTCACCGCCACGCAGCTCATCGGTACAAGCTTTCTGATGGTCTCTGTGCAGCGGGCGATTGGAATGGGCTTCTTCGACCCGCGCGGGATTCTGGGCGAAGTTAGTCCAATGGTCGGCGGCGGCGACCCGGTCCTCTTCCAGCATCTGTTCTGGTTCTACAGCCACCCGGCCGTCTATATCTTCGTGTTGCCCGGCTTGGGCATCGTCAGCGAGCTGCTCCCGGTCTTCTCCCGCAAACCGCTGTTCGGATACAAGTGGATCGCACTGTCCAGCCTCGCCATTGGCATCGTCGGCTTCATTGTCTGGGGCCACCACATGTTCGTGTCCGGCTACAACGACATCCTGCGCATCCCGTTCATGTACGCGACGCTCCTCGTCGCAATTCCGACGGGTGTCAAATTCTTCAGTTGGCTCGGAACAATCTGGGGCGGGAAGATCCATTTTGATACACCGATGCTTTTTGTCCTCGGCGCAATCAGCGTATTCCTGATAGGCGGCCTGACCGGCCCGATTTTGGCCACCGTGCCCACCGATTTCCCGCTGCACGACTCCTACTTTGTGGTCGGCCACTTTCACGCCACCATGTTCGGCGGCTTTGTCTTCCCGTTCTTCGCTGCCCTCTACTATTGGTTCCCCAAAGTAACCGGGCGCATGTACAACGAAACACTCGGCAAGATCCACTTCTTCATCATGACCCCGGCCTTCTGGGTACAGACCCTGGGGCAGATGGGTGTGGGCGTGATGGGTATGCGTCGCCGCATCGCCGACTACGACCCAACCCTGGGAGCCGGCCAGATCGAAAGCTGGCAGTTGGCCGTCACAATCGCCGGTTTTGCGATCGCCTTCGGTGTCATGCTGATGTTGTGGAATTTCTTCCAGAACGCCGAAGTCGGCGTGGCCGCCGGCGACAACCCCTGGCGCTCCCGCTCGCCCGAGTGGCAGATTCCTTCGCCGATACCGGAACACAGCTTCCCTGCTCCGCTGCGGGTCGTCGGTGAGCCCTACGACTATGGCCTTGCCGACTCCGGCTATGTGACCACGGCATCTCCAGGCGATGATTAGAACTTGGCACAATCTCCCGGACAGCGTCTGCGCAGGAATCTCAGAATCGCGAAAAGAGCCCAAATGAGCGAACACAGCCCTACCAAACGAAAGACTGCCATCTATCGCGAAGGAATTATCGTCGCCATTACTCTGGCGATTCTGACAATCGTAGAGTATTACGCTGCGATTACTCCGCCTTTCGACTCCTTCGCCATCCTGATGATTCTGGCGCTGCTGAAGGGCATCCTTGTTGTCAACTACTTTATGCACATTCGCAGCGTCTGGTCGGAGGATGAACACTGATGACCGCAACTGCCATTGAGCATGGTCACGAACACGGCCACGCCGCCGATGATCATCACCACACCGGCGAAGTAGACCTGCCAACCTACCAGGAGTATACGCGCCGCAACCGGCTCGGAATGTGGCTGTTCTTCGCCTCCGAAGCCTTCCTCTTCCTCGCCCTGCTGGTCACTCGCTTCTACCTCTGGCGCGGACCCCACGGAGAGGTCGTCCGGCCGGAATTGGACCAGTTCGCCGGACTCGTCGTCACTGCCGTACTGCTGCTCAGCAGCTACTTCATGAACCGCGCCGAGGTCTCGATCGCCAACGACAAGCGCTCCGACTTTCTTGCCAGCCTTCTCATCACCGCCGCGCTCGGCACTGCATTTCTCATCGGCGTTGTCGTTTGGGAATGGGGTATGTTTCCCAGCATAGTCAAAGGGCATCTCAAGCCTACAGACGGCGTCTTCGGCGCCGTCGTCTTCGGCATGACCGGCATGCACGCACTGCACGTCCTCTCCGGCGTTGTGCTGATACTCAACGTATGGTGGCTGGGTCGAAAGGGCCATTTCTCCAGTGAGCGGCACTGGGGCGTCGAGGCCTGCGCCATATACTGGCACTATGTGGACCTTGTGTGGATCTTCTTCTATCCGGCCATCTACCTGATCGGATCAACCATCGAGGTGCCTCACTGACAGCTACCTCGCCTTCGCGACGTTTGCATAGGGTTGCCCAGCACTGTCGCAGATGAATCCACTAACTCGAGCGCTCCTGCTTTCCTGGGACCTCCGCCCCGAGATCCTGGTGGCACTAACCGTGTTGGGAGCGCTTCACTTTGCCGGTTGGCTGAGACTGCGGCGCCGCAGCGATGGACGTTTTGCAAACTGCTGGCGCCTGGCATCATACACGGGAGGGATCCTCGTTCTGGCGCTTGCGCTACTCTCCCCAATTGCTGTTCTCAGTAGCCAGCTTTTTTCCATCCACATGGTGCAGCATCTCCTGTTGATGATGGTCGCGCCGCCCCTTCTGCTCCTGGCTAACCCGTTCCCCACCTTTCTGTGGGCCTTCCCAACACCAGTGCGCATCGCAGTCGCCGCTGCCTTTCGCCGGCTGGCCGTCTGGCTGGCCGCAGACGCCGTCCTTGGCCGTATCCTGCTCAAAGCCCTTGCCCCTGCCACTGCCTGGGCGTTATACGTCCTCATCTTCTTCGCCTGGCACGATGGCAACGCCTACAGCCTCGCCCTGCGCTTTGGCGCTTTGCATGGGTTGGAGCATTTCACCTTCTTCGGCGCCGCGCTTCTCTTCTGGTGGCACGTAATCGGCGCCGCGCCCCGGCTCCACCCCAAGCCCGCCCAATGGCTGCGTGTCGCCTACGTACTGGCGATGATCCCGCCTAACATGCTGTTGGGCGTCGCCCTCTCCTTCGCCGAAACGCCCATCTATCCCTACTACGAGTCCTTGCCCCGCCTGTACAGTCTCAGCGTCATGGATGATCAGGTATGGGGTGGGCTGATTATGTGGATTCCAGGCAGCATGATGTATGTGATCGCGGCGCTGGCCCTGCTGGCACGCCTGCTCACGAGCGCCGAACAGAGCGCACGCGTCAGAAATCCGCATCCGCCGGTGATGGGTCTGGCGCCGCCCCCCAACCGCGGCGGCCCGGCAGCGCTGGCTTCCGGCTAACCATCGCCCTCCCTAATACGGGCGCCCAGCGCAAGGCACAGCCCCCTTGAGACGCCAGACTGTCTGAGAGTACTGGACACAACTATGTGTTTTCCCAGATATACGTTACCTGTAACAACATTCTTACTGATACTCCTGACCGTTGTCCTCTTTGCGGCGCCTCTGTCGGCCCACGGCGGAATCGGCGTTCAGCACCTGAACAATGTTCCCGCCGGACCTTTCAGGGTCTATGTCTGGTCCGACCCGGAGCCGCCCGAGGTTGGCGAATACCACGTGACCATCGCCTTGACCGAAAATGTCGAAGGGGACTCCACCGGACTGGCCGGCGGCCCCATTCTCGATGCTTCAGTGACGGTTGAGCTTGCCCACGTCGATAGCGGCGAGACCCTGAGCGCCCTGGCCACCCACGATGACGCCCTAAATAAGCTGTTCTACGTAGCATCTTTCGAACCGGCCCGCAAGGGACTCTGGTCTGTGCAAGTCCGAATTCTCCCGCCCGGCTGTGATGAATCACAGAACGGCGCAGGTCAACAGCCAGGCGACTCCGCAATGCCCTGCGATACCGAACAGGTAGTAAGCTTTCAGGATGAGATTCTTCCCAAAGCCTTCCCCTGGCGGGCCCTGCTGGGAGGCATTCTTTCTATCCTCCTGATATTGGGCGCGATCGTCCTCTATTGGGCAACAAGACCGCCCGCCGAGCTCGAAGAGCCCGTCCCCGTCAAGCAACGGGACCCGGCGCCAGCCGGAGGTCAATCATAATGGTCGGGCTGCCTGAAATGAGCAGAACGGCACTTTCGGTCCGGGAGCTAGGAATAACGCTGGCTCTCCTGTTCGGCCCCCGCTGGTGGTGGAAGACACTGATGGTTCTTCTCGCCATGGCCGCAATGACCTCTCTCGGTTTCTGGCAATTGGACCGGCTGGACCAAAGGCGTGCATACAATCAGCAGCGACAGGCAGCACTCGCCGCGCCACCAATCGAGCTTTCAGACGCGCCTCTATCGCAAGGTGAGCTGCGCGACCGCCTGGCTACCGCGCAGGGCCAGTTCGACTATGCTCGCCAGGTGGCGATCCGCAATCAGAGCTACGCGGGACAGCCCGGTTACCACCTTGTCACCCCTCTCCTCATCGCGGGCTCTGATAAGGCCGTTCTTGTCAATCGCGGCTGGATACCTGCTGATCGGGTCGATCCCACTGTCTGGCGCAGTCTTGATGAGCAGGAGAACGGACCGCACTTTGGAATCCTCCAGCCGACTCGCCGCCGGCCCGACGGAACCATATCGGCTATCCCGCAGGACACCGTTACCGGCTGGTACCGGCTCGACGTCGAGGCAATCGGAAAGACTCTGCCCTATCCCCTTTTGCCGGTCGTCCTGCAGCTGACGCCTGGCAACTATATACCTCTTGACACAGACCGCCCCCGTGCCTCGGGCTATTCAGAGACCTTACCCCATCGCATCGAACCGGACATTTCCTTTTCCGAAGGCAACCACCTCAGCTACGCGCTTCAATGGTTCGGTTTTGCCATCACCGCCGCGGTCGTCTACATTTCCGTTGCACGGCGGGCAGAATTCCGCAAAACGTGAGTGTGAGAGAACTGCTTCTCAAGTGCCCAAGTCAGTTCACAGGTAGTTCGAAACCGTGCGGGCTCCCGTAAGCCGTGTGCAGGCCGCAACCGAGTCCTTTGGCGCTGTCCCGCCCCAGTTCGAGAGCGTCGTGTGAGCAATAACCGCAAGCTGGTAGTCGCCGCCATAGTCTCCGCCTCGCTGGCCGTAATGATCAGTTCCGGAATACGGTCTAGCTTCGGCCTTTTCCTCACGCCAATCACGGAAACGCTGGGGACCGGACGCGAGAACCTCAGCATTGCCTTCGCCGTCAACAATCTGGTCTTCGGCCTGCCCTTGGTTGGCCTACTTTCGGACCGTTTCGGGCCGCGGCAGGTGGTCATCGCCGGCTCGGTCCTTTACGCTGGCGGCCTGGTGATGGTTACAGTCCTCACGACAACAATGGGGCTGGTTGTCTCCTTCGGCCTCCTGGTGGGCATCGGCCTCGGAGCCACCTCCTACGTCGTTGTACTGGGCGCCGTGGCACAGCTGATAGGAGAGGACCAGCGCAGCCGGGTCTTCGGCCTCATCACCGCAATGGGTTCCGCGGGTATGTTCGTGGTCCCGCCCCTGGCCCAGCTCCTCCTTTCCAATCTCGGCTGGCAGGGCGCCCTCTACGCCCTTGCCGCCGTACCGGCAATTGTGGCGCTGATGGCTTTCGGTCTCCCCCGCCGTCCCGGCACTCAGCTGCACGGCGCGCAAGAGCCGCACGTGGATGAACCGTTTCGAAGCGTACTGAAAAAGGCCGCGCGCCACCGCGGCTACCTGCTCCTGACGACCGGTTTCTTCGTGTGCGGCTTCCATGTCGCCTTCATCGGAGCCCATCTGCCCGCCTATTTGGGCGATAAAGGGCTGCCGGAATTCGTGGCTGCCGGCGCGCTCGCACTGGTGGGGGCTTTCAATATCCTTGGATCGATGCTCTTCGGCTGGCTGGGCGACCGTTACTCCCGCAAATATATGTTGAGCCTCATCTACTTTGGTCGGGCCATTGTCATCCTGATCTTCCTGCTGACGCCCCTCACCCGTACATCTGCTCTGGTTTTCGGAGGGGCGATGGGCTTCCTCTGGCTGGCAACGGTCCCGCTCACGAGCGGAACAGTCGCCTACTTTTTCGGAGCACGCTACCTTTCCACCCTTTACGGCATCGCCTTTTTCAGCCACCAAATCGGCGCCTTTATCGGCGTGTGGCTGGGAGGACGATTCTACGACACCACCGGCTCCTACACGCCCATCTGGGTCGCGGGCATTGCACTGGGCCTGTTCGCGGCTCTAGTCCACCTGCCAATCCCTGAACGCACTGAGTTGACAAGCGTGCCCGCCGCTGCAGATTGACCAATCGCGACTTGACGCCGCTTGGGCCAATACCAGGAGACGTAGGACTCTTCCAATCACACCGCAAGCTGAGATAAGGATTCCCGATGGCAACCGTCGATTCGCAACGAGCTGGCTTCTCTATACAACGTCTCTCCAGAGTGGACAGGCTGTTGGAGCGCTACGTGGAAGGCGGCTACCTGGCCGGCGCCCTCGGGCTTATCTACCGCAAGGGCAAGATCGCCTACTGCCGCGCCTTCGGACAGCGGGACCTCGAGTCCGGTCTGCGTATGACTGAAGACACCATCTTCCGCATCTACTCCATGACAAAACCGATCACCTCCGTGGCCGTCCTGATGCTGTATGAGGACGGCCACTTTCTCCTGGATGACCCTGTCTCCTCTATACTGCCGGAGTTTGCCGGCGTCCAGGTCTGCACGGGCGACCTCGACAACCTCACCCCCCCTGACCGGCCCCCTACAATCAAAGACCTCCTCATGCACACCGCCGGACTGAGCTACGGCTGGGGAGACGATTCGCCGGTCGAAAAACTCTATCTTCAGAGCTTTCGCGACATCGAGCGCCATTCTCTTGAACCCTTTGTAACTAAGCTGGCAGCATTGCCACTCCTGTACCATCCTGGCACACGCTGGCGCTACAGCCGCGCCACCGATGTGCTCGGCCGTTTGGTCGAAGTGGTCTCAGGCAAGCTGCTCGACGAATTCTTCCAACGCGAAATCTTCCAACCGCTGTCCATGGATGATACCGGCTTCTACGTCCCCGCCGAATCCCTAGACCGGTTCGCCGCCTGCTACTGCCCACCCGGAGGCTTCAAATTTGGCAACGACCTCGCTAGCAGAGCAATCGCCAGACCAGCCCATCGAGACGGCCAAAAGGATCATACCCAACCGCTGTTTGAACTCTACGACGCCCCAGGCAGCAGCCGCTACACCAGGCCCCCCGCCTATCTCTCCGGAGGCGGAGGGCTCGTCTCAACACTCGGCGACTACCTGCGCTTCTGCCAGATGCTGCTCAACGGTGGTGTCCTGGACGGTAACCGGCTGCTCGGGCGCAAAACTGTAGAGCTAATGAGCGCTAACCATCTGCCGCAAAATCTCGTTCCTATTGAGATTGGAGATGGACCGCGCGCTGGCCATGGCTTCGGCCTGGGAATGAGCGCTCTGACAGATCCCCCGGCTTACAGCCAGCCAGGCAGCGTCGGCAACTACGGCTGGGGTGGCCTGGCTACAACTCGATTCTGGATCGACCCGGTGGAGGACCTGGTGGGCCTTCTTATGACTCAGTTCATACCCTCCGACTACTACACCATCGAACGTGAGTTTAGCCTCGCCGTCTACCAGGCGCTCGTCGACTGAACACAGCATCTGACCGACCGCGCAAGCCGCACAAGGAAGGCGGCGCGCTTCTAATACGGACCCTAGACCGAAACAAGGAATCCTCATGACAACCCCTCAACCACAACGAGCCGGATTCTGCGCCCAGCGCCTCGCCCGCGTTGACAATTTACTACAACGCTACGTCGACAACGGACAACTTGCCGGCGCCAGTGGGCTCATCTACCGCAAAGGCGAAACCGCCTACTGCAACGTCTTCGGTCATCGTGAACTTGAGACCGGCCAGCCCATGACCGAAGACACGATCTTTCGCATCTACTCCATGACAAAACCGATCACAGCCGTCGCCGCCCTCATGCTGTTCGAGGACGGCCACTTCCTCCTCGATGACCCCGTAGCCTCCTATCTGCCCGAATTCTCCGACGTCCAGGTCTGTACCGGTGACCTCCAGAACCTCGTTTCTCCTGACCGGCCCCCATCAATAAAGGATCTCTTCATGCACACCGCCGGCCTGAGCTATGGCTGGTATCAGGACTCCCCCGTTGAAAATCTGTATCGCCAAGCCTTTGAAAACCGCGAACAGCTGTCGCTGGAAGAGTTCGTACACAGCTTGGCATCCCTGCCTCTTCTATTCCACCCCGGTTCCCGCTGGCGCTACAGCTATGCCACAGACGTACTCGGACGCCTGGTCGAGGTCGTCTCCGGTAAACGGCTCGACGAATTCTTCCTCCAGGAGATCTTCAAGCCGCTCGCCATGGCAGACACCGATTTCCATGTCCATGCCGACTGGCTCGATCGCTTTTCCGCCTGCTACTGTTCCCCAGGCGGCTTCAGCTTTGGCAGTGATGCCGACAGCGACGCCGACGACAAAACAGCCCAATCAGAAAATGGCGATCAGGACGCAGAACCGACCATTGAGCTCTTTGACGCGTCCCGCAACAGCCGCTTCAACCAGCCCCCCGCATTTCTCTCTGGCGGCGGTGGCCTCGTCTCAACCCTGGGCGACTACCTGCGCTTCAGCCAAATGCTCCTCTACGGCGGCGTCCTCGACGGCAACCGCCTGTTGGGACCCAAGACGGTCGAACTGTTGCGCGCCAATCACCTGCCGCCCCGCCTGGTTCCCATCGCCATCGGCGATGATGTCGAAGCCGGTTATGGCTTTGGTCTTGGGGTGAGCGTGCTTGTGGATCTTCCGGCCACCAGCACTCCAGGCAGTGTCGGCAACTACAGTTGGAGCGGCGCCGCATCGACCCAATTCTGGATCGATCCTGCAGAGGAGATGCTCGGCATATTCATGTCACAGTTCATGCCCTTCGGCCACTACCCGGTTGCACGCCAGTTCCGTGTAGCAGCCTACCAGGCCCTCATCGACTGACCACGGAATGCTCTCTGGAGTAACCCATGCCCATCCGAAAGGAGTCCCGCCAGCTCCGCGTCGGTATAGTCGGTGCCGGGCCAATCGCACAAATCGCGCACCTGGAGGCCTGTCGCAAGGGACGCAATACGCAGCTCTACGCCCTCTGTGAGGCAGCGCCCGACCTCTTGGCGCGGGTTTCAGCCATCCACCGCCCCTTCCGCAGCTTCACTCGCTACCCCGATATGCTGGCCGACGCCCAGGTAGATGCCGTCATCGTAGCCGTTGCCGACCAGTATCATGTCGAGCTTGCGCTGCAAGCGCTCCGGGCCGGCAAGCACGTCCTTGTAGAAAAACCGATGGGCGTCACCGTGGAAGAGTGCGAGGCGCTCCGCAACGAAGTGGTTGCTTCCGGGCTCACACTGCAGGTCGGGCACAACCGTCGCTTCGACCCCGGCGTCATCCACGCCCGCCGCTTCATTCAGGAGGAGATCGGCGGCCTGATGTCAGGCCAGTTCTGGTACTATGACTCCGTCCATCGCTATACCATGACCGACGCCCTCCAGCCCATCATCGAGACCAGTTCGAGCGTCCGCCGTCCTCCCGGCAACCCCAAAGCCGACCGCCGCCGCTACCTCATGCTGGCCCACGGCAGCCACCTTACCGATACCACCCGTTTCCTCTCCCAAAGCGAAATCGTGAAGCTGCGCTCTCGTTACTTGGACCGCTTCAGCCGTCACTGCTGGTTTGTAGACCTGGCATTCGCTGACGGCAGCCTGGGAAACCTGGAACTGACCATCACCGTTGCCGGCGACTTCGAAGAAGGTTTCCGCGTCCAGGGCGAAAATGGCAGCGTCCGCGGACGCCTGCCCCTCTCCTGGTACCACAAGTCCGGCAGCGTCGAGTGCTTCTCTACCCGCGATGACCTCTACACGCGCCCCCTCGGCCAGGACGGCCACGGCTACCGGCAGCAACTCGAAGGCTGGGCCGACACCATCCTTCACGGCAAGCCACAATGGGGCGCCACTGTCCATGACGGCCTCGCCACCATGCGCGCCATGGCCGCGATCGCGCACTCCGCGGCCACCGGCGGCGACTGGGTTGACCTCGATTCAATAAAAGGAGGCGTTTGAATGGAAGTTGGAATCTTCGCCCGCACCTTTGAGGCGCCATCTTTGGCAGGCGTCCTTGACGCGGTCGCTGCTCACGGAATCCGCCATATCCAACTCAACACAAGCTGTATGGGGCTTTCAGACATGCCCGACGGGCTGGACTCCGCAGCCTGCGAACGGGCGCGCCGCGAGATCAGCGCCCGTGACATCGAGGTGGTTTCGCTTTCCGCCACCTACAACATGATCCATCCGGACCCGGCAGCGCGTGCCCAGGGCATGCGCCGCCTGGAAGTTCTGGCCTCACACGCCGCCGAACTCGGCACCAACCTGCTGACCCTCTGCACCGGCACTCGCAATCCGGACAACATGTGGGCCGATCACCCGCAGAATAGCTCGCCTGAGGCTTGGTCGGACCTGCTGGCTGCCATGGAACAGGCCCTCTCCTTGGCCGATAACCACGACGTTCGTTTGGGCATTGAGCCGGAGGTTTCAAATGTGGTAAGCTCGCCCGCCAAGGCGCGCCAACTTCTGGACACGATGCGCTCGGACAGGATCACCATCGTCATGGACGGCGCTAATGTTTTTCCCAAGGGAACGATTCACCGTCAACGAGAGATCCTGGACGAAGCCTTCGATCTGCTGGGAGATCAAATAGCCCTGGCCCACGCCAAAGATCTCAGCCGCGACGGCGAAGCCGGCCACGAAGCCGCCGGAACTGGACTGCTGGACTATGACTATTACCTGCAACTGCTCCATCAAAGCGGCTACCACGGCGCCCTCGTCCTTCACAGTCTGACCCCTGAGCAAGTGCCGGGCTGTGTCCGCTTCCTGCAAGAAAAGCTACGAAACTATCAGTCAGGCTGACCGTCGTTAGCCCTTCAGCGTAATCAGTGACCCTCCCACGGTCAAGCGCAGAAAACGCACTCGCCGGCCCGCCGTTCCTAACAATTTGGAAAGGTGCACACATGAATGGCCGGATGACCGTTTCAGGAGTTCTTGAGTCTGCCCTATATGTCTCGGACCTGCCAGCCGCCGAGAAATTCTACACCGAGATCCTGGGACTTATCTTTTACTCCAGACTGGAAGGCCGCCATGTCTTCCTGCGCTGCGGCGACCGCATGGTGCTGCTCTTCGACGCCGAAGTAACCGCCGTCTCCGCAGGCGGGCCAGGTGACCCGCCAACACACGGGGCCAGAGGTGAGGGCCACCTGGCATTCGCCGTAAAGGACCGTGACATCGATCAGTGGAAGCAACACCTTGTTGAAAATGGCATTGAAATCGAGAAGGAGCTTCGCCCCCGAGGCGGTCGATCCATCTACTTTCGCGACCCTTCGCAGAACTGCCTGGAAATCGCCTCACCGGGAATCTGGGGGATTCCCGAATGAACTGTTCCTTACCCCACCCAAAAAGGAAGTGCGCCCTGGCGGCTAGTGAGGGCCTTCAGGGCCGGCAGCCGCACCGTTTTGGCTTGCCAGAAAGTCGAGAGCGCTTCGCGAAAACTGCTGTGCCAGCAATTTCAACCCTGGGATGACGGGAACCGCTCCTCCATCCACGAACGCCAGATCGGGTCCTCACGCGAAACAACCTCAGCCGCATCCTCGCCATACAGGTAAAACCGGATCGACAGCAGAATCTGATCGTTCAGAGGCCACACAAAAAGGTGCGCCACGCCCGCTGTCGGCTCCTCAACATGCAAGATTACCTCGGTCTCGTCAGGCACCGTATCGACCACGCCTGAGATTCTCAGTTCGCCCGGCGGCGCCGCGAAGCCTTCCCCCTTCTCCACACCCCCGAATCCAAGTGCAGTTGCCAGCTCACTCCACGCCTGTGCCCCATCCGCTGCCGCGCCCATAACCTCAATCAGCGCGCACGGCTCTCCCCGGTGATGCGCCATGTAAATCTGCAGTATGCGGAAAAAGGCCGGCCAGCCCGCCTCCGTGCCCTCGACATAATTGTCATACTCGTCGGTGTCGACAAATAGACTATGCTCCACGCTCAACAGGCACGTCCCGTCCGCTCTCTCCGAAATCTTCCAGTCCGTGGATACCTCCGGACCGCCCGGGATAAACTCGTCGCTTATGACCGAGAACCCCCGCGGTGGGTCCCATTTAGTTATCTTTGCTGCCGAAGATATACCCGGTCCAAAATAGCAGATCAGGTGTGTGGGCTTGCCATCCGCCCCCTCTGGAAACTCGGACCGCGTAAACCATGCCGAAAGTCCGCCCTCAGTGCTGATCGCCCGCCAAACCTCCTCGACCGAGCCCGGCACTTCAACTTCTCCCCGTACCCACCTGCGCCCCGACGGATCTACTTTTATGCTCATCATTTCTCCAATCTGCGTTCGACATAGTGTGCGACAATGTATCCATCATCCCGCAGTTACGGCTCATCTGCAAGAAGAGTCGCCGTAACCGTGGATCCCAATATGGAGCCGAACTCTCGCATACCTCTGACAGCAACCAGCCCACCGCCAGTTGCCGTTCCGATTTCCATCAGAGAAAGCCCTTCTCTGACCACTGACCACTAACCACCGACCACTGCTTTTCTGGGCGGTCGGGCCTATTCGGCCCTCCCTTGTGCGGGGGCTC
>JAPOVP010000146.1 GCA_026708085.1 Caldilineaceae bacterium
CGTTGCGGGGGCGGAGCCCCCGCACAAGGGAGGGCCGAATAGGCCCGACCGCCCAAAAGAACGAGGAGAGAGTGAAAAGAAGTGAGGTGTGAGAGACTTCGGGGCACGATTCGTGTGTGGGCGTAATGCTATGGGCGCAATGCAATTGTGGATGGAGGGAAACGTCAATTGCGGAAAGTGGGGTGTGCAGCCTGAATTGTGGCATTCATCGAAAAAACGGAGTACAATTCTGCAGTGTAGGCGTATTGTCCTTCTGCCAGTTCGTGCGGCAGGTGCGGCAGTCAGCATTTCGGTACAAGGCCACCTGAATTGGCGTCGCGGCAAGGCCTAGATTGGACTGGGCGAATGACGCCCGGTTTCACGCAACTTCAGCGCTTGCGGAGCAGCTCTATGCAGATTACCGATCTCAAATGTGCGATTCTTGGCGGCAGTCCGGTTGTTCGAATCACGACCGATGCCGGCATCGAGGGTTACGGGCAGGCCGAGCATTTCAAGCCTTATCTCAAGCCTCACGTACTGTTCTATCGCGACTTTATTCTGGGACAGGACCCGACAGACGTGGAGCGGGTGATGTTGCGCATTCGGCGGCTGGGGAGTTTCAAGCCGTGGGGGAGCGCTGTCAGCGCGATCGAGATGGCGCTGTGGGATATTGCGGGAAAGGCCGCAAATCTGCCGGTATACAAACTGCTGGGCGGGAAGGTGCGCGACAAGGTGCTGGTCTACAATGGCGCATTGCGTTTCCCGCTGGCTGGGCAGGAACCTGGGCATTACGCTGAGAATATGGCGCGGATGGCGGAAGCGCGCGAAAACTTCGCCATAATCAAACAGGGCATCGGCTTCCACAGCAGCATGCCGGACGAACTGGACGGCTTTTCCTACGGCGAGCGCCTGGGGGTGAGTCACCAGACGGAGCGCGGGTTGCTGACTGAGAGAGGATTTAACCATGTGGTGGCGTGCATTGAGGCGATGAAGGAGGTGCTCGGGGACAGGGTCGGGCTGGCGCTCGACTGCGGCCCCGGTTGGACGGTTCCGGACACGATCCGGCTGGCCAAGGCCGTGGAGGGGATGCACATCATGTGGCTGGAGGATACTATCACCGGCGACTACACTCCATACGTACTTGCGGAGTTGTACAGGGAGTTGACGCGCAGCACCTCGACGCCGATCCATACGGGGGAGCAGATCTACCTGCGCCAGCACTTCAAACCGCTCTTTGAGATGCAGGCGGTCAACATCGTCGGGCCGGACCCGGCCGACATCGGCGGCATCGCGGAGCTGAAGTGGGTGGCGGAATACGCAGACCTGCACGGTATTTTGATGGCGCCTCATGGAACAGGGGACGGACTGATCGGGCTGGCGGCGCTGGTGCAGGTTGCGGCGACGCTGCCGCGCAACTACATCGCATTCGAGTACCCCGTTGCGCGACCGGATTGGTGGTATGATATTGTGGACGGTCTGCCGGACCCGATTGTGGAAAACAGTTACATCACCGTCTGGGACCGGCCCGGGCTGGGTGTAACGTTTAACAAGACAGCTGCCAGCAAACATCTGGCGCCGGAAGACAAGGATTTCTTCAACTGAATCAAGGAGTGCTGAACAATGTCCAGTTCCGATATCTATGAGACGCTCGGTATCCGGCCGATAATCAATGCCGGCGGCCACATGACGATCCTCGGCGGTTCGGTCCTTTCGCCGGAGGTGCGCGAGGCGATGGAGTCCGCCAATACTGCCTACACGTTGATGGACGACGTGTTCGACGGGGCGGGGAAGGCGATCGCAGACATGCTGGGGACAGGAGGCGGGCTGGTGACGTCCGGGTGCTATGCTGCGCTGGTGCAAGGCGCGGCGGCTATCCTGGCCGGCAGCGATGCGGAGCGCATCCAGCAACTGCCCGATACGACGGGTATGAAAGACGAGTTCCTGATTCAGAAGCCGACGCGCTACCGCTATGATCGCAGCGTCACGGTGCCGGGCGGCAAGCTGGTGGAGGTGGGCGACGAAGACAGCTGCACGACGCAGCAGTTGCGCGAAGCAATCGGGCCACAGACGGCTGGCATACTCTATTTCGCGGCGGGTGAGCGTTTCCCCAATACGGTATCGCTGCCGGACGCGATCAGTATTGCGCATGCGGCGGGGATTCCCATTCTGGTTGACGCGGCGGCGGAGATCTACCCGCTGGAGCGTATGAGGCGGGTCGCGACGAGTGGGGCGGACCTGGTCTGCTTCGGCGGCAAATATCTTGGTTCGGGCAATTCGACCGGCATCCTTTGCGGGGACGGCGATTACGTCAGCATGGCGCGGCTCAACGGCTTTACAGGCTTTGAGACCGGCAACAACAGTATTGGGCGGGGGTATAAGGTGGACCGCCAGGAGGTAGTTGGGACCACGATCGCACTGCGCCACTGGTTGGACGCGGATCACGAGCAGCGGTTGCAAGTCCAGTCCGATCGCATTGCCCAGATTTCCGCGGGACTGGCCGGGGTTTCCGGCGTCAACGCGGACAATATGTGGGAGGAGGACGGTGAAGGCCCGTGGATGCGCCTGAGTGTGAATTGGGATGAAGGTGAGAAAGGCCGAACTGCAGCCGAGGTCTCTGAGGCGCTTCAAAACGGCTCGCCGGCGATCTTCTGCCGTTCGGACCCTGGCAACCTGCACATTGCCGTCCATACTTTGCGAGAAGGTGAGACCGAAATCGTTCTACGGCGGCTTCAGGAAGAGTTGGCCTGACACCATCGTTTTCAAGGAAATCTGACATGACCCAGTCCCGCGCCGGGCGCCATTTTCTGCAGATTCCCGGCCCAACAAACTTACCTGGGCGCGTGCAACGTGCGCTCTCCCGCCCTACGATCGATCACCGGGGTCCTGAGTGGGCACGGCTGACGTTCCGTGTTCTGGAACGGCTGCAAAAGGTCTTTCAGACGAGCGGGCCGGTGGTCGTGTATCCTTCGTCCGGTAACGGAGGTTGGGAGGCGGCGCTGGTGAATACACTGTCTCCGGGTGACCGCGTTCTGTTTGGCTCGAACGGCCAGTTCGCATCCGGATGGCAGAAGGTGGCCAGAGGGGTGGGTCTGACGGTAGAGGAGTTGCAGGGGGACTGGAGTTGCCCGATCGATCTTGCGGCGCTTGATAAGCGTCTTGACGAGGACCAGGGGCGAGAGATCCGCGCACTCGCCCTCGTCCACAATGAGACATCTACGGGCGTCGTAAACGACATAGCCGGCGCCCGAGCAGCGCTTGATCGGACGGGACATGACGCGCTTCTCATGGTGGACGTGGTCTCGTCATTGGGCGCGATGGAGTACCGGCATGACGAATGGGGCGTGGATGTGACGGTTGCCGGCTCGCAGAAGGGGCTGATGATACCGCCCGGTCTCGGTTTCAACGCGCCCAGCGCCAAGGCCTTTGAGGCGGCAAAGTCGGCGCGGTTGCCCAGATCCTACTGGGACTGGGAGAACATTTTGACGTTCAATCAGGACGGCTTTTATCCATACACTCCAGCTACAAACCTGTTCTTTGCGCTGGATGAGGCGCTTTCTATGCTGCTTGAGGAAGGGCTGCCGCAGGTTTTCGCGCGTCACGCTCGCCTGGCGGAGGCGACGAGGCGGGCTGTGCGCGGCTGGGGGCTGGATGTCTACTGCAGGGACCCCAAAGCCTATTCACACGCGCTCACGGCGGCGGTGATGCCGGCAGGCTACAACGCCGACGTACTGCGCCAGATCATCCTCGAGCGGTTCGATATGTCGCTGGGGACCGGCCTCGGCCAGCTGAAAGGCAAAGTCTTCCGAATCGGCCATCTTGGCGATCTGAACGAGTTGACGCTGGCCGGCACGCTGTGCGGGGTTGAAATGGGGCTGGCGGCCTGCGACGTGCCTCATGTCAGCGGCGGAGTCAATCAGGCGCTGGCCTTCCTGGCTAAGGACCCCTAACGCATCATCCCTCTTACAATGCCCCGACAAGATACGCCCGCAGCGAGCCAGGTTGACGTCCCAGGACTTGCTCGCAGCTTGCGCGAGGTGCTGACCGGCGATGTCCAGTTTGACAGGGCCAGCCGGGCGATGCACGCGACGGACGCCAGCGTCTACCAGATCATTCCCCTGGGCGTGGTGACGCCGCGAACCCGGAACGATGTTGTGGAGGTGGTCCGGTTCTGCCGGGAGCACGGCGTATCGATCACGGCGCGCGGGGGCGGGACGTCTCAGGCGGGACAGGCGATCGGGGCAGGTATTTCGCTGGACTTTTCCCGTTATATGAACCGTGTGCTCGACTTGGATACCGCGGCCGCGACGGTCACGGTCGAGCCCGGGATCGTCCTCGACGAACTGAATGACCTGCTGAAACCCCACGGGTTGCAACTGCCTCTCGATCTGTCGACTTCAAACCGTGCCACCATCGGCGGGATGATAGCGAACAATTCCGCGGGTACGCGATCGATCATTTACGGGAAGACGATCGACTATGTAGAGTCGGTCGACGTTGTTTTTTCCGACGGCAGCAGTGCAAGTCTTGGCCCGCTGTCGGAGGAAGGGCTGCGTTCCAAGCTGGCGCAACAGGATGTGGAGGGCGCTGCCTACAGGACGGTGCAGCGGCTGGGCAGCGAACTGGAGTCGGAGATCCGGGCGAGGTATCCTCGCATACTGCGCAGAGTCGGCGGCTACAATTTGGACGAGTTCATTCCCGGAGACGAGGATGGGAGGTCCCGGGAACCGTTCAATCTGGCCCGAATGCTGGTCGGCTCCGAAGGTACGCTCGGTCTGACGGTGGCGGCCACGATGCGGCTGGCGCCATTGCCTTCCCGCCGCGTCCTGTGCAGCGTGCAGTTCGACGACTTGCTGGAGGCGATGCGCGGCACGCCGGTGATCCTGGAACACGGTCCGTCCGCGGTCGAGTTGCTCGACCGCTTTATGCTGGAAAAAACAGACGGGCGAATTGAGTATGCACCTCTGCGGGGCTTCATTCAGGGCGACCCCGGCGCAGTGCTTCTGGTGGAGTTCTTTGGGCAGTCTGACGAGGAACTGGCCGGGAAGATCGAGAACTTGCAGACAGACCTGGAGGGGCGCGGGCTAGGTAACTATTTCTATCGTGCGCTCGGGGCGGAGGAGCAGGCGCGAATCTGGGAGCTGCGCCGGGCCGCGCTGGGGCTTACGATGTCGGAGACCGGGGACGCCAAGGCGATTTCGTTCGTCGAAGACACGGCGGTGCCGCCGGAGCGACTGCACGACTATATCGAAAACTTTCAGAGAATTCTGACGAAATACGATACGCAGGCCGGCTTTTATGCACACGCATCGGTCGGGTTGTTGCATATTCGTCCGGTCATCAATCTGAAGAGCGCGCTGGGCGTGCAACGATTCGAGGCCATCGCCGGAGAGGTGGCTGACCTGGTGTTGGAATACGGGGGCGCGCTTTCCGGCGAACACGGCGACGGCCTGGTGCGGGCGCCTTTTCAGGAGAAGATGTTCGGCCCGGTGCTCTACAACGCTTTCTGCGAGGTGAAATCCGCCTTTGACCCGACCAACTTGCTCAATCCCGGCAAAATCGTCCATGCGCCTGCCTTAACGTCAAACCTGCGTTTTGAACCGGCTGTCGGGCAGGCCGATTTGTCTGAGCAGGAATTATCCGACGCTGTCCGCTCTGACGCAGATAGCGCCGATCTCGGAAGAGTTGAAGACGGGCAGGAATACGCCACCAAGTTCGACTTCTCCGACTTCGGCGGGCTGTTGCAGGCGACGGAGCAGTGCTCGGGCGTGGGAGCCTGCCGCAAGACTTTGACGGGCACCATGTGCCCCTCATACATGGCCACGCGCAATGAAATTGACAGTACGCGCGGCCGGGCCAATGCCCTGCGTCTGGCCCTTTCCGGCGGCCTGGAGGCGACCGGTTTCGGCGACGAGGAGCTGCTGCCGGTGCTCGATCTGTGCCTGGAGTGCAAGGCATGCAAGCGAGAGTGTCCCACAGGCGTGGACATGGCCCGCCTCAAGAGCGAGTTCCTGCATCAGTATCACGGGCGACACGGGGCGTCGATAAAGGATCGCGTGCTATCGAGGGCTGATCGCATCGCGCGCTGGGGGAGTCGACTGGCGCCGTTTTCGAACTGGCTGGCCGCGTCCGGCCCCGTTCGAGGTGTGAACGAGGCAGTATTCGGCCTGGACCGACGGCGCCCTTTGCCGGCGTTCAGCGGACGACCGTTCACGCGAAGCAGACGCAACAGCAGTCCTGCAGTCTGCGCTGCAGAGGCAGATGTAGCGCTGTTCGCGGACACGTTCAACAATTACTACGAACCGGAACAGCTGGCAGACGCCATGGCCGTTCTGCAAAACTGCGGGGCAGAGGTGACGGTCGCGCCGCAGGTCTGCTGCGGCCGGCCACTTATCTCAAAGGGCTTTTTGGATGGGGCTGCGCGGCAGGCCGCGGCGACAACCTCCGCGCTACTGCCCCTGGCCGAGGGCGGCATTCCAATACTATTCTGCGAACCCAGCTGCTACTCGGCAGTGCAGGACGACCATCCCAGGTTGCTGCGGGGCGCAGGACAGGAGGATGCCCGCAAGGTGGCCGCAGCCTGCCAGTTGGTTGAAGAGTGGGCCGGGCCGCGCATGAAGCCAACAAGGCCAGGCCCTTCCAAGGTAATGGTCCACGGGCACTGCCACCAGAAGGCTCTCGTGGGCATGCAGCCGCTGCAGAAGCTTATGGCGGCCATACCTGATTGCAAAGTGACCGTGCTGGACAGCGGCTGCTGTGGGCTGGCGGGCATGTTCGGGTATGAGCACTACGATGTCTCGAAAGCGATAGGGGAACGCCGTTTGTTGCCGGCGGCCCGCGAACTGGAGGAGAACGAGATTCTCGTCAGCCCCGGATTCTCCTGCCGGCAGCAGATCAAGCATTTCACGGGCGTACAGACCCAGTCGCCGACTTCCCTACTTGCCGCGTTGCTCTGACAGGGGCGGCACCGACCGAAGCGGCCCGTCCTGGAAGAAGATGGGGGTCTGATAGTAGTGGATCTGTGCGCGTGTAGTATACTAACGGCAGTCCGAGCGGCTGCCTTTCATGATTCCATTTGCCACCCCCAACTCATTGCCTTGAACAGAAGGAAGCCTTTGAAACTCAGGTCATTTCTCCCTCTGAAGACTCGGCGCGGCGCTCGTCCAGGCGAGAATGCTGCAGCTGAATGGACCGGTCTGTTCCAACGCCAATCCCCAATGATGGGGGGCGTGCGGCCGAGTGCAGCAGGACTCGTCCTGCTGGTCCTGCTGTCACTTTCCGGGTGCACGGGGCCCGATGGTGCATCGACTCCGACTCCAACCAAGACGCCGGAAGCGGCTGGAGTGCAGCCGGCCGCGGAAACAGCAACTCCCCCACCGGCCAGTGCTGCAGAAGGCTCGAACACGACTGCGGAGGGTGAAAAGGCGACCGCAACGCCTGTACCGGGAAGCGCGGCGCGCTATACCGGGCTGCCACTGGCCGACCCATCGTTGCTACAGGAAACGCCGGTATTGGTCTGCATAAACAATGACATTACCAGCCGTTCCGCCCATTACGGCCTGAACGAGGCAGATGTCACCTACGAATTCATCGTCGATGGCTACCACCTCACACGCCTCACCAGCTTGTACCAGAGCATCCCTGCCAGGGAAATCGGACCGGTACGTAGTGCCCGCTGGCCCAATATACATACTACGTATATGTTTGACGGTATACTGGCTTGCTCCGGCGGCAGCGACGGTATCCGCTATCTGTTGAAGAACGAGGTCGGCTTCCCTTATCTGGACGCCGATTCGGAAGATCCGGAAAGCGTCACTTACTTTTACAGTGTAGGCAACAACTATCGCACGCGCTTGCGGACGAGCGTCGACAGGGTGCGCAGGTGGATGATCGACATGGCGAAGACCTGCGAAGTGTCGCCGCTACTTCCCTACTGCCTGGAGGTTTTCAGTCCCTGGCTGGAAGGGCAGAAAAGGAATCCGCGGCCGGTAGAGCGGGCAAGATTCCACTTCAGCGACACACCGAAAGAGTTTTGGTCGGGCGAGGCGACGGCGATTCGGATTCCTTACCCGGAGAACAACGGTGTCGAATGGCGCTACGACGCGGCAAGCGGACGGTATCTGCGATATCAGAGCGGTGCGGTGCACATGGACCAAGCGACCGGCCAGCAGATCAGCAGCGAGAATGTGATCGTCGTCTTTGCCGAACACGAACTGACAAACATCGTTGAAGACAGCCTGGGCACGCTGAGCGTGAAGATCAATCTCTACGGGTTCGGAGATCTGCGCGTCTTCCGGGACGGCAAGGTCTACGAAGGAACCTGGCGCGCCAACGACCAGAGCCCGCCGCGCTGGCTCGGGCCCGGCGAGCAGCCGATTACATTGAAACCGGGCCGTACGTGGATTCAGGTCGTACGCACGAGCGACAGAATCAGTTTTCAGTAGGGCACAGAGATGCTGCCACGCTGTCGCTGATTGCGAGGGGGCGTCGCGGCCAGAGGCAGCAGCGAATGGTCGCCAGGGTCTGCAGTTCATCAGCCACCGGCCACCAGCCACTGGAGTTCGCGAATGTTGCGGGTAAAGATTGTCTGTACAATAGGGCCGACCAGTACCGATCCTGAGATACTCGCTCAGATGATCGATGCGGGGATGAATGTAGCCCGCATCAACATGAGCCACGGCGACCACGGATTCCACGCCCGAAATATCCACACAATTCGTGAGATTGCCCAGGAGCGTAACCGGCCGGTAGCGATACTCGTCGATCTGCAGGGGCCGAAACTACGTGTGGGCGAGATGCAGCCTGGGGGCGTCCCGCTGGCTGCTGGTGAAGAGCTGATTCTGACAACCGACGAGATTATCGGCGAACCGGGGCGCGTGCCAATCCAGAACAAGGAAGTCCCGGCCAGCATCGAGGAGGGCCGACGCAGTTCGACGCTGCAGACGGCGGGAGAAACGCAGGAACGTATTCTGTTAGATGACGGTTTGCTCGAATTGGAGGTGATTGACGCGACAGAGACGACAGTGCGAACACGGGTGATCGTCGGGGGCGTTTTGCAGGATCGCAAGGGAATGAACCTCCCCCACACCAAGCTGACCGTTCCCTCGATGACCGAAAAGGATCGCGTCGACGTGGACTTCGCCCTTGAACATCAGGCCGACTGGATCGCCCTCAGTTTTGTGCGCACCGCAGGCGATGTCCACGCGCTGCGAAAGGTGGTGCAGAGCCGTGCGCCACTGGGCCGGGCGACGCCGATCATCTCCAAGATAGAAAAGCCGGAAGCGGTGGACAACATAGAGGAGATCATTCAGGCGTCGGACGGCCTGATGGTGGCACGGGGGGATTTGGGCATTGAGACAAGCCCGGAAGCAGTACCGATGATCCAGAAGATGATCATCGCCCGTTGTATCGGCACCGACAAACCTGTAATCACGGCGACGCAGATGCTCGAATCGATGATTCGCAACCCGCGTCCGACCCGTGCCGAAGCCAGCGATGTGGCAAACGCCGTACTGGATGGCAGCGATGCAATTATGCTCTCCGGCGAGACAGCCGCCGGCAACTATCCGGTCCAATCAGTTCAGACGATGTTGAATATTGCCAAAGAGGCGGAAAGGGTGGGCAGCGTTACGCAGCCGCACTACCGGCCATCGCAGCAGGCTGTGGACGGATTTTTCGGCACGCTGAAGTCCGATCCCGACGGGGGGCCAGATGCAGGGGACAGCGACACACCTTCGGTCGCCGAAGCGGTCAGCCAGGCCACGGTGGATACGGCGCAGAACGTGGGGGCCGCGGCCATCATTGCGCCAACGGCCCGGGGCGCAACGGCCAAAAAGCTGGCCCGTTTCCGTCCATCCGTTCCCATCATCGCGGTGACACCAAGCCATCTCGTTTACCGGCAACTGGCCCTCTACTGGGGTGTATTCCCCTTGATGGGCCAGCGAATGAACACGATTGACGAGATGCTGGAGGACGCGGTGCGTATCGCCCTGCGCGCCGGATTTGTCCAGCAAGGCGATGTTACGGTCGTGACGGGCGGTGTTGTTGGGGGCGTGCCGGGTGAAACCAATCTGATGACAGTTCGACGCATCGCCAGGGTGCTGATGCACGGGCAGGGGGTGGGCAACCGACGCATGAGCGGTCGCGTAGTGCGGCTGAAGCCAGGGCAGGACCCCCGTGACCAGGCGTTGCAGCACCGGATGATGACGACGCAGGACATTCTTGTGGCCGAGGAGTTGAACCAGGTCAGTATGGAGCTGGTCTACCATGCGGGGGGGTTGATCACCGCGGAATCGGCGCCTGACAGCATCGCTGCGCTGGCGGCGGTGGAGTTGGGGATTCCTGCAGTCCTGCAGGCAAGCGGAAACTGGGACGAACTGGTTGACGGCCAGACGATAGTTATCGATGCCCGCACTGGGAACGTTTACGAGTGGGATCTGTAGATTGCTCTAACGTTAGGCCGGTTCAGACAACCGCCGGCGGCCTGTTGCCTGATTCGACGATTGCACGGCGGACATCTACCCTCAACAGTAGTGCAAGCCCCACCACAAAGAAAAGAATGATGGAAACAATAGCAGGGCGCAGGCTGCCGGTGAACTGGTTGACCAGGCCGAAAGCAAGCGGGCCCAGCCAGGAGGTTCCGCGTTCGCTGACTTCGTAAATGGAGAAGAACTCGGCCTCTTTGCCCTGCGGGATCATGTTGGCGAAGAGGCCGCGGCTTACCGCTTGCGTGCCGCCCATCACCAGGGCTATGAACGCTCCCAGAATCCAGAACTCCAGGATACGGCTCTCCCCACGCAGTCCCAGGTAGGCGTAGATAACAACGACTGTCCAGACGATCAGGCCGATGATCAGGGCCTTCTTGGCGCCGACGCGAATCGCCAGCCTGCCGAAAAGGAGTGCGCCGCCAAAGGCCACAAACTGGATCATCAGAATCACCATGGTGAGGACACCCTGCTCGATCTCCAACCCGCCTTGCACAAGCGGCGCTGCAGCAAAGATGGCCGCCACGGCAAACACCGTTTGGATTCCATCGTTATACAACAGGTAGGCGATCAGGAAACGGATTGTATGGGGATACTTTGCAGCCTCCAGACAGGTCTCCCACAGCTGTTTGAGACCTGTCGACAGATAGGTCTCGCCGGGCGGAAGCACTCTGGCGGTGTCGCGCGAGCGCAAGAGCCTCCATGTGACGAATGACCAGCAGAACCACCACAGTCCGCCGGAAAACAGGTTGATACGAACGGCCAGACCGGAGTCGATGCCGAAGGTGTCGCGCATCAGGAAAAAGGCAAGATTCAACGTCAGAAGAAGGCCGCCTCCCAGATAACCGAGCGCCCAGCCTACCGAGGAAACGCGGTCACGTTCATCCGGTTCGGCGATGTCAGGAAGAAAGGCATTGTAGAAGACGATGGCGGCGCCAAAACAGAGATTGGCGAAAATGAAGAGGAGACCTCCCAGCCACCAGGACTGGTCGGTAACGAAAAACAAGAACATGGTGGCCCAGGAACCGGCAACGGCGAAGATCTGCATCAACTTTTTGCGCAAGCTCGCATAATCGGCGATGGCCCCCAGAATTGGCAGGAAGAACACCTGCAAGATTACAGAAATCGAGATGCAGTAGGACAAGAATGAATAAGGGGCAATGGGAACACCGAGAAGGTTGACCATGCCATCGGGCCCGGCCGCCAGTTCGGCCAGATTGGAGACGTAGGGGCCGAGGAAGACGGAGCCGACAGTTGTCGAAAATGCTGAATTGGCCCAATCATAGAAGTACCAGCCGATCTGCTCGCGGCGGTTGCCCGGCTTCACTGCGTGGGCCGAGGACTGGTTGGGGTCGGCTGACGATTCTGTGGGCATCAGATGCTCCTTGGAGGCCGACGCGGCCAAATGGATTTTTGTTGGACGGGGTCTCTAAATGCCTGCGGTGCGAGCCTCTGGCAGGAGAGGTTCGCCGTACATGGTTTCGCCGTGAAGTTCATCCAGGCGTGCGGAGGTGATCCGGTTGGTGAGGTCAAAGTCCGCGGGGGCGTGGGCCGAGACGCGCAGGTAGTTATCGGTCAAGCCGCTCCAGAGAAGTGTGTCAGGCCTGTCGGTCAGCTGCTGTCCGCTGCCTTCCCACAAGACCGGGCGAACCGTGCCGACAAATCTCCTCCGTTCCATTTCGGCGGTGCGGGCAACTGCCAGGTGCATCTGTCGCGAACGCTCTCGTTTGACCGTCTTTGGTACCTGTCCGTCGAAGCCGGCTGCGGCTGTGCCGGCGCGGGGGCTGAAGGGGAAGATGTGGCCGTGGGTGAAGCGCATTTCTTCGACGAAGCGCAGACCTTCTTCGAAGTCGGCCTCCGTTTCACCGGGAAAACCGACGATGAGATCGGTAGTGATGATTAGATCGGGGATGGCTGCGCGGGCACCGGCCACCAGCTTGCGGAAGCTGGCAACGGTGCAGCGGCGGGCCATGCGGCGCAACTGGGCGTCTGTTCCGGCCTGCAGAGGCAGATGCAGATGGGGGCAGAGACGTCCCGGCCAGCGTTGCCAGAGGTCAAAGAAACCGCCGGCCAGCTCCCAGGGCTCCAGGCTGCTGAGGCGCAGGCGGGCGATGTCGGTATGGGTGAGGATGGCCGCGGTCAACTCCTTGAGATCGGTCCGCTGGTTCCCCGGCAGGTCCCTGCCGTATGCTCCGAGGTGGACACCCGTGAGGACGGCTTCGCGGAAGCCGCTCTTCACGAGGGCCTGCACCTCCCGGACCACTTCAGCGGTCGTGCGGCTACGGCTGTCGCCGCGCAAGGTCGTAACGATGCAAAATGTGCAGCGGTTCTGGCAGCCGTCCTGGACCTTGACGAAGGCACGCGTTCGGCCGCCCTCCTCTTCAGGGGACGCGGGCGCGAATGGTGTACCGTGGGGCTGAATGCGGACCAGATCCTGGGGATCGGAGAACTCTGCGCTCCACGGCTCGAGGAGGGTGTGCAGCATGTCCTTGGATTGGTTGTCTGCCACCAGTTCGACGCCGGGTAGAGCGGCGCTCTCCTGGGGAGCCAGCGTGGCATAGCAGCCCGTCATGGCGATACGGGCGTCGGGGTTGCGCTTGTGGAGGTGGCGGGCAGCCTGCCGGCTCTTGCGCGCGGCCTGGGCGGTGACGGCACAGGTGTTGAGCACGATGACGTGGGCGTCTTCGGGGCGAACGACGATGCAGTGCCCGGCAGCGTTGAGGCGGCCTGCGAGTGTGCTATTTTCGCTGAAGTTGAGCCGGCAACCCAGCTGGTCGAGAAATACGCGCATAGTTTGGAGCTTGTGGCTGGTTGCCTGCGGCGGCCCTTCGTCTATAGCTTATGGCCTATCGTGGGGACAGGATAACACAGAAGCATTCTTATCAATTAATCAGGGATCCGGTATACTCGAAGCTATGAAACTTTCACTATCGGTGCGGGTCGCGGAGAGCTTCAGCAACAAACGCGAGAGCGCCATTCCACTGGAGGAGTTGGCGCGCATCGCGGCCGACGCTGGATACGAAGCCCTCTGTATGCGTGCGTCGGTTGTCGGCGTCCACAGCCCGGCGGGCGCGGCTGAACGCGTAAAGGGCACGGTCAAGGCACACGGGCTGACCATTTCGATGGTGACCGCCGATTTCCCTGTCCCGGAAAACAGCGAAGAGGGTCCCAACAGCCTGCGACACATCACCCCATCGCTCGATCTGGCCGAGGCGCTGGGGGCGGATCTTATCCGAATCTGTATGAAGAAGGAGGAGGACATTCAGCATGCGCGGCGGGCAGCTGACGAGGCCCGCGAGCGGGGCATCCGGCTGGCGCATCAGAGCCACACGCGCAGCTTGTTCGAGACGGTGGCGGGTTCGGTAGCGGTGCTCAGAGAGGTTGACAGGCCCAATTTCGGCATCATCTACGAGCCGGCCAACCTGGCCCTGTGCGGCCAGGCGTACGGCGAGTCCACACTACGAGCGTTCCAGCCCTGGTTGTTCAACGTTTACCTGCAAAACCACACGCCCGAGCCGGACGGCGTCCAACCGATGGATACGTGGACGCGAGGCACAGTGATGTCCACGCTTCGCCCCCTGGACGCAACCGGCGGCATCGACTTTCCCGCTATTTTTAACGGCTTGCGAACGATAGGCTATGACGGCTGCGTCACAATGCACCAGGCGTTTGGCGGGGATTTGACACCGGCAGAGGCGACGAGACGCACGGCAACGTTTCTAGGAGGGCTGATGGAGTAGACCCGGCTCGCACCTTCCAATGAAAGGGCCCCGCTCAAGAAACGCTGGTTTTCTGAGCAGTTCACAGTTTCAGACGGATGTGTCTGAACCTAAAGTCAAGGAGGTGTTTTTCAATGACGAAAAAACGGTCCAACTCGAATTCTGCGGCGCGTGAAGCGAGCGGTTCAAGTGAACAGTCAGGATCCCGCTCCCAAGCAGATGAGCCAAACACCTTTTCACCTTCTCTTGTAAACGTAGACTCACCCCCACCGGCCGAAACCGGCGCTTCCAAGCAGCATCTTCCTTCGAACTCCCAACAAACAGAAACGGAAACTGAGCCAGCGCACACGACTGCGTTCCAGCGCGCCAGCGCATTCTCCGTTGCCCAAGAGCAGCTAACCCGCGTCGCCGAAGCCATGAATCTCGACGATGACATGCGGGCGTATCTGAAGATGCCGCGCAGGGAATTGAGCGTCCACTTTCCGGTGGTGATGGATGATGACTCGATTCGAATCTTCACCGGATTTCGAGTACATCACAACACTGCGTTGGGGCCGACCAAGGGTGGCATCCGTTACCACCCGGATGTGACTCTGGACGAATCCAGAGCGCTGGCCATGTGGATGACGTGGAAATGCGCGCTGATGAACCTGCCCTATGGCGGCGCCAAGGGCGGTGTCATCGTCAACCCAAAGGAGCTCTCGGAGAGGGAGTTGCAGGCGATGACCCGGCGCTACACAACGGAAATCAGTCTCTTCATCAGCCCGGAGATGGACATACCAGCGCCGGACGTGGGTACAAACGCGCAGGTGATGGCTTGGATCATGGACACCTATTCCATGCACAGAGGCTACTCTGTGCCGGCTGTCACGACCGGCAAGCCGCTGGCTGTGGGCGGCTCTGCCGGCAGGGAATACGCCACCGGCCTAGGCATTACATACATAACCAGGGCCATGCTGCGCCGCCGGTTGGGACTCGACATTGAAGATGCGACGGTTGCGATACAGGGGTTCGGCAATGTCGGTAGTTGGACGGCACGCTCGATGCACGAACGGGGGGCGAAGATCGTGGCCGTCAGCGACGTGGGCGGCGGGGTGTATGACGAGCGGGGGCTGGATCCGCGCCATCTGAAACATTACGCTGAGGAGACAGGGACGGTTGTCGGATACCCGCGCGCGGACACGTTGACGAACGAAGAACTGCTGGAACTGAAGGTAGATGTGCTAGTCCCGGCCGCATTGGAGGGACAGATCACCGGCGAGAACGCGGACAAGATCAACGCCCGGGTCATCGCTGAGGGAGCGAACGGGCCGACGACGCCGGAAGCTGACCGCATTCTGGAGGACAAGGGGGTCCTGATCATCCCGGACATTCTGTGCAATGCCGGTGGTGTGGTAGTCAGTTACTTCGAATGGGTACAGGACCTGCAGGCCTTTTCCTGGGACGAGAGCGAGATCCGGCATCAGATGAAACGCAAGCTACTGGACAATCTGGACGAGGTACTGACTATCACAGTCCAGACCGACCAGGACCTGAGGACGGCAGCCTACACGATTGCCATTCAGCGCATTGTGGATGCGGTGAAGTACCGGGGGATCTATCCATAAACTGCGTTGAGATATGGCCGTCAAGGCGGACCTACCAGCACGACATAGTCGCGAGCGATTTCGCGATGAAAGCTGTCTGGCAAGCGCGCCCAATCCCGGGCTTCGATGAGAAAAGGAATTGTTGACTCGCGAAGAGCCTCTTCCAGGTCTACAAGCTTGCTGATCGGGATTTCCTTCAGTTCGGGACTGCGCAAAACCAAGTCCAAATCGCTGCCGTCGTGGCTGCGACCGGTGACGCGACTGCCATAGGCCCATACCTCGACTTCCGGCACATGGGCGTGCAGAATGTCCTCAAGCGTGCGGCGATGCCTCAGCTTCAGGTGCAGCCGGTCAGCCATTCCGGTCCTCCTAGATTACATTTACCAACTCCTCTGCGTCGGCGACGAATTGCGGCAGCGCCTCGAGCGTTCTTTCAACGAATTGTTCGCCATCTTCGTGCGCGGTTTCATTGCGAAGTGCACGGTATTCGAGCCAGCGTTCACATTCGTCGCCGCTGATCAAACTGTGCTTGGCGGCATGGCGAAAAATATCATTGAAAGTGAGCTGATCCGCCTGCCGGTTACTGGCGAAGTAGGGCCGAAGCTTTTTCTTGAGCAGCCGACCGCTTTGCTCCAGTACGAGCTCAAACTCCTTTACGCAAGCTGCACGGTATATTTCGTACATCACATCGCCTGCCTCGTACCGTCTGTGACCTTCCCATGCGGTCCTAAGCGTGAGTATGCAGTGACTGATATATTCAGTACTGATGGTCACGTGTTTCTCCCGAGCATGAATGAACCTTTCTGAAGAGCTAGCGTCCCACAGGGAACTGCCTCAAATTACCATTTACGCAAAGCCACAACAGTTCAAGAAACTCCGCGTGACACGCGGGATTGGTTATCGACAGGTCCTTTGAACATCCAGATATCTGCGCAAGATCATCGCTGCGGCAATCGCGTCCTGCCCGGCCGGATGCGGTCCTTCTTCGGCGATCCACTCGTCGGCGGCAAAGCTGCTGAGACGCTCATCCCAGAATACGAGGGGTACGTCCTCGCCGAGGATGTTACGCAGGGCGCGGGTGAAGCGCGCCGCCCAGTTGCGGATTCTGCGCGCTTGCGGACCTTCGCTGCCGTCCATGTTGTAGGGCAGCCCGCAGACGACAAGCACGGCCTCCTCTTCTGCGTAGATTTTGGCGAGGGCGTCAAAGTCGGTGCGGCGGTTGCGGCGGCGCAGGGTACGGAGTGGGCGCACTGTCATGCGCAGTGGATCGCAGGTGGCAACGCCGATGCGGGCGTCGCCCACGTCGATGGCGATGATCTTGCCCGGTGGCGCTGAAGGATTGGCGCGGTTGGGCTGGGTCATCAGAAAGAGGGGGCTACTGCCCGCTGCGCGCGGCTTCGCTCAACTCGACCCGAACCTGGATGCGACTGGCGAACTGGGGGAGCGTACCGAACCAGGCGGGATCCTGGTAGAATTCCGGCTCCCTGGCCAGCAACCAGTCTTCCTGCAGCCTGCGGGCCGCCTCCTCTGTGCTCAGTCCGGTGACGGCGCGGCTGACGGCCCTTACCTCGATAGGAATGACGTAGTTCCCGCTGGCGGTCATGGAGTAGCGAAGCGTGCGCCCGGTAACGACCGTATTGGGCTCTACCGTGAATTTGATCGATTCGGCGACGAGCTGGCCGCGTTCGGGCACTTCGGCGCGCAGGGCCACCATTGCCGCTTCTTCAGATTCTGACCGGTTAATCACACTTCCCTGAATCAGCACTCGAAGAGTGAGGTTGAGCTCGTCGGCAGGTTCATCGTTGAACTGGTCGAAGAACTGGGCAGTGATGTAAGTAAGGATGGTGTCTTCAGGCATCCATTCGTCCGGGCCCAGCTCTACCGACAGCCTCTCGTGGGCCACGTCCCGTATTCCGCTGTAGACCTGATCAAGCAGCCTGTCCCTGTCCTGTTGCGTGACCAGGCGTACGCGGGTATTGGCCCCGCCGGAGGTGGCCTCCGGATTGGTTACACGGACGCGGGTGCGGAGACCGCCGGCGACGGTGGTAATCAGGTTGCTGGAAACATTGCCGAGGAACCCCGGCTCGGTTGCCTCTATTTCAACTTCGGCCTGGGTACCAAGGGGGCCGGGAATCTCTAGATCCTCAAGGATTCGGAAATCAACGTCGTCGCCGGTGCTGGTGGAGACGATCGTGCCGGCCGGGATACGCACGGTGCGGTTCGTCTGGTTGGTAAAGACTACCTTGCCCTGGGCAACATCCACTTCAGACCAACCGCTACCGGTCGTGGCCACGGTCCCTGTTGCTTCGACTGTTGTCTCGATCAGTCGTGCCGACAGCAGTCCCTGCTCCAGGTCGGAAGCATCCAGTTGCGGGTCGGCGGTCAGAAGTACAGTCGTTTCAAGGGCGCGCTGGCCGGGAACGAGGGTGACGGTGGCCGCGGGCAGTACGTAGTAGACGAATCCGCTCAGGAATGTGACCAGAAAGAGGCCTACAAACAGGTATCCGACGACCTGCAGCCAGAGCGGGGTGCCGCCGCGATAGCGCCTCGCGGCGCGGACGCGGCGGCTACGAACTCGATCAAATCTGGGACGCGCACGCAGTTTTGGATCGATCGAACCATTTCCCGTGCGCCAGTGAGGGGGCTCCGGTAGCCATGTCCCGGTACGGTTGGAATCGTTGCGGGAAGCGGCGGCGCCTGTGCCCCAGCGGCGCCAGCGGGCGGCGGCTTCGCTGCCAAATGCAGGGATGCCCAGACGCTTTGCGTTCTGGCGGATGGTCTTGTCGTGCGTCACCAAGGCCAGGGCCTGGCCCTGAAGCTGGGCCTGACGCTGCAGCAAGCGCAGCCGCGGCAGGCTTTCCAATTCGGTGCAACCGCTGGGCAGGACTACGACCACTTGCCCCCGCCCCAGGCGCGCCAGCCGCTGGCGCAGGGCTTCGATTCGGATGTCATGTTCTATGTTTAGAATCTCTGCCACGGGAATGAACCGGCCCTGGAATCAGGATCGCAGTAGAGGCGGGCGCAGTCTGTGCGCCTTCTAGCCAAGGTTGGCCTCGACCCAGCCGGCCACCTGACCAAGGGCTTCAGACAGTTTGTCGGCGTGACGTCCACCGGCCTGGGCCATGTTGGGGCGCCCGCCCCCGCCGCCGCCGACGATTTTGGCGGCGTCGCGCACCAGGTTGCCGGCGTGGATGCCCTTTTCGATGGCGTCGTCGGTGGCCGCGGCCACCAGCATCGGTTTTTCGTTGATGACGGAGCCGAGTACGACGACGCTGCTGCCCAGCCGGTCGCGGAACCAGTCGGTCATTTGGCGCAGGGCGTCGACGTCATTCGCCTCCACCTGCTCGGCGAGGACGGCGAGGCCGTTCAGGCGCACGGCATGGTCTAACAGGGTCTCGCTCTGCTGGCGGCTGAGCTGCGCGCGCGTCTGCTCCAGTTCACGTTCAAGCTGGCGAATCTGGTTCTGAAGCCGAAGCACCGCCTCTACGGTCTGCTCCGGTTGTACACGCAACCCAGCCGCGACCGTGTCGAGCGCGGACAGGCGATTCGCCAAGACGGCCTGGGCGACGCGTCCGGTCACCGCTTCGATGCGGCGTACGCCGGCGGCGCTGCTGCCTTCACTTGTAATTAGAAACGGTCCGATCTCGCCGGTGGTTCCCACGTGGGTGCCGCCGCACAGCTCCTGTGAGACGGCTTCGCCGCCGTCGCCGATCGAAATTACGCGGACCGTGTCGTCGTATTTCTCTTCAAAGAAGGCCAGCGCGCCTTCGGCCACGGCACGGTCAAAGCCGGTCCAGCGATCTCTGACAGGGTAGTTGGCGAGCACGGCGTTATTGGCGGCTTGCTCGATGGCGCGCAGCTGTTCAGTGCCGACCGGCTGCGGGTGAGAAAAGTCGAAGCGCAGCCGGTCCGGGGCCACCAGGGAGCCTCTCTGGCGGACATGCTCACCCAGCTGGCCGCGCAGTTCGGCATGCAGCAGATGGGTGGCGGTATGGTTGCGCATGATGTCCCAGCGGCGTTCGGTGTCGATGAGGGCGCAGGCGGGATCATCGACCTTGACCGTGCCGCTCGTGACTTGGCCTACATGGACGAGCAGGCCGGGAATCGGGCGCCGCATTGAATTGACGCGTACCGACCAGACGGGCTTTTGCATGTCTTCGGGGAAGTATTCGATTTCACCTGTGTCGCTGACCTGGCCGCCGCTTTCGACATAGAAGGGCGTTTCGGGGAGGATGAGTTCGACCTCGTCGCCGGCGTGAGCCTGGTCGACGGACTGGCCGTCCTTCAGCAGGCCAGCGACGGTTGTCTCGGCTTCCTCGGCGTTTTCGTAGATGAGCTGGCGCACGCCATCGGCGCCGAGAAGGTCGCGGGCTCGCAATTCCTCCAGCATGGTCACGTAGACGGAAACATCGGCGGCGGCGCCGTGCTGGTCGCTGCCTGATTGCTGGCGCTGGTGTTCGAGGGCGGCCAAGTAACCGGCCTCGTCGACTTCGAAGCCGTTTTCCTGGGCCACGTCGCGTGTTATGTCCAGGGGGAAGCCGTAGGTGTCCCAGAGGCGGAAGGCGTCCTCGCCAGGGATGATACGGGTATCGCCGGCGCGCAAACGATCCATGAGGCCTTCGAGGAGGGACAGCCCGGTGGTCAAGGCACGCTGGAAACGTTCCTCCTCGGCAGTTACGGTCTGCACGATGAAGTCCTCGTTAGCCTGCAACACGCTGTAGTGCGGGCCGAACTCGGCGATGACGACGCGGCAGATCTCGGCAAGGAAGGGCTCCTCGAATCCGATCAGCTTGCCGAAGCGGGCGGCGCGGCGCAGGATCATACGGACGACGTAGTCGCGGCCCTCGTTGCCGGGCATCACACCATCGCTGATCAGGAAAGTGATAGAACGGCCGTGGTCGGCGATGACCCGGTAGCCGACCAGATTCTCCTGGCGCTGGTCGTCAGAGTGACCCAGCAGTTCCTGGATGCGATCCATGATGGGCGTGAAGGCATCGGTATCGTAGTTGTTGTCCTTGCCCTGTAAAATCGAGGCCAGTCGCTCGAGGCCGGCGCCGGTGTCCACGCTGGGCTTGGGGAGAGGGATGAGTTCTCCGCCGGGTTCGCGCTGCTCGTACTGCATGAAGACCAGATTCCAGATCTCAAGGTATTCGTCGTCTACATTGACGCCGTCGGCGACCTGGTCTTCCAGATCGCCCCAGTAGTAGTGGATCTCGGAACAGGGTCCGCAGGGGCCGATATCGCCCATCTCCCACCAGTTGTCCTTTTTGCCGAAACGAAGGATGCGTTCGGGGGGCGCGCCGACCTCTTTCCACAGCTGAACGGCCTCGTCATCGTCGGTGTAGACGGAAAACCAGAGCCGGTCGAGCGAGAGTCCCAATTCATTGACGAGGAGATCCCAGGCAAACTGGATCGCGTCGCGCTTGAAGTAGTCGCCGAAGGAGAAATTGCCCAACATTTCGAAGAATGTGTGGTGGCGGGGGCTGGGGCCGACGTTTTCCAGATCGTTGTGCTTGCCGCTAACGCGCAGGCACTTCTGGGAGGTGGTAGCTCGATTGTAACCCCGCTTCTCCAGGCCCAGGAGGAGGTCCTTGAACTGTACCATGCCGGCGTTGACGAAAAGCAGCGTCGGATCGTCTGCAGGCACGAGGCTGCTGCTGTCGACGATCTGGTGTTTCCGCTCCTGGAAATACTCGAGGAACCGTTTACGAATCTCGAAAGTTGAAAGCCTTTTCATCGGACGCCTCGCTTGGTTCGGACAGACATAAGTGCAGTTCCGCGTGCAGGGGTCATTCCCATGCTTGCGGACGTACGGACTGCTGCCGATTTTAGCAAATTCAAGGCCATTTGGGGAAACCGCACGGGGGTCCGCTTTCAGTTCATACCGCCTCCATCTTGGTGATGATGCCGATCCGCGTTAATAATGGCCACACATGGTGTCGAAGTCGGCATCTGAAGACATTTCCAACTTTATGGCCGGACTGAAGCCGTACAGTTGTCATTCTGGTCGGACCCGGAAATATGCCAGCCATTTCAGTACGCAATCTGCGTAAGACTTTTCAAATGAAGCGCAAGGCGGCAGGTCTGCGGGGGAGTCTGCGCGCACTGTGGCGGCCGTCGTACCAGTCGATCGAGGCGGTGCGCGGGCTTTCGTTCGAGATGGAGGATGGTGAGCTGCTGGGATTCATCGGACCCAATGGCGCGGGCAAGTCGACTACCATCAAGATTCTGACCGGCATTCTGCACCCAAGCGACGGCGAGGCTGAAGTACTCGGTCATGTGCCGTGGCAGCAACGGCAGGACCTTGCCTTTCAGATCGGCTCTGTCTTCGGTCAACGTCCTCAGCTGTGGTATCACCTGCCGGCGGTGGATACGTTCTACCTGTTCGGCAAGATTTACGAACTCGACGACAGTTCGCTTAAGCGGCGGATCTCGTTCCTGGCGGAGGCCTTTGAAATCGAGGAGCTGTTGGAGACCCCGGTGCGGAAGCTGTCGCTGGGTCAACGCATGCGGTGTGAGGTTGCGGCTTCATTACTGCACCGGCCGCGCGTTCTCCTGCTGGACGAGCCGTCGATCGGTCTCGACGTGGTCGCCAAGCAGCGTCTGCGCATGACTATCCAGCGCATGAACGAATTGGAGGGCGTAGGGGTGCTGCTGACGAGCCATGATGCGGGCGACATCGAGACGCTGTGCAGACGCGTGATCATCGTCAATCACGGCGAGATTGTCTATAGAGACAAGGTATCTGCCCTGAAGCGGCGCTATCTGACGGTAAAGACTGTGGACGTGCGCTACAACGAGCAGTTGGCGCCGGATTTCAGCCTGCCGGGTGTGGAGATGGTCAAGGTTGGACGGTACGGGGCAAAGATGCGCTTTGATACGCGGGTCACGCCGGTGGAGCCGGTGATCAGCGGCCTGGCGGCGGCGGGCAGCCTGGTTGACGTAACAGTTTCGGAGCCGTCACTCGAGGATGTAATCAGCGCGATATACGCGCGTACGGAGGCATAGGAGTGCGTAGCAGGGAGGTAGACGTCCTGACTGGCGAGGGTCACGTACGTGAACATTCGGCAGCGGCCGTGGCCGGAAAATACTGGGCCGTCTTTCGCACGCAGTTGCTGAACAGCCTTGCCTACCCGATCGACTTGCTTGGGCGAAGCCTGCTGATCGTCCTCTTCATGTGGATCTTCATGAACCTGTGGCGGGTTACGTACGGCGCGACGGGCGCAACCTCGATCGCCGGGCTAACGTTGGCGGACACGATGTGGTACCTGATGATGGCGGAGGCGGTCATGTTGAGCAAGCATGACCTGTCGGAGACATTCTCTGAGCAGGTGAAGGATGGCAGCGTCGCCTATCTGCTGAACAAGCCGTTCAACTTCATCCTCTATCACTTCGCCGCCGGGCTGGGCGACAGCCTACTGGCCTTTGGCGGCAACCTCCTGATTGGCAGCGCGGTGGTCTGGCTGATGGTAGGCCCGCCGCCGGGGATTGCGGGCTGGGTATTCGCGGGGGCGGCTGTGGTCCTATCCTGGCTGCTGGACTTCTGCTTTTCGGCGCTGATCGGCCTGAGCGCGTTTGTTGTAGAGGAGACAAATGCCTTCCGCTGGATCTACCAGAAGTTCCTGTTGCTGCTAGGGGGGGTGCTGATTCCACTTGATTTCTTCCCGGCCTGGTTGCAGACGATCTCGCTCAATCTGCCGTTCGCCTGGATCATATACGGGCCGGCGCGTCTGTTCGTCGAACCCAGCCTGGCGAGGTTGGGGCACGTCTTCCTGCAGCAGTGCATCTGGCTGGCAGTTGTCGGCGGTGTAGTATGGGTGATTTACAGAAGGGCGGTGGCGCGCCTGGTGATAAACGGGGGTTGAGCCATGGGCCGTCAGCTCTCATTTGTAGTGGCGTTGTGGAAGACGAATCTTCTGAGCGCGATGGAGTACAGAGTCTCCTTCCTGACACAGGTGTTTGGAATGATGCTCAACAACGCCATCTATTTCGTATTCTGGATCATATTCTTTGCGCGCTTCGAAGAGATAAACGGTTGGGACCTGGTTGACATGTTATTCCTGTTCGGCGTCGTGGCGACCGGTTTTGGGGCCGGCACATACCTATTCGGAAATGCAATTCGACTGTCGTCGCTGATCGCCAGCGGCCAGATGGACTACTATCTGTCGCTGCCCCGTCCAGTGCTCCTGCACGCGCTTGCCAGCCGCAGCAACGCGTCATCTGCGGGAGATTTCACATACGGTCTGTTCAGCTTTGGCGCAGCAATCTACTTCTCCGGTTCGTTTGGCGGCCTGATGTTACTGCGCTTCACGCTGGGCTGCATGGCATCCATAGTTGTACTCATCTCCTTTCTTGTCCTGGTACAGAGCCTAACCTTCTGGATTGGCAATACAAGCCTGCTGACGAGGCACGCGTTCAATGCGATTGTCACCTTCTCCCTCTATCCGATCACTCTCTTTGACGGCACGGCCAAGCTGCTACTATTTACGCTGATTCCGGCGGCCTTCATCGGGGCAGTGCCGGCAGAGTTTGTGCGCAGGTTTGATCTGTTGCAGCTAACCCAGATCTGCGCCGGCGGCGCGGTCTTTCTGCTGCTATCGGTCTTCGTCTTCTACCGCGGCTTGCGCCGCTACGAGAGCGGCAGCGCGATCCAGGTGCGGATGTAGTTGCGCTCCTCGTATTCGTTTCCAGGTCAGTTGTCGACTTTTCGCCAGAATTGGAGGGCGAACAGCCCTCTCTTTGGGCGTGCCTCTCATAGAGGTCGGGGGGATTGGGGACAGATCGCTTTTTGGGGGTGCATCGCTGACTTGGGGTGGGAACAGTCGGGCGGGGAATCGGTGCCAGCGGTGGCGGGAATCGTATTCAGGCTATTGGAGAAACGCAGGGCAGGCACGAGGGCGAGGAGAGAGTAGAGAGAAGCGAGGAGAGAGTGTCGCAGTGTTGTCTGCGGTGGACTGGCGGGACGTGGTCAGGCTAGACACTTTCGATTGGGCACTCGTTACGAATATCGACACCAGGTCGATGAGGCATGTTGTAGGAGGGGGGGCGTTGCGGGGGCGGAGCCCTCGCACAAGGGAGGGCCGAATAGGCCCGACCGCCCAGAAATGCAGTGGGCAGTAGTCAGTGGTCAGAGACGGTGCTCTGGCTGCCTCAGATTTGATCGCGGAGTGGCCATGGTTTGGTCTCGGCCAGAGGATTGCGAGAGCTCTCCCCCATTTTGGGATGTACCCTTTTTGGGCAACCGTTTGCTCACCCCCCCTTATTGTGTTAGCATGAACCAGGCCAATTTCGACCCAATTGACACGGGGAAGCCGTATGTCCGACTGCACCGAATGCGGAACCTGGAATCCCGATGACAAGGAAGTCTGCTGGCGCTGCCAGGCTGTATTGCCGCGTCCGGTGGAGAACAAACCGAAGCGCCGCCTGATGATACTCGGCATGCCGGTCTGGGTCTGGATTGTGGTCGGGTTGATTTTTGTTCTTCCTCTCTTCGGCCAGTGCGCGCAGCTTGGAGTCCCCGCCGGATAGTGAACAGCGACAACAAGGCACCTGAAACTGACACCTTCTCGCTGCTGAAGGAGTTAAGCGAGATCCCCGGCGTCAGCGGCCAAGAAGACCGGATACGCGCCCGTGTCAGCGACCATCTGACCCCCTTCGTTGATGAATTGCACACCGACACACTGGGAAACCTGACAGGTATTAGGCGCGGCCTTGATTCGTCCGCGAAGCGAGTGATGTTGGCCGCGCACATGGATGAGATTGGACTGATCGTCACCAGGCTGGAGAAGGGGTTCCTACGTTTCGCACCAGTTGGCGGGGTGGACATGGGGGTATTGCCGGCGCAGGAGGTAACGGTTCACGGCCGCTCTGACTTGCCGGGGCTGATCGCCAGCCGGCCGCCGCACGTTCTCTCCATGGAAGAGCGGGAGAAGCCTTTTGCCCAAGCTGATCTATTCATCGACGTCGGTGTGGCTCCGGACAGGCTGGCAGAGTTCGTATCGGTAGGGGACTTCATTTCGATCCGCCGCAGCGCCGACAGGTTGGGAAAAGGGCAGGCTACGGGCAAAGCCTTCGACAATCGCGTGTCGGTCGTGGTTCTTTTGCAGGCATTGCAGATTCTGCAGGGCCGCAGCCATGGCTGGGATGTTTTCGCCGTGGTCACGGTGCAGGAGGAGATCGGCCTGCGCGGGGCCAAGACGGCCGCGTTTCAGGTGGCGCCGGATGTGGGGATCGCTCTCGACGTAACATACGCTGAGCAGCCGGGCGCTACGCCCGAAGAGGCGCTGCCAATGGGGTGCGGACCGGCCGTCGGGCTTGGGCCAAACCTGCATCCCGTTTTGAGAAAACTGGTCGTCGACACTGCTGAGCGGTGTGAGATTCCCTACACGAATGAGGCGCTGCCCGGAAACTCCGGCACTGACGCCTGGGCGATGCAGGTCTCGCAGTCAGGCATTCCGACTGCGCTGATTTCGGTACCGATTCGCAACATGCACACGCCGGCGGAGACGGTCCTCCTCAAGGACATTGAACGGAGCGCACGGCTGCTGGCCGAGACGATCTGCGAATTGCCGGATGACCTGTCCGCACTGGCTCTCGATAGCGAGTCCTAGCTGCAGGTGGCAACCAATGTCCGCGAATTTCGCGGCACCCAAAGATAATTGCCATGAATGAATTGCTCGAGAAACTTTCCTTGGCCCGCGGGGTTGCGGGTCATGAGGGCGAGGTTCGGGCTATTTTGCGGGAGGAACTCGCCGCGCACGTGGAGACGATGACGGTTGACTCGATCGGCAACCTGATAGCCCGCAAAGGAGGATCGGGCGACAGGGGGCAACAGCGGGTGATGCTCGCCGCGCATATGGACGAAGTGGGCGGGATGGTTATGCGCACCAATGCGGACGGTACGGTGAAATTTCGCAGCGTCGGCGGCCTGGACCCACGAATTCTACCGGGCAAACGGGTAAGGATTGGGGCGCAGTCGGTGCCCGGCGTAATCATGCGCGCCCCACATGCGGCGCGCTCGGGAAAGCGCGTCGCGCCTATCTCCGATCTTCTGATCGACACCGGCGGGGCAGGGGGCATCGAGCCGGGCGACATGATCACCTTTGAAAGCGAATACGAGGAGTACGGACGGCTTCTGAAGGGCAAATCATTTGACGACCGGGTAGGTTGCTACATTCTGGCCGAGCTGATGAAAGGTGAATTCCCATGCGAGCTTATCGGGGCGTTTACCGTCCAGGAAGAGATTGGCTTGCGGGGGGCGGGCGTGGCTGCCTATGCGGTCGAGCCGGATGTCGCGGTAGCGCTCGAAGGCACGGTGGCCGACGATTTGCCCAAACAGGATGACGTAAGTCCGACGACCGAACTGGGAAAGGGCCCGTCGATTTCGGTGATGGACCGCAGCGCCCACGCCGACCGCCGGCTTGTCCGCATCCTGACGGAAACTGCCACCGCTCACGACATTCCGTGGCAGTACAAGCAGCCCGGTGTCGGGGGAACGGACGTGGGAAGCATACACCTGGCGCGCGAGGGCGTGCCTGCGGTGGCCGTTGCCGTGCCCTGCCGCTATATTCACACTCCTGCAGCGCTGATGGACCCGGCGGACGTGAAGAATGCGATTGAACTGATGAGCAGGGCACTTTCCGGACCCTTGGGGCGGCCGCTGGAGGCCGAGTGGAGTGAAGCATGAGAGCTTTGATTGAAGAACTGTGCGGTGTCTTCGGCCCGAGCGGGCAGGAGGAACGGATCCGGGAGGTGCTCAGCGGCCAACTGGACGGTCTGGTTGATGCGATGCGGACGGACAGGCTGGGAAATCTGATCGCGGTGAAAGGTCCCACGGTCAGCAGTGAGCGCGGCAAGCGGGTCATGCTGGCTGCGCACATGGACGAGATCGGAGTAATGGTGACGCACGTTGACGCGCAGGGCTTCTGCCGCTTCACGACTATCGGCGGCGTACTGACAAACTCCCTGATTGGCAGCCGCGTCCATTTTGCCAATGGCGTCGAAGGCGCGTTTGGGATGGAGGGCTCGCCGCTCGCGCGCGAACGGCCGACGCCGCAGAAGTTATTCCTGGACGTGGGTGCAGACTCGAAGGAAGATGCGCGGGTTCAGGTTGGCGATACGGCCGTCTTTCGCAGCAGTTTCGGCGCGGTGGGAGACAGGCTGTTCGCTGCGAATCTCGATGATCGGATCGGCTGCGCGGTGCTGATCCAGACGCTGCGAGAGCTCGAGAACTCGCCGCACGAAATCCTGGCCGTCTTTACAGTACAGGAGGAAGTGGGTGCGCGCGGGGCCACGACTGCAGGCTACGGATTGGATCCGGAGGTCATTCTGGCAATCGATGTTACGGCCACAGGCGATTTTCCGCAGGCTACTCCTATGGAGGTGGCGCTGGGGAAAGGCGTAGCGATCAAGGTCATGGACCGACGCATGATTGCCAATCCTAAAGTACGGGGCTGGCTGGAAGACACAGCGCAGGCCTACGACATCCCATACCAACTGGAGGTGCTGGAATTTGGTTCGACCGACGCCTCCGCAGTACAGGTCAGCCGCGCCGGCGTCCCCGCGGGCACAGTTTCCATTCCCTGCCGTTACGTCCACACACCCTCGCAAGTTGCCGACTACAACGACGCTCTCGGCGCGGTACGCCTGCTGGTGAACGCGCTCAGCGGAGCGTATCCCTCTTAGTCAGCAGTTCAGTCTTGCAGATCGAAAAACAAAATACTAGCCACGGATCAGGGCAGATATGCACCAACAGATTGCAGACCGTCTGACCGCCTGGCAGGCTCAACAGTTACGAGACCTGCCATGGCGCAGGGACCCGGCAGGGGCGCGCGATGCGTACGCAGTCTGGGTCAGCGAGGTCATGGCGCAGCAGACGCGTTTGTCCGTTGTAGAGGCATATTTCAACCGCTGGATGGAGCGGTTTCCAACTCTGGAGGCGCTGGCCAATGCAGACCAGCAGGAAGTTCTGAAACTGTGGGAGGGCCTAGGTTACTACAGCCGGGCAAGGAATCTGCACAGAGCAGCACAGGTTATTGCCTCTGAGCTCGGCGGGCAGCTGCCGCGGACGCGGGCCGAGCTGCTTTCGCTGCCTGGTATAGGCGAATACACAGCGGGGGCGATACTCAGCCTGGCTTTCGGGCATCACGAGCCCGTTCTCGACGGCAATGCAAAACGGGTCATCAGCCGTTTGTGGGACATTGAGGCGAGGATCGATCTCCGTTCCACTGAGGTCCGGCTGTGGAGACTTTCACGGAAGATGGTTGAGGCCGCGTCTGCGCCCGGCGCCATGAACGAAGGGTTGATGGAGTTGGGCGCGCTTGTGTGCAGACGCAGCAGACCCCTCTGCGACAGCTGTCCAGTGCAGTCCCACTGTTTGGCCCATGAGCGAGGCGTACAGGAGAAGAGACCGGTGCGCGCGCCGGCCCAGAAAGTCCCCCATGTAGAATTCGTCGCCGCGATAATCTGGGAAGATGTGCCTGGTCAGTCACGAATGCTGATCAGCCAGAGGCCTGAGAAGGGCCTTCTGGGCGGGCTCTGGTCTTTTCCCAATGGGGCAAGGGAGTATGACGAGGAGAAACTGCAGGCGTGTCTGAGGCGTGCTGTCCGTGAGAGTCTGGGAGTGTCGGTAGCAGTTGGGGAGAGGGTGGCAACGGTGGAGCACGCGTTTACCCATTTCCGCATGACTCTTACGGCCTTCCACGCACGAATCAGTGCGGGAGAGCCCCAAGCTGTTGGCGCAGCCGACTGGTGCTGGACCTCGCTGGACGAGATCGGGAAGCTTCCCTGTCCTGTTCCCGACCGCAAGATAATCGCCGCACTGCGCGACCTCGCAAAGGAATCCCAGGAAGAAACGTGAGCGCGGGAGTTCCTCCTTCTATCGTACGTGGGGGAGTCTCACATGCGCTCAAGCGGACGTCTCTTCAGGTGGACAGGGCCCGACAGGCGGTCATGGAGGTTCCAATACCGGCCGCGTCCACGGTATACGCAGCACGAGGAGTGAGGTAAATCCGCCTGACTCGAAGCAGCAAGGCAAGCGAATGGGTTGGCTCTTGTTGTAGGAAGTCAGGATAAGTTCTGCCAGCTTGTGACTTCGGAGGCGGTTGGCGCGACGACGCGTAATCGGCGCTGAGGGGTGATCGTCGAACTGATATCCAGCTCAGGAGTCGCTGCTTGCCGAAGACAGTTGCTTGCGATCAAGCGGCTACGTCCAGTTCCTGATCGCTGGGGATGAGAACCTGTTGCCCCTGGGCGCCGTAAAGCCGGGGTAGCGCGCCGTCTTCGAATACCTCGCGGCTAACTACACAGCGGGCGACCTCTTCGCGGCCGGGTATTTCGTACATGACATCGAGAAGGGCTTCCTCGACTATCGAACGCAACCCCCTGGCCCCGGTGCGGCGCATATATGCTTGCGTTGCGGCCGCCATGAGCGATTCCGGTTCGAACTCCAACTCCACCTCATCCATTGCGAAGAGTTGCTGGAATTGACGGACGATGCTGTTCTTTGGACGCGTGAGAATCTCGACCAGGACTTCGCGGTCGAGCGCATTCAGACTGACTACAACAGGAACTCGACCGACGAATTCCGGGATCAGGCCGTACTGAAGCAGGTCGTCGGGCATCGCCTGTTGTAGCAAGCGGCTTTCATCCCGCCCTTCCTTCTCGAGGCGGCGGATCTTCAGTTCACGCTGACGCTCGGTCAGACCTTCGGGAAGGGGCAATTCGTCGATACGGTCATCTTCCGGGGGCCGGCCAACCGGGTCCAGCTCCGCTTCGTCGTCCACGAAACCGAGGCCGGCGCGGCGGCGCATTCTTCTGCGCACCATTTCGGCCAGCCCAACGAATGCGCCTCCCAGAATGAAGAGGATATTGCGCGTGTCGAGGGGGATGAACTCCTGCTGGGGATGTTTGCGCCCTGTAGTGGGCGGGACGTTGACGGTTGTGCCCTCGACAATCTTCAGCAGAGCCTGCTGAACGCCCTCGCCGCTCACGTCACGGGTGATGCTTGGATTGTCGCCGGCTTTGCGAGCGATCTTGTCGATCTCGTCGATGTAGACGATGCCGTTTGCGGCCCGGTCTGTATCCCAGTCGGCAGCCTGGAGCAGACCGACGAGCAGGCTCTCGACGTCTTCGCCCACGTATCCGGCTTCTGTCAGGCTGGTGGCGTCGGCGATGGTGAATGGAACGTCGAGAAGGCTTGCAAGTATCTGCGCCATCAGGGTCTTGCCGCTGCCCGTAGGGCCGATCAGGAGCACGTTGCTTTTGGCAAGCTCGACCAGCTCCTCCTGGCTGTCCTGAACATCGTGCCCGGGGCGGGATTCCTCTTCGGGGCTGGGAAGAGGGTCCCTGTCAAGTTGCTCCTGCGCAGGCTGGCCCTCGCGCCAGCTTCGCCCGGCCGCGCGGCTGCTGCCGAATATCCGCTTATAGTGGTTGTAGACAGCAACTGACAGCACCTTCTTGGCGCGATTCTGACCGATTACGTATTGATTCAGGCTGTGGACGATTTCGCGCGGGCTGGGCACGCGCCTGGCAGAAAGTTGAGCGGGCTTGCTCGAGACTCCGCTCTCCCCTACCCCTTCCTCTTCGAGGATTTCGGCACTGAGGCGGATACATTCATCACAGATGCGGACATCATCGTCACCGGCGATCAGACGCTGGGCTTCCGATTCCTCTTTGCCGCAAAAGGAGCATACGTTCATAGCGCTAAAGGAAACTCTTCCTGTCCTCTGTCAGGGCCCCGCCGGGGGCGCTGGGTTTGACACTTGCGGCCACCGGCTTCCAGGAGAACAGCAGCCAGTTAAGATGTAGATGCTGCCCCCTTTCCGACAGTCTCAGCTATTTGTCTTCACTGCCGGCAGCCTCTTCGGTAGCAGGTTCAGTGCCGTTTTCGCTAGGCACGTTGACCCGGCCATCTACGACGGAGACGATGTCACTGCTGTCTCCGAGGACCTCGTCCACAATGCCGAAGTCGCGAGCTTCGATCGCGTTCATCCAACGATCGCGCTGGAAAATCTCCTCGATCTCTTGCCAGTCGTGGCCGGTCTGCTGACCTACGATATGAAAGAGCTGGGTCTGAAGGCGTTCCTGCTCTCTCAAGGCGATACGCACATCCTCGGTGTAACCCTGCGCGCCTCCCCCGGCGGGATGCATGTGGATCGTGGCGTGGGGCAGGGCGTAGCGTTTGCCCTTTGTGCCTGAGCAGAGCAGGACAGTGCCCATGCTGGCGGTAACGCCGACAGCGAAGGTATGAATCGGGGTCTGGATCATCTTCATCGTGTCATAAATGGCCAGGCCGGCGTAAATGAGGCCGCCTGGGCAGTGAATGAACATCTGGATCGGCTGATTCGGGTCTTCCGAATTCAGATAGAGCAACTGGGCAACGATCAGATTGGCAACCTGATCGGAAAGGGGCATGCCGAGAAAAATAATGCGCTCCTTCAGAAGGAGGCTGTAGATGTCGTATGCCCGTTCACCGCGGCCCGTGCTCTCGATTACCATCGGGACTATATTTGACGGTGAAAGGCTGCCGGTCGGAAACTGGCTACCGGGTAGACCCGACCAGTCGCTCGATTGCGTTTGATAGTGCGGCTGCGACCCAGGGGCCGAGAACTTTTCTTCAGAAGGATTGAACATTGGAAATTCCCCTTTTCAGCTGATGATTTCGACGTGGACGGATCCCTGGTTCAGCCGGTGGCGCGGCCGACCGGCTGGTCGGAACAGTGGGAATTGTAAGCGATGTACGCAACGAGAAATGTAGGGTGTGCTCTATTTTGCATTAGACTTTCGTTTGCGTCGTACTCAGGCTTCCGCGGGCTCTTCCGTTGCCGCCTCTTCGCCCTGCTCGGATTCAGCTGCGGCCTCCGTTTGCGTGGAGGATTCTGCGGTGGACTGCTCAGCCTCCTCGGATTCGCTATCGTCAGCTTCGGGCTCCGGGATGTCTTCGCCGCGAGCGATTGCCAGGAGAAGATTGACCGATTTTTCTCTGAGAATTTCGCTTTCAATGAGAGGGCGGCTATGCTCGGCCCGCATCATTTCGAGCATGTCATCGCGCGCCTTCACTGCTTCTTCGTCAGCGTCTTCAGGCAGAGGGGCGGCCGCATCGCCGATGTGTGCTTCGAACTCTTCTTCGCTGACAGCCAGCTTCTCGCACGTTGAGAGCTCGGCCAAGGCCAGCTCAATCTGTAGTGACTTTTCGGCATCCTCGCGCAACGATTCGCGATAGTCTTCAATGGTCTGGCCGGACATCTCCAGGTACTGCTCCATTCCCTGCAAGCCCATCTGGCGGATTCGCATATCGAAGTTGCGCACGAGGCGGTCGATTTCAAGGTCCACGGCTACAGGTGGATAGGCGAGATCGCTGATGTCGACCAACACCTGCAGCACTTTCTGGACATGTTCGTTTTCCGCCTGTTGCGCGGCCTCTTGCAGGGCGTTTTCGCGAAGGTCGTCGAGCAGGTCGGCGGCGGTCTCGAAGTCGGGGCCGAAATTCTGCGCGATCTCATCTGTCAGTTCAGCCGGCGTTTCGAAAGCCTGCGTCTTGTGGACTCTCACCGAAAAACGGACAGTGCTGCCGGCGTGCATGCTGGGACTGTCTTCGGGCCATGCGATCGTGAAACTCTTTTCTTCTCCCGGTGTCAGTCCCACCAATTCCTCATCCAGACCGGCCGGCTCCATCGGGTTTTCCTGGTCCGGCGTTACATCCCAGTCTTCTTCATCGAAAACGACGGTCTCGGTTTCGTTGCCACCTTCGTCCAAGGCAACGCCCTTCAGATCGATCGTCATCAGGTCCCCAAACTGGCTGGGGCGGTCGGCCTCAACGTAGTCGGCATTCTGTTCGAGAATGGCCTGGACGCGTTGCTGGATCTGTTCTTCGTCAGCCTCGACTTCCTCTTCTTCGACGCGCATGCCGCGGTAGTCGCCCAGTTTTACCTCTGGTGGAAGGGGAATGGTGAGGTGGAAGCGAACCGCTTGCTCCATGTCAACATTGTCAAGACTTCCCATGAAGTAAGGCTCCAGCCCTTCCTGCTCGAGCGCCTCCTTGTAGACTTCCTGCCCCAATTCGTCGACAAACTCGCTGACAATCGCCTCTCGACCCACGAATTGAAGCAAGATATGAAAGGGCACGCGTCCCTTGCGAAATCCGGGAATGCGTACTTGTTGGGCGATTTTGCGGGCCGCCTTACGCATCTCCTGATCGATGCGCTCCTCAGCAACTTCGATTGTCATTGCGAGCTGGCGGCTATCCAATGGTTCTGTGGAAACGGTCAAGGTCATCGTATCTTGCCTCTCATTGTATCTTGGTAGCAGAAGCTTAGAGGGCGTCGCCGCCCAGAGTGAGTATGGTCATCAGGGGTCCGGCGGCGAAGTGTTCCTTCTTCGCCCAAATGCCGTAAGAATAGAGGGCTGCGAGGGAGGCGGTGTAGGCGAGCACGCCGGCTGGCCCGTGTTCAGGGAAGAAGGAGACGGAAAGAATCACGCACAAGAAAAGATTTGAAAACAACAAGACGGTGGAGACCGATCTTGTACAGCGTCCCAGCTTGGGCACGTCTACCAGGGCGAAGCCGCGCCACTTTCCGGGAAAGAGATCAAAGGCCAAGTGGAGGGCCACGCCGGCCGCAAAGCCTGTGACCAGCCATTCGGCCCATTCAACTGATGTAAGGGTCAGTGCGGCCCATAGCAGGGCGGGCATCAGGAAGCTGTGGGTGACGATGGACCTGTGGCGGAGGCGGAGAAGCCTGAACCTGTCGATGTCCGGAAAAAGGGTTCCCAGCCACGCTCCGAGGGCGAAGCAAGTGAAGCCAATCGCAACTGTCAGCAGGTCCGGGCCGGCGAATTCAAGCACGTGGTGCGTCCCGTGTCATCAATGGGCGTCCGAAATGCAGCTGCGCGGGGAGACACTCGGGACCCGCACGAATAGTTACTGGTTTTTTGAGCGCCACCTTTGAGTATAGCACAGCAGAGAGTCCACGACACAAAACGAGCAGGTATTTTGTGTGTTTAGTTAGATTCGAGTCACATGTGTCTGAACGAAGCAGAGATGCCGATTCAGGTTATGTCCGTTTAAAGGCTCGCTCCAGTTCACCTGCGCTCAGTTTCAGCATTGTGGGTCGTCCGTGCGGACATGTGCGCGGGGCCCGGCACTTTTCCAACTGCCGCACCAATTCCTTCATCTCAATGTCGCTCAGGATCTGACCCGCCCTGATCGATGCCCGCTTACATACCATTTTCACAAGGCGCGCCTCCAGCTCCTCTCCCACCAGGTCGCGGCTCTCGGCAAGGCCATGCACTATGTCATCGAGAACGCGTTCTGAATCCTGGTTGGACAGGATGCTGGGCACAGCGCGCACGAGGAAGGTATCGCCACCGAAATGTTCGACACCAAAACCGATTGCGTTCAGGACATTCAGGTGTTGGGCCACCAGACCGGCGCGGGCATCGCCCACATGGATAGAGATTGGAGTCAACAGGCCCTGGCGGGCCACTCCACCATCTGTGCCGCCGCCGTCGCGCTGAGCCATAAATTTCTCGTACAGAATCCGCTCGTGGGCGGCGTGCTGGTCGATCAGATACAGTCCCTCCGGGCCTTCGGCGACAACATACATAGCACCGGCTTGGCCGACTACACGAAGAGGCGGCAGCGCTTGTTCGTCGTGACGGGGCGCCGAGTCCGGTTCAACGGCAGGGGTAGCCGGTAAATCGTCAGGTTGCGCGTTGAACGCGTCCATCGGCAGGTCCACGTCGGGCTGGTCGGCGGTCGGCGGCTCAAATGGCATTGCCGGCTGTCTGTCAACGCCGGCGTTGAGGATAGCGCGTCTACGGGCAGACCAGCCGGTCTGACGCAAGTGGTCCGGGTCTTGTGGTCCAGGGTCCTGACGGGGCCACCCGGATCCTGATTCTGCCGACCGTTCGCCGTGGTCGCCCAGTTCCACGGACGGCACACCCACGCTATCAATGACCGCCCGACGCACAGTGCGCTGGACAGCACTGAACAGTTTGTTGGCGTCGACTAAACGCACCTCTGTTTTGCGGGGATGCACGTTTACGTCGACCTCACTAGGAGGCAGTTCGACAAAGAGGACTGCTATTGGGAAACGCCCAACCGGAAGCAAGGTGTGATAGGCCTGAACGACGGCGTGTGTAAGGCTTCGATCTTCGACATAGCGCCTGTTGATGAAGAGGTTGATCTGGGCGCGTGTTGGACGTGTTAGGGAAAGGGAACTGACGTACCCGCTGACGCGTACGCCTTCGATGCGGGCAGATGACCTGGAGGTGGTTTGGCGAGGCTGCAAATGGCCGGCGGCCGAGTGAGTTGCCGAAGCAGGTGTGCCGGCCGTTTCAGACATGAAGTCGATTTCGTCTTCTTCTGGCTGAGGTCTCCTTCGGGAGAAGGCGGCTGCCTGGTCAGCGGCGGCGGGACCCCCGATGCGAGCACCTTCTTCGTCACGCAGACTGCCTACGCCAATCATCTGATGGACACTCTCGCGGCCGTAAATCACGGTAAGTACTTCGTCGACGCGGCCGGTACCCTCGGTGAAGAAGGAGAGCTTGCCTTCGGCGATAAGCTTGAAGCGGCAGGAGGGATAGGCCAGGGCATAGCGCTGCACAATGGCGGCGATGTTGCCAGCCTCGGTTGCCGGGCGCCGCAGGAATTTGCGCCTTGCAGGTGTGTTGAAAAAGATATTTTCGACGGTGACGACTGTGCCCGCGGGCAGTCCGGCAGGCTGGTTGCGGATGACTTTTCCACCTTCGATACGCAGTTCCCGGCCGGCTTCGGCGTCTGCGCGGCGGCTCTTGAGTGTCATCTGGCTAACGGCAGCGATACTGTAGAGGGCTTCACCGCGGAAGCCGAAAGAGGTGATGCAGTCGAGGTCGGCGGCGCTGTTGAGCTTGCTGGTTGCGTGCCGGTGCACGGCTAATGGAAGCTCGCCAGCGGAGATACCAAGCCCGTCGTCGGTCACCTGCAGAAGGCGCTGTCCCCCTTGCCTGATCTCGACTTGCACCTCGGTCGCGCCGGCATCCAGGCTGTTCTCGATCAGCTCTTTGGCGACATTTGCCGGGCGTTCCACCACTTCACCGGCAGCGATCTTGGCGGCTACGTCCTGGGAAAGAAGCTGAATGGCCATAGTTCGCTAAGTATACCATTTTTGCGCGTGATTGTTGCCGTGAAGTGCTTCCCGATGGTGCCGGCAAGTTGCTAGTATGCGACTGAAGTGTGAGAAGAGAATTCTGGTACGTCTTCAGGGTGACCGGGAGGACCACTTTCGCGGACTGAGTTCACGAAGAGATGTTCTTGGCCAGCTACATCGACAATTCGTACGGCGACGGCGCGATCCGGTAAGGGGCTGTTCGCCTGCCCTTCGGAATCGACGGACTGAACAAAGGAGTAGACACCTGAGACCAGAGCGCTTTTGCCCGCAGGAGCGTCTGCCAGCGCCGCACGAAGGGAGATGCCGTCATAGTCCGGATCGATTAGCACGGCCCGCACCTGTTCACGCCAGTCGCGGGGCAACGACACTTTTGCCTCTTCGGCCAGAAGAGCCACTTGGGGGCTGCAAAACTGATCGATTCGAACTGTCAGCCGGCCCCCAGCCCGCTCACACTGGATCTTTGCACCAGGAGTCGAGGTGGTTACAGATTGGTGACGGCCGTCCTTCTGGGGGCCGCCAACGCCAACACGAAGTATGCGATACCCGACCTTACCAAGGGCGCCATCGTCCTTGTCGCCACGCCTGGTTTTGGCGCGGTCGGAGTCGATTGAGGGGGCGGAGATTGCAGAATGCAGGTGCCGGCTCAGGCGGCAAGAGGCAGAACGTACTGCACGCCAGGAACTATCGCAGCCTATCCATTCACGGCCCAGCTTGTGGGCGACTGCCAGGGTGGTGCCGGAGCCTGCGAAGGGGTCGAGAATCAGATCGCCGGGACGCGAGGCGGTTTCGAGGACTCGCTGCAGCAGCTTCTCTGTCTTCTGCGTTGGGTAGTTCTCGTCCTCGCCGGGAACCGTGCCAAGGCCGGCGATATCGTCCCAGATATTGTCTACCGGCCTCGTGAGAAGGTACCGGTTGCGCCCGGTTTTCTTCAGGTAGTATTTGACTCCAATGTTTCCGCCCTTGGAGGCAAATACTACCTGCGCGTCTTCGTCGACGACGACCTCGCCGCCGTACGGGGCGTACAGCCGCCCTTCTTCGAAGAGGGCCTTCAGTCGCTCGAAGCTATATGTTCCGGGGTCCGATGTGCGGAAGAATCCGGACTTGTCGCGCATGTACTGCGCGGCGGCGGCTTCCTCGGTGAGAGCGAGCTCGCGTTTGGGGGCATTCCATGGGGGACGTCCACGGGGCGTGCTGCGAAAGATGTGAATGGCCTGGGCACTGTTGGGAAAGTAGCGGGCGTGGACTTTGGCCCCGCGCATTGTCTGACTACGCCAGAAAACTGTGTTGAGATGCGAATTGGAGCCGAAGATTTCTTCCAGCAGGAGTAGCAGATGTGCCTGCATACGGTGATCGCAGTGCAGCCAGAGGGTACCGTCCTCGTGCAACAGTTCGCGCAGGAGGAGCAGGCGGTCGGCCAGAAACTGGAGGTAATCTCCCGGCTGCCAGACATCGTCATAGGCGATGGCTGCGCCCAGAGTGGGCTGCCCTTTGCCGCGCAGACGAATTCGGCTGGTATAGGTGCGGTTCGAGTTATATGGCGGATCCAGATAAACCAGGCCGACGCGGCCGCGATAGCCACTGGCCAGCAGCCAGGAGAGGGAATCGAAGTTGTCGCCGTACAGAAGGAGTCCCTCTTTACCCAAGCCGGTGCTACGGGGCGGATAGCTTTCCAGATGCGTAGCATTGGGGTTGGTGGGCTGGACTGCCAGACGTTTGTGAGGCCACGTGAGGCTGATCTGGTCACCTCTTCGAATTGGCGGCGGGGTCTGGGTTGTCATGAGATTTGTGAGATCAGGGCAAGGTTGCTCTGATAGCGGAGCCGTGACCCCTGATGTCGATTTTGAGCGGGACTTATTCGTTTGGAGCCCGACTCAGGCTCGGCGTCCAATCGAAAGACCCGGCAGGCTGATCGCTACCGGGTCTCCTTTATTGAAATCACTTTGTGAGATCAGGGCAGTCCCTGACATTTCAGGGGAACCGTCTCACTCGTTGGGCGGGTCAGATTCGGTCCGCGTTTCCGCCGGTCATCGCGGGAACGAAATGCACTTCGCTGTCCGGCCCTACGGCCGCACGGAGGCCGCGGTTCTGGACGGCGCCGTCAACGGCTACGGTCCAGCCGGGCCGAATGCGTCCTTCATCGATGATGCGGTCAGCAACACCGGGGAAACGTTCCTCCAGGGCTGCCACCAACTCGCGGACTGATTCGCCCTCGGCCTCGACGATTTGCCGGCCGTCGGTGAGCGAGCGCATCAGCGGCGGAATCCAGACTTTGGCCACGCTCAGTCGTCTCCTGGAACCAGTTCAGCTTCCTCAGCCTCTCGGGCCCACATGGCTTCGAGGAGATTGGCCGGCGAGATGGGAAGCTTGTCCATGCGCACTCCGGTGGCCTGGTAGACTGCATTGGCGACCGCGCCGGCGGGAGGCACAATATTGACCTCGCCTACGCCGCGTACCCCATAGGGGTGCGCGGGGTGGGGGACCTCGACCATAATCGTTTCGATCATGGGCAGATCCAGGGAGGTTGGCATACGGTAGTCGAGCAAACTGGCGTTGAGAAGGTGGCCCTCATCGTCGTAGATGTACTCTTCGTTGATGGCCCAGCCGATACCTTGAGCGACGCCTCCCTGCATTTGTCCTTCAACATAGGAGGGGTGAATCGCTTTGCCTACGTCCTGGGCAATCGTGTAGCGGAGAATCGTGATCTTGCCCGTGTCGGGGTCAACCTCAATGTCGACACACTGCGTAGAGAATCCTGGGCCAAAGTCCTGCGGATGGACGGTCGAACTGGCCATCAAGGGCTCTTCTCGCTGGACGAGACCGGCGGCCTCGACGAAAGGAACGCTTTCGCTGCCAGCGCTGAAGGTGCCGTCTTCATAACTTACGTCAGCGGCGGCAACTTCCCACTGATCGGCGAGGCGGCTTTTCATTTCCTTCAGGAGCTGCTGGCCAAGGTTGTAGGCGGCCAGACCGGTGGCGAAGGTGGTACGGCTGCCGCCGGTCACGTCGTTGTAGGAGACCGTGTCTGTATCCACAACGCGGGCCTTGACCTGCTCGTATTCGATATCCATCGCTTCGGCCAATTGCATGGCAATCGAGGCCCGTGTACCGCCGATGTCGGTGGACGCTTCGTTAAGATTGACCGTACCATCGGGATTGAGGACAGCGGTTGCGCTGGACTGGCCGCCCCAATTGTTCCAATAGCCGGAAGCGATGCCGCGGCCGCGGTACCGGCCTTCAAGCGCCGACTGGTAGTGTTCCGAGTCACGGATAGCTTCCACCGTCTCGATCTGACCGATGCGGGCGTACTGCAGGCCGTCCGGCCGGCGGTCGTTTTCTTTGGCGCCATTGAGGATGCGGAATTCGGCCGGATCCATGCCCAACTTCTCGGCGAGTTCGTCGACAACGCTCTCGACCGCAAAGGCAACGTTGGTTCCGCCGGGGGCCCGGTAGGCCGCGCTGCGGGGACGGTTGACGATGATGTCGTAGCCGTCGACCTGAAGATTGTCGATGGCGTAGGGGGCCAAGCTCACGTTGGCGGCGGCGCCGACGGGTGAGCCGGGGTAGGCGCCGGCCTCGTAATAGAGCTCGGCGAGGGCAGCAGTGATCTTGCCGTCTGCATCGACGCCGATCTTCACACGGATGTTGGAGCCTGAGGTGGGCCCGGTCGCGGCCAGGACGTCGGCCCGGCTCATCACGATCTTTACAGGTTCGTAGCCGGCTTTTTGGGAGAGTATTACGGCGACCGGCTCGACATAGACGTTGATTTTTCCGCCGAACCCGCCCCCGATCTCGGTGGGAACCACTTTGAGTCGTGAAACCGGGATCTTCAGGATCTCACAGACCTGGCCGCGCACGGCAAAGGAGCCCTGCGTGCTGGTCCAGATTATGATCTGGCCGTCGGCGCTGTACAAGGCGGTGGCGGCGTGTGGTTCGATGTAACCCTGATGGACGGTTTCTGTGCGGTATGTGCGGTCGACGACCAGGTGGGCGCCGGCAAAGCCGGCGTCGAGGTCGCCGCGCTGGTGGCGGAAGAAGGAAGCCAGATTAGTCTGCTCGGTGCCGATTTCACCCATGGAATCGGTGCGCAGCGTCTCCAGTAGGATAGGCGCATCGTCTGCCAGAGCGTCGTCAACGGTCATCACCGGGGGCAGCAGCTCGTAGTCGACTTCGATCAGCCCGGCGGCCTCCTCGGCGATATGGGGAGTGGTCGCGGCCACAGCCGCCACTGCATGGCCGTGGTACAGGACCTTCTCATTTGCCAGGACATTATCGCTCAGGTATTTCAGATTGATGGCGCCTTCGCCCAGGTCTTCGACCTTGTCTTCGGCTTCGGGCAGGTCGGCGGCCGTGACGACGGCGCGCACGCCGGGCAGGGCTTCGGCTTTGCTGGTGTCGATGGAGCGGATGTGAGCATGGGCGTGCGGACTGCGCAGGACGAATCCGTGCAGCAGCCCGGTCATCTGCACATCAGCGGCATAGACGGCGCGGCCCGTGACCTTGTCAACGCCGTCTGGCCTTACAGGACGGGTGCCGATGACCTTGTAACCATTCTGACCGTTTGCGGACCGTTTACCAGTTCCATTTTGTTTCGTACCGGCCATTTGATCTCCTCCTCGGCCTTAGGCTTCGTTTTCGGCCACGTCCAATACTGCTCGCACGATCTTGTCGTAGCCAGTGCAGCGGCAGAGATTGCCAGCCAGCCACAGACGCACATCGTGCTCGCTGGGGTCGGCGTTGTCATCCAAGAGTGCTTTGGCAGAGACGATGAATCCCGGCGTGCAGATGCCGCATTGCAGAGAGGCGTGCTCAAGGAACTTCTGCTGGAGGGGATGCAACTGGCCATCTTCTGCGATACCTTCGATTGTTACGACTGAGCGGCCTTCGATCTCCGGCGCCAGTACGAGGCAGGAGTTGACGAGAACGCCATCCAGGATCACGTTGCAGGCGCCACAGTTGCCGTTGCCGCAACCTTCCTTGCTGCCGATCAGCCCCAGATTGTCTCGAAGCGCCTCCAGCAAAGTCTGACGAGGCTCGCAAAGGAAAACGGTCTCTTCACCATTCAGTGTTGTCTCTACAGCGATCTTTTTAGCCATGTCCGTTCAGTCTCCCCAATTCGTCAACAGTTTTGGTGCCTCGTGCCCGGTCAATCGCGATCCTCAGCGCGCGTTGTGTCAGAACAGCTGAAAGGTGTTTGCGCTGGGGAATCGTTCCACGCATGTCACTGATAGGTCTAGCCGCGGCCTTGGCCAGGTCGGCGGCCTTTGCCAGTGACTCTTCGGAGACCGGTTGGCCGGCCAGCGCGTCGCCCGCCTCCTCGACGAACAGCGGGGTCGGCGCAACAGCGCCCAGTGAAACGCGCGCAGAGTGGATGGTGCTCTTGTCATCGCTCAAAACAACGGAGGCACCGGCGCCGACAACCGCAATGTCCATCTCATTGCGCGGGATGAAACGCAGGTAGGCCGCGCCAAAGTTTGCGGGCGGCGTGGGGAATTCAATTGCGACCAGGAACTCGCCGTTTTCCAGGACGTTGCGGCCAGGGCCCGTGCAGAAATCTTCGGCTGCGACGGAGCGGCGGCCGTTGGGTCCGGCAATGTGGCAGGTGACGCTGTGGGCAATGAGATTAGGAATCGAATCTGCGGCCGGAGAAGAGTTGCAGAGGTTGCCGCCGATGCTGGCGCGACCTTGAATCTGGGTGCCGCCGATCAGGTGTGTTGAATCGATCAGGGCCGGATAGGCGTCGCGAATGGCCTGATTGGCATTGATCGAATGGCAGGCAACCGATGCGCCCAAGGTCAGGCCGTCAACGCTGATGGAAATCGCCATCAGTTCCGGGATTCGCTTCAAGTCGACGACAGTGTCCAGTGCAAGGCGCCCTTCCTGAAGCTGAGCAATCAGGTCCGTACCCCCGCTCAGCGGTCGGGCCCTTCCGCCCCCGGCAGCCAGTGCCGAGATAGCCTCGTCCACACTAGTTGGTGCTACAAAATCAAATGCTTGCAAAGAACTACCTCCTCGATGGGTTCGGGTATTGGAGTCTCTATGCGCGGAACGTTTGTCGAAGTCCGCTTTGGATTACGAGGAAATCGAAAAATCACAAGGAGCCTACATCGGTTCAGTTATACCATAAGATCAGACGAGAAGAAAAACGGACGTACCGAATTGCACGCAGCGCCGGATCGGGTCAACCGGTCAGAATGGAGTATGATACCTGCGGCATCGCAAGTCGGAACCCCGTGCCAGATTGTTCTGCGGAAAAGCCGGTTCGGATGAAACTGCTATATCTTGCCATAGCCTATCTCCTGGGCGTAGCAGCCGGACAGATCCTCTGGAAGCAGGGATGGTTTGGCTGCGGCACCGGCGACCACTTTTGGATCGCCAGTTTGGTCCTTTTTTGCGGCTGTCTGTGGATGGACGCCGGCAGAGACCGCCAAGCTGTGGAGCCAATGCGCTGGCATGCCTCAGCAGGTTTTTCTCCACCGCGCGAGACCTTCTCTGCCTGGTTCACCGGCGCGATCGTGCTGGCGGGCATTTGCGGTTTCTTGCGTCTTGGTTCGCACCCGCCTCAACTCTGCCCCGTGCCATCCGACCTTGCGTTTTACAACCTGGACAGCGGGGAAAGCATCAGCCGCGTGACAACTGCGGACGGCTATGTGGGGAGCTATCCAATTCTAACGGATGGACGGCAGCGTTTGGACATCAGAGTGGAGTCTGTGGAAGTCGACGGCCGTCGGAAGAAGGTCAGGGGGCAAATGCGACTTCAGACGACCGCCGATTACCGCTTTCGCTTCGGTGAAAGTGTGCGGGTAAGAGGCCTGCTTACGGAACCGCCCGTTTTCGAGGGTTTTGATTACCGGGCTTACCTGGCGCGCAAACAGATTCACAGCTTGATGTTGCGGCCACATGTCGAACCGCGGCAGGGGCCGATGCGCGGGGGCGCCATGCTTCAGTTCGTCTATGGGATGCGCGGTCGAGGCGAGAGGATTTTGAACCGCTTGCTCCCGGAACCCTACGCGGCGCTGGCCGGCGGAATGCTCCTTGGCATTGAAGCCGGCATACCCAAGGAGCTTTACGAAAAGTTCAACCTCACGGGTACCAGCCACGTGATCGTGATCAGCGGCAGCAATGTGGCGCTCGTGACGGGCGTGATGATGGGGTTTGGCATCTGGCTGTTTGGACGACGAGGGGCGCTGTGGCCCACGCTGGGGGGACTCGCTCTGTACACGCTACTAGTAGGCGCCGACGCCGCGGTGATGCGGGCGGCTCTGATGGGGGGACTTTTTGTGGTTGCCACTGTGCTTGGCCGTCAGGGCACGGCACTGGTAAGCCTGGCCGCGGCATGCTGGCTGATGACTTTATGGAATCCCCTCATGCTCTGGGACGTGGGTTTTCAGCTAAGCAGTGCGGCCACAGTGGGCCTGATCCTGATGGGCCCTGCCCTATTGGAAAGCTTCAGAGCATTGTGGAACTTGGTTGGAAAAGGTCTGCGGCGGTGGGGGGCATTTCCAAACAGTTCCGTGTCGGATTTTCTCAGTCCCACTTCAGCCGGTGACCTGTTGCGCGATGCTTTACTGACGACTATGGCGGCCAGCATAGCCACATACCCCTTGATTGTGTTCTACTTTGGTCGTCTCAGTTTGATCAGTTTGCTTTCGAATCTTCTCATCGCACCCGCACAGCCAGGGATTCTGATATTTGGCGGCATTGCCCTGATAGTTGGACTCTCCGGCCTGGAGCAGCTGGCACAGCTGTTGCTGTTCATACCCTATGCAGGTCTATGGTGGACGACGACTGTCGTGAATTGGAGCGCGAGTTTTCGGGGGGCAAGCGTGGAGGTTGACTGGTTCGGAGGGGGTGCCGCGGCTATCACATACGCCGCCGTTCTCGGATTGTACTGGCGAAATCCGATCTCGGGCTACGTCAGGCTGTTGTGGTGCAAGACGGCGCGAACTTTCGCCCGGCATCGCGGTGGTGTGTCGACAAGGAGACAGCTGGGCGACATTCTGATCGCGACGCCGACATGGATGTTTGGCGCCTTGTCGGTCGTTGCCGGGATGCTGTGGTGGATTGCCATGACGCAGCCAGACGGCCAGCTTCATGTGCACTTTCTTGACGTAGGGCAGGGAGACGGCATCCTTATCCAGACGCCGAGCGGGGGCCAGCTGTTGATCGATGGAGGCGATGACAGCCAGCGGCTGTTCGCCGAGCTGGGCGAGGTCATGCCGTTTTGGGACCGGGAGATCGATTACGCAATCGTTACCCACCCCGACTGGGATCATGTGGGCGGTCAGACCGACCTGCCTGAACGTTTCAGGATCGGCCACGCGTTAATCAGTGAGAATACGCGCGGGCACGAAGATTCACAGAGCTGGCTGGCGGCCTTCCATGAAGCAGATGTGCCGGTGGAGGGGCTTCAGCAAGGAGGCTGGCTGGATCTCGGTGACGGCGTCGCGCTGTGGGCGCTGTGGCCACCGCCTGAAGAGGCGCTGTACGACTTTGAGGAGCATGACAAGAACGAGAGGTCGCTGATCCTGAAGCTGGTCTACGGTGAGTTCACAGTCCTGTTGACGGGCGATGCCGGTCAGCCCAGTGAAGAGCGGCTGCTGCGCGGAGGGCAGCCACTCGCGGCGCACGTGCTCAAGGTCGGACATCACGGCAGCGAGCACAGCAGCGGCAAAGGCTTTGTCGAAGCGGTCGGTCCCAGCGTGGCCGTGATCCAAGTCGGTGCAGAGAACCGTTACGGGCACCCGGACCCAGAAGTATTGGAGAACCTGGACGGGCGACTCGTTCTCCGCAACGACCTGGAGGGGCGAATTCACATTTGGAGCGACGGGAAGCTGATGTGGATTGGAACGGAGAGAGGGGCCGACGAAGAGATGTTCGAACGGAGCGGCGTTGCGACGACTGTTCGAACAGATTGGGAATAAGAAAGAATCGTTAGGGCAAACTCAAACCGCTCGATTCAGGCGTGACGCCGGTTGAATCAGCTGTAAGTCAGGCATCGTGGTCTACGTCCGGAAATGCGAGATAGAGGAGCGTGAACCCGAAGACGACGACCAGACGAAAGGCAGACTGAAGACCATTCCAGACGTCCGACTGCCACATCAGGAACCATTCCCCGCCGACTGAGTTAAACCCTGTAAACCACAGAACGATCCCCAATGTCAGTCCGGCGATCGCGATGCCCTTGGCTTGGCTGAAGCTTTTGGCATCATCTTTCGCACGGAAGAGGCGCAGTCCTCCCCACCAGCAGAGCGCCGCGACCGCTGTTTCAACGAGGATGATGACCCAATAGAGCGAGTGATGCAGTGCAGTCAGGTCAATGGCGCGCCACATCCCCTGGTTGTCAGGGAAGGTCGTGTCCATTTTGAGGACATGGACAACGAACCAGTAGTTTGAATCATAGTCGGAAAAGTTGTTGAATACTACGAGTGAGGTATGCAGCGCAATGGCCCAGACCAAGATGGTTTTCGATAACCTTGTGAACATTTCTCCTCCGAACTGTGGCACCTTGATGTGTCATCCAGTGTGAGCAAGTAAACGGAGCTAATGCACGTTCATGTTGTGAACTCGCCTTATTACGGATTCCGTATTGCGAATTGCGTCGAAGCAGGCAATACGGGCGGGTAGGCATTACGCAACCCGCGCGACAAGTGCTGGAATCAAGCAGGATTCACATAGGATTCGGGTCTTTGGAGGCAAGAGTCCCAGCATGGATGTATTCGTTGGGTGATGCAGACCAGAAACCGAGGGGGGTTGGCCCCTTTGGCGAAGGGAATACGCCAAGCATGGACTTGCCCAAATTATGCAGGCGACGGCCGATTCAAATGTCAAAGGGATTAGCAGTTCGTAGCTACTTAGCCATATTCTGTGAGCGTTCGTGTGTTCTGTGTGCGGTCTGTCTGGGCGGAGTGTACCGTCAGTATTCCTGTAGCGGGCTCGCGATGGTCATAGCGGCAAACGTAGGGTATATAAGGGAGTTGCCTCGCCTGTCCTGCCTGCGCTGGCACATACTCGGAATGTGCCAAGACGCGGGGTTGGGGGGGAAGCCCGGACGCCGCGAGACGACAACTTCATATTAGCCACACACTCGCTACGGCGCGGACAGGACCGGGGGCGTTGCGGGGGCGGAGCCCCCGCACAAGGGAGGGCCGAATAGGCCCGACC
>JAPOVP010000011.1 GCA_026708085.1 Caldilineaceae bacterium
ACTCCCATATATGCCCAACGTTCACCGCGATGACCATCGAGAGCCCGCTACAGAAGTGCTGACGGTACATCCCCCCCACGCAGACCGTACACAGAATACACACAGAACATGGCTTAGTAGTTACGGCGCTCAAAAGTGAAACGTATTTTGCTCCCGTTCTGGAACTCCGATGACAGGCGCCTGCGAGCCCTGTGGCGGCTAACCCTCCATGTTATCCTCGTAGCCGTCCTATTTGTCGCGCTCGGCGTACTCGTTACCCTTGCATCTGAGGATCTGGAGGATAGCTTTGCCTTTGGCATCGTTGAAATGGCCCTGTCCGGGCTGGCGATCGTCGCGGGCACGTTACTCGCAGCCCGGTTTCTGGACCGCAGGCCCATCTCCGATCTCGGTCTGCGATTCTCATCCCATTGGTGGCGTGATCTTGGCTACGGGCTGTTCCTGGGCGCATTCCTTATGCTGCTTATCTTCCTTGTCGAACTGGCCCTGGGCTGGGTCACAGTCGAAGAAATCTTCCTCACGAACAAGTCTGTTCCCTTCGGCCTGGCTATTCTCTGGCCTCTGACCCTGTTCCTTGCCGTGGGCATATACGAAGAACTTTTATCGCGTGGGTATCACTTCAAAAACCTGGCCGAGGGCCTCAGCTTCAGTCCCTTGGGCCGTAGGAGGGCCATTTTGCTTGCCTGGCTAATCTCCTCAGCAGTTTTCGGGCTACTACATGCCGGCAACCCCAATGCAACTGTTGTCAGCACTGTGAACCTCTTCCTGGCCGGCCTCTTTCTGGGGCTTCCTTTCCTTCTGACCGACCAGCTGGCCATGCCGGTCGGCATTCACATAACCTGGAACTTTTTCCAAGGCAACGTCTTCGGCTTTCCTGTTAGCGGAACATCCGCCAACGAAACAACCTTCATCGCCGTGCAACAGGGCGGTCCCAACCTTTGGACAGGCGGCGCTTTCGGTCCCGAGGCCGGCCTGCTTGGCATCGCCGCGATAGTAGTCGGTTCTCTCCTGATCGTTTGGTGGGTGAAACGCACGAGGGGGTCGGTCGGCTTCGCCCTGGCCGTGGCCGAGTATCAGTCGCCCGCCGGTAACGAAAGTGACGCCGAGCCGCTTCCTGTGGAATAATGATTGCCGGAACAGTTCAAGTGGAACCGGTCACCGCCGTTCGGAGAAACACACTGTGAGTACGAAGCTATGGGGAGGACGCTTCAGCGGGGCACTCGACCCGCTGATGGAAGAGTTCAACGCGTCGATCGACTTCGACCGGCGCCTTTGGCAGGCCGACATCCATGGCAGCCAGGCCTACGCCCGCGCGCTCGCCAGGGCCGGGCTCCTGACCGAACAGGAAGCCGAACAGATCGTCGCCGGCCTCGAACGTGTCGCCGGTGAATGGGCCGCCGGACAGTTCGAAATTCAGGCCGGCGACGAGGACATCCACACCGCCAACGAGCGCCGCCTCACCGAGCTGATCGGCCCCATAGCCGGCAAACTGCACACCGGCCGCAGCCGCAACGACCAGGTCGCGACCGACCTCCGGCTGTGGCTGCGCGAAGAGCTCAAGACCTCAGAAGAACAGCTGCGTACCCTGATCGGCGTCGCCGTAGAGCGCGCCGCAACCGAGATCGAACTCCTCATGCCGGGCTATACCCATCTCCAGCCTGCCCAGCCCACCCGCTGGAGCCACTGGCTCCTCAGCTACGCCTGGGCTTGGCAGCGCGACGCCCTACGCCTCCAGGATCTCCTGAATCGCGTCAACCTGATGCCCCTTGGCAACGGCGCCCTCGCAGGAAACCCCTTCCCCATCGATCGCTGCCAGCTCGCGCACGATCTGGGATTCGCCGCGCCCACACCCAACAGCCTCGACGGCGTCAGCGACCGCGACTTCGTCGCCGAGGCGCTGTTCTGGGCTACAATGACAATGCTGCACATCAGCCGCTGGGCCGAGGACCTGGTCATCTACTCCAGCCGCGAATTTGGCTTCATTACTCTCGCCGACGCCTACAGCACCGGCAGCAGCCTCATGCCCCAAAAGAAAAACCCCGACTCCCTCGAGCTCCTGCGCGGCAAAGCTGGCCGCGTCTTCGGCAACATGAGCGGGCTGCTAATGACCCTGAAAGGGCTCCCCAGTACCTACAACAAAGACCTCCAGGAGGACAAGGAGCCCCTCTTCGACGCCGTCGATACCCTGAACCGCGCCCTGCCCATTGCCGCCGGCGCACTCGCCACCCTCTCCGTCAACGGCAAAAACATGGCCCGCGCCCTCGTGCCCGAGATGCTCGCCACCGACCTCGCCGAATACCTCGTACGCAAGGGCGTCCCATTTCGTGAAACACACCATGTCGCCGGCGCCGCAGTGGCCCTGGCCGAATCCAGTGGCTCTGCACTCACCGACCTGTCGCTCGCAGAACTCCAGTCCCTGCACCCCGCATTCGAAGAAGACGTGACCGCCATCTGGAGCTACGAAGGCAGCGTCGAACAGCGCGACGCCCGCGGCGGAAGCAGCCGCCGCGCCGTACAGGAGCAAATCGAAGCACTGCTCCTCTGGCTGGAACGACCAGCTCCCGAGTAGCCCCGCTGCATTCCATCGTAGCCCTCGGTCTCTTTAGCTGTCTTCAATCTCTGGACCGTTTTAGGTGAGTTAAGGCCAGTTGGCCAGGGGCAGCGCCTGCTGGCTACCGACAGACAGCCGCTGAAAAAGCTCGATCGTGTTGCGGTCTTGTGGAACGTAGGCGGAAAGGTAGAGGTCGCCCCGGTCGCTCAAGCTGACGTCCGTAAAGACAGTGTATCCTACCGGCCCATGCACGCTGTGCGTGTAGATGTGGCTGCGCAGCCGGCTGGTGACATCTTGGGGGCGTTCGCGGCTCGCCGACCAGAAGATTGAGAAGTCCGGAAATGCGGAGAGTAGGGCGAAAAGCTGTCGAAACCGTTCCGTGTGGCGGTAGCGCAGGGTCATGGCCCGCCACTGGCGCATGACCGTCATCGCATTGGAGTGCCAGCCATTGCCCAGCACTCGGCGCAGGGTCGCATCGGGGGCGAACAGCATTCCCATCAGGTTGACGCCCTCCGCCGTAGCCTTGGCCTCGCTGAGCTGTGCCATGCTACAACCGTGAAACGCAATCATAGCACGATTGATGCCGAGAATATTGCCAAAAGTGTCCATCAGGAATGCCGGTAAACCGATCGCGCTCAGCGAAGCCCAGGCCTTCTCGAAAACCTCCCTGTGGTCGAGGTCGGCGCGCACAACCGCTTCGTCCGCTGACTGGCTGGCCAAGCCGAAAAACTCACGCCGTTCCAGCGAAGTCAATTCAAAAGCTCGCGCCAGATTCTGCAGGACCTCCCCCTCCAATCTCGCCTGTCGGCCTCGCTCTATCTTGCTCACAATTCTCTTGGTCAATCCCGTCTCCTCGGCCAATTTCTGCTGGCTCCAACGACGTCCCGTGGCAAAGTCAATCTGCTCTCTACGCAAGGCGGCTACGATCTTTCCGAACGTCTCGTGTTCCACTGACTTCTCCGTTCACTGACGTCAGTCCCATCCATCGACCCCAAGCTGAATTCCTCTCGTAACATATTAGCACCCTAAATTTGGAATTCAATGGGTTTGGGCTCCAATATTGGAAACCGATAGCACCGATTTCGGGACATTTTTTCAGTACATACTTTGGAGACGCCAGCAACATCCTTGACGCAGTCAGGTGCATATCAAAATGGGGGTGAACTCTCGTATACCTTCGGTAACGACCAAGCTATTTCCAGTCGCCAGATCCAATCTCAGGCATTGTAGATGGTTGCACTCTCTGAAGCTTTCTTGGGCGGTCGGGCCTATTCGGCCCTCCCTTGTGCGGGGGCTCCGCCCCCGCA
>JAPOVP010000078.1 GCA_026708085.1 Caldilineaceae bacterium
GCCTGCCCCTACGGGAGCGGGGAGGGGGTTGCGATGGCGGCGCGGGCTGCGACGACCGGGCAGGCACAAGGCCTGCCCCTACGGGAGCGGGGAGGGGGTTGCGGAGGGGGGCGTGGCGGGGGAAGTTCCCCCAGCACAAGGGAGGGTCGAAGGCCTGGAACTGCAGTGGTCAGTGGTCAGTAGTTAGTGGTCAGTAGTTAGTGGTCAGAGACTGGGCAAACTCAGACTCGGATTTGATCGCGACAAGGGCGCATCCCCGCTGCTGCCCGAGGCGTTGTGAAGTTCGCCGCCGTTTTGGGATGCATACGCCATCAATTCTTGCGTGGACACGGCAACTATAGTTGACTATAATTGTCTTGGAATGTAGGTGCCCTGAAGAGTCCGAACTGCCGGACGTCCAGGCTGCGATTTTTGTTCTGCATTAAGGCGACTTTCACGCTTGTCACAGATCGCTTAATGCTACCGGCATCGCGGTCAGAGTTCAGGGAGGATGGTTACCCCTCTTTCACTCCCCGCGACAAGAATCCGTCGGACTGCCGGCAGGTGATATTCGTCCACATTCTCATACCAAGAGGAGAAATGCAGAATGAGTGAGCGCACCTACGCGTCTGTAGACGTTTCGCAGGAGACCCTTGACCGCTTCAAGAATGTGGCTACGGCGAATGTCTGGGACATCCTCCTCAGGCACTCCGGTGTCTATTTTTCCTACATGGAGAACGTGCGGCTCTGGACCCCGGGCGAGAGGCTGGCGGCTCGGGCGCGCACGTTGCGCTACCTGCCTCCCCGACCGGACTTGCAGGCGAGAGTGCAGGTCGGCGAGCAGTCCCCAGAGTACCTGGCCATGGCCCGGTGCGGCCCCGGTGACGTGCTCGTGTGTGACGTGATGGGCGATGCCCGCCCCTGTGTCTTCGGTGATGTCAAGGCGCTGCAGCTGAAGATGAACAACGCCGACGGCATCGTCACGGACGGCAGTATTCGCGACCTGGACGTCATGATGGAGGAAGAGTTCGGGCAGATCATCTATGCCCGTGATCGTACGCCGCGAGGCGGCGTCCCCTACGCCGTTCCTGCACAGGAGAATGTGGAGATCCAGTGCGGCGGGGCCCTGGTGTGTCCCGGCGATGTACTGGTTGGGGATGCTGATGGCGTGGTTGTCGTGCCCTCCTGGTTCGCGGAAGAGTGCATCGAGCTTACGGAGGAGTATGAGGCCGAGGAGACACGGATCAAGGAACGAATCCTTGCCGAAGGGGTGGTACCAGGCAGATACTACACGCCGCCGGCGCCGGGGAGTTACGCGCGGGCCGGTTCAGACGAATAGCAGAAATCGCCCCACAACGGAGGCTGCACGGGTCCAATTGCTGCGCTAGGGCAGCTTGTAAAATTGCCGGGCGTTTTCAGCCATGATGTTTCGTCTGACCTCAAACGGGAGCGTAGCCGGGAGGGCGCGGTCGGGAGAGTCAAAGTCCCAGTGGGGGTAGTCGGTGGCGAACAAGAGCCGGCTTCCGCCGTCCAGGTGTGCAAGTACTTGCTCAAGGTGACGCGGCTGCCGGGGCTCTTCCATGGGTTGAGTCGTGAACCAGAAGTGCTCCAGGATGTATTCGGAGGGCGCCTTTTTGAGGGAGGGCACTTCGGCTTTGAGCCGTTTCCAGGTCTTGTCCATGCGCCAGGCGAAGGCGGGGACCCAGGCAAAGCCGCCTTCGATAATGACGATACGAAGCTCCGGGAAGTGCTCGAAGACGCCTTCGCAGACGAAGCTGGCGATATGGGCCTGGTAGGCCTGGGGCATGCCGCAGTGATCTTCAAGGTAGTATGAAGGCCAGCCGCCGGCAGTGAGCGGATGGCCGCCCTGGCCGCCGACGTGGATGCCGATCGGCAGGTCGTATTCGAGGGCGGCTTCGTACATCTTCCAGTACTTGCGCTTGCCGAGAGGTTCACTGGTGCGGACGACGGTGAGAACCTGCACGAAGCGGGGGTCGATGCCGCGGCGGTGAATCTCCTGCGCAGCCAGATCCCCATCTTCATAGTTGACCAGAATTGAGGCGCGCAGCCGCGGCTCGGGTTCGAGCCATTCTGCGACCTGGTAGTCGTTGACGGCGCGGGCCAGTTGGGCACCGTATTCCATGTTCAACTGGCCACCGGCGCCGGCAAGGGGATTGAGGATGCCGTACTGGATGTCCCAGGCGTCGAGCAGCTGGAGTCGCATGAAGTCGAGATCGGTGCCGGGCGGGCGCCCGTTTGGGGGCCAGGCATCGACACGGGCGGCATTGCGATGGAAGCGGGGATAGGAGCCGCCATGGAGGCCGCGCATGTAGTGCGCGCGCTGACCGAACATGCCGTGGAAGTCCTGCCATTCCGGCGAGAGATAATCGGTGATTATTTGCCTGAAAACCGGGTCAATATGCACGTCAAAATTATGGATGTCGGCGTCAATGACGGCCAACCCGGCCTTCTGGGGGACGTGCGGCTGCGAGGTATTTTCCAGCTCGACTGTCATGATGGTCCTCCGTCGAATCGATAGAAGGCGCGGGCGTTCTCAGACCAGATGTTGGCGTGCAGGGGTTCGGGCAGGGTAACGGGCCAGGCATCTTCGTCGCGATCATAGTGCCAGTGCGGGTAGTCGGTGGCAAACATGAGCATTGTATCGGACTCCATTTGCTCGATCGCTTGAAGGATAAAGCCGGGGTCGGGCGGCGTGTCGATGGGCTGAACGGTCAGGCGAATGTGATCGCGGATGTAGTCGGAGGGCGGACGTCTGACCCAGGGTACATTTGAACGCAAACCTTTCCACTCCTTGTCCAGCCGCCACATCAGCGCAGGCATCCAAGCGAAACCGCCCTCGATGAGCGCGATGCGCAGGTCGGGGAAACGATCGAAGACCCCTTCGGCGACGAGGCTGATCACCTGGGACTGGAATACGGGGGCCATGTTGGCATACTCTTCGAGGTAGGTCGAAGGCCAGCCCACAGGGCTGGGGGGGTGGCCCGGGGACCCGCCGTAGTGAATGCCGATAACGAGATCGCGTTCAATTGCGGCGGCGTAGAGTGGATCATAGAATCGATTGCCGTAGGGAATGAAGGAGCGGACAGGCAGAACTACCTGGACAATCTGCGGGTGTTCTCCGAAACGATTGATCTCACGGGCCGCACGGGCAGGAGACTGGCTGGGGACGACAAGAGAACCGCGCAAGCGCGGTTCGGGTGTGAGCCATTCGTCGATCTGCCAGCAGTTGACGGCTGTGGCCAGGTCGACGGCGAGGTCCTCCTGTTTGACGCTCTGGGCACGAAAGGCACAGTTGAGGATACCGATTTCGGTGTTGAATGGCGCAAGGGCCTGTTCGCGGACAAGCTGCAGGCTGGAGCCGGCGACGGCGCCGTCCTGGGGTTGGCTGCCGGGTCGGGCTGAAATGGGGGCGCCGCGCGGGTAGTCACCTCCCGACGGGCCGGGGTAGCCGGAAATGCGTATGTACTCCTGCCAGTAGTCGGGAAGGTAGGGCAAGAGCTGATCGATCGAGGAGATTTCATTGTGGATGTCACAGTCGATCACGGGATGCGTGTGCGTATCCGGCAGGTGTTCAACGTCTGGCGATTGAATGGTCTGATCGCGAATCACACCAGTGTGACCGTTTTCCGATATAGGTTGCTCGTTGTCGACGGACTTCATCTAGCATTCTACTCCGACTAGTAACTACTAAACCAAGTTGTGTGTACGGTCTGCCTGGGGGGAATGTACCGTCAGGATTTCTGTAGCGGGCTCTCGATGGTCATGGCGGTGAACGTTGGGCATATATGGGA
>JAPOVP010000145.1 GCA_026708085.1 Caldilineaceae bacterium
GCGGAGCCCCCGCACAAGGGAGGGCCGAATAGGCCCGACCGCACAACTGCAGTGGTTAGTGGTTAGTGGTCAGAGGTGGCGGTTCCCCAGCCTCAGAGTTGGTCGTGGACTTGACTTGGTTATGTTGCCAGGCGAGGTTTCAGAGAGTTCAACCTTCATATTGGAATGCAGTTTTCAGGCATCGTACTTTTGACAGATAGGGCTTCCCGATTGGGCTGAACTGGTACTGCCGCAGAGGAGATGCAGAATGCAAACTTACTCTTCGAACTTGAACTTGCAGGCACTGGAGGATGGAACGGCGCTGCCGGCGATGGTGACGCAGCCGCCGGGGCCGGAGTCGATAAAGTTGACGGAGCGGCTCAGCAAGGTGGAGCCGCCGACAAGCTCGGTGATTCCACGGGGGCAGACGCCGGTGTTCTGGGAGCGGACGCGCGGTGCGAACATCGTGGACGCGGACGGCAATGTTTATGTGGATTTGACGGCCGGCTTCTGCGTGGCGACGGCGGGGCACAGCAACCCGCGCATTGTGCAGGCGATTGCGAAGCAGTCGGAGACGATGATGCACAGCCAGGGCGGGGTGAATCCGAACCGCAACCGGGTGGAGCTGGCGGAGAAGCTGTCAGACCGGGCGCCGGGCGAGTTGTCGGTCTCGCATATCGCCAACACGGGTGCGGAGGCGGTAGAAACTGCGCTGAAGACGGCGCGGATCTTTACGGGCAAGCACAAGATCATCGCTTTTCAGGGCGGGTTTCACGGCAAGACGACGGGCGCGCTTTCGGTCTCTTCGCAGAACTACTACCGGGCGCCGTTTCAGAATATGCTGGCGGATACCACGCACGTGCCGTACGCATATCCCTATCGCTGCCCGACGCATGGGGACGGGGAGGACTGCTTCTTCTGTGACGGCGGGTATCTGGAGCATGTGCTGACGATGCCGGACTCGGGCGTTGCGGACGTGGCGGCGATCATCATGGAGCCGATCCAGGGGCACGGGGGCTGGATCGTGCCGCCAAAGAAGTTTGTGCAGACTGTGCGACGGCTGTGCGACGAGCACGGGATTATCCTGATCGCCGACGAGATCATTACCGGGTTCGGACGGACGGGCAACTGGTTCGGCATGGACGAGTACGACGTTGTGCCGGATATCATGGTGGTGGGCAAGGGGCTGGCGAGCGGCTTTCCGATCTCGGCTACGATCATGTCGGAGGAGGTGGCGGACGCGTGGGGGCCGATGATGCACACGAGCACTTTCCTGGGCAATCCGGTGGGCTGTGCGGCGGCGCTGGCTTCTCTGGCGGAGATCGAGGAGAAGAACCTGGTGCAGCGGGGCGCGGAGCTGGGGGACTACTTTATTTCGCGGCTGCAGGAGCTGCAGCAGGAGCACCATTTGATCGGCGAGGTGCGCGGTGTGGGCATGATGGTCGGTGTTGAGTTCGTTAAGGACCGGGAGACGCGTGAACCGGCGACAGATGAGGGTGCGCGGGTGGTCGACGGTCTGTTGCAGCGGGGCGTCATTGCCACGAACTACGGGGGTTCTTACCACAACGTGCTCAAGATGTCGCCTCCGCTAGTGATCACGCAGGAGCAGCTTGACTGCGCGATCGAGGCGCTTAACGAGAGTCTTTCTTCGGTGGAAGCCGCGCTGTAAGAATGCAGCGGCCGGGGGTTCGGAGTCAACAGCGGCAGACAGCTTCAATCGGGGATTGACATGCTTCGCATTGGCGTTCTCTATCCGCTTCACTCGGCCGAGGACGACTATCCCATCATGGCGGCGAGGCTGGAGCCGCCGGTGGAGGTTGCCGTTGTCCACACTGATGCGGTCGACCTGCATACGGTTGAGGACTGCCGGCGCACGGGGGACTGGGAGCATCTGGAGCCCGGTGCGGCGGCGTTGCTGGAGCTGGGTGTGGACGCGTGCATGTGGGCGTGCACCAGCGGCAGCTTTGTCTACGGGCTGGCCGGGGCTGAGGAACAGGCGCGTCAACTCGGCAGTTTTCTGGGGGTCCCTGCCTCCAGCACTTCACTTTCCTTTGTCAAGTCCATACAGGCACTGGGTATCACGCGGGTCGCGGTTGCAGCCACTTACCCGGAGGAGCTGGCGACGGAGTTTGTCGGTTTTCTGGCGGAGGGCGGCATCCAGGTGGTGCATCTGAGCAGCCTGGGCATCTGGACTGCGGTCGAGGTGGGCGAGGTCGGTGGGGAGGAGGTTGTCGACTTCGTGCGGGCGAATGACCACGCCGATGCTGAAGCCATCCTGGTTCCCGACACGGCCTTGCATACGGTTGCGTTTCTGTCTGAGTTGGACAGTGCGGTGGGCAAGCCGGTATTGACGGCAAACCAGGTTACGATGTGGGAGGCGCTAAGGCTGGGTGGGCGACTCCGGAGGCAGAGTGGTTTTGGGCATTTGTTTGCAGTTGCCGAGGACCCGGTAGGAGAACGGTAGTGAAGGTCCGCTTTCGAGAGTATTGCGACAGCGACCTGAAGGCCCTAGGCGGCCTGGTTGCCCGAGCCGACACCCATGATGGCGCGGCCAGGGCGCTTGCACCTGACGCGGAGGACGATCTGCCGCTATACGCGTTTGCGCCGCGCTACCCTCTCGGACTTGAACGCGGTTTGACGCGTGATGAGGTGCGCAGTCGACTGGGCAGCCGTTTGGCGGAGGTCGAGCGGCTGGTTCTTGTCGCTGGGGAGGGCGGCGCGGTCAATGCCTGCGTGACGGTCTATCCGGTTGGCTCCGAGTCGTCGTGGATGCTTGACTGGGTGGTGGACCCCGGGACGCGGGGGACGGTTGCAGTCGACGGGATAGTACAAGCGGGCTTGGAGCGCATCCAACATCTGGCATCAGAGGGGATGCGTGGTGCTGCCGCGAAGTGCAGTGTCGAGGCGCGGGGGTTGCGTGAGGACGGTGAGGTCACGGCTGGGTTGAGCAGGGCCGGATTCCAGGCAGTGCGGACCTTTGTAATCATGGCTTGCGAGCTGGGTTGGGCGCCGACGGCGTTACAGTCGAGGGAGTGCGTTCCTGAGGGCATATCGCTGCGGAGTTACCGGTCGGGTGATGCGCCGGCCTGGATTGAGGCTTTCAATTCCTCGTTTTCGGACCATTGGGGCGGGTTCTCGTATTCGGACGAGAGCTGGGCCCGGCACGCCAGTTCGCCGCGTTTTCGGAAGGAGATCAGCGTGGTGGCGGAGGTGGCAGGGATGTTTGCCGGTATCTGTCATTGTGCGCCAAGTCTCAATCCCAGGGAAGAGGGTGTCGCGCATCTGCACATTCTCGGCGTCCGTCCGGAGTTCAGACGGCGAGGGCTGGGCGCCTGTCTGATGGTGGAGGCGATGGGGCGGCTGCGGGAGAACGGGTTCGAACGTGTCGAACTGGATATGGATAGTCTGAATTTCAAGGCGCTGCCGTTATACGAGGGTTTGGGTTTTCGTGAGATGGAGGCGATCACGATATATCGGAGGCAGTTAGCAGTGTAAGAGCGGCTGGCCGCGAAGAACACTTTTCTTTGATCCGCGAAGTCAAACGAAGGGTCGCCAAAAACACCTTTTCAACCACGAAGGGCCACGAAAAACACCTTTTGATCCGCGAAGGCACGCGAAGGGGCGCGAAGAACACCTCGTTATCCACGAAGGGCCACTAAGGGTCACGTAACTACTAAGCCATATTCTGTGTGTGTTCTGTGTACGGTCTGCCTGGGGGGAATGTACCGTCAGCATTTCTGTAGCGGGCTCTCGATGGTCATCGCGGTGAACGTTGGGCATATATGGG
>JAPOVP010000020.1 GCA_026708085.1 Caldilineaceae bacterium
CGTTGCGGGGGCGGAGCCCCCGCACAAGGGAGGGCCGAATAGGCCCGACCGCCCAACTGCAGTGGTCAGTAGTCAGTAGTCAGTGGTCAGTGAAAGCAACCATTGAAGGGCGATAAGATTGATAGGGATAGAGAAACGTCTTTCGCCACACTGAATTATGAGCGGCTTTGGGCAAGGACTTGGCAGTTACGATAGGTGTTGAAATCGAGTCACGTCTCCTGATGGCGTGGTCTCGTCAAAACGCGTTATGGTGAAGAATCGCAGACGGTCGGCGCAAAATAGAACGACTGACCTTGGCAGGCAAGGCCGCCTTCCATTGAAGGAGGAGGGCGCGGTCGTCAAGGACTGGGGAGGCCGCCTTCCCGTTGCGCTTACCTTTCCGAACAGCTATTACGTCGGCATGAGCAGCCTGGCATTTCAACTGCTCTATCGCTGGTTGAACGATGAACCGGACGTTGTGTGCGAGCGCATATTCTGGCAAAAGGGCGCGGCCGCGGCAGGCAAGCCATTACTGTCGCTTGAGAGCGGGCGTCAGGCGGAAGACTTTGACATCTGGGCATTCACCATTTCCTGGGAAATGGACTATTTCAATGTCATCGAGATGCTCCGCCAGGCCGGCATCCCCCCTCTTTTCCAGGAGCGACTCCAAAGCAGCCGCTGGGACGGATCGCCCTGGCCTCTCATCATCGCGGGTGGGCCCGGCATCACAATGAACCCGGAGCCGATGGCCCCCTTCTTCGATGCCGTTCTCATTGGCGAAGGCGAGGAGGCTGTGCCCGAGTTCATTGCGCTGTGCCGCGATGCAGTTCACGAGGACCGAGAGGCGCTCCTTCAGGTACTTGATCGGAAGCCAGGCTTCTACGTGCCCCATCTCCGCCCTTCGAATCGCGACCACGTTGACTTTCGGCAGGTTGAGCGGCTATGGGTGCGCGAGCTGCCTGAATACGAAACGCAGTCCGTTCTCTATACACCGGATACGGAGTTCGGCGGGATGCACCTGATGGAGATCGCGCGCGGCTGCGGGCGCGGGTGCCGCTTCTGCCTGGCGGGGTATGTCTACCGGCCGCCGCGCGAACAGCCCATGGAGACACTGTTGGGTTGGGCGGAAGCGGCCAGAGCGAAAGGACGCCAGCGAATTGGTCTCGTCAGTGCCGCGGTCAGCGATCATACGCAGATAGACGAACTGGCAACCGAACTTGCGGGCATGGGCGCTTCGATCAGCGCCAGCTCGATGAGGATGGATCCGATCAGTGTGCCACTGATCCGGGCGATGGCAGAAGGCGGGACACAGACTTTAACAGTGGCCCCGGAGGCGGGGAGCGAGCGTCTTCGAGACGTGATCAACAAGACCCAAACCGAAGAGCAGATGATGCGGGCAGTGGGCCTGGCGGCCGAACTGGACTTTCCCCAGCTCAAACTCTATTTCATGACCGGCCACCCCACGGAGACAGACGAAGACATCCAGGAGCTGATAGAATTCACACTTAAGGCGCGTCAGATTTTCAGGCGACGGCTGGCGATCAATGCCACACCGTTCGTGCCCAAAGCGCATACTCCTTTTCAATGGGAAGCGATGGCGCCGGCGTCCGAGCTGAAACGGCGGCAGCGCACCATTAACAAGGCGCTGGCGCGGCACGGCGTCGAGGTACGAGCAGACTCGCCCGATTGGGCTGAAGTGCAGGCCGTGTTGAGCCGAGGAGACCGAGCACTCGCCGAGGTTCTCTTGGCGATCCCGCCGGGACAGCTGAATACGCGCCTCTTCTTCAGGACCATGGAGGAATTGGGGCTCGAGAAAGAGCACTATCTGGGCAAGTGGGAGGCGGGAAGTCCTCTTCCGTGGGACATTGTGCAGAGCGGCGTCAGCGAGAGCTACTTCAATTACGAACTGCGGCTGGCAGCCCAAGGGCGCACGGGCCTCTCGTGCCCGCCGGACACCGCCGGTTGTCTCACCTGCCAAGCGTGTGACGACGACTGGGCATTCCGCTATGGCGCCACCGAGAACCGCCCGATCAAGACGACTAAGGGCGGGGCATGGCGGGCGCAGGACTGGCTACCGTGGACGAAGCTAAAGGCCGAACAGCACGAGACCGGCCTGGGAAATGTAACGATTGAACCGATCCCACTCGAATAGATCTGGCCTTCCTGTGGGAAGGACCGCTGCTCATCAAAGAGTTGACAGCAAACAGGATGGGAGTCGGGTTGTAAGAGGAAGCACTCTCACGAATGCACCGCATTTGCTACAGCAATGGCGTAGTGGCCTATGCCTTCAGAAGTTTCGCCACCCTCCCTCTCCAGGCCCATGTTAGTGCGCGTCACGGAGGCGTTTCACCAGAGCCCTGGCAGAGCCTGAATTTCAGCTACAGTCGCGGGGACGAGCGTGAACGCGTCCTCGAAAACTTTGCCCGTTTCTGTGCTGCACTTGGCATAGACCCCTCGCATCCCGTCCGTACACACCAAGTCCACAGTACAGACGTCGCCGAGGTCGGCTGGGAAGATGCGGGAGCCCGGCAGCAAGGGTGCGACGCCCTCATCACAGACTCGGTTGGCCTTCCCCTCTTTCTTGTGTTCGCCGACTGTGTCCCTATTGTCATTTACGATCCGGTCCACCATGTGTTGGGCGCCTGCCATGCCGGTTGGCGAGGCACTGTGCACGGCATGGCAGACGCGGCCTTACGTGCAATGGAGGCGGCATACGGTACCGACGCGGCCGACGTTCATGTTGGCATCGGTCCCAGCATCGGTCCGGAGAGCTATGAGGTTGGAGAAGAGGTCATCGAGATGGCGATTTCGGTTCTGCCCAGCGGCGAGCGGTATTTCCGCCGGCACGGTTGCGATCGGGCGAACCCCTGCTTCGACCTCTGGCAGGCGAACATCGAACAGTTGAAAGCGGCCGGTGTCCCGGGAGAGCAGATCGAATTGTCAGGAATCGACACGGCGCGCAGGACGGATGATTTCTACAGTCACCGGGCAGAAAGGGGGCGGTGCGGTCTTTTTGGACTCCTGACCTGGCTGGAACCGCGGGCGTAGTGGCATCGTTCGCAGGTCAAGATATGATACAATAAGTGAGGAAAGTATAGTCTTGGGTTTGAAGTCGAACATCGTCCGGAGTGCAGAGCAGTTTCGCAAATGACGCAGGCGAAGTCGCCATAGGGCGGACCCATGCGATGTACATGGGTTTCAAGGTTGGAGCCGCTCTGCCATTTGTCTGTTTGGGTTTATTCTGCATGTCGGAAAACGCGAACTGGTTTGAGGAGTTGCTGCGCCGGCTTGGTCTTGACGCCCTACCGACCTACCAGCAGATTCTTGAATCGATGGACCCATTGTCTTGGACGCTGGTATTGCTCCTGACAGGAGCAATTATACTGGGCGTTTTTTTTACACTGAACACGCGGTACCGCTTTCACGCCTTCCAGGAGGCGGAGGCTACGCCAGAAATCCTGCTGGCCCGATTGAAGCAGGATCCGACTTACCTTACGCCTCCTTCAATTGTCAACCGGCTCGGCGCTGATACGACTCTGTTGCTGCTGGAACACGGCGATCAGATTACCGCCCCGCAGTGGCGCTCGATGTGGAACCGCGTGCGTGAAGAGCTACTTGGACTGCTCTCCTCTCAACACGCGTTTGGCCCAATTTACGCCCTGGCTCATTACTACCAAAGCACCGATACGCAGGAGCCGGACAGCATGCGTATACGGCGTACTGCGCTGATTCACAAGCTGGGACAACGCCGGCAACTTGAACCCGGAGCGGATGGCATGGTTGCCCAACTGCGGCTTGTTCGTCATCCTGCTGAGCAACTTGGCGAATTGGGATTTGACGGCCCGACGATCTGGTTGGAAAACAATGACGAGACAATGCCGATCCAGGGTCCAATCATTCAGATGGATACGGTGCGGTTTGATTCGGTCGATCGTGCCAGTGTCAGTCTGCTCATTCAGAGGACACCAACCGTTGGCGGGAACTTCAGCATAGAGATGGAAAAGCGGAATGACATGTGGGTGGTGGTAGGCGAACAGGTCAACTGGGCAACTTAGCACGCTGTTTTGAGGACCATGTGCCGGTCAGCCCTTCCGGCTGATCGCCTCATCTGCCGGCCCCAGCAGACACCCGCATATCGCGCAGCGCCTGCCCCATTTTGCAGTTGCATGAACGAGTCCCGCTGCAGTTTGCGATAGAAGACGATGAACGAATTAACGTTGACCCTTGCCGATGCCTTGGGTTTTTTGAATACCCTTGTCTCCTCGGTTGTCGTAATACTTTCCTTCTCGCTACTGGCTTACACGTTAACCTACAATTTTCGCCATCCGGTGGCGCGTCGGTTCGCCTTCCTCCTGGGGCTGGTCATGGTGACGTACGCTTCAGAAGTCGCGTTGACTCAGGTCGTCAGCTCCGATTCGGCATCCAAATGGCTGCGCTTCGAATGGTTAGGAATTGCGCTACTGCCCGGCGCATACTTTGCTTTTTCCTATGCGGTGCTGCGTACGACAAATTACCACACTGACCGACGCAGGTTGTTAAATCTTGCGATCGGCGTTCTTTCGATAGCGAGTGCTCTGTTAGCTTTCTTCTCCTCCTGGCTGGTAGACGTCGTCGAATTCGATCCGCTCCTCAGTTACCTTCAACCTGGCGTACTGTTCTGGCCCTTTGCTGCATTCTTCGCAGGGGTAGTCATCCTTTCCCACCTGAACATTTGGAAGGCACGGCAGCGCTGCCTGACCGACGAAAGCCGCAAGCGGATGACCTATCTTCTGCTGGCTTCGGCAGCGCCTGGCATCGGTACCTTCCCTTATTTGATCGCGTTGGGTAAGTCCTCGGTCGGTCTGCTGTCGCCGGAGTGGATTCTCAGTCTTGCGATCGTGGGTAACTCTGCGATCGGTGTCATGCTGATCGGTCTGAGCTACACGGTGGCCTTTTTCGGCGTCTACACTCCTGACAGGGTCGTCCGGTACCGGTTGATTCGGTACTTCGCCCGAGGGCCGGTTGTGGCGATCCTAGTCATACTGGCGGTGCAGACCATCCCCACGGTGGAGCTCATTCTTGGCCTGCCGCGGAACATTGTCCTCTTCAGCGTCATTACCGGTGTGATCGTGGCCGCACAGGTTATTCTGAGCGTCTCCAGGGAGTTGACCGACAGGCTGGTCTACGGTGAGGACAGGCAGGAGGTCGCGTGGCTGCGCGAGCTGGACAGGCGTCTCCTGACGACGACGGATTTGCGGCAGTTTCTAGAGAACCACCTGACCGTCCTGTGTGAATTGCTGCGCGTCCCCTCCGGCTTCGTGGCTGCGGCGATCGGTACCGACCTGATCCTGGAAGCGATGGTGGGACCTGCGGGAACGAGGCAGGAGATCCTAGATGACAGGGACTGGAGCGATGCAATGAGCGAGGCGTTGAGCCATGCCCGTAAGAACGGCACAGCCAACGCGGTGCGGAAGTCGAAGATTGTCGAAGGGGGAGCTGTGACGGCGGCAGATGGCAGGTTGTCGTCTCGGAAGGTGGCGCCAGAACCGGTGGAATACGGTGGATACTGGCTCTGGCCTGTTTTGGAACCTGGAGGGGAGCGAAAGGGCGAGATTGTGCTGGGTATGTTGGGTGTGCGGGCACGCAGCGAATCGCCTGCACTCAGTTCCGAGGAAAGTGCCCTGCTGGCGCAACAGATCGACAGCGTCGCCAAGGCCTTGCTGGATCGCAAGATGCAGATGCAGGTCATGGTGGTTCTGAGGCGTATCATTCCCGGCATTGACCGCATCCAACAGATCAGAGGCATTGTACCGTATGTATCAGAGAATACGGAGGTGCCCCCGGCGGAGCTACTTGAGCCGAGCCCGATTCACAATCCTGAATTCGAGAGCTGGGTGAAAGACGCTCTCAGTCACTATTGGGGGGGACCCAAGCTAACCCGAAGCCCGTTGATGCAGTTGCGAGTGGTGGACCGAGTGGTCGAGGAGGCGGACGGCAACCCGGGCAAGGCTCTGCGGCTGGTGCTGGGGCGCGCCATTCAGAATCTGCGGCCAGGGGGTAAACAGGATCTGAGCACGCCCGAATGGCTTCTCTACAATATCCTGGAGATGCGATTCATTCAGGGCCGGAAGATTCGCGATATTGCAGTCCGTCTGGCCATCAGTGAGAGTGATTTGTATCGAAAGCAGCGGGTTGCAATCGGCCAGGTCGCCCAGGTGTTGACCGAGATGGAGCAGGGCGACTGGGACGCTCTGCTCAAATTGCAGGAAGCGGAGGAATTGGAACTCGTGAAGGAAGTAGAGTGAGAACCAAGAGTTTCCTTTGGCGTATTCGGAATCGATTGCCAGTGCTCGCGTGAGCAAGAGTCTGATGGCTGCCACCAAGTCTAAGCGCAGAAAATATCAGAAAACTGGGAAAAGAACTGCCATTAAGGTGAATGCCCAGAACCTGCTTGCCAAGCATTCAAGTGTGGTTATGGGTTTCGCAGTATTGCTCTTTGGCGCGTACCTTGGGTTCACTCTCATTGTTTCGCGGCAGGATTCGTGGACACTCTGGCTGGCGGGCAGGATGGCCTGGCCGTTGGTGTTCAGCCTACTTATAACGGGCGTGGTGATGATGCTGGAAGACAGGGCCGGGTACTGGCATCCGGAGGCGCTTGTCGGTGGGGAACTTCTGCTATTGTCACTGGCCTCATTGGAACACATAAGTGGCAATCAGGTTGCCGAGTGGTCTTTACCGGCTTCCGGCCACGGCGCAGGTCTGATCGGCTGGGTGTCAGGCAATCTACTAATCAGCCTGCTGGGACAGTTACCGGCAGCCTTTACCGCAGTTCTACTTGCCCTTCTGAGTTTCTTCTTGTTGTTTCGCCATACACCCCTGATTTACCTTTTCGGATTCATAGGTCAGTTGCGCCGTGAACTGGCCGAACCTGTGGCTGGTTCATCCGAGGCTCCCTATCGTGAGCCGGGGGAAATCCTCGTCGCGGACGAAGGGGAAGCGGAATCACCCCGGCCTGAAGAGGAGACTGCCAGACCTGCACAGGGTCCCCTTGCGGTGAATGAGCCACTGTCTGAACCGGAACCCCCGGAGTGGATTGAACCGTCGGTGCCGGGCCGTTCGGTGAAGGCGGAACTGCCTGCCCAGGAAACGGGGCCGGCCAGACGCAGGCCCAAAGGAGGTGGTTCGGGCGAGCGTCCGCTGAAGCATCTGCGAAAAGAGGAAGAGCTGCCCCTTGCCGAGCTGCTTGAAGACGATGCCGGCCAGCTTGAATGGGACATCGAGGGCATGGCAGAGATCATCCAGGAGACTTTGTCGGACTTTGACATTCCGGTAGAGATTGTCAATATCGAGACAGGGCCGACCATCACCCAGTTCGGGGTACAGCCTCTATACGTGGAGCGGGCCGGACAGAGACGTAAAGTACGGGTCAGCCGAATTGCCGCGGTAGCCGACGACCTGGCGCTGGCCCTTGCTGCACCTGCTATCCGAATTGAAGCGCCGGTACCCGGCCAGCCTTTTGTGGGCATCGAAGTGCCGAACCCGGTAAAGTGCATGGTTGGCATGAGGGGCATCCTTGAGAGCAAACAGATGGCGAGACAAGGGGGAAGGCTGCCACTGGCTCTCGGCAGGGACACCTCGGGGACGCCCGTTGTCACAGACCTGGCGCGTGCCCCGCATCTGCTGATCGCGGGCGCGACGGGATCGGGCAAGTCGGCATGTATCAACGGTGTAATCGTCAGCCTGCTTATGTACCATGGCCCGGAGACCCTTCGCTTCATCATGGTCGACCCCAAGCTGGTGGAGCTGCCCGGCTACAACAGCATCCCGCATATGGTTGGAAAGGTGATCACCGATCTGGAAGACGTTCACGGTGCGTTGACCTGGCTTCTCTTGCAGATGGATGATCGCTACGTAATGTTCAGGGAAAACAGGGTCCGGGACATCGAGTCCTACAATCGTCTTGCCCGACGCCGGAAGAAGCTGGAATCGCTGCCCCACATCGTCCTTATCGTTGACGAGCTGGCGGACCTGATGATGACGGCGCCGGAGGAGATCGAGAAACAGCTGGTTCGCCTGGCCCAGATGGCGCGTGCCACGGGAATCCATCTTGTCCTGGCAACGCAGCGTCCCAGCACTGACGTGGTGACAGGCCTGATCAAGGCCAATTTCCCGTCGCGCATCGCCTTCGCCGTCACAAGTCAGGTCGACAGCCGCGTTATTATGGATTCGCCGGGAGCCGAGAAGCTGCTCGGCCAGGGCGACATGCTCTTCATGCGGCCAGATAAGGCCAAGGTCGAACGGGTGCAGGGCAGTTACGTCACCGACTCGGAGATAAAGAGCGTGGTCGAATGGTGGACGGAACGCGGCCTCCTCGAAAATCCGAGCGGCCCCGCCGTAAGGGTTGCACCGTGGATCGGCCTGCTGGACCGTTTGGACGACGAAGAGGAGCTGTTGGCAGAAGCCATTGACGCCATTCGCGGCGAGAAGTCGATCAGCGCCAGCTTTGTACAGCGAGAGCTGAAGATCGGCTATCCGCGGGCGGCACGCCTGGTCAGTTTACTCGAGTCGAAAGGTCTGCTCAGGGCAGAGGCGGGCGGGGACCAGAGAAGGACTGTTTTGTTAAAGGCCAACTCCGAGTCAGGCGAGGAAAACGAGGCGCTTGAAGAGGCTTGACAACAGGAAGATTTCGGACCTCTTTCAGAAGCAAAGGGTCGGCCTCAAGTAACTACTGATGCCAAGCGCGAGCAGAGTCAGTTTCCAAAGCTGCAGGAGAAAAAGTAATGCCCTACACCTTTCAACCCAATGCCATGTACCGAATGCCGACCCATTTTGGCCCGAGGACAGGTCCGCGTCGCGGGCCTGACGGGCGAGGTTTCGACTGCGTAGACAGCCCAAAGAGTGTTTCCTATTCGGTCAGCTATCTCACGCACGGTGCGGCCGCGGAGGCGATATTGCCACCGGGCTTTGCTCTGAACGGCGAGCCGGTAGTTACGATCAGCGCGACATACATGACGGAGATAGACTGGCTGGCGGGGCGGGGATACAACACGCTGGGCGCTTCAGTTCCAGTTACGTATTCCGGCCGGGTGGACAACGTGAGCGGCAGCTTGCTTCTCGTGCTGTGGGAAAACCTGACCGATCCTATCCTGACCGGCCGCGAGGAGCTGGGTTTTTCCAAGATCTACTGTGAACTGCCGGAGCCTGTCGTGTACAACGGCGGCTCTCACTGCGTCGGAAGCTGGCTCGGGTTCCGCTTTCTGGATCTGCGATTGCACGAAATGACCGAACTGTCGGAGCAGGAAATCGCGGCTCAATCTGCAAGAGCAGGCGGCGACGGAACGCTACACTACAAGTACGTCCCGCGGACAGGGGAATGGGGTACCGCGGACGCGGAATACGCTGTCCTGACGCCGGCACATACGCCTAACCGCCGCGTCCTGGGCATGTGGCGCGGTCAAGGAACGGTTGATTGGCATCGGGCCAAGTGGGAGGACATGCCGACCCAGTACAACATAGTAAACTGTCTGGCCGAGTTGGAGATTCTGGAATATCGAGGAGCAACGATCACCCAGACCATTGGCGGTAAGGACCTGAGTGATCAACGCATATTAGAGTAAGTGCGCGGGCTCAGTCCAGCCATTTACCTCATAAACGACCCACCTGTGACAGGAAGAGAGAGACCGGTGAGAAAGTCGGCCCCATCCGAGGCCAAGAACGATACGGCGTGAGCGAGATCGTCGGTCTGGGCGAGGCGGCCTATAGGCGTACTTCCGGCGGCACCTGACAGCAGGGCGTCGGTTGCTTCCTTTACTTGCAGCGAAGGGTTGGAGAACAGGTTGGTCATGTGGCCGACGCGCTCGGTGGGCGTCAGGCTGGGGCAGATGGCGTTTACGGTGATGCCATGCTCGGCCAGTTCCTGGGCAAGTGATTGGGTCAGGCCGACGATGCCAAATTTGGATGAACAGTAGGCAGCGAAACGGGCGATGCCGCGCAGCCCCAGAACGGAGGAGACGCTGATAATGCGTCCGCCGCCGCCGCGGGCCACCATGTGACGTGCCGCTGCCCGGCTGCAGACAAAGGTGCCCTTGAGATTGACGGACATGACCCGGTCCCATTCATCTTCGTCGAGTTCAACGACCGGGACACGATCTCTGCCCCCGCGGGCGGCCGCGTTATTGACCAGGATATCGATTTTGCCGAACGCCTCCACCGCCTGCTGCATGGCCGCCTGGACTGAGGCCGAGTCGGTCACATCGCAGGTCAGGGCCAGAGAACGGCGCCCGAGCCCCTCTAATTCCGCCTTAAGCGCAGGAAGGCCTCCCCATTCGGCGTCAGGATACGGCTTTTCGACGTAGTCGGTAACGACAACATCTGCGCCATCCTCTGCCAACCGGTGCGCGATACCGCGACCGATTCCGTGTTCGCCTCCGGCGCCGGTGACGAACACAACCTTTCCCGACAGGTTGTACATTTCTCAGTCCTCCAAATGGTAATGTATACTACGTGCCCAATTGGGCGGTTAGCTCAGCTGGTTAGAGCGATTCCCTTACAAGGAATAGGCCGGCGGTTCGAGTCCGTCACCGCCCACAGTAAGGTTGCAATGAACTGAGTTCTTCGACATTGTGCATACGCAGTAGGCATGAGGGCGCCGGTCGCGGAGACCTGCGCCTTTGCTATTGGCAGTTTCGGCTAAGCCAGAAGGGGGATTGTACGCCTCTCACGGGCACTGAGGATTGCCGAATCTACGATCTGCTGGCCGATTCGACAGATCGCGGGCGACAGCGGACCTTCAGGATCTTGCCCCGTCTCGAGGCAATTGACGAAATACTGGATTACGTTCTGATTCGGGAGCGCTAGATTGTCAACTGGATGGTCATAGCCTTCGGGACTGAGAGGCGTCTGGACTCGCACAGTGTCCTCGTAGTCGTAGCTGCTGATCGTGCCATCGGTACCTTTCAACACGAAGCCGCATTTGGGCTGAGGCTGAAGCGTCCAGGGGTCGGTAAAGGTGCCCCAGCGAGTCTCAAACTTGGAGAGCCCGAACTCATATTTGCAGATTGTGATGCTATGCTCGTCCACCTCCAGACCGGCCTGTTCGTCGACTACTGTCGTCACATCCAGCGGGGCGCGGCCGTCAAGAAACCAGGTCCCGAGCGTTACCCCGTAGCCCAGGTAGTCCAGGAGTGACCCACCACCCTGGGACTTCTGATAGAACCAGCTTTCGCTCTTTCGCTGCCGGTACTCTTCGTCGGTCTCCTCCTTGTCGGCGACGTGGAAGAGCGGCCCGCGATTGCCGTCATAGTAGTGGACCTCTACCAGATCGCCGATGGTTCCCTCAGCCAGCAGCCTTTTGGCGGTCACATGACAGGGGTACCAGCGCAGCGGCCAGTTGATGATGAACTGCTTCTGTGTTTCTGACATCGCCGCGATCATACTGTCGGCTGCGGCCAGGTCGGCGGCAAACGGCTTTTCGAGGAGAACGTGCACGTCGTAGGGAGCAACGTTGCACACCCACTCGGCATGGGTGGCAGTCGAGGGGCACAGAATGACTATGTCCGGCTGCGTTCTTTGCAGGCACTCGCGGAAGTCGGTGAAGACCCGCTCCCCAGGGATGGCGAAGTTCTCGATTGCGGAGACCATCCTCTCGCTGTCAGTATGGCTGACTCCAACGATCTCCACCTCGGGATGCTCATGGCACTGGCGAAGGAGATCGCCCATATGGGAATGGTCGAAGTTAATGCCAGCAACTTTCCATATCATTTTTGCGTCTGAGTTTCCAGTGGCGCCTGAACTTCAGGACTGGTTGGGAACACTTGGCTAGTTCCGGCAACGGCAAGACTGACAACGGTAGGCCAGATAGCTAGTGGGTAGCGGAGAAAAGTCCCTGGAACAGTTGGCCTTGATTGCAGCGCCTGGCTGCTGCAAGCGAGGCATACTGGCCGGGGATCCTTTCAGCGATTATCGCAGACTTTCAATGCGCATGTCAATTGAGCCTTGCAAGGGCCGTCAGTATCTCTGATAATACGTTTCGGACAGCCTGTCACTGCATCGCCTGCGAGTTTTGAAATCGGCCCGGGGCAAGATGACCGAAGACTTCAACTCTATCTATAGTCATGGGTTCGTCCGCGCGGCGGTCTGTGTGCCCCATGTAAAGGTTGCGGACCCATCGTTTAACACCACGCACACATTGGCCCTGGCGGCCCGAGCATCGGAATCCGGCGCCGCGGTTGCCTTGTTTCCAGAGTTAGGAATTTCCTCCTACGCGATCGACGACCTGCTGCAGCAAGAAGCTCTTCTGGACGGCGTCCTGGCCGGTATCAGTCAGATCGCAGAGGAAAGCAGGCAACTGACGCCAGTTCTACTGGTCGGCGCGCCACTGCGCTTCGAAAACCGCCTGTTCAACTGCGCGGTTGTCATTTACCGCGGCAGAGTGCTGGGTATCGCGCCGAAGACCTACCTGCCCAGCTACCGCGAATTCTACGAAACTCGACAGTTCAGTGCAGCTCGCCATGCGGTTGGCGGTGAAGTGCAGTTCCTGGAGAAAACTGTGCCATTTGGCAACGATCTTCTGTTCAGGGCTGGGAGGACTGCTGCGAGCGACGGAGTGGCGGGCCGGTCACGTAGTACAGAGGGAGGAACGGGCGGCTCAAAGGGCGAGTTCATTTTGCACGTGGAAATCTGCGAGGACGTATGGACGCCGATTCCACCCAGCTCCTACGCCGCGCTGGCGGGGGCCACGGTTCTGGCCAACCTGTCGGCTTCCAACATCACAATTGGTAAGTCTCTTTACCGTAAGGACCTGTGCGCCAGTCAGTCGGGCAAGTGCATTGCGGCCTATCTCTACTCTGCAGCCGGTCCGGGTGAATCGACAACCGATCTGGCATGGGACGGTCACGCGCTCATCTATGAAGACGGTGAACTGCTTGCCGAATCGGAGAGATTTGCCGATCACGAGCAGATCATCGTAGCCGACATCGACACGGAACGACTGTCTCAGAGTCGAATGAGGCAGACCAGTTTCAATGACGCGGCGGCATTGCACCGGTCAGAGCTCGAGGCAGTGCGGACAGTGCGCTTCGAGTTTCGGACTCCGAGCATGGGCGCGGGAGAAGAAGGCACGGGGCCGGATGCAGGTGCGTACCGAGTGGATCGTCTCCGGCGTCAGATCGAGCGCTTTCCTTTCGTCCCCAGCGATGCGGTGCGCCGCGACGAACAGGCCTATGAGGCCTACAATATTCAGGTACATGGCCTGATGCAGCGGCTCAGAGCCACCGGTATTCAGAAGATAGTCGTCGGTATTTCAGGCGGCCTGGATTCAACGCAAGCTCTGATTGTGGCGGCGCGCACTATGGACCGGCTACGGCTGCCGCGCAAGAATATCCTCGCCTATACCATGCCCGGCTTTGCTACAAGCTCGGGCACGCGGTCCAACGCCCACCGCCTCATGGAGGCGTTTGGTGTCAGCGGACATGAGCTCGACATCCGGCCGTCTTCAATGCAGATGTTCCGGGACATCGGCCATCCGTTCGCGGAAGAGGATCCTGAGTACGACATTACATTCGAAAATGTGCAGGCAGGCGAGCGCACCAGCCATCTGTTCCGGCTGGCCAACTACAATGACGCGCTCGTCCTCGGCACAGGAGATCTGAGTGAGCTGGCACTGGGCTGGGCCACGTACGGCGTAGGCGACCAGATGAGCCATTACAATGTGAACGCCTCGGTCCCGAAGACCCTCATTCAGCATCTAATTCGCTGGGTGATCGCCACGTCACAGTTCGACGAAGCCGCCAGCAGCGTACTCCAGTCGGTTCTGGACACGGAGATTTCGCCGGAGCTGGTGCCGGGTGACGGGACTGCGGACGGGCCGGCCCAATCCACTGAAGCCAAGATCGGGCCGTATGAGCTGCAGGACTTTTTTCTCTACTACATTTCGCGTTATGGTTTCCGGCCCAGCAAGGTCGCGTTCATGGCATTGCAGGCCTGGGGCGACCGCAGCCAGGGTTTGTGGCCGGAGTTCCTGCCGGCGCACAAGCGCAATGAGTACGACCTGGCTGAGATCAGGAAGTGGCTGGAACTGTTCCTCTTCCGTTTCTTCCAGATCAGCCAGTTCAAGCGGACGGCAGTCCCCAACGGCCCAAAGGTGGGCAGCGGGGGGTCACTCAGCCCCCGCGGCGACTGGCGCGCGCCCAGTGATTCCTCTGCTGCCGCGTGGCTGACCGAGTTGCGCCAGAATGTGCCGGGCGGATAGTGCAAGACCGCCGGGGTTGCGAAACTGACGTGGCGGCGCCCGCCGCCAGATTGATTTCCTTCTCTGCTGTTTGATGCGGCCCTGGCAGATTGGGGGGCCAGACTCCAAACCTTCCTCAGATCCATCACGATTTCGCGTGCCATCTGGGCGGAACCTCTGAAGCCCTTGACAGAGTTAAATCAATTGCGGCGCTTGCGGGGCCGGCGTGTGCGGCCGCTGCGACGTCTTTTGCGTCCCTGCCCGGGCGCGCGTTCGGCGGGCCTTTCTTCGGGCAGCGCGGGCGGGGCGTGCAGTGAGTCCTGATAGAAGTCGTCGACCAGCATTGCCAGAAGCGACTGGCCTTCGTCAGATTGCAACCACTCGTCGATCAGGGGCCGGAACCTACGCATGCGTTCGGTTTGCAGATTGTCGCGGCTGCGCAGCTTGGCCTCCAGGAGGGAGGTGACGCGTTCGGAGACGATGGCGGCCACCTCGTCATCGGAGGGGAGCTTGCGCTCCTCCAAGGGGATGCTGTAGCGCTTTGCGATCCGCTCCATTTGCATGCGCTCGTCGAAGGAGGCCGACAGGGAGATGGCGGCCCCGGATGAACCAGCGCGGGCGGTGCGCCCCGCCCGGTGAATGTATGACTCAGGATCTTCAGGCGGCTCGTATTGGAAGACATGGGAAAGCTCGGGGATGTCGAGGCCCCGGGCCGCCACATCGGTGGCAACGAGCAGTCTCAGTTTCCCCTCCCGGACGCGGCGCATCACCTGCTCACGGTCGTTCTGATTCAGATCCGAACTGATCTTGTCGGCATCGTAACCAAAGCGCTGCAGGACGATGGTTACGTAGTCGACGGTCCTACGAGTGTTGCAGAAAACGATTGCAGCTGCGGGATTTTCGACCTCGATAAGACGCACGAGCGCGCGGTCTTTTTTCATGCCTGGATCGGCGTAGAGGATGTGCTCGGCCTCGGCTACGTGGACGCGATCGCGGCTGAGGCTCAGGAAGTCCGGCCCGGTCAGGAACTGCTGGGCCAGGCGCAGCACGTGGGCGGGGAATGTGGCCGAAAACATTGAACCGTGGATTCGTCTCGAAGGAAGAAAGGTCTGCACCTGCACCATGTCAGGGTAGAAACCCATTGACAGCATCCGGTCGGCTTCGTCAAATACGAGATGGTGCAGGTTATCGAGGCGGAGGTTGCGCTGCAGAAGGTGGTCGAGAATACGTCCAGGCGTGCCGATCACGAGCTGGGCGCCGTCACGCAGCGCTGAAGTCTGGGGGCCGTACTTGACGCCGCCATAGACTGCAACTGAGCTCACGCCGGCTGCCTCGCCGAGGAGCGCGGCCTCCTTGGAGACCTGGAGAGCCAACTCACGAGTCGGCACCAGGATCAGGGCCTGGCAGACACGTTTATCCTGACGTATCTGATAAAGCAGTGGAAGAAGAAACGCGCCCGTCTTGCCGCTACCGGTGCGCGATTGGACCATGAGGTCCCGCCCAGCTAAGAGGTAGGGGATAGCCTTTGCCTGTACAGGCATCAGGTTGGACCAGCCGGCGCTGGCGGCGGCTTTTTGCGCTACTGCCGGCAGCTCCGCCAGTGATATGTCCGGCAGCGCGTTCTCCGGCTCAACCAGGTCCAGGGGGTTTACGTTTTGGTCTGCGGTATCTATGTCAGTGGAAGGTTCAGAGCGTGTACCGTCACTTTTTCGTCCATCAGATTCTTTGTGGGTCATGAAATCCTTAGCTTTATTTGAAGACATACTCTTCGAAAGTCTGGGAATTACGGACTGTCGGTAGCCCCATTTTACTTTGTTGCCTGCCGGTCACATAGAAAAAGGAAGCGCTAGTTTCGCGTCTCCCCCTGGGCACGGCTATCGTCAGACATTCGGGTAGCAGCTGAGCCGGCGGTGTATCTGCAGGCTTTTCAGTCGCCTGACGTGGAGTAGGCTTTGTCTACCTCGTACGATAGCAGCACCGTTCCCGTCTTTTCATACACCTTCTGGTCTTTCAAGATCAGATTGACCTGCCTCGATAGGCCGGTCACAAAAGGCACGCCGCCGCCCAGCAGGATGGGAATGACTGACACTTCCACCGTGTCCACCAGACCTTCATTGCACAAACTGCCAAAAAGGCTCCCGCCTCCAAACAGCCAGATGTCCTTGCCCGATTCGGCCCGCAGCGCGCGCACTGCCTCCAGCCAATCCTCACCGATAATGCTCACGTCTTTGTGCTCACCCGGTTTCAGGCTGTTTGAGAAAACATAGTGCCGGTCTCCCGGCCTCTGCGGCGTAACTGCACCGACTACTTCAAAGGTCCGACGCCCTATCAGGTAGGTGTCAAACTGCGAGGAAAGTTCCTCGAAATCAATGTCCGGATCGATCATGATCCAGTCGAAGCCGTCGTTAGCGTCGGCGATAAACCCGTCCAGGCTCATTGCGCAGTTGTATCGCACTTTTCGCATTGCTCACCCCACGAGATTGAAAGGATTCAGTTCCTTGTACCTGGCGCCAGAAGGTTGCCGGGCGAGGCTGCCCTTCGGGTGGAAAGGACCGGAAAAGGGGCCCGTGAAACGGGGACTGAAAAGGGAGAGAGAGTATGACTTGAGATGATTCTGGCGAGAAACCGAAGATCGTTTATGTCAGACAACCCCCATTCCTCTGGCGGGCGACCCTGGCGGACGAGTGGGTCAGACGGCGCCGAAGAGCCTCTGGGACTGTTCGCAGGCCCTTCGAATCAGTGTGGGCACCTTGTGGCTGCTGTCGAGCTCCGGGCGCTGTTCAATCCAGCCGAGTGAAACCATGCTCCTGACAAGCACAAAAACGGGCAGCAGGTCGATGTCCGACCGGGATAAGGGGCGCTCAGTCAGATAGCCTGCGATAATGGCCTCACGGATTGTTTCAAAGTGGGGATTGTCCTGGTAGTAGGAGATGGCTACCGCCAACTCATATTGATGCCATCCGAAACCGGAATCGTCGAAATCGATGATATGCACGTTTTCGCCGGTTGTGATGAGGTTGCCCGGATGCAAGTCGGCGTGAATCAGACTGTAAGTCGCTTGCTCTCTGCCGTAATCGGTCAGGAGGTCATAGATTTTGTCGCGGGCGTAGATGATCTGCGCACGTTCGGCGGGCTTCAGGTCCGACTGCTCCCAGAAGGGCCCCCAGAAGGGCGCTTCACCCATTAGTCCATCGGCGTCGAAGGCATGGCGTTCGAATCCGGCGGGCGGTGGCCAATCTGCGGCCTGGTTATGGATGCGGGCAGCAAGTTGGCCGACCTTGCGGAAGTAACTTGCAAGTCTGGCAGGATCGGCCTCCTGCTCTATAAGAGTTGCCATCGGGGTCCCTTCAACCCACTCGACCATGCTCACGTACCTTTTCTGGGACAGTTCAGGCAGGTCGAAAGGGACAAAGGCGCGCTCGTCTCTTGATAGGCGGGGCACAGGTGCGCCGATCCCCGACCGGTTCAGGGCGGCAGTCCAGTGAAATTCGCCGTGCAGCTCGGGAAGCGTATGGTAGCCGGGGCGGTGAAAGCGGAAGACGAAGGGTTGTCCGCATGCGGAGTCAATTCGAAAAACGATGTTTTCGGAATGAGATACCAAGGAGATTGCGGTTACGTCGATGTCCCAGCCTTCCAGAGCGCGGGCGGCGGCGGTCAGCAACGCCTCCTCAAACCTTACTTCGTCCGTAAGTTGGCGCAGTCCGTCCGCCGAACTGGCTTCCATGCCGTGGCGTACCATTTCCGCCTTCCGAATCTTGCCCAATTGAACCAGAGCGGGGCTATCTCCGACCTAAATCTGGCCACTGCCTGACGGAGTGCATCTCCTGGAGTTCAAGCATATTCAACTTGCTCTATGCTCTCCTCGAACGCGGTCAAGAAGAGGTCTGCGTGTTCCTGCTTGAAGACGAGCGGCGGCCGGATCTTCAGGATGTTTCCCAGAGGGCCCGCGCTGCCAATCAGGAATCCTTTCTCTCGCAGCCGGTTAACAACGGTGCTTGCGCCGTCGGCGTCCGGCCTCTTCGATTCAAGGTCCTGCACCCACTCCATGCCGATGAACAGTCCGTGACCGCGAACGTCGGCCATTCGCTCGCAGCTGGCCTGGAGCTTGCGTAGCTCGCCGCGCAGGTAGATTCCTGTGCGGTCGACGGCGCTCGCCAACCCCTCATTCTCGATCACGTCGATGACCGCCATGCCGGCCGCGGCCTGCAAGGGGCTGGCGGCGAAGGTATTGAAGTATCGCTTGTTTCTGCGAAACTCGTCTACCATCTCGCTCGATGCGGCGGCGCCGGCGACGGGCATTCCGTTGCCCATCGGCTTGCCCATGGTGACGATATCGGGGACGAAGCCGGTGGTCTCGTAGCCCCACCAGTCGCCGGTGCGGCAGAATCCGGCCTGGACTTCGTCGGCGATAACGAGGCCCCCGGCCGCATGTACGATTTCGGCAGCACGGCTCATGAATTCTCCCGGGATCGAAGGCAGGCCCTCGTTGGCGAAGATGGAACAGACGAGCATCCCCGCCAGGGGAATGCCGCCGGCCCGCAGACCGTCGATGGCGCTTTCGACTTCGGCCAGATAGAGCTCGGTCAATTCCTCATCGGAGACGCCGTCCCGGAGCGATCGGTAACGTTGCGGGAAGGGGAAGGCACGGATTTCGCTGGCTTTCTCCCCCTCCGCCTGCTGGCTGACGCGAGTGAACTTACTTACTTCGGCGCTGTTGCCGTGGTAGGCGGCATCGCTGCAGATGAATCCATGGCCTCCGGTTACAGCGCGGGCGATGGCCAGCGCGACTTCATTGGCCTCCGTGCCGGTGCAGGTGAATACTACAGAGGTCAGGGGGTCGGCGTGCAGGTTTGCCAGCCTTTCGGCGTAGTCGAGGACGTTTTCGTTCAGATAACGGCTGTGGACGTTTAACGTCTGCGACTGGCTGTACATGGCTTCGACGACATGTGGGTGGCAGTGACCGACGCAGGGCACGTTGTTGTACATATCCAGGTAGCGCCGGCCGCTGTCATCGTAGAGCCAGACTCCCTGGCCACGTACGATATTGACCGGTTTTTCGTAGAAGATCGGCGCGCCGGCGCCAAGCAGGTGATCGCGCCGGTCCATCAGGTCTCTATTTGTCATGTCTTCTCCTGTTCGGTCTCAGATGCAGCCAGGTTTCCGGCCTTTATTGTCATTGGTCGAGATCAACAATGATATCGTTGCCAATAACGCGCACGGGATAGGTCTTGACCCGCACCCCTGGATCAACGAGACAGCGGCCGGTTGCGATTTCGAAGGGCCACTGATGCCATGGGCAACGCAGGACCTCGCCGTCTCCATCGACCGCTAACTCGGCCGCATAGGCGGAGGGCGGCGCGTCTGCATTGATGCGGCCGGTCAGCTCACCAGTGCAGAGGGGACCCCGCTTGTGGGGGCATATATTGCGGAGCGCGTACAGGTTACCGTTTACGTTGAAGACGCCGATGCCGGCCCTACCGCGAAAGGGCACGACGATTTTGCGGGATCCGGGGGGAATCTCCCAGACTTTGGCTATGACTACCCGGGTCATAGCCAGTCGTCTCCGATGCGGAGCATCTCCAAGGCGTTGTCAGCGAAGATGCGCTGCTGCGACTCGGGATCGAGTTTTGGAAAGGTTGTGACAGGGTCGTTCCAGTCGAAATGGGGGAAGTCGGAACAGTAGACGAGCGTTTCGTCGGCGTGGAGCATTTCAAGGAACTGGTAAAGCTGCTCGGTAGATTCGGCTTCGTGCAGCGGCTGCGAGCCGACGCGAATGTGCTCGCGGAAGTACTCGCTGGGCAGCCGCTTCAGCCAGGGTGTCTGGTCGCGGATGGCCTTCCAATCGGAATCCATGTGCCACATCACGGCTACAGCCCAGAGTTGCTGGGCTTCGGTGAGGGCGAACTTCAGGTTGGGGAACTTCTCGAAGACGCCTTCGCAGATCAGCGAGGAGGCGTGCGCGCTGGCCACGAAGGGGCGACTCATGCGCGACTCCATGTAGTAGGTGGGAAAGCCAACCGGCGTGGGCGTGGTGCGGGCCGCGCCGCTGCCGCCACCGATATGGGCGACGACCGGCAGGCCATGCTGCTCGCAGGCCTCCCAAATCGGGTGGAAGAAGCGGTTTCCAAACGGCATACTAGTGCCCATGGGGACCATGACGGCAACCGTGTCCTTGCGAGCGGCCAAACGGTTGATTTCACTGACGGCCTGTGCCGGGTCGGAGGGAGAGATGAGGATGGCGTTGACGACACGGTCATCCTTTTCCAGCCAGTGCTCGATGGTCCAGTCGTTGAAGGCGCGGCACAGGGCGGCGGCCCAGTCGGGGTCAGGCAGGCCGGTGTAGCCGTAGAAAGGCGGGGGGCCGGTGAGAAGCGCGTAGTCGATGTTCCACGGATCGAGATGTTCGCGCTGCATGAATTCCAACGAAAAGTTGAAGTCACGTTCCTTCAGGCCGGGGTCTTTCAGATCAGAACGATTGGTGCGGAAAGGCACATTGGAGTAGCCGGCGCTGGGAAGATGCAACCCCTGATCGATCAGGTGATTCTGCCAGAAAGTGGACAGGTAGGGCAGAAGCTGTTCGGGACGTTCAAAGTTGTGGTGGACGTCGCAGTCGACGATCTTGACGCCTTCTTTGGGCTGCGCGGTCCAGCCTGGCGCCGAAATTGGGGCTGCCCCTATCTTGGTCATGGAAACATCTCCTTGAGCACAGTCGAGTCGTTCAAGACATCTGAGAGCCAAAGCCTATAGATCGGCATCGGCTGCGGAGACCAATGGAACGTTTGGGCCGAAGGAATCCCTCTTCAGCCACACATCCCTTTGCGGGAAAGGAATGGAGATTCCTCGCTCTTGCAGACCAAAGTAGATGGCTTCGAGGATTTCGCTAAGCGAGGAAAGCCTTTGCGATGGATCATCGATCCAGTATTGAATGCGAAACAGAAGCGCGGAATCTGCGAACTCAACCAGAAACGTACGCGGCTCCGGGTCGGACAACACGGCCGAGTGCGCTGCGATTTGGGAGTGAAGGATTTCGTGTACAGCGCTGATGTCGGTGCCGTAGGCGACTCCGATGTGGGATTCGATACGCAGGATCTGGTCCGACTTGGTCCAGTTGTCAAGGCGCTGCGATACCATTAAGGAGTTTGGAACAATTACTTCAGTATTGCTGAACGTTTTGACAACGGTCGTACGCAGGCTCATTTCCTGAACGGTTCCGCGGATTCCATCGACCTCAATCACATCGCCATCCCGTATGGTCCCTTCGGTCATCAAGACCAACCCGGCGATATAGTTGCTGGCCAGGTTCTGAAGCCCAAGCCCCAATCCGATGCTCAGCGCGCCGAGGGGCACCAGGAAAATAGACAGGTTTATGCCCAAAGAGGACAGAGAGGTGTATACACCTGCAAACAGAATTGAAAGGAAAACAGTGGTACGGAGCAGCCGCCGGTTGGTCGCCGTAAGCCTGAGCCTTCCTTCCAAGCGATTCTGGAACTGGCGTGCGCCAACACGGGCCAGAATGTAGAACAGGAGGACGATGCCGACCGTAATCAGCAGGTCGATCGGCGTTAGTGAAGATCCCTGAACTGTTGTTACCGGGGTATTCAGGAAGCGGATGATACCGCCCATTTATTGCGTCCGGTTCGAAGCTAAACCAGCTTGTAGAACTGGCGGGCATTCTCGGCCATGATGTTTCGCCGGGTTTCGAGCGGTAGAGTTGCCGGCAGCGCCCTGTCCGGAGAGTCGAAGTCCCAATGCGGGTAGTCTGTGGCGAACATCAGCTTGCTTCCGTTGTCCATCTGTTCCAGAAGCTGGACGAAATGTTCGTGTTGCCTGGGTTCCTCCATGGGCTGTGTAGAGAGCCAGAAGTGTTCGTGCATGTATTCGGATGGCGCCTTCGTCAGATAGGGCGTTTCGGCTTTCAGTCGCTTCCAACTCTGGTCCAACCTCCATGCCAAGGAGGGCATCCAGGCGAAACCGCCTTCGATGATCACGATGCGCAGTTCGGGGAAATGCTCAAAGACACCTTCGCAAACAAGGCTGGCGACCTGGGCCTGGAAGGATTGGGCCATGCCGGTGTGATCTTCGATGTAGTAGGAGGGCCAGCCGGCGCCTGTAAGGGGATGTCCGGCACTGCCGCCGAAATGGATGCCGATTGGGAGGTCATACTCCAGTGCGGCTTCGTACATCTTCCAGTATTTGCGCCGGCCAAGCGGCTCCTGGGTTCTTACCACGAGGATGATCTGCACGAAGCCTTCATGGTCGCCAAGTCGATGTATTTCCTGCGCGGCGAGCTCCGCGTCCTCATAGTTTACGAGGATTGACGCACGCAGACGGGGCTCAAGTTCGAGCCACTCTGCGATCTGGTAGTCGTTGATTGCCCGTGCCAGCTGCGCGCCGTACGCCAGGTTGACCTGACCGCCGGCGCCTACCAGTGGATTCAGGACGCCGTAATCCATATCGAAGGCATCCAGCAACTGCTCGCGCATAAAGTCGAGGTCTGTGCCGGGAGGGCGTCCGCTTGGGGGCCAGGCATCTGTACGGGCAGCGTTGGGTTGATGGCGGGGATAGCCAACGCCGTAATGCCCACGCATTCCGATCATTTCGTGGTAGTCGCGCCACTCGGGCGCCAGATAGTCGGAGATAATCTGATTGAAGACGGGGTCATCGTAGACGTCAAAGTTGTGAATGTCGGTATCTATCACCGCCAGCTTTGTCTTCTCTGCTATCTGCGGTTGTTCGGTGATCTCAAGATTCTGAGTCATGGCAGATCTCCCTAGAGTCGATAGAAGGAGCGGGCGTTTTCCGACCAGATATTGGAATTGAGCGGTTCGGGCAACTCCACCGGCCAGGCGTCACCGTCATCATCATAGTGCCAGTGCGGATAGTCGGTTGAGAACATGAGCATAGTGTCCGATTCCAGCTGTTCAATTGTCTGGAGGATGTAGCGGGGGTCGGGCGGGGCGCCGACCGGTTGCACTGTCAGTCGCATGTGATCACGGATGTAGTCGGAAGGCGGGCGCCTCACCCAGGGGGTATTGGAACGCAGCCCCTTCCACTCCTTGTCGAGCCTCCACATGAGTGAAGGCATCCATGCAAATCCGCCCTCGATGAGGGCGATGCGCAGGTCGGGGAAGCGGTCAAATGCACCTTCGGCGATGATGCTGATGACTTGAGACTGAAACACTTGCGCCATGCCGGCGTGCTCTTCGAGATATGTCGAAGGCCAACCGACCGGCGTCGGCGGGTTGCCGGGGGCGCCGCCGAAGTTGATGCCGACAACCAGGTCGTGCTCGACTGCGGCTGCGAACAGCGGATCGTAGTAGCGGTTTCCGTAGGGGATATAGGAGCGAACAGGGATGACCACCTGGACGAATTGGGGATGGTCGCCAAAGCGATGAATCTCCTCCGCGGCGCGGGCCGGGGCCTGGCTGGGTACGACCAACGAGCCGCGTAGCCGCGGTTCGGGCGTCAGCCACTCGTCAATTTGCCAGCGGTTGGCAGCGGTAGCCAAGTCCGCGGCCAGATCTTCCTGCCTCACGCTTTGGACGCGGTAGGAGCAGTTCAGGATACCAGTTTCAGTGCTCCATGGGGCCAAAGCCTGCTCCCGAACCAGCTGAAGAGTGGAGCCCGCTTGCCCGCCCTCCGCAGGAATGGAACCTGGTCGAGCAGAGGTGGGCGCCCCGCGAGGATAGTCGTTGGCGTGGGGACTGTTGAAGGCTGACCCGCGGATATAGTCCTGCCAGTAGTCGGCCAAGTAGGGCATCAACTGGTCGACCGACGACACCTCGTTGTGGATGTCGCAGTCAACCACTGGATGCGCAGGGGCAGGATTCTTCCTACCATTGACAGGTTGCGCTGCAGTTCGGCCGCGATTCGCGGGGTTATGTCCGTTTTCGGACGCAGCCGAATGGGACTGCGGTGCATGGGCGTTTGCGGTCATGGATGCCAGTTCTCACGGTCCACTTGCGATTGATGGTGTAGAGAATTGAAGTTACGCAGATTTTAACGCTTTGTGCCCCGGGCGTCAACGCCAGACCGCACGGGGCCAGGCCAGACGCAATCATTTTCGGAAGCCTGGTTCTGTCACCAGAGAAGGCTTGTTTCTTCAGGCAGCCGCACAGTCTCCTGTCTCATATTAACCCGGTTGACCTGGCTTTGGTCGGACAAAGAGAGAATAATTCGGTTCTTGTCGATTTTTGTCGGACCGAGTCGAATCTTGGACCAAGGTTCCTGACTACGCGATTCTTTCTCCGCCGTACCTGAATTGCTTTGGTAGTCGGATTCTGTGGCATTCACAGACTAGCAACGTTCTTGCTGATCCTTCAGGTCTTCATTGGTAAAAGGCGATGGCTTTTCGGAATCAGGGGGACTTCATCAGAAATAGGCACTATGACGGTCCGTGAAGAGGGCCCAAAAGGGACCCCCAATTCCGTTCAGGCGGCATCACGGGCCCTTGTACATTTGGGATGAATTTGCCTTGGTTCGGATTGAGTTTTGGCGTGCCAAGTCGTGGTAAGTCGTGCCAAGTCGTGGTGAGTAGTGGTAAGTCGAGGGATTTTCCTTTTTTCCTGTCTTCGCAGTCATCTGTTAACTGTCTGATTGGGTTCGGTGTAGGTATTCAGCAGGCCACTTACAGAGTTACAGCGGCCTGCTTCACCTCCCGAAATTCTGTTGGCGCGAGTCCTGGTTTGATTTGGGCAGTTCGCTATCGGATTTGCAGTCCCAGTTTCGGTCACTAACGTCATCGTACGCTCAGACTCGACCATCTCCGCATTGATTTTCGTTTCCTGAGAGTCAGCGCCAGACGATGTCACCATTATATCACGCAGATTGATGTGCATTGTCGGCCTTTATTGCAATTTCTGTTGGTTTCGCCGATCACTCATTGGGTTAAAATGTTCTCAATTCTTTTGCGTGCTCCCTCAACTCTTGAAGTGTTGAAGTCACTGACTATCAGCTGCTACGGTTCCGGCGACACTGTCACAGGATTTTCAGTTCGGAAGCTTTGCCATGAGGATTGAACGTGAATTTGGTCACGGAGATGGAATCTCGTCGGGATTTCACATTCGCAGACACACGCACCTAGCGGTCTTCAAGCGGCCAGAGGCTGCGACCTCCTAAATCCTTGCCTCAGAGGGGGCCTTCACATATAATTTGCCGAAGAGAGAACCACTCCATTTCCCCTACAGGAACTGATTGCATATGGATGCTCAGACCCAGCCACGCCAGCGACTTCTGTATCTGCATGCGCGGACGCCAAGCGTGTTTTCGGAGATACTGGGGTACACACTGATTGAGCCAGTCAAGGGATTTCAGGTCGAAATCAGCGGCGGGGAGTTTGAATGGCCTTACACGACCGTACATGACGCCGTTGTTGACGGCTGGCAGATTGTTCAGTTCCCGCATTTGCAGTCCCCCTTTAGCGATACCGACCTCGATATAGTGGGCTATGAGTTCATCTTGCAGAAGATGGAGGAGATTTCATGACAGACACCAAATATCTGTTGACGGACGTTGACATGGCGCTCTTTCTGGTAAACGGCTACCATGTCGTCGAATTGGACCTGCCCGCGGGTCTAGACGAGCAGATTTCCGAAAAGCTGGACGAGCTGACCGCCAACCCGGGCGACGCGATTACTGAATCGGTGCCTGAGCTTTGGCAGGTGGTGGAGCATCCTCAGGTGCGGGGCGCGCTGATTAGCCTTCTTGGCGAGGATTATGCTGTGAATTCCCACCGGCACTGGCACTGTAAACTGCCCGGTTCGGGCGACATGCAGTGGCACCAGGACGGGACGAACGACCGCGGCACGACGATCGATCGCTTGCTGGGGCTGTACTATCCACACGCCATCACTGCGGACATGGGACCAACGGTCATCGTTCCGGGGACGCAGTTTCGCAACGCGCCGACGGACAGAATGGCGACCTATACAAATATTCGAGGCCAGGTGCCCCTGACAGTCCCGGCTGGTACTTTTGCAATTACTCACTACGATCTGTGGCACGGCACTGCCAGCAATCGATCAGGTGTCAAGCGCCACATGATCAAGTTCCTGTTCAACCGCACGAGCGGGAACAGTGCCCCCTCATGGAACCATGACCCAGAGGCGCTTGAGCGTGAGCGCGATTGGGACGCGCGCGACAAAGCGCAGGATGCGGTAAACATACTTTCCTTTGGCAACCCATTGGGGGTCTCTCAGAGCGATCACTACAAGGAGCGGATCATCCGCCATGCTTGCTGGCAGGAGTTGATGGGGAATCATGAGCAACAAGAGGCACGCCGATTCTAGGCTCTGTTGACGATTCTGTGGAGGCCTCTCAGAATTCGACAGGAAGGTAGATCCTGCAGGAAAGTCAGGGAGGTTTCTGGCTTGAATGATGTGAAAAGCGAAACCGATTGAACCGCGAAGGCACGCGAAGCGGCGCGAAGAACACCTTTGATCCACGAAGGGCCACGAAGGGCCGCTAAGGTCACCCAAAGGCTACTGGGATTTTCCTTGCGTGAATGCGTGGGTCAGCCGCACTTTGCTCACGCGATTCGCTGTTCTGCCATATGTCAACATCCTAATCTTGGAGGCGAACTACTCGCCTTTCCGACATTTTTCGGAGACAAATTCAAGAGACCATGAGAGTTAGCCTATATGGATGAGCTTTCCAGTTTCAATCGAGAGCGCTGGAATGGATTGGCACGCGCTGGTGTCCTGTACTCGCGGCCCAAATTGGAGTTGGACGAAGCCGCAGCACGAGCAATGGTGGACGAGGCGGGCTTGCTTGGCGACGTGCAGGACAAGCGCGTTCTCGTGCTCGCAGGCGGCGGAGGACAACAGTCTGCCGCGTTGGGTCTTCTGGGGGCCAAAGTTACAGTACTGGATCTGTCTGATGAGCAGCTAGTGAAGGATCGAGTGGCGGCCGAACACTATGGGCACTCGCCGGTGCTTTTGCAGGGTGACATGCGGGATCTTTCGCGATTCGATGATGACGCGTTCGACATCGTCTATCAGCCCTTTTCGATCAACTTTGTACCGGACGTCCGCCCAGTCTTTGCCGGCGTGGCGCGTGTTCTCAGGGCGGGCGGTCTTTACCACGTGCAGTGGCACAATCCGTATACGCAGACTTTTAACCCTGACGACTACGATCCGGTAAGGGGATATTCATCCAATTCGATCTATAGAGACGGTGAGGTCGACGTCGTTGCCATCTACGGCACCGATACCTGGGGCGTTGAAGGCGAGGATGGCTCCAAGATGGAATTGCCTGGTCCCAGGGAGTTTCGACACACGATGCCGACGTTTGTCAACGGATTGATAGCGAGCGGGTTCGAGATCCTGGCATTCAGTGAGCACACGACCTGGGAGGATGACCCGGAGCCGGGCTCGTGGGAGCACTTCAAGGCGGTCAGCCCGCCCTACTTGGCGTTCTGGACGCGGAGGGGAGGCAATAGCGACTGACGAATCTGCCGAACGATGCCTACCACCTGTCACTAGACGGGAAGCACGAACGGATCTGCAGTCTTTGCGACTTCCTGTCTCAACAGTTGGCGGTGCTCGGACAGGATCTCTCCGTAGGCCGGTCGGTAAGCAAGGTTGTCGGTTTCGCCAGGGTCAGACTCCAGATCAAAGAGCATTTCGGGGCGCTGTCCGTGGGAAAAGGCGATATATTTGTAGTGGGCCGTGCGGATCATGCGGCCCTTTTTTGTTTCATCGTCCAAGAAAGGCTGTAGCTCCGTCACGAGATTCGAGCGCCCTGGTAGTGACGGATTCTCAATTGCCGGGCGTATACTCTGCCCGTCGATTCCTGCCGGGGGGGCGATGTTGGCGTAGTCGCACAGTGTCGGAAGAAGGTCTACGCCGGAAACCAAGTGTGTGCGGTCCACGCGGTTCTCAGGTACTGCCCCCGGCAGCCTAATCACGAAGGGCACTCTGACTACTTCCTCCCAGAGCATCAGTTTGGTGACCCACTTGTGGGCGGCGACTCCTTCACCATGATCGCTTGTCAGCACGACAAGCGTGTCGTCGACAAGACCACTTTCCTCCAAGGCCCCGAGCAGGCGGCCGATTTGCTCGTCGACGCGTTCGGTAAGGCGGTTGTAGACATAGAGGTATTTGCGCCAATCTGTTTCTTCCCAGTCGTGGGTCCAGCTCATTTCGGGGCCGTACTCGGTGCGGTTGCGGCAGAGGCCGACGAACTCTGGCTCGTCCGTGACTGGCTGGAAGTTGGCGGGGAGCGGAGGAAGTTCAATGCCGGAAGGGACGTCGACAAAGTGGCGCCATTCCATCACCCAGTAGCAGATGTCATGGGGATTGTGAAGGGAAGCCACGAGTAGGAATGGGTTATCGGAGCCGGAGTCACGCGGGCCCTGATTTTGCAGGAAGTCTACGGCATGGTCTGTCCATACGGGATCGGTGTCGGTGCCGAGTTGACGGGGTATTCCTTCAGGGTATTCGTCGCAGAGGAACTCGAAGCCCTGACTGCCCTCTGCTTCCTCGATGCCTTTCCTGGGATTCGGCCCCAGATGCAGTTTTCCGGCGTAGCAGGGTCTGTAACCGGCCTGGCGGAAGTGCTGACCCATGGAAGTGATGCCAGGTTCGACGGCAGGTCCGTTGACCTCTACACCGGTCCTGTGCGGGAGCCGACCGGAGAGGAGACTGCCGCGAGAGGGACCGCAGACGGGTGAGGCGCAGTAGGCGTTTTGGAAGCTGAGCCCGCTGCGGACGAGGGAGTCCATGCGCGGCGTATGCAGGTACTGACTTCCATGTGCGCTCAGCGCGGAATGAGTCTGCTGATCGGTAAGGATGACGAGAATGTTGGGCGGTGTAGACATTGGGGACTCGCGCGGGAAAAGTTGGGCGGCTTCAAGTCTTGACGAACCAGTCCCATTTGACCCCAAGTAAAGGGGGTTGTCAAAGAAACTCAGTACTGAGATGGCGGCCGCGCCCACCCCCCCAACAATTTGAGACGAGGTTACGCGTACAGAGGTCTTGCTCCGAAACGTTGTCGAATACAGGGAAACTTATCCCAGATTTCTCATTTTTTTCAGGTAATCTGCGTCTACTCCGTGGATTCGCATTTCGATCAACCGGTCCAGCGAAATGCCCTCGAGGCCAAGCCCTTCCATTTGGCGAATGAAGTCTGCCGTCACCCCGTGGATGCGCAGATCAATTAGCTTTCTTGCATGGAGACCTGTGTAACCGCACATTTGGAGCTCCCGCACATAGCCGGGGGTTACCCCATGAATTCTCATTTCGACCAGGAGGTCCAAGGTCAGGTCTTCGAGGCCCAGTTCCTCCATTTGATTCAAGAGGTCAGGCATGACTCCGTGAATGCGCATTTCGATCAGTTGGTTCACGGAAGGGTCCAGCCCCGCCGCGCGCATTTCCAGGACATACGCGGGCGTTACTCCGTGAATGCGCGTCTCCAACAGTTTGTCTTTAGAGAAGCCGGGAAGATCCAGTTCACGAATGCTTTCGATGAATTCGGGTGTGACTTCATGAATCTTCATTTCTGTCATCTTTGCCAGATCAACGCCAGAAAGGTCAACTTCATCCTCGCCACCAGTCCCGGGACGACCTGATAGCTCCGTTTCAGGAGGTAGAACGGGAATATCCTCAGGATTGCGCTCGACCGACAGGTCCGATTGCTCGATAGCATCGAGTAGCGAAGTAGCTTCGTCAACGGATATCATTCCATCTTCCAGCATCTTCAGAACAGTAAATCGCTCCTGCGCCATCTTTCCGGCTCCTTGTTCTTGTTCCAGGACATATGAGGTTAGGGCGGGTCCCATCGGAAGAGTTCCGTCATTGTGCATGATGGTTCCAGAAGGATTCCGTCAGGGGCATGCGCCGTTATCGAATGCTGCTCAAGAGTTCTGCCGCTTCACCAGCAGTAAGCTCGCCGCGATTCACTTTTGCGAGTATGTGTTGTCTTTGGTCAGCTATGTCTTCCTTCTCTTCGGACTCAAATCCCATCTCGGTTATCAGGTCGTTGATCCGGTTGCGAATCGTCCAATATGAGATATCAAGTTCACGTTCCATTTCTTTTACATTTCCGCGATTCTTGACAAAAAGTTCAAGGAATTGGGCTGTTTCAGGAGGCAGACGGCAGAAACGGCAGGGCGTGAAGCGCCCTGTAACTTCGGTCTCACAGTTAGTGCAGGAAACTCTGGTTACTTCTACGTCTCCGCCACAGGATGGACACTCTTCCAGCACTTTTCGCATTGGCTCATTCCTCCTATTTCAAGAAGATTAGCAAATTATTTTGCGAAAGTCAAGAGTTTTTCGGTCTTTTGTCCTCGTTGGCCAATATTTTTGGAGAATTGCTCGACATATGAGTCAGGAGGGGCACGGAGGGCTGAGTAGCGGACCGTCCAGAACACGACCAGGGCCATTCCCTTCCCCGTTTCCTTTGCTTTATTCTGTGCGATGAAAGACAATTCGCAGGACAGAAGGCACACCCAGACAAAACATACCACTTTTCTCCAAACTGATGCGAGGAGTCTTCTCAATGCTCACAAAGACTTTCGGCAAACTCGGTTGGCCCGTCTCTGCGGTTGGACTGGGCGCGTGGAATATCGGCAATCAGTGGGGCGATATCGATGATGCCACGGCATGGACGACAGTACGTGCGGCCTATGACGCAGGCATGACTTTGTTTGACGTGGCCGAGTCGTACGGTATTCCCAACGGTCTTTCGGAGATGCGGGTGGGACGGGCCCTGACCGGAGTCCGGCACAATGTAGTTCTGGTCAGCAAGATCGGAAACTGGGCTCAGCGCACGGGCGGAGAGATTCCCAAAAACAGTGTGGATTCGATCCGGATCTCGGGTCACGCTATCCTGGGGCGGCTGCGCACCGACTGGGTGGACGTGATCCTGTGCCACAAAGGCAATCTCGACGATCCTACAGTTTACCTGGAAGGGTTTGAGGCCTTAAAGGACGAGGGCTGTCTGCGAGTTTATGGGATCTCGACCAATGACCTGAGCGTGCTCAAACGTTTCAACCGCGAAGGAACTTGCAGTGTAGTGCAGGTGGACTACTCGCTACTCAACCGCGAGCCAGAGGAGGCGTTTCTGCCTTACTGCCAGGAGCACGGTATCGCCGTGATGGTACGAGGCCCGCTGGCCAAGGGACTGTTGTCAGGCCGCTACGCGAAGGGGGCGGCGTTTACGGATACTGTCAGGGCGAGCTGGAACGAAGGCGGTGCTCAACAGGAGGAGTTCGAGGCACGCGCTGCGCAGGTCGGCCGGCTAAGTGAGGTTGTATCTGCTGGCAGTGAGATGGTTCAGGCCGCGATTCGCTATACCTTTAGTCATCCGGCTGTTTCGGTGTCGATTCCGGGAGCGAAGTCGGCTGAGCAGGCGCGAACGAATGCGGACGCAGGCAGCAGAGCACTCTCAGAAGCAGAGGCGGACAGTCTGCGGTCTGCAATCGATGGGTAGCCTCCGTTCAGGTCTGCGACTCCAGGGTTCCAGAACGACGGAAGGAGAGTGATTCCTCCTTACTTGCCAGTTCCGGCCAAGGAGGACGTATCGGGTTTTCGCCAAAGCGGGACATTGGATTCGGGTGTAACTCAACCCTTACCTGCCGGGATTAAAGGGAGAATTGGGAAGAAACCATGAAAATAACCGACATCAAGACCTATCCGGCGTGGGTGGGACAACGCAATCAGATGATTGTGAAGGTTGAGACTGACGAGGGCCTCCATGGCTGGGGAGAGGCAGGCCTGTCGGGCCGCGAGCTGGCTGTGACCGGTGCGGTGAACCACTATCGGGAGTTCCTCATCGGCCGGGATCCATTGCGGATGGGGGCGTTATGGCAGGAGATGTACCGGAGCCAGTATTTTGAAGGCGGCCGCGTTCTGACCGCCGCAATTTCGGCGATTGACATCGCTCTCTACGACATTGCGGGCAAGGCGCTCAATGTTCCTGTGTACCAGCTGTTGGGAGGGAAGCAAAGGGAACTGGTCCCTTGCTTCGCCTCGACAGGGGGAGCAACCAAGGAGGAGTTGATCGAGAACGTCCAACTGCTGGTGGAGTTGGGCTGGCCGGCCATCAGAGCCGGCCGCAGCGCCGCTCGCGACGAGGGAGAGCCTGACTTTATATTCGAACCGCGCGAATCTCTGGGGATAACGGCGCAGTGGCTGACTGCAGTGCGCGAGGCGATCGGGCCCGAACCGGTGATGGGAATCGACTACCACCACCGCTTAAGCGTGGCCGAGGCGGCATCGTTCTGCCAGCGCATGCCTTCGGGTACGCTTGACTTTCTGGAAGAGCCGATCCGTGATGAGACGCCCGAGGCATACGAGGCGCTACGGAGCATGACCGACGTCCCCTTTGCGATTGGCGAGGAGTTTTCGAGCAAGTGGCAGTTCCTGCCCTACATCGAGCGAGGCATTACGCAGTTTGCGCGCATTGACGTGTGCAACGTAGGGGGCTTGACGGAGGCGGTCAAGGTGGCGGCCATGGCGGAGGCGCACTACATCGATTTGATGCCGCACAACCCGCTCGGCCCCATTTGCAGCGCAGCAACCGTACATCTGGCGGCCGCTGTTCCCAATTTCGCCTGGCTGGAGGTGCGGGTTTCCCCGACCGAGGAGGGCGGGTTCTACGATGCCGACTGGTTCCCGGAGCAGCCTGAGTTGGACGGCTTCTATTATGTTGTGCCGGACGGCCCGGGCCTGGGTGTTGAGTTCAATGAGGAACGGGCACAGGCGGAAGAGTTTCGTTTCTGGGAGGCTCCTCATTTGCGGCGCCGCGACGGCTCGTATACGAACTGGTAAACTGGCTGGACAGGCCTTCAGGATTCGCTTTCTTCCCGGTATTAAGGAAGGACTCTCCTCAATTTCGGGAGGAGGGTGGAAAGAACACTTCAATGAACGTAAAGCAGGCAGTCCCCTTTTTCAAGGTCTCGGACATGAAAGCGTCGATCCGTTTCTATGTGGACGGATTGGGCTGCGAAATCGGGCAGAAGTGGGAGCCTGATGGGCAGCTGAGATGGTGCTGGCTGAAATTGGGAGAGGCGGCGCTAATGCTGCAACAGTTCCCTACTTCAGGTCAAGACTCATGGACACCGTCGGGGGAGGCGGGCGAGGGCGTCACCGTCGTTTTCATTTGCGAGGACGCCTTGCAGCTGTTCAACGAGTTCAGAGCGCGCGGCCTCGAGGCTTCGCGTCCCTTTGTCAGCAATGGCATGTGGCTCACTTCTCTGACCGACCCGGATGGGTACAAGCTGGACTTCGAGAGCGACACTGATGTACCGGAAGGAACGCGCTTAGAAGGAGAACAGGGTTAATTCGACAGTCCTTCATTGGCTTAACCTTTTGGTGGTGCAGCTAGCCATTCAGCGCGAGTTGCGCACAGGCAGTGTGCTGGACTATTCCAAGCGCTGTTTACCTCTTTCTTGAATCCTTTTGCGAGTTCTAGTGCCCTTTGAATTTACGGGGAAGAAGATCACAGTCATTCTTCCTGGCATCGTCGTCAAGGTATCGGGCTAGAATCACGAAGGTCCGCCTGAAGGGCAAAAGAAGAGCCCCCGCCTCGACTGGCGGGGGCTGCAGAAAGCGCCGGGCTATGGCACCTGGTGTGCTATCGATGTCCGCATGATGTCGCACCCTGGTACGCACGCCATTGTCCGGCCCTATCAGTTGGACTTTTCAGTGCCCGGCGAGGCGGCAACGGCGTCAGCCTCCGGCTGTGACGGAAGAGAGCTGTAGGTTCCTTCCACACCGGGGTCAACCTGGACTTCCGCCACTTGCCTGCCGGCGCCGCTTGTTCCGCACCAAGCGGAAATGAGGCTTCTGTCCGGCAGCGTGAGAAAGCTCAGACTTTTCGAGGTTGCGGTCGTGGCAATGACGGCGTTCTCCAAGGAGAAGTAGGTGTTTGAGTCGGTTTTGGAACGGTGGTAGATCTTGTAGGATTCCACACAGGTATCTGCGTCGTTCCAGCTGACTTCGAGATCGATATTGCCGTTCTGAGGCAGCGATAGCTCGACAGTTATTGAACTGACATCGACCTGCTGGGTAGAAAACAGTTCCACTGTAGAGGCCGACTCCAGGATGGTTGTCGCCTGCAACGAAGGGTAGTCGCCCGAGGCTTCCGAAGCAGTGCTTGAGGACGTCCGGGTCACGCCGGGAAGAAGGCCGGCAAGATTTGTAAGGTTGCGGTAGACCCATGTCTGGCCTGATACGCCAGCCAGCCTGATCTGGAGCCAGTCCGTCCGGGCGTTGACGCCGATAATCCGGACCCAAGTTCCCTTTGAAATCGTAGTCACGAGACTGTAGCCAAGGCCGGGGCCATTGCGCACATTGAGCGTTGGTGTGTCGACGATTGCGACGGGCAGAATCGCGATTTCGGCGGCGGTGATGCGCTTTACGTTATTGAGATTTCCGACCAGAACGGTAAGGTCCTCGCGAATCCACCCCAACTGGCTCAATCCGCTGATCTCGACCAGATACCAGTTCTCGTCCGGACTGAGTCCCAAAATGCTAGCCCTAGTCCCTTGCGGAACTGCCTTCAGGACACCGTAAGTCAGGCCCGGGCCTACTCGGATATTGACGAGGGCAGGATAGGTAACAGCAACCGGTCGAACAGTGTTTGTGACGCCGTTGGGCTGACCCACCTGCCCAAATCCGACCCGTCTGACCCCGGCAAGTGAGCCGACCACGGTGGTCAGATTCCGATAGATCCAGGCCGGTTCGGTCAAGCTGTCCAACTTCACCAGGAGCCACTCTTCTTGCGGGTCGATGCCGACAATCTCTGCCCGCGTGCCCTTCACAACGGTAGTAACAATCTCGAACTGTGTACCCGGACCCCTGCGCACGTTCAAGACAGCAGGGATGGTGATTGCGATGGGGTTGGCGTTACAGGTGTCAGTTGTGACCACATCAGTCGGTGTGTATCCGTCCACTTCCGCCAACGTATATCGCTTGACGCCTCCAAGAGGGCCTTCAACAGTGGTCAGGCCTGCGTAAATCCAGGCCGGCTTGCTCAACGCGTCCAGTGTGACTTTATACCACTCGGCGTTGGGGCCGATGCCAATGATGGTGGCCTGGGTCCCCTTGGTAACGGAAGTCAGAATCCTGTAGGTAAGGCCCGGCCCGGCGCGCACATTCATGACCGCCGGCGTCGTCGTCGCGATGGGGCCGTCGGCCGGCTTGGGAATGAGATCGATTTCCCACTGTTCCAAGAATCGAACGCCACTCAGTGAACCTTCGACCGTGGCAAGGTTCTGACAGATCCAAACCATGTTGCTAGCGGCGTCAATCTGGACCTGGAACCAGTTGTCAGCAGGGTCTCTACCGTAGATGTTCCCACGAGTCCCAGCCGGCACCGTTGTCATCACTTCATAATCGAGGCCCGGCCCTCTTCGAACGTTCAGCCAGGGCGGTACGGTAATGGCTACCGGAATGGGCGCCGGCGACCACTGCTGCTGTTGCGGTGCGTGTGACGAAGCAGGGGGAACATATTTTTGTTGGTTGTTAGAACCGCTGCCTGAATTTCTCTTGGAACCCGAGTTACTACCACCGCCTTTGTTGCCGCCACCCTGATTGCCGCCACCCTGGTTCCCGCTACCTGGGTTCCCGTTTGGAGACTTGCCGCCCTGATTGCCGCCGCCATTATCGGGCTGGCCTGGCGGGCCGGTCTGACCGGCGGCGACAGTAATGGTGAATGTTTCGCTGGCAGACGCCTGGGTTCCGTCGGTAACTGTGTATGTAACGACTCTCGTCACAGCAGTTGATGGTGTTCCGGTGATCGTGCGCGTCCCTTGCACAAAGTCGAGCCCGTCGGGCAGAGTCGTGACGCCATACGTGTATGGTGTCGATCCTCCGCTGGCGGCAGGTAGTTGCTGGGTAAACTGCAGGCCCACAGTTGCCGTGAATTCTTTCGTCGCTCCAAGTGACAGTTGTAAGGGATCCTGGGTGTTGCCACTGCCAGGTCCTAAGGGCTGGCCGGTTTGCCCGGCGCTGACTGTGATCGTGAAGGTATCGCTGGCGGAGTTCAATATGCCGTCGGTCACTCTGTAGGTGACAACTTTCGTCTCAGCCGACAATGGCGTTCCTGTGATGGTACGCGTCGCATGTTCGAAGGTAAGGCCTGCGGGCAGGACTGAGACGCCGTAGGCGTAGGGTGACGTTCCTCCACTGGCTGCGGGGAGCTGCCGTGTGAACAGGACGCCAACCGTTGCGGCGAATTCTTTGCTTGCGCCGACCGAAAGTTGCAGATCGCCAGGCGTGCTGCCTCCCCCCGATTCTTCTGGCTGGATTGTTTGGGCCTCGCCTACCGCGATAATGAAGGTGTCACGGGCGGTGTTGCGGTTGCCGTCAATCACTGAGTATGTGATGACCATAGTCACTGCAACGGCGGGCGTTCCTGTGATGGTACGCGTTGCTTGCTCGAAGTTCAGTCCTGTCGGAAGGGTTGTGACGCTGTAGGCGTAGGGTGACGAGCCGCCGCTAGCTGCCGGGAGCTGCTGCGTGAACAGCTGCCCGACAGTGGCCGAAAACCCGGTCGAGTCGGGCAGTGTGAGGGGGGCAGGGTTTACAGTGATTGTGAAGTGGTCGCTGACCTGGCTGTTGTTGGCGTCGGTCACCGTATAGGTGACATTGGTCGTGCCCGGGGATGTAGGGGAACCCGAAATCGTGTGAGTCCCTTCATTGAATGACAAGCCAAGAGGCAGGGTTGTGACAGAGTAACGATAGGGTGAAGTGCCTCCGTTTGCAGCCGGTAACTGTTGCGTAAACTGGTCACCAACCCGGAGCGTGAATCCTACTGTATCGCCAAGTGTGAGGGCCGGCGGGTTTTGCGTACCGCCATTGTTACCGTTGTTGTTGCCGTTATTGTTGTTGTTGTCAACCTGACGTTGGTCCAGATCGGTTACGGTTATTTTGAACGTTTCACTGTCTTGATCCTGGTCAGCATCGGTTACGTTGTAGGTAACGTCGGCGATCTCCACCTGAGCCAGCGTTCCGGTAATGGTCCGCGTTTCTGTAATGAATTGGAGCCCGGCGGGCAGATCGGTGGCAGCGTATTTGAGGGGAGTTCTGCCCCCAGAGGCCTCGGGAAGTTGAAGGGTGAAGATATTGCCCTTCGTTCCAGACGTATCGGAGATTTGTGGCAAAACCGGGAGTGTATTGACGTTGATGGTGAAATCCACAGCGGCAGTGTCGCCGTCTGCGTCATAAACCGTGTATGTAACATCCCTGGAACCGGTTGAGTCGGGCCTGCCCGACAGAATGCGAGTGACAGGGTCGAAGTTTAATCCGGACGGTAAAGTCGAGATCGTATAGGTGTAGGGTGGGTCTCCGTTTGAGCCCGCTGGCAGTTCCGCACGCAGGAGGCTTCCGACCTTCAGGTGCATGTCGCTTATGGACGGCTCGGAGGGCTGGTTATCGGCTTCAACCGTGATGGTGAAGGACTTGCTGTCTTCGTCGCCGTCATGGTCTCGCACTTTGTAAGTTACTGTCGGAGATTCTACTGTATCGGGCGTGCCCAAGATCGTGCGGGTGGTGGTGATGAAGTTGAGGCCGGCAGGCAGATCGGTAGCGGTATAGGTCAGCGGCAGGTCTCCTCCTGTAGCCGCTGGCAGTACCTGGCTGAAAGGCGAACCTACTCTGGCTGTGTACCCGGGAATTGTGGGTAGCGTCGGCGAAAGATCGGCTGCGACAGCCAAAACAAAGGTCGTGCTATCCTCATCCCCATCGTCGTCTGTGACGGTGTAAGTCACGGTCTTGGATTCCACGGCTGTGGGCGTGCCCTGAATCGTACGTGTAGTCGTGATGAAACTGAGGCCGGTGGGCAGATTGGTAGCGGTATAGCTCAGCGGCAGGTCTCCACCAGTGGCCGCTGGCAGTACCTGGTTGAATGGTGAGTTCACTTTGACGGTGAACCCCGAAATGGTGGAAAGCGTCGGTGTCAGATCGGCGGCGACAGTGAAGAGGAAGGTCTTGATGTCTTCGTCGCCATCCTCGTCTCGAACCGTGTAGGTTACGGTCTCGGATTCCACCTCTGTGGGCGTGCCCTGAATCGTACGTGTAGTCGTGATGAAAGTGAGGCCGGTCGGCAGATTGGTAGCGGTATAGCTCAGCGGCAGGTCGCCACTCGTGGCCGCTGGCAGTACCTGACTGACGGACGAGTCCACCTTGACGGTGTAGGCTGATACAGTGGGCAGTTGCGGCTTCAGGTCGGCTGCGACAGTGATGGAAAATGTCTTGCTGTCTTCATCCCCATCCTCGTCTCGAACGGTGTAGGTCACAACTGGAGCATGCTGAGTTGAGGGCGTACCCTGAATCGTACGTGTGCTGGTGATGAAATTGAGGCCGGTCGGCAGGTTGATAGCGGTATAGCTAAGCGGCAAGTCTCCACTGGTGGCCGCAGGCAGTTCCTGGCTGAATGGCGAGCCCACCCTGCCCGTGTAACCCGATATGGTGGGAAGTACCGGCTTCAGATCGGCTTCGACTGTGAGGACGAACGTCTTGCTGTCTTCATCCCCATCCTCGTCTCGAACGGTGTAGGTCACGGTTGGCGATTCCGCCTCTGTGGGCGTGCCCTGAATCGTACGTGTGCTCTTGATGAAACTGAGGCCGGCCGGCAAGTCTTTCGCGAAGTATTCGAGCGGCGAGTCTCCACCTGTGGCGGCTGGCAGCTCCTGGCTGAATGGCGAGCCTACTCTGCCGGTGTGTAACCCGATATGGTGGGAAGTGACGGCTTCAGGTCGGCAGCGACTGTGATGGAAAATGTCTTGCTGTCTTCATCCCCGTCTTCGTCTCGCACCGTGTAGGTAACTGTTGGCGATTCGACGGCTGACGGCGTGCCCTGAATCGTACGTGTGCTGGTGATGAAGCTAAGGCCTGTAGGCAGGTTGGTAGCGGTATAGTCCAGAGGGGGGTCGCCGCTCGTGGCCTCTGGCAGCAACTGGCTGAATGGCGAGTCGACTCTGGCGGAGTACCCTGAAATGGAGGGCAGAGTTGGCATCAGATCGGCTGCGATGGTGAAGACAAAAGTCGTGCTGGCTTCGTCGCCATCAGCGTCGCGAACCGTGTAGGTCACGGTTGGAGCTTGCTCGGTTGTTGGTGTGCCGGTAATCGTACGTGTGGTCGTGATGAAGGTAAGGCCGGTCGGCAGATTTGTAGCGTTGTAGCTTAGCGGTGCATCTCCTCCGGTGCCCTCCGGCAGCTGCCGGGTGAAGAGACTCCCTTTTCTAGCTGAGATACCAGATATCGATGGGGCGGTCGGCTCGAGATCCTGGTTGACCGTGATTGTGAAGTCTACGTAGGCGGAGTCTCCGTCGCTATCGGTTACGGTATACCTTACCGTAAACGGTCCGTGCCGAGTCGGCGTGCCTGCAATCGTGCGCGTTGATTCCGTGAAGAGTAGACCGTCAGGCAGACCCGTAGCGCCATAAGAAAGCGTACCGTCTCCTCCGCTGCCTGCGGGCAGCTGATGGCTAAACGGGTCATTCTGCTTGGCAGTCAAAGGCGAGACGCTTGGCGCCGACGGTGTCAGATTGGGATTGACCGTGATCGTGAATTCTACACTGTCTGAGTCGCCATCGCTGTCGGTAACCGTGTAGGTCACGGTTGGGGCTTCCTCAGATTCCGGTGTGCCCGTGATGGTTCGTGTGCTGGTGATGAAAGTAAGGCCGGTCGGCAGATTGGTGGCGGTGTAGCTGAGCGGCGTATCTCCGCTCGCGGCCTCTGGCAACTCCTGGCTGAATAACGAGCCCACTTTGCCGGTGTACCCTGAAATGGAGGGCAGAGTTGGTATAAGATCGGCTGCGATTGTGAAGACAAAGGTCGTACTGTCGGTGTCGCCATCAGCGTCTCGAACCGTGTAGGTCACGGTTGGGGCCTGCTCGGTTGTGGGTGTGCCCGTGATGGTACGCGTGGTCGTGATGAAAGTAAGGCCGGTTGGCAGATTCGCGGCGTTGTAGCTTAGGGGTGTGTCACCTCCGGTACCCTCCGGCAGCTGCCGGGTGAATAGACTCCCTTTCCTAGCTGAGATGGCTGATATCGACGGGGCGGTCGGCTCGAGATCCTGGTTGACCGTGATTGTGAATTCTACGTAGTCCGAGTCGTCGTCGCTATCGGTTACGGTATACCTTACCGTAAACGGTCCGTGCCGAGTCGGCGTGCCTGCAATCGTGCGCGTTGATTCCGTGAAGAGTAGGCCGTCAGGCAGACCCGTAGCGTTATAAGAGAGCGAACCGTCTCCTCCGCTGCCTACGGGCAACTGGTGGCTAAATGGGTCATTCTGCTTGGCGGTCAAGGGGGAGACGCTCGGCGCAGAAGGTGTCAGATTGGGATTGACCGTGATCGTGAATTCGACATAGGCTGAGTCGCCATCGCTGTCGGTAACCGTGTAGGTCACGGTTGGGGCTTCCTGAGATTCCGGTGTGCCCTGAATCGTACGTGTGCTGGTGATGAACGAAAGGCCGGTCGGCAGATTGGTGGCGGTATAGCTGAGCGGCGTATCTCCGCCTGCGGCCTCTGGCAGCAACTGGCTGAATGGCGAGCCCACTTTGCCCGAGTACCCCGATATGGCGGGAAGTGTCGGCATCAGGTCCTCTGCAACTGTGAAGACAAAGGTGGTGCTGTTTTCATCGCCATCACTGTCTCGAACCGTGTAGGTCACGGTTGGAGATTCCACAGTTGTGGGTGTGCCGGTGATGGTACGTGTGGTCGTGATGAAAGTAAGGCCGTTCGGCAGATTGGTGGCGTTGTAGCTTAGCGGCGCGTCTCCTCCGGTGCCGTCCGGCAGCTGCCGGGTGAAGAGACTTCCTTTTCTTGCTGATAAGGCTGATATCGACGGGGCGGTCGGATTGAGATCCTGGTTGACTGTAATTATGAATTCTACGTAGGCAGAGTCGCCGTCGCTATCTGTGACCGTGTATCGCACAGTTGAAGGCCCTGTGCCTGTCGGTGTGCCGGCGATCGTGCGGGTTGTCGTAATAAAGCTCAGACCTTCAGGCAGCCCTGTTGCTCCGTAAGATAGCGTTCCGTCTCCTCCACTCCCTGCAGGCAGCAGCTGGCTAAACGGCGTATTCTGTTTCGCCGTATAGCCGGGGACGCTTGGCGCCGACGGTGTCAGATCGGGATCGACGGTGATTGTGAATTCGACATAGGCTGAGTCGCCATCGCTGTCGGTAACCGTGTAGCGGACGGTGGAGGTCCCGGTGCCCGTAGGGGTACCGGCGATTGTGCGGGTTGACTTGGTGAAGAGCAGTCCGGGGGGCAAGCCGGTAGCGTTGTAGTCTAGCGTACCGTCGCCGCCGGTGCCTACAGGCAGTTGCTGGCTGAAGGGGGAGTTTTGTTTTGCGGTCAGGTTCGACACTGACGGCGCTGTCGGCGTTAGATCGGGGTAGCCAATGATAAAGTCGACGGAACCGGAAATGATTTCATTTCCCGAATTATTCTTTATTTTACTTACTATCTTGTAGGCGCCGGCAGGACAGTCGGCGGGAATCGTTATGCGATTCAAATCAGGGTTATGGTTGAAAGTTCCTGAGACATCCACCCCCCATCCAACCAGACTACCGCCGCAGTCCATACGACCTACGGGCTGATTTGTGGATGTGTTTGTCATCGTGTCGAGACTTACAATCGCGGTGCCAGGTTGTATGTCGTAGAATTTGAAAACGACGTCGAATTCGGTACCTGGAGCAATTGGAGAGGATTCGGACAGGCTGACTGTTACGGACGGGGAGGCGTTGGGGTCTGTCGTGATTTCGAATTCCTTGGCGTCCGATCCTCGGTATCGTTCGTCGGAGTCCTCCAGGTTTACTTTGATCTCGTATTCGTTTGTCGGACAATCGGCGGTTATGGTGACGGTCTTTTCTATTGGGTTCGCGGATACGTCGTTTAGCGTAAATGTTCTGTTTCTTTCCAACCCGGTGCCTTCGCAGATATCCGCAAAGTTGGGGGGGTTTCTGGCCATCAAGTAGGCCGTGTAGGTGTAGTCGTCGCCCTGGACCAGGTCATTGAATTTGATTCTTGGGTTGATCGCGGAGCCGCGGTAGTGGGGACCAGGCGGCATTTCGATTGTCACTGAGGGGCCCAGGCTAACAGTTATGTCATGTGTGCCGGAGACAATTTCGGTGTGGCTGCTTTTGTCCTTTACGCTCACCCGTATCCTGTAACTGCCGACCTGGCAAGTCGTGGTAATTGCAAAGGGGGATGACCCGTGATCCCAGGGAGTTCTGTACCAAGTTGTGATGTATTTGTCCCCTCCGACCAAATTCTCTGCGCAGTCTTCGTCAACGTTCGTCCACGTGCCGTCAGAGTTACGATCAAAATAGTACCGGAAGTAAACGCCGAATTTTTTATCGTCATTGGGATCCTGGGGCATGTTGTGGAATGAGACATGGACCCAGGTCACGTCGCCCTGGTTCATCGAACTGTCGCCTACAGAGATTGCGACGCGAGGGTCGTCACTCTGTGCCAGGGCAGCACGGGGCCCAGGCGACACGACGACAACAAGCAAGGCGAGCAGCATGACGCAGAGGCCGATCAGCGAGCCGATCAGAAACTCTCTCCGCCATTGCAAAAATTGTGCTTCTCTATTGTGTACTTTCAAGACCCACCTGTTTCTGGCGGCGAACCCAAAAAGGCCGCACGATCCTCAGTGAAAATTTATGTTATCCACATTGGCCGTGTCAAGGAGCTGGGAAAATGCCCAGGCAGGGGGACAGAGACAGTAGATTCCAGATTGCCAAGAGTCCTTATTGCGCCCTCTACCAGAGTAAATTGGGCGAAAAAGACTCGAAATTGGTCACTTTTTGTGCTCTGTTGTGCGGTGAGTTTTGCTGCCGATCTGAAGTAGACGTTCATTGTACGTAGTCCGGGCGTATAGGGATTGCCCAAGGAACATATAGCGTCCGTTGGGGCGCGTCAGACGAGTCTGTACTGAAGGTGGGAAGTGTGGCGCATTGGACCGTAAAGGAAGACAGGCAACTCTAGATGAGTTCAGGGCTTCCTCCGATACGTGATGCACAGACTGCGGAACGAATAGATCGGCGAAGGGTCGTTAGGAACAGCGAAGGCGTGCCGTGAATTGTTGCGTGACTGGGGCCCGAGTCAGCCGCTGCGCGCTTCCTCAGATCGCTCTTCAGCGGGCGGACTCTTGCAGTGAGGGTCGGTCCGGGGTCTGGCGGAACAACATAGCGGACGATGCCAATCGTTGTCCCGCTCCATTGGTCCGAATCTGGCTCAGGAGTCACCGAGTTTCGGTTACACAAAGGCCCGGAGGATGGGCACTGTTTGACTCTGCTTCACCTGGGCTGCAGAGCGTACAGGTGGCGTTATGGGCGCGTCTGTCATTTATTTGGAAGCCGACATGAGCATGGGTTGCATCCGTTTCTTGGGCGGGAGAGGTCAGGCACGCGGCCTGCGTCTGTCGCGGTCGCGACGGTCGGCTTCGCGGCACGACGGGGTCGAGCGACCCGCGGGATAGACACGAGATCGAGACGCGGTGCCAAGGTGGCATAGCTGGGGGGGGGCGTTAAGAGTGGCCCTCCCCGCACAAGGGAGGGCCGAAGGCCCGGAACTCAGTGAACAATGATCGGTGGTCAGAGGGGGCACTTCTTCTGCCGGAGATTGGAACGGAAACTGACCGCGGCTTGGTTGCGGCCCTGGGGCGTGCGAGATTTCGGTGCAACTTGAGATGCACGCAACTGGTGAGGTGCATCCCAGATTTGGGGTGGGAACAGTCTGGCGGGGAATCAGAGCCAACGGTGGCCGGGGTTGTTTGCCGTCTTTGGGCGAGACGCAGTGCAGGCGCCAGGCCAAGCCGTACGGTGGAGTCCGTCAGTTGGGGAGGGTGCGAGGGCAGGCCCACGGCCGGCACCTACGGCGATCCGATGGGACTGGCCGGACGTGGTCTGGCCAGACACCTTCGATTGGGCACCTGTTACGGATAGAGACACCAGGTCGGCGAGGCATGTTGTAGGAGAGGGGGCGTTGCGGGGGCGGAGCC
>JAPOVP010000008.1 GCA_026708085.1 Caldilineaceae bacterium
CACCTGTCGCCATCGAGACCGGCGGCCGTTTTGCCATCCGCGAGGGCGGCCGCACCGTCGCCGCCGGCGCTATTACCGAGATCGTCGAGTAACCTTCAGGATAAGTTGAAGCTGTCCGTAAGAAATCAACACTTGCGGACATTTTAGGCGAGTAGCTCAATTGGCAGAGCGGCGGTCTCCAAAACCGCAGGTTGCGGGTTCAAGTCCTGCCTCGCCTGTCAGAGAATGACCACCGCCAGCCGTGCGGTGGTCATTTTCCGCCTAACATGGCCGATAGGGCCGCATGCTGGTCAGTGAGGAAGTAGGATCTGGGGCGCTGTGAACATACTCTTGTGTTCACACACCAAACGGAGTCAATCGTGAGCCGGTCAACAACTGTTCAAAGGTCTGATAACGCAATTGTGCGCTACTTCAAGGAGACCCGCGCCGAGATTGGCAAGGTCACCTGGCCGACGCGCGAGGAAGGTACCCGCCTGACCGTCGTTGTGCTGATAGTCACCACAATCGCCGCGCTCGTGCTGTTTGCGGTAGACTCGCTTTTCAGTTATCTGGTGACACTTTTTCTTCAGGTATTTTAGCAGCATCTGCGGCGCCGTCGCGTTCTTTCGTAGAGGAAGAGCCGGTTCTGGAATGTGACGCGCAAGGAGGAATCTGTGGGCGACATAACGAATGCAGACGTCGACGTTGAATTGCGGGAAGACGGGGATAGTTCGGAGCTGGTAGAGGATGAGGCGTCCGCAGCTACTGAAGAGCAGCTGACCGGCCCGAGACCGGAGTGGTATGTGGTGCACAGCTATTCGGGCAAGGAGAACAAGGTAAAGAAAAACCTGGAACACCGGGCGGAATCGATGAACATGACCGACCGGATCCTGCAAATTGTTGTCCCTACTGAAACCGAGATCGAGATCAAGGAAGGCATCCGCCGTGAGGTAGAGCGGCAAGTTTTCCCGGGCTATATTCTCATCGAGATGATCATGGATGAGGACAGCTGGTATGTGGTGCGCAATACGCCGGGCGTAACCAGTTTCGTGGGCATGGGAAACAAGCCCAGCCCATTGAGCCAGGACGAAGTGAATCACATCATGAGCCGCATCGAGTCGGACGAACCGCGCGTCAAGGTCAGCTTCGACGTGGGCGAGCGGGTCCGCATTATCGAAGGCCCGTTTGCTGAATTCACAGGTGTGGTCGATACGCTGGAGCCGGAAAAAGGCAAGGCGCGGGTCATGGTAAGTTTCTTCAACCGGGAGACGCCGGTGGAGGTGGACTTCCTCCAATTGGAACGGGATTCGTAATAAGGAGAAGCAGGCGAGATGGCGAAGAAAGTCAAAGCAGTTGTAAAGTTGCAGATTCCCGCCGGCAAGGCCAACCCCGCCCCACCGGTAGGCACGGCGCTGGGCCCGCACGGCGTCAATATCATGGGCTTCTGCAAAGAGTATAATGCGCGTACACAGAGCCAGATGGGACAGGTCGTTCCAGTCGAGATCACGATATTCCAGGACCAGTCGTTTACATTCATTACCAAGACACCGCCGGCGGCCGAGCTGATCAAGAAGGCGGCCGGGATCGAAAAGGGCAGCGGTATCCCCAACACGGAGAAGGTGGGGGAGATCACCAATCAGCAGGTGCGTGAGATCGCCGAGGTGAAGCTGAAGGACCTGGGCAATATCCCCATAGACAGCGCTATGCAGATGGTGAGGGGAACGGCCCGCAGCATGGGAGTAACGGTTGTCGACTAGGCGGGACCTGCGACTCAGATTGCGGCCCTGCAGAGATCATTAATTCAAGGGTGGGAGGGGCGCAGGCCTGTGCCCCGTTTGCACCACAAGGAGTGTACTATGCCCAAACATGGCAAGCGCTACAACGCAGCGCGTAGCAAGATCGACAGGAACACACAGTACCAGCCGGCTGAAGCCGTTGACCTGATGCGGGACGGCGCCACGGCCAAGTTCGATGAGACGGTGGAGGTGCATCTGAGCACCGGTGTTGACCCCCGTCACGCCGACCAGCAGGTGCGGGGCGTGGTGACGCTTCCCCACGGCACCGGTCGTGTCGTGCGTATTGTGGTCTTTGCCGGCGCCGATGGCATCAGCGCGGCCGAGGAGGCCGGCGCCGACCATGTCGGCGGCGAAGATCTGGCCAAGCGGATCCAGGATGGCTGGCTTGATTTTGATGTCGTACTGGCTACACCGGATATGATGCGGGTGGTTGGCCGGTTGGGCCGCGTGCTGGGACCCAGGGGAATGATGCCCAGCCCCAAAGCCGGCACGATTGTACAGGCGGATGAACTGCCGCGTGTCATTGAGGAGACCCGGCTGGGCCGCGTGGAGTTCCGCGTCGACAAGACAAGTAACGTCCATGTGCCGATCGGCAAAGCGAGCTTCAGCGGCGAGCAGGTTCTCGACAACTTCTCTTCCGTGATGGAAGCGATCATGGCCGCGAGGCCTTCGGCTGTCAAGGGTGTCTATCTGAAGCGGGTGACGCTGACCAGCACGATGGGGCCGGGCGTTCGCGTTGATGTCAACGCGGCCTCGATGCTGAAGGCGGCATAGGCCCGGTTTGCCGTTGCAGGAGGCTGTAAGGTAGAATTGGCACGTTTCAACTGTATACGATACTCAGTTCCGTAGACAGCCGGTATTCGCGCTGCGAAAGTAAATGCGCCGAGGTGCGCAGCCGGCCAAGGGCTGAACACAGCGACCTGATCGCCGTTTTACGGCAGAAGTTGCTTGCTACGCCCTTGTCTGCAGCGCAAGGGCGTTTTTGTTTGCAACGCTCACCGGAGATTGGAGGGGGCTCAGGCCGGTCTTGTCCGCGCCCCCGCAGGAATCCTGAAGAAAGGGGGGAATGTCCATTGGCACTTAGTCGAGAGAAGAAGGAAGAGCTCGTCGCGCTGTACACGACATATCTGGAAAACGCTTCTGCGGTCGTGTTCACCGATTATCGCGGCTCCACCGTAACGCAGATCAACGGGCTCCGCGCCAGCCTCAAAGAGGCGGACACGTCTTATATGGTCGTGAAGAACCGGCTTATGCGGCTTGCATTGGAAAACAGAGGGGTCACGGAGGAGTTGGACGAGCTGCTGGAAGGGCCGAATGCGATCGCATTTGTCGGCGAAGATATCGGCAGAGGCGTGACGGCCCTAAAGGACGGCCTTAGCGATCTGGATGAGATCATTGAGATCAAGGGCGGAATCCTGGAGGAAAACGTTCTGGATGCCGCCGGCGCCGAGGCTCTGTCCGAACTGCCCACGCGCGAAGAGATGCTGGCCAAACTACTGGCGACGATAATCGCGCCGGCCACGCAGCTTGCCCGCGTCGTCAATGAGCCAGGGGTCAGCCTGGCACGGGTCGTCAAAGCGCACGCCGATGCGCAGGCGGAGGCCGCCTGAGCGTCGAAAGGGGGATTCAATCCCCTCCTACAGGGAACATTGTATCGTCGGGACAGGGAACGCACAGTAACAGACAATTGGGAGAAAACGAAAGATGGCCGATCTGAATGCAATCAAAGAACAGCTGGACGAGTTAACGCTTCTGGAAGCCGCTGAACTGGTGAAGATGCTTGAGGAGTCGTGGGGCGTGAGCGCTGCGGCATCTGTAGCGGTGGCCGGTGTGGCCGGCGGCGCGGCTGAAGTCGAAGAAGAGGTCGAAGAGCAGACGGAGTTTGACGTGATCCTGGCCGATATGGGCGCCAAGAAGATCAACGTCATCAAAGCGGTGCGCGCGGTAACAAGCCTTGGCCTGCGAGAGGCCAAGGAGCTGGTCGAGAGTGCACCGGCGCCCGTGGTGCAGGGCGTGGCAAAGGACGTCGCCGAAGACGCCAAAGCGCAGTTGGAGGCCGAAGGGGCCACCGTAGAGATCAAGTAACCTTCCAGCCGGACCAATCAAAGAGGTGCATCCGTTTATGGATGCACCTCTTTTTTTCAGGGTTCCGGCGGACGGCGGCCGCGCGCTGCGCGTCCGGCCCGAACACCCGGAAATTCGGGAATGCTTGTGCGCCGATTGGCAGTGTGATAAAATGCCGCGATATCTTGCTACAAAATGAGAGAGGGAGATACAAGTGGCTGAAGGGCCGGTCGTAGGCCATCAGTGGGCCGTCCAACTGTTGCAGAATGGCATCCGGCATGACAGGCTGCGCCACGCCTACCTGTTTGTGGGCGCGGCGCAGGTGGGTAAGTCGACCCTGGCCCGCAGCTTTGCCCAGTCGCTTCTGTGCCAAACTGGAATTGACGGGCAGGCATGCGCTAGCTGCCGTGCATGCCGTCTCATGCATTCCGGCAGCCATCCCGATTTCATGCTGCTGCCGCCGACCGACCGCAACGGTGAGCCGGACAGGGAGAATGGTCTTCATCGTGCTGAACAGGCGGGAGACATCGTCCGTCAGGCGTTGCTGCACCCGATGGAGGGGCGATACAAGGTCTTTCTGATTCAGGACGCGCACAGAGCTCACATCAGCTTCGCCAATAAGCTGCTGAAGACTCTGGAGGAGCCGCCGCCGCACGTGGTCCTCTATCTGACCGCCCTGGACCGGTCCGCTCTTCTGCCAACGATTGTCAGCCGCTGCCAGATTCTGGCGCTGCGGCCGCTTGGGGAGCAGGTCATGGAAGAGGCGCTGCTGGCCCGCTGGGGAGCGTCCGCGCAGCAGGCCGCGCTGCTGGCACGTTTGGCGAACGGTTGCCTGGGCTGGGCGGTTGACCAGATCGAACAGTCGGAGCCGCTGGCGGAAAGGAGCGAGCGGCTGGCGGAGTTGCAGGAGCTCAGCCGCAGCAGCCGCGTGGATCGCCTTGCTTTTGCACAGAAGTTGGCGGCCGGGCGCAACCAGACTCGGCTTTTCACGCTGCTTGCGCTGTGGACGAGCTGGTGGCGCGACATCATGCTGGCCCAATCCGGCTGTCTGGAGCAGTGCGCCAACATCGATCTGCTGGACACACTCGCAGATGCGGCCAGTACGTTCCGCCCCGTTGATGTCCAGGCCTATCTGCGCACGTTAAGCCGTATCGAGGGTTACCTGCGGCATACAGTCAATACAGGGCTGGCGCTGGATGTGCTTCTGCTGCAGATGCCGCGGCCGCACGCCTGACGGGTGTGTAACAGCGCACACGCAGGGGGTGGGGCAGTGCCCGTAACGGCAACGACCATGGAGAATCTACTATGCCGATCGTAGTCGGAGCCCAATTCAAGCCCGTTACGAAGATATACTTCTTCGATCCGGTTCACCACACTGACCTGGCGCCGAAAGATTATGTGATCGTGGATACGGTCAAAGGCCGGGACCTGGTGCAGATCGTTCAAGGGCCGCACGATGTTCCCAGCAACGAAATTGTCGGCGATATCAAGAAGGTGGTGCGCCGGGCAACGCCATGGGACCTTTTGCAGAAGGACCTGTGGCAAGAGAAGCAGGCGGAGGCGGTGTCGGTCTGCCGCGAGAAGGCGAAGGCGCACAAATTAAATATCAAGGTGCACCGCTGTGAATACAACTACGAGGGCGGCAGGCTGACCGTCTACTTCGCCGCGGAGCAGCGGGTTGATTTCCGCGCGCTAGTACGCGATCTGGCCCGCACCTTTCACACGCGCATCGAAATGCGCCAGATCGGCGTGCGCGACGAGGCCAAGCTGCTGGACGGGGTGGGCAAGTGCGGCCGCCAGCTTTGTTGCACCAGCTGGCTGCGTGAATTTGCCTCGGTGAGCATCCGGCAGGCGAAGAACCAGCAGCTGCCTCTGAATCAAGACGAGATCAGCGGCGTCTGCGGCCGGCTGCTCTGTTGTCTCTCCTATGAGGATCCGATCTACAAGAAGGCAAACAGGAAGATGCCCAAGGTCGGGGCAGAGGTGACGACGCACCAGGGCAAAGGGCGGATCCGTCACCTGCACCCGCTTAAGGAGAGTGTTACGGTTCTGCTTGAGAATAACGTCCTGGCGGAGTTCGGGCTGTCGGAACTGATTACGGGGAAGAAGGAAAAGGATGGGGGTTGCGGCACCTGCGGCGGCTGTACAGTCAAGCGGCGCGCCGGCGAGGAATAGGAGGCCGCCGCGAGCAGTCAGACAGGGCAGGTTCGAAAGAGCAGACCGTTTCGACGCCCCGCCAGAACGGGAACGGATACTGTGAGGGTGCGCTTTGCCCAGCCAACCCCAGCAAACAGTCCGGCAGTGTCAGCCGGACCAGGCGATGTGAGCAGCCGCGACAGGGTGCGCGTCAGGTTGCATGGGCGACAGCACGAGTTTCACGAATGACCGTAACGCGAATCTGTCCCGGATATTCCAGGTTGTCCTCGATCTTGCTGGCTATGTTCTTGCCCAGTTCGATGACCTGCAGATCGTCAACTTCATCCGGCTGCACGATCACCCGGATTTCGCGGCCGGCCTGAATGGCGAATGTCTGATTCACCCCCTCAAAGCTGTTGGCAATATCCTCCAGCGCTGTCACCCGTTTGATATAGGCTTCGAGGCTTTCGCGGCGGGCGCCCGGCCGGGCGCCGCTGATGGCATCGGCGGCCGCGACGATGACGGCCTCGATCGATTCCGGTTCGACTTCGCCGTGATGGCTGGCGATGCAGTTGACGACCTTGGCATTGAGCCCGTAGCGCTTGGCGATTTCACCGCCGACGATGGCGTGCGGTCCATCGATCTCATGGCTGACGGCCTTGCCAAGGTCGTGCAGCAGGCCCCCTAGACGGCTCGTCTTTACATCTGCGTGCAGCTCCTCGGCGATCACGGCCGCCAAATGCGCGGTCTCAATCGCGTGGTAATACTGATTTTGCCCGTAGCTGGTGCGGAACTTCAGACGACCGAGCAGCTTCTGGATCTCTCTGTGCAGCCCCTGGGTATTTGTCTCGATCAGGGCCTGTTCCCCGGCATCCTGAATGACCTGATTCACCTCCTGTTGGGCCCGCTCCACCTCTTTCTCGATACGGGCCGGATGGATACGGCCGTCGGAGACCAATTTGCTGAGAGAGATGCGCGCGACCTCGCGTCGTACGGGGTCGAAGCTGCTGATCAGGATCGCTTCGGGCGTATCATCGACAACCAGGTCGACGCCCGTCGCCTGTTCAATGGCGCGAATGTTTCGCCCCTGCCGCCCGATGATTCGGCCTTTCATCTCATCGGATGGCAGGTTGACGGCGCTGACTGAATATTCGGTGACATGCTCGCTGGCGATCCGTTCCACGGACAGGGTGATGATTTCCCTGGCGCGACGTTCGGCGATCTCCTGCGTCTCGGCCTCGACCTCACGAATTGTGCGTGCAAGCTCCTGTCGCGAGTTCCTTTCCGCCTCCTGAAGCAGGATCGTTTTGGCCTCTTCCTGGGTCATATGGGCCACGCGCTGAAGCTCTTCATTGCGCTGTTGTTCAGCGGCTTCCAGAGCTGTGGCACGTTTGTCCAGGCCGCTTTCTCTCTGGTTCAGCTTGCGTTCGCGGTTTTCAAGCTGATCGACCCTCTTATCTATCTGCTCCTGGCGATTACGCAGGCGGCTTTCACTGCGATCCAGATCTCGGCGCTGGCGGGAGCGGATGGCATCCAGTTCGTTGCGAATTCCTACTTCCTCCTCTCTCAGGGCCAGCTGCTGGCGTTGAACTTCTGCCTCGGCTTCTTTAAGAATCTGGGCCGCTTGTGACTCCGCGCTCTGCACAGCGAGTTCCTGCCGCTCCTTCTCTTGAAGTGTGCCAGATGTCAACCCGCGGCGGTAGGCATAATAGGTCAGATACCCAACGATGGCCGCGACAATCAAGACCGCGACGATTATGACAACTACGACTAGCATGTCCATATCCGAACCCCTTGGTTTGGATGCGCACAGCCTGAAATGCCTGTGGCTGCGCCGGTTGGATGCAGGCGTATCCTGTTCTTCCCGACACTCATACGCCGGAACCCCTGTGGGGTCATTGTAATTTCAGTGGCCAAACCATCCAGCTCACACTTCCCACCGTTCCTCCTGAACGGCGCGGGAGGAGACGCGCGCCTCTTCCAGCTCTTGCCAGATACGGTCGATCACGTCGCGGGCCACTTCCCAGTCAAATCCTCGGCGCTGCAGAAAGCTACCCATTTTGCTGCGAAAGTGAGCAGGGTTGGTCTCCTCTTGCCATCTGTACAGACGGCTGCGGGCAGCGGCCTCGCAGGCCGAAGTCGCGTCACTCAGTTCGTCGATAGCCGCCTGGGCAACGCTATCGTCGACACCCTTCTGGCGCAACTCGTATCGCAGCGCTCTCGGTGCAATAGGCCGGAATCGATTGCGCTGCTCGACCCAGAAGCGGGCGAATTCCCGGTCGTCGAGGTACTGTCTCTCTCGCAGCCCGCCGATGATCCACTCAATCTGTGACGCGCTCAGGCGCCGCCCGTCCTTTGGCCGGTAAGCCTGGAGGTTGCGCCGCACCTCCAATTGGCTGCGGGGGCGCACTGCCAGGAAACGCAGTGCCCGGTTGTAGCCGCGGCTGCGCAGATCGATGGCTCTTAACTCTTCGAGCTCCTTCTCACTGAGCTGCTGGCCAATTCTCAGTTGGGCGGCTTCCACCGCCGGCAACGGGAAGGCGTATTCGCCGTCCAGAAAAAGATTGACCCGTTCCTTGTCTCTCTTCTGGAAACGCAGCGCTGTAATCGTTCGGCCTGTCATAATCGGTCCAAAAAAAGTCGCCATGGCCATAGACCACAGCGACTTGAAAGTCTCAACCTGGCATCGCCTGAGCTCTCGTCTCAGATCAGGCCATGCCAAAAAGGACGCATCGGTTCCGCATTGCGCCTCAGTGAGGGCGATTTTATATGGACACCTGCTGTTGCATTACACAACTCACCGATTCGATATCGGTTTGCCCGCATCGCAAATGGGGGAGGGTTGCGGTGGGTGGTTGTCTGTGAGTCTATATATCTATGTCAACAGCCGGCATTACATCAACACCTGTTATGACGTTCGATCCGCCTCTGGCGATCAGCAGCTAAGCGAACGTCTGCCAAATTATCTGTTCCGCTGCGTCAGCGACCCAGGGTGTCCCCTGATAAAATGGATAAAAGGTTTGGGTTGCTGTACTGGTTTTGGCGGTAGTGTGTCAGCACAAAATCACGTCCAATTAGAGAGCGCTGTGGTGAGCGTTTTCAATTATGGCAACACGTGCGACGTTTGAAACTTTTCGGTATATTGTGAACTCCTGTGCATATCTGCACATTAAGGAACATGAAAGATAAATTCAGTGCATAGTGCCTGCACTGGGTGTGTCGTCCTGTACCGGAACTCGGTCAGGCCTGGACCTCGTCGCCATTGGAGCGGGCTGGGAGTCCTGTTCGATCCCTGATGATGCTGTCGATCTGTGAGGCTATCTCCGGATTGTCGCGCAGATGGTTCTTGGCGGCTTCACGACCCTGTCCGAGCAGATCATCGCTGTAGCGGTAAAAAGCGCCGCGCTTTTCAATGATGTCGAACTCGACACCCAGGTCCAGCAGGTCTCCCTGCGTGCTGACCCCCTCGTTGTACATGATATCGAACTCCGCCACCTTGAACGGCGCCGCCACCTTGTTCTTGCGTACCGTCACCCGCGTCCGGTTCCCGATCACGTCGCTCCCCTGTTTGATCGACTGGATGCGCCGCACGTCCAGTCGCACGCTGGCGTAGAACTTCAGCGCCATCCCGCCAGACGTCGTCTCCGGATTGCCAAACATGATCCCGATCTTCTGTCGCAGCTGGTTCGTGAAGATCATGCTCGTGTCGGTCGTCTTCACCGCACCCACCAGCTTGCGCAGCGCCTGGCTCATCAGCCGCGCCTGCAAGCCGACGTGGCTGTCTCCCATCTCGCCTTCGATCTCCGCACGCGGCACCAGCGCGGCTACGCTGTCCACCACCACGATGTCCATCGCTCCCGAACGCACCAGCGCTTCCGCTATCTCCAGCGCCTGCTCACCTGTGTCCGGCTGCGATACGTACAGTTCCTCGACATCGACTCCGATCTTGCGCGCATAGCCCGGGTCTAGCGCATGCTCCACATCCACAAAGCCGCAGACCCCGCCCATCCGCTGCGATTCTGCGATCGCATGCAGACACAGGGTCGTCTTGCCCGAACTCTCCGGCCCGTACACCTCGATGATGCGTCCGCGGGGTATGCCTCCCACGCCCAGCGCTATGTCCAGGCTAAGACTGCCCGTCGGGATCGCGGCCACGTCCAGCCGGGTTGCCTCCCCCAGCCGCATGATGACCCCTTCGCCATAGCGTTTGTTCAGGGTGGCGAGAGTTGTATCCAATGCTTTCTGACGACCAATATCCGCCATCGCAAACTCCACTGCTCTACCGGCACAGAGCCGGCTCAAGGTTCCGAAAAAGATTGATACCACCATGCCAAGGCTTCGCCAGGTCGGCGACCGTATCACCTTACCGCCGACTTAGGGCAGCGGACAATAGCAACCAAATGTCCAGCTTGGTTACTCGGTGGCACAGTGATGACTTGCCATTTTAGTGTACTGTATGTGCAAAGAGTATGCAAGCGCTTCAAAAAAAGGAGTGCATCCGGGACTGTTGGGGGGCTGTTGTCTGAATCAGGATCCGCAGGATTGATGAGGATTTTCAGGATGGCAGACGACGGCGTGTGCTGCCTGTGGGGCGGTTCTTTGGCGGGGCAGAGCGCATAGGGACGACAGTATTGGGTGGATCCAAGAGGAGGACTGTTTTCCGGGTTCGGTGGACCTTTACGGTAACCCTTTGTCAGACTGGGTGGATGTTGATCGGGAGGGGCTGACGTGTGTGGCTAGTGGGAGGCCGTGCGGTTCGCTGTGCGCAGCCCTTCTGCAGCTGGCAACTGCATTTTCACCTGTACTATATCAACAGATTTTTTCCAGTCATCATGAGCCGGGCGGCTCATATATTTTCTCCCGCAAGGCCACAACTTCCCTACGAGCGCCCTCATCGCGTTCGATATCCTGGGCAATTTTTTCAACGCCGTGGCGAACGGTGCTGTGATCGCGCCCGCCCAGAAGTTCGCCGATGTTGATCAGCGACAGGCCGTTCTCTTCGCGCAGCAGGTACATTGCCAGTTGACGGGCATTGGCGATCTCCTTGGTGCGCGACCGCCCGAGCAGGTCCTCTGTGGTCAGGTGGAAGTGCCTGGCAACGATCTGCACGACGCTGCCGGCTTCGCGGGGCCGCCGCTGCGGTACGAGGGTGTCCAGTATCTCTTCGGCCACGGACCGATCCAGCTGCCTGTCGTGGAAGGGGGCCTGAATGATGAGGCGATTGAGCGCGCCTTCCAACTCGCGGATATTGCTCTCCACTCGTTCTGCGATAAGCATCAGCACATCGGTCGAGACGATCTGATTGATAGACTGGGCCTTGGATTGGAGAATGGCGACGCGCGTTTCCAGATCCGGCTGCGAGATATCAGCCTGCAGGCCGCCTTCGAAACGGCTGCGCAACCGGGCTTCCAGAGTCGCGATCTCCTTCGGTGGTCGATCACTGCTGATCACGACCTGGCGGCCGCCGGCGTGAAGATGATTGAAGGTGTGGAAGAATTCCTCTTGCGTACTTTCTTTGCCGCCGATAAACTGGATATCGTCGATCAGAAGCAGGTCCACCTGCCGGTACTTGTTGCGATACTCTTCGGTGTTCTGCTGGCGAATGGCGCTGATGAGGTCATTTGTAAACTGTTCGGACGAACAGTAAAGAACCTGCATTCCCTGCCTGGACATGGCGTGACCGATCGCGTGGAGAAGATGTGTCTTCCCCAAGCCGACACCTCCATAAACAAAGAGCGGGTTGAAGCGATGACCGGGTTGCTCGACGATGGACTGGGCCGCGGCGTGGGCCAGACGGTTGTGGTTCCCGACTACAAATGAGTCGAAGGTATAGCGGGGGTTGAACGCGCCGCCTTGAAGGGCCGCGTCTGACCTGGTTGCGGCAGCCGCTGCAGGGGTCTGACCTGTGTCGCGGTAGAGCGGCGGGGCGTTCTGCGCACGGCGTACCGGTGGGGTGGCAGGGTCGACTGCAACCGGCATCGGCTTGGTTTCGGGGGCTGCGGGCGGAACATCCGCATACAGGGGCGCCGACTCCGCCGGATCAGGTCGCTTCTGCGATTGGGGCCGCACTTCGAAGAAGACCTGCACTGAACGACCGGTCAACTGGTTAAGAATGTCTTTGATCTTCTTGCGCAGACGGTTCTGCAGCCAGTCTCGAGCCCAGGCATGGGGCGCGCCGACGATGAATTCGCCTTCTGCGTAGCCGATGATCGAAGTGTCGCGCACCCAGGTTTCAAAGGTGGTTGCAGGCATCTGCAGCGCGAGTTCGTGCAGCGTTTTCTGCCAGATATCCTTGGGATCCAGATCGTCATCAACCGATTGGGGTTGATTGTCAACGGAGGCGGCTTCCGACCGTGTTTCGGATTGCTCTGTCGTCTCCTGATCTCCCGGTGGTGTGTCCTTCGACCGAGATGAAGCCGAGGAAGTCTGGCCGCGCTCGTACAGTGGATTGCCACTGCGATGTGATGGGGATACGGATTGCCAATCTGTATTCAAGACAACTCCTTTTCACTTTCCTGTTCTGCAATCAGGACGAAGCGCGAGGGATTTTTGTTCGCGCAGACACAGAAAAACAGGCGAAAGGGAGGGCGAGGGATGGACGAAACGACAAGCAGTTCAACCTGGCTGCCGGTGGGGGCAACCGCAAGACAGACACCAACCTGTCCGGCTGGCTCCCGGACCGCTGGAGTTTGTATCAATCGAACGCTTGTGATGCCTCTTCGCTGCACTTGTATGAATAAGTAGTGTATCAAATCCGGCAGTGGCAGACAATCGTAATGAGGATGAAAGGCTCGCCCAGTCTGCCTGTGAAACATTCAGGTGGCGCTTGACTGTTACTATATATAGTACTTGACAGGAAGATTATTCAATATAGGAGAATTTCTGCGACACGGACGGGTTCAATACGTTTTGAAATTGCGAGGCGAGTAGAGAAACCAGATTCGGTTTGTAGACGAACAGTAGAGTTATCCGCAGCATTGCAGAAGTTATCCCGAATTGCCGAAAGTTATCCCCATGATTTTCCCCAATTCTCAGGCTTCGGCGGCATAGGATATGGCCCAGTACTTCAATTTTCGGGTTGAGTCGGCGGAAGGATATTGGGACCGCGCAGGTTTTCTACGCAAATGGTGGCGCATTTACGCCGACGACTCGCGCTGGGCGCCGCCGGCGTGGCACCGGTTGCGACAGGCGGTGGTTTCAAAGCAGTTCGCCCACCTGGAACGCAGCCGGCCCCAATATATGGTGGTTGAAGCTCTCCCGCGACGCCGGCAGGCCAATGTCAGCAATCAGTCGTTCCCGAACATCAACCAGGGTCTAATGATGGAGGAACCGGTTGCGGCCGCGGCTGTTTTGATCGACCCGCGCCGCACAGACAGCACGGCGCATCTGGCTATGCTGCACGCCGCCAACAGCCGCGAGAGTCTGGAGCGTCTTTTGCACGCGGTGCAGGAACAGGTCGGGCATGTGGGGGTTCGCCGGCTGATTCTGCCGGTTGGGCTGTCTCCTTACCTGGGCACCGGTGTGCTACAGGATCATTTCCACCGCGAGCCGCCACTGCACGCGCCCTATGCCCCGCCCTATGTGCCGGAGTTGTTTTCGACGGTCTGCCGGCCATTGGGACGCAGTCTGCTTTACACGATGGAAACGGGCGCCCACGGAGAGGGGCGGGCGGCGGTTACGGGCCCGGCGGTTATATATCCCCTGGACCCGGACCGGCTGGCAGGCGACCTGCTGCCGCTTTTCACCCAGTCGGTGCCGGCGTGGGCGGATTTCCCGCTTCCGGATGGGGCGGAGGCGCAGTTTTTGCTCTGGTGGATCCTGCGCCGCCCGGTGCTGGCATGGCTGGCGGAGGTCGATGGCAAGGCAGTGGGCTTTCTTCTGGCGCAACCGGACGGCAGCGGCCCGCTGCGTCGCACCCGCGGCGGACGCTCTCTGCTGGGACGGCTGCTGTTGCAGTGCCTGGAACTGCGGCAGCCGCGTTCGGTGCGCATGCTGTTTATGGGGGTGGACCAGGATTACCGGCGGCGGGGCATAGGCAGGCAACTGTGGCAGCAGATGCTGTTGGCGGGCCCCGCGAACGGCTGGGAGACGGTGACGGCGGGGCCGCTGCCCTCAACGGCCCGGGCCGGGTCGGGCTTCCTGAAAGCGGTGGGGCTTTCGAGCCGGGAAACATATCTGCTGCACCGCTATGACTTTGACTGAGCCTCTGCTACCATTTCGGCGCGGCAGCCGGATTGTCAAAACGTTGCGGTGCAACGTTTACTCGTAGGCGATCTCGTATGACAGCGGCACGATACTGATCCACGACTTGCCCGCTTTGAGGGGAATCTCGACGCCGTCGGCCGCGAAGAAACGGGGCAACTCCCCACTCCTTTCGTTGCGCCAGGTCCCTTCATAGGCGAGACCGTCGCGGAAGATGATGGCCCTGCCGGCGCCGAAGGGGTTGATAAGAAGGCTGAGGTTGCCGTAGGCGTCTTCGATTATGTTCACGGGGGCGTGGGGAATGTATTGAACGATTACATTTTCGACCGCGATCTGCTGGCCGCTGTTGTTATCCCGATGGACGGCGCCCCCCAGAGAACGCAGATAGCGCCCGCTGCCGGCGTCGTAGCGATAGGCCACCTGGCTGGCGGTAACAGAGGGATAGGGGATCCGGATCGAATTGGCGGATGCGCCGCCGGACACCGGGCCGGCAAAAGTGAATCCCTGGATGGAGGGGGCCCGTTCGACGGCCCAATCCGCGAGCCAGAGGCGCAGCATCTCGCTGCTGGTGCGCAGGCGGGTGCGATAGTCGTTGCCAACGGAGCGGGCGTAACGGGTACTCTCCGGATCATCCAGATCCAGGTCCAGGTAGGGGAAGAGTTGATTGTTGTTCTTGAGTTGATAGCGGACACCGTCGCTGGCCCCTGAGCAGAACACGCCCGCGTCATAGAGCGCGCCCAGATAGTAGTTGAACAGGCGGGCGCTGCGCACGGGCCCGATCTCCTCGCTGTCGGCGCCGTAGTAGACTGCGCTGAACCGTGTCAGGCTGTGCCCTTCCATCAGAAATTCATACACTACATCGGCCTGGCCGATGCCGAACTGCGGACGGGCGGCGATGTCGTTGTTGATGCAGACGATGACCGGGCGCAACCCATAGCGTGTGGGGTCCAGGGGCTGGCCCGTGAGGGGATTGGTACTGCCGGGCGAGCCAAATCCGCCCGGGGCGGGCAGGCTGAGGTCGACCTCGTCGAGATTGGGCGCGTCGATCGTGGCGGTCGGCGTGGGCGTTGGCGGGGCCTGGGCGACCGGCAAACTCGAAGCCGGCAGGTTGCTTTGGGCGAAGTCGGCGCTGATCCAGCTTTCTCGATTTTCCCCGGCCGGGCAGCAGATCTTCAGCCAGTCGCCGGCCTCGTTGCGGCCTGAGATACGGAAGCGCTGCCCCGTCAGGACCTGGCCGACGATGCCGTAAACGGTACCCGGGCCGGCCCGCAGGTTCAGCGTCTCCGTGAGCACGACGGCCTCGGGGTAGGACGGTGTTGGCGTGTTCGTCGGGCCGGGCGTGGGTGTGTGGGTGGGCGTGGATTGGGGCGCGGGCGTGAAGGTGGCGACCACCTGCAAGGTTTGGGCGGCGACGGGCTCGGTGGCGACGGCTTCGACATTGTGGCCGCCGCCGGGATTCCACCCGAGCAGGGAGGCGATAGACAGAGACTGGCCAAACAGGAGCAGGCTGCCGATGTAAGCGACTACTGCGATGATTGCCAGTGCGGCCGCGGCGATCGCAAGCCGTAGCCAATTCCTCGACAGTGGTGGACGAGGATCTTGAGCCATAACAGTTTTCCTCTGCGGATTTCATCAGGCGCACCGCGCGCTTCTCAGAATGAATCATATCGGCTGTATGGGGCTGCGTCAATTCGCGCGTGTGCGCAGGGCGGACCCAACTGCAGTGATCAGTGGTCAATGACTTGAGAAAGCAAAGGGGGAGCATACACTGTTGGATAGACACATTGCCGGGGAAGAATAGACACGGTGGGCTAGCCGGAGGGGGGCGTTGCGGGGAGGAACCCCCCGCAAAAGGGAGGGCCGAAGGCCCGACCGCCCAACTGCAGTGGTTAGCGGCTAGCGGTCAGTGGATGGTTGCAGGAGACGACACGGGAACGGCCACTCAATTTCGGTGAGAAAGTCCGCAATCGGGACAGAAAGGAGGATGGTTCCAGACCAGTTGCCGCCTGGTGTGGTAGAAGATATAATGGTACCGGGGACGCTGTCACGCGTTGGCGTGACCTGTCGACAGGAGCCTACCGATGGAAGGCATACTCACAAACATACCGATCTATATCGTCGCCGCGCTGATACTGGTCTGGCTGTTGCGGGCTTCATTGCGCATTGTCAAGGAGTACGAGCGGGGGGTGATTTTCCGATTGGGGCGGGTGACGGGCGCCAAAGGGCCCGGCCTGTTCTGGCTGATCCCGTTTATCGATCAGATGCGGCCGGTCGATCTGCGGGTCGTCACCTTGGATGTGCCGACACAGGAAGCCATTACCAAGGACAATGTGACTGTCAAAGTCAATGCCGTCTGCTATTTTCGGGTGCTGTCCCCGGAGGATGCGGTCATAAACGTGGCCAACTATCTTCTGGCGACACAGCAGATCGCCCAGACGACGCTGCGCTCCGTTCTGGGGCAGAGTGAACTGGATGAGTTGCTGTCGGAGCGGGACCAGATCAACCAGCAACTTCAGCAGATCATCGATGAGCAGACCGAGCCGTGGGGTGTAAAGGTCAGTGTCGTCGAGGTGAAGGATGTGGAACTGCCGCAGTCGATGCAGCGGGCAATGGCGCGGCAGGCGGAGGCGGAGCGGGAGAAGCGCGCCAAGATCATCCACGCTGAGGGTGAACTGCAGGCTTCGCAGACGCTGGCCGGGGCGGCCGAGGTCATGTCCAGCCAGGCCGGCGCGCTGCAGTTGCGCTATTTGCAGACACTGACCGAGATCAGCGCCGAACACAACAGCACGCTTGTCTTTCCATTGCCGATAGAGTTGATGGAGGCCCTGATGAGCAGGGGCGGAAGTGGCAGATGAGCCTGGCGCAGACACGGGATGCCTGCCAACCGACCGACCTGACCGTTGACACGTCGGCGGGAGAGTTTACCGTCGATTGGGCGGATGGGCATTGCAGCGTATACCAACTGGCATGGATGCGAAGCGTCTGTCCGTGCGCGTCCTGCCGGGAGGACAGACGCCAGGCCGACGAGGACCCACTGCGGTTGGCCGTAGGACCGCCTCCCAATCCGAAGGTCGACAGCGCAGAGCTGGTAGGCAACTACGCAATCCGATTTACCTGGGCCGATGGCCACGGCAACGGCATCTACGGCTTTTCCTCTTTGCGGGCATCGTGTCCGTGCCCTGCGTGCAACCAGGGCGAGCCGGACGACTTGCTCGGCAGTTGAGCGGCGTCCAGCTGACAGACTGCCGCATTGCCGGTTGTATGGGCAAGGGACAATCCACCGCAGAGAAGAATGGCTGGCGCTAGACGGCGCGGAAGAAGCCGATGATGAGAGGCATACAGATGGGTAGTTCACTAAAGATCGCGCGCATCTGGGGGATCGAGATCCAGGCCCACTGGTCCTTTGTCCTGATTCTCGTTTACGGTGCGTATCTTTTCAGCCGCAACACCAGAGATGTGCTGACCGGCGCAATATACGGCGTCGTCGTTATCCTGCTTCTTTTTGTGTGTGTGGTTTTGCATGAGTTCGGCCACGCGATAACGGCGAAGTATTTCGGCGTGAATGTGCCGTATATCACACTGCTGCCTATCGGCGGAGTGGCCCAGTTGGAGCGCATGCCACGAAAGCCGATGCAGGAGTTTCTGATCGCAATCGCCGGGCCGGCGGTCAACTTCGTGCTGGCCGCATTGTTGCTGCCGGTGGCGCTGCTGGTTGTGTCGATGAATATGCGCACGGGCACGATGGGGGCGTTGATTTGGTCGCTGATGCGCGCCGCGCAGTCGATGAGCCTGGGCGGTCTGTTGCTTACGCTGGCAGGGACGAATCTCGTGCTGGGCATTTTCAATCTGTTGCCGGCGTTTCCGATGGATGGCGGACGCATTCTGCGCGCTCTGCTGGCGTTGCGGCTGCGGTATATACCGGCGACACGCATCGCCGTTCTGATTGGGCGGGGCATGGCGATACTGTTCGCGATCTGGGGCATTTTTGGCGGCGGGATCTTTCTGCTGTTGGTGGCGTTTTTTGTCTATGTGGGCGGCCGCGGCGAGTTGGAGGCGGTGCAGAGCCGCTACGTTCTGAAGGATTTCAGCGCGCGCCAGGCGGTAAACAAGGACGCGCATGTGCTGTATACAAGTGAACCGATCAGCCGGGCGGTCGACTACATTATGACGACCTACCAGGGAGATTTTCCAGTGCACGACCTGGGCAATAACCTGGTCGGGGTGCTCACACGCCCGCGCCTCGTGGCAACGCTGCGCGGGCAGGGGCAGGATGGGCGTGTCGTCGATGTGATGATTCCGCGGGCGCGGGTGCCCGTCACCTCCGGTGATACGACTTTGGCTGACGTATGGGAGCAGATGCTGGAGCGGGGGAGCCGGGTCATCATTGTCCAGGATGGGGCCCAGTTTCTGGGACTGATTACGCTGGACGACATCAGTGAACTGATTCAGGTGATGGGCGCGGCCAAGGAACGAGAAGATACAATCGCAGGAGGACCCGGCAGCCCGACGGCGGCCTCCGCGCCCGAAGCCAAGTCCACTCTCGACATAAATTGAGGAGGTGCTTGCGATGGTGGCGCATGCGGTCAAACTGGCCCCGTCGATTCTTACCGCTGATTTCGGTCGTCTGCGTGAGCAGATTCAGGCGGCAGAAGAGGGCGGCGCCGACCTACTCCATCTGGATGTCATGGATGGAAGATTTGTGCCTAATATCACCTTCGGACCGCTGGTTGTGGAGGCGGCCAACCGGGTCACGCAGCTGCCCCTGGACGTTCACCTGATGATCGAGGAGCCGGAGCGGCATTTGGATGCGTTCGCCCAGGCCGGCGCCAATATCATCACCATCCACCTGGAAGCATGTGTTCATCTTCATCGAGCCGTTCAGCAGATCGTCGATCTGGGATGCCAGGTTGGCGTGGCTGTGAATCCCTCTACCCCGATCGAGAGCGTGCGCGAGATCGCGCCCTTTGTCGACCAAGTGCTGGTGATGAGTGTCAATCCCGGCTTCGGCGGCCAGCGTTTCATCCAGACCATGACCAGCAAACTGCGGCGCACGCGCAAGCTGCTGGATGAGTATAACCCTACCTGCGATCTGGAAGTGGACGGCGGCATTGGTGCCGGCAATATCCGGGACGTGCTGCGCAACGGCGCCAATGTAATCGTTGTCGGCAGCGCCGTCTTCAACACAGATAAGAGTGTTGGTGAAAACCTGACCGCGCTGCGAGATGCCTGCAGCGCTTCCTCCGCCTGAAGCCGCGGGCGAAATAGATTCGGATCACAGTTCGCAAGCCGCACTGACGTTCCTCTGTGTCCCCCTGGAGGCACGTGATGCGTCCGTCCCAACAGATCTATGTGCGTCTGCTGACCCGCTATCTGCGCCCGCAGTTGGGGCAGACACTGCTGCTTCTGTTCGTCCTCTGCATCAATATCCTCTTGCAACTGACCAACCCTCTGATCATGCGTCGTTTTCTGGATTCGGCGCTGGCCGGGGGTTCGATGGAACTCCTTACTGGCCTGGCGCTGCTGTTCATCGGCATCGCCGCCGTCCAGCAGGTCGCGGCGATCAGCAGCACAGTCCTGGCGGAGAATGTAGGCTGGCGGGCGACCAACGCGCTGCGACGCGACCTGGCCCGGCACTGTCTGCATCTGGATCTCACGTTTCACCAGCAGCGTACGCCGGGCGAAATGATTGAGCGCATTGACGGCGACATTGACGCGCTGACACGATTTTTTGCGCAACTGGTGGTACAGCTTTTCGGCAACGGCCTACTGCTGATTGGGGTGATGGTGGTTCTGCTGCGCGAAGACATGCGGGTTGGCATGGCGATCGGGGCCTTTGTCGTCGTCACGCTTCTGGTGTTGGGTCGGCTGCGCAACGTGGCCGTGCCCCACTGGCAACGCTCGCGCGAGGCGAGCGCCCGCTTCTTCGGATTCGTAGAGGAGCGCCTGGCCGGCACCGAGGACATCCGCGCGAGCAATGCGCGCGTGTTCACGCTCTTCCGCTTCCACCAACTCCTGCGCACGTTCTGGCAAACAACGATACGCGCGGAACTGTTGGGCTTCTCGATGATCAACGTCGCCTGGTTTCTCTTTTCGGTCGGGGCTGCCATCGCCTTTGTCGTCGGCGCATCACTTTACTTCAGCGGCGCGCTCACGATCGGCACGGTCTATCTCATCTTTCACTATACAAATCTGATCTCGCAGCCAATTGAACGGATCGCGCGGGAATTTGAGCAGTTTCAGCGCGCCGGGGCCGGCATCGCCCGTATTCAGGAGCTGTTCGCTACGAAAAGCCGTCTGGCAGAGACACCTGCGACCGCTGTGAAGGCGGCTCCGCTGCCGGAGAGCAGTGACGCGGGGCAAGGAGGCGCCTTGACTGTGGAGTTCGAGCAGGTGCGTTTTGCCTACCCGATGGATGCGCCGCCGGAGGAAGCAACATCCGGAAAAGGTAAGTTCGCGCTGGACGGGTTCCATCTGCGGCTGGAGCCAAACGAGGTGTTGGGACTGCTGGGGCGCACGGGCAGCGGCAAGACGACGCTGGCGCGGCTGTTGCTGCGTCTTTATGACGTGGACAGCGGCCGTGTGCTGGTGGCTGGGAGGGATGTGCGCCAGTGGCCTCTGCAGCAGCTGCGCGCGCAGGTGGCTATGGTCACCCAGAACGTACAGCTATTTCAGGCCTCAGTTCGGGACAACCTGACCTTCTTTGACAGGAGCGTGCCGGATGCGCGCATCTGGGAAGCCATCGAAACATTGGGGCTAACAGAGTGGTATGCCTCTCTGGGGGAAGGCCTGGACGCGCCGCTGCAGATCGGCAGCGGCGGGCTGTCAGCAGGGGAGTCGCAGCTCGTGGCCTTTACGCGTATATTTTTGCGGGATCCTGGAGTCATCGTATTGGACGAAGCTTCTTCCCTGCTAGACCCGGCAACCGAGGCCTTCCTGGATAAGGCGGTGACGCGTCTGCTCAGCAACCGGACGGGCATTCTGATCGCGCACCGGCTCTCCACGGTGCAGCGGGCCGACAGAATCCTGATCCTGAAGAACGGAGAGATCCGGGAGCAAGGGGACCGCGGCGCGCTGGCATCGGATCCTACCTCCCATTACCATCATCTGTTGCAATTGGGGATAGAGGAAATGGGTGCAGAGGAGTTGGTTGGATGACGCAGATCTCCGAGCGTCCGCCGATCTCGGTAGTCAGCGCCTGGTGGGGCCTGATTCGCTGTTTTCCCGGCCTGTATTCGCTGACGACGGCCCTGCGGATAGTTATCTTTGTCGGGATTTTCCAGGCAAACGGGCTGATCATTCGCTTCTACTTCGATTCGCTAACCGGCTCGGCTCCGCTGGCCTGGGGGCCGAACGCTTGGGCCGCGGTGGTGCTGGCCGTCGCGCTTCTGCGCAACGGGCTGATATTCACCGATATGTACGTATTCTTTCGCTGGACCTTCAGCACCGCGGCCACGATGCGCAAGAATCTCTTGGAGCACATTCTCAGCATGCCGGGCGCGCGCTCGTTGCCCAGCTCTACCGGCGAGGCGATCAGCCGCTTCCGCGAGGATGCGGACGAGGTGGGCAACTTCACCGTGTGGGCGCTATTTTTGCTGGCGACGGGCGGCTTTGGTGTGATCGCTCTGTTCACCATGGCGCGCATCAATCTGCGCGTCACGGTCTTCGCCTTCCTGCCGCTGCTGATCGTGGTAGTGGTGGCCAATTTGGCGAGGGTCAGAGTCCAGCAGTACCGTGAGGCCAACCGGTTCGCGGCCGGCAATGTAGCCGGTTTTATCGGTGAGATGTTTGAGCACGTGCAGGCGGTGCAGGTAGCCAATGCGGAAGAGAGTATGCTTGGGCACTTTGAAGAGTTGAACGAGAATCGCCGCAAAAACGCCCTGCGCGACCGTCTCTTTAACGAGGTCCTCAACTCGACCTTTCACAATGTTGTAAACATCGGTATGGGTCTGATCCTGCTGCTGGCCGGCTCGGCGCTGCGGGATGGTTCGTTCACGATCGGCGACTTCTCCCTGTTTGCCTATTACCTGACTTTCGTCACCAACATGATCTCCACAATCGGGACATTTTTCGCGCGCTGGAAACAGGCAGGCGTCTCGATCGGGCGTATGGACCGGCTGATGCAGGGAGCGCAACCCTCCGATTTGGTGCGCAGAACGCCAATCCATCTGAGCGGAGCCTTTCCTCCTGCCCGCGACCAGTCACCTGCCCGGCCCGAACAGCTGCAATCTCTCTCTACCTCCGGGCTGACCTATCGATTCCCCGGTTCAGAAAAGGGCATCTTTGATATCGACCTGCGCCTTGAACGGGGCAGTTTCACGGTCGTCACCGGGCGGATCGGCGCGGGCAAGACGACGCTGTTGCGGGTCCTGCTGGGGCTGCTACCGGCCGAGTCCGGCGAAATACACTGGAACGGCCGGCTCATCCACGAACCGGCGTCATTTCTTGTGCCGCCGGTGAGCGCGTACATTTCGCAGACGCCAAGCCTGTTCAGCGAATCATTGCGGGAGAATATTCTGCTCGGCCTGGAAGCGGACGATGCGAAGGTGACACAGGCAGTGCGGGCCGCGGCGCTGGATACCGATCTCGAGCAGCTTGAAAATGGACTGGAGACGGTGGTGGGGCCGCGGGGCGTGAGGCTGTCGGGCGGCCAGAGACAGCGGGCCGCGGCGGCGCGCATGTTCATCCGTCAGGCGGAACTGCTGGTATGCGACGACTTGTCCAGCGCGCTGGATGTGGAGACCGAGCAGCAGTTGTGGGAGCGGCTCTTCGCGCGGCAGGATGCCACCTACCTGGTCGTTTCCCATCGACGGCCTCTGCTACAGCGGGCGGACCAGATCGTTGTACTCAGATCGGGCCGGGTGGAGGATACAGGCAGGCTGGAGCCGTTGTTGGCACGCTGCCCGGAGATGCGCAGCTTGTGGGAGGGTCGCGTCTCGGACGGGTCTGCCTAGAAGCTAGCCTGCGCCGAGTAGCAGGGCCATCTGATAGACGAACGGCAGCACGAACATGATACTGTCGAGCCGGTCGAGGAATCCGCCGTGGCCGGGCAGGAAGAGGCCGCTGTCTTTGACGCCGATCTGTCGTTTAAGCATGCTGATGGCCAGATCGCCGAATAGGGCGAGGATTCCGCCCACCAGCCCGATGAGAGCGCCAAGCCAGACTGCGAGTTCGAGCGGTGACCAGAAGGCGACGGCGGCGCCGGTAAGTGTGGCCGCAGTCCAGCCGCCGACGGTTCCTTCCCAGCTCTTCTTGGGGCTGAGCGCGGGCAGGATGCGGTTGCGGCCCATGGTGACGCCGACAAAATAGGCGGCGCTGTCGTTGACCATCGTGACGCCGAGCCCGAGCAGCATCCAGAAGAGACCGTTGGGAAGGAGGCGCAGGGCCAGAGCCTGCCCCATCATGAGGCCGATGTAGCTGGCGCCGGCAACGGTGAGCGCCCAGTTGCGAAATGGCTTATGGTCCAGCTCTTGGGCCGCGGCCTCCGTTTCAGGTTGAGGCGGGTCGCTTGCGTCCGGGCTGTCGCTGTCCTGGGGTGGGGGGGAGCCCTGTTGAGACAGCAGGATGCGGATGAAGATGATGATGAAGCCGAATGTGAGGACAAGCTCCGGCCCGATAGGGACGAGAGACCAAAAGGAGAACATCAACGCCAGCGTCCAGACGAATCCGTACCAGCGGGCCGGCCTGTAGCCGCTCCTCTCGATCAGGACATAGTATTCATATGCCCCCAGCGATGTGAAGAAGGTGAGAAGAAGGACCCACCACAGACCGCCGTACCAGAGCGCGAGCAGGACCGGAACCAGCGCAATCAGGCCGGCGATGACTCGTCGTTTCACCGTTATCGATGTCCGATTACAGGACCACAGTGCTCAGGGGGGAGAAGGGGATTGGGACGTTCTGCAGGGCGGAAGAGTCTATTCCGCATCGGGCACGCCGCCGAAACGGCGGTCGCGACGATTGAACTCGAGCAGCGCTTTGTATAGCTCCGCCTTGTCGAAAGTCGGCCAGTATGTCGGGGTTGAATAGTACTCGGCATAGACTGACTGCCAGATGAGGAAGTTGCTCATCCGCCAATCTCCGCCGGTGCGGATGATCAGATCCGGATCCGGCAGGCCGTTCGTGTACAGATAGCGGCTGAAGGTCTCTTCGCTCAGAGAATCGGGGTCGATTCCATCTCGGATGATCCGACGGGTGGCGTCGACGATTTCCCCGCGTCCGCCGTAATTGAAGGCCACATTCAGAATGATTCTGTCGTTGTGCTTGGTGTATTCGAGAGCGTGCAGAATCTGTTTCTGAAGCCCTTCGCTGATGCCGTTCAGGCGGCCGCTATGGCGGATCTGGACACCGTTTTCGTGGAGCTCCTGCAGCCGGTTGCGCAACGTCGTTCCCAGCAAGCGCATCAGCCCCGACACCTCTTCGATGGGACGGGACCAGTTTTCGGTGGAAAAGGCGTAGATGGTCAGGACTTTGATACCAAATTCAACTGAGGCCTCGAGGATCGGTTGGATGTTATCGACGCCGGCGCGATGGCCGATAAATCGAATCAGACCTCTTTCCGTGGCCCAGCGGCCATTCCCGTCCATGATGATCCCTACATGGTAGGGAACCCTGGCGAGAGGGGGGAAGGTATCTTCGATCAGGTTATCCGGGCTCTGCCTGACTGCATCGGGACTGCTCAATGGAACACTGACTCCTTATCGGTCAGATAGTCATGATTTCGGTTTCTTTGTCGCGTGCGATTTCGTCGACGTTGGCCACGAAGTCATTGGTGACCTCCTGGGCCAGGTCCTGGCCGTCATGCAGGTCATCCTCGGTGATCAGGCCCTCGCCTTCAAAGGAGCGCATGTCTTTGATCGCATCCCGCCTGATGTTGCGAATTGCGACGCGGGCCTCTTCGGCGCGCCGAGATACCTGTTTTGTCAGGTCGCGGCGGCGCTCTTCGGTCAATGGCGGAATTGTCAGGTGGATCTGCTTGCCGTCGTTGCTGGGTGTCAGGCCGATATCGGACATGGCGATGGCCCTCTCGATCGCCCCGATATCGGTGGGTGTATAGGGACGAATCTGGAGAGTCTGCGCCTCCGGAACGGAGATCGATGCGATCTGCATCAGCGGGGTAGGGACGCCGTGATAGTCGACGCTAAGGCGCTCCACAAGCGCGGGGCTGGCCCGGCCTGTGCGGATTGTCATCAGGTCTGTCTGCAAACTGTTGATCGCTTTGTTCATGCGATCTCGTGTTTCATCCAAAATATCTTCAATCACAACGGCACTCCTTCCACGTCAGCGGCGCGAGGGGCTTGTTCGCAGTCCTGAGCCCTTTGGGGCCCTTGCAGTTGGCATTGGCGACATGGCCCACTGCGCCCGGGGGGTGAGTCGTCGGCTGAAGCTGAACTCGCGGGTTATCGCCGGAAATTCGAGATATGAAGGAACGGCTCAATCGGAATTTCTGGATAGAGTTCTTTCACTTCCTCAGTTCTTTGGTTGTCTCGATATTTTAGCAGAGGTACAGAACAATCGGAAAACGATGTTTGATACCCGGCGGACGCCAACGTTGTCGGGTTGAGGCTTAGCCGGAGAAGACGGTGCCGACGGGCTCACCCTTGACGACCTTTACAAGAGCGTCTTCGGTCCAGACATTGACCACCGAAATGGGCAGGTTGTTGTCCATGCACATGGCGATGGCGGTACTATCCATTACACCTATGCGCATGTTGAGGGCGTCGATATAGGAGAGCTGTTTGAAGCGGCGGGCATCACTGTTTTCCTTCGGGTCTTTGTCGTAGACCGCGTCCACCTTTGTCGCTTTGATCAGGATTTCGGCGTCGATCTCCATGGCACGCAGGCTGGCCGCCGTATCGGTGGTGAAGTAGGGATTGCCGGTGCCGGCGCCGAAGATGACAACGCGGCCTTTTTCGAGGTGGCGAATGGCCCGGCGTTGAATGTAAGGTTCGGCCACGGCCCGTATTTCGATGCCGGTCATCACGCGAGTGGGCAGGCCGGCGCGCTCGAGGGCGTCCTGCAGCGCCAGTGCGTTCATCACCGTCGCCAGCATGCCGATGTGGTCGGCGGTCACCCGCTCCATGCCATGATCGAGACCGTCCTCCTTGCCCCGCCACATGTTGCCGCCGCCGATAACCAGGGCCACCTCTGCGCCCAGGTTAACGATCGCCAGGATCTTCTGGGCTGCTTCTTCGGCCCGTCTGGGGTCGATACCGAAGCCGCCTTCGCCTGCCAGCGCCTCGCCTCCCATCTTGAGTAGAACTCGGCGGTATTTGAGACCATCCATTACAGCAACTCCTGTGATTGGGCGCCTCCTCCTGGCGGGACGCCGGCGATGACGCAAAAAAGCCCAGCCAAAAGAAGGCTGGGCTGGACTCGTGAGGTGATTAGCCGATCTGCAGGCGGCTGAAGCGACGAATCTGGATATTTTCGCCAAGGCTGGCGATGTTTTCGACGAGAACGTCCTTGACGTTTTTGTCAGAGTCCTTGAAGTACTCCTGTTCCATCAGGCACACATCGCCATACCATTTTTCCAGCTTGCCCTGGGCGATGCGCTCAAGGATATTCTCGGGCTTGCCGGTTCCCTGTGCCTGGGCTTTGTAGATGGCTATTTCCCTTTCCTTAACGTCAGCAGGGACCTCTTCCCGGGCCACGTATTCGGGGTTGGATGCCACGATGTGCATCGCGATATCTCGAGCCAACTCCTGAAACTGCTCGGTGCGGGCTACGAAATCGGTCTCGCAGTTGAGCTCGACCATTGCGGCGACCTTGCTGCCGTGGTGGACATAGGTCCCGATGATACCTTCATGGGCGTCACGGTCGGCCTTCTTGGCCGCGGCAGCCAGCCCTTTTTCGCGCAGATATTCTACGGCTTTGTCAAAATCGCCGTTATTTTCGTTCAACGCTGTCTTGCAGTCGAGAATGCCAGCCCCCGTCGCGCCTCGCAACTCTTTCACCATCTGTGCTGTGATCGCAGCCATACTCCTCCTCCTGATTGCCTTGCTGCTTGATTACCTTGCTGCACAGTTATTCACGCGTCAACGCGTGCCTGCTTTATCCGCGTAATCGTCCGCACTGCGCAAACTTCTCGCCCTTCGCAGCCGTGCGGACGATTACGTCTGTTTGCCCGAATCCGGCGGGCAGTGGACTCTGCGCCGCCGTTTCGACATGACATTGCTGCTGAAATACGCTGTCGCGCTGCGGCCGGTGCATGGACCGGGCCGGCACACAGCAGCGGCGGCTATCCTTCTCCGCCGACCGACTCAGTTTCGGCCTGCTCAGTGGGCGCTTCATCGCCCGCCTGAGATTGTTCCGCCTCAGCCACAGCCGCTGTGTTCTCCTCCTCGGAGACGCCGGCGGCCTGCACTGCGGCCTCGCTTCCTTCTTCTTCCTCGTCTTCCATGCCTTGCAGCTTGGCCAGTGTGCTCGGCCCGAGGTACTGCTCCAATTCCGCCAACTCGTCATCAGAAACCTGTCCGGTCTCTACCATTTCCACCTCGCGGAAGCGGCGTCCCTCTTCAACTGCATCAGCGACAATCCGTGTAATCAGCTTGACAGCTCTGATCGCATCATCATTGCCCGGAATGACATAGGTGATCTCATCGGGGTCGGAGTTGGTATCCGCCACTGCGATCAAAGGGATGCCGATCTTGTTGGCTTCTTTGACGGCCAGCTCTTCCCGTTGCGTATCGACCACAAAGATCAGATTGGGCATTTCGGTGAGCGTCTTGATCCCGCCGATACGCCGGTTCAACTTGGCGAGCTCACGATCGATGACCAGTTGCTCGATCTTGGGAAGCGACTGAAATTCGCCATTGGACTTACGGCGTTCCTGACGGTTCAGGTAGTCGATTCGTTGTTTGATCGTGGCCCAATTGGTCAGCGTACCCCCCAGCCAGCGATTGTGGATGTAGGGCATACCGCACCGGGTCGCCTCATGTTCGACGGTGCCCTGCGCCTGTCTCTTTGTGCCAACAAACAGGATTGTGCCACCATCAGCGACCAGACGACGCACCATTTCATAGTAGTCATTGATGCGTGTCATCGTCTGGTGCAGGTCGATGATATGGATTCCACTGCGCTCCGTAAAGATATACGGGCGCATTTTCGGGTTCCAGCGCCGGGTCCTGTGCCCGAAGTGTACGCCGGCCTCCAGCAGCTCTTTCATGGTTACGACTGATGCCACAAGAACCTCCAGGGTTTCGCTTCCGCCCTGTTCACGCTGGGAATGACCGCGTCTTGGCGGCACCCCATTCCTCAGTCCCAGGACGTGTTGAATGGATAGTAACTCGATCTGTTCTGTCGATAGTGTGCAGCCATCACAGACCGACTGTGAATGTTAACATAATTGGCGCTGAGTCCAAAAATAGCTCACGCGAGATCGTTGACCCGTTCTGACACAGGTCAGGACAGGGTTGAATCCTTATAGTCGCGAAATCGATAACCCAGACCCCGTTCGGTGAAGATGTAGCGCGGCTTCGATGGATCCATTTCGATCTTTTTGCGGAGATAAGTGATATACAGACGCAGCAGGTGATTGTCGTTTACGTATTCGTGTCCCCATACTTTCGTCAACAGCACCTCATGGGGGACGACCCAACCGGCATTCTGAATGAGCTGGTGGAGGAGGCGGTATTCGGTCGGGCGCAGACTCAGTCGTTCCCCGTCGACAATCACATCACGCCGCTGCAGGTCCACCTGCAACCGGTCATCGATCTTGATGATCTGATCCTCCGGCCGTGCATTGGTCACTTCAAAGCGACGCAGCACCGCACGTATGCGGCTGGACAGCTCGCGCGGGCTGAAGGGCTTTGTTATATAGTCATCCGCGCCCAGGTCCAGCCCTTTGATGCGGTCGCCCTCGTCGGAACGCACGGTAAGCATAATGGCTGGAATGTCGCTGATTTCGCGCAGCCGTTTGAGTGTTTCGAAGCCGTCCAGGCCCGGCATTTCAACGTCCAGAAGGACGAGATTGGGTTCATATTCGCGGACTTTTTCCAGCGCCTGGAAGCCGTCATTGGCTTCCAGCGTCTGATAGCCTTCCAGGTCCAGATTCATCTTCACGAACCGTACCATGCGCGGTTCGTCGTCAACGACCAGGATCTGTTTGGCGGGGCCTGTTTGCGACATTAAGTCGTTCCCTCGGATCTCTTCGCCCCTGTGCGACGCGTGGGCTGATCCTTTCACTCGTAATCATACCATGCACTCCTGAGACCAGGCTATCCCGTCTGCCGCGGGAGTGTATACCCGGCGTCCTGGCGCGCATTGGATGGCGTCATGTCCCTTGCGCCGGTGGCCCGGAAGGGCGCTCGTATTTCCAAAACAGGTATGTGAAACTCCGAGTGCACGAGTGCTGCATTGACGGGGGCGGGAGAGGCGTATGAGCCGGCAGGATAGAGCTACTGTCGCGAATGGCGGCAGGAGACTGACTCACGGTTTCAACGCGCAACATTGGTTAACACAGCAGTAAATCATCCTTAACGATGAAGTTAAAGGAAGCCGCACGGATTTTCTCCATTCTATGGTCTGAATGCGTGCTATACTTTCCCGACGTGCGGCCCTTCCAAGGCGCTGCCGCGTGGTCGTATCGTCCCCGGTGGGTTGTCCGCGTTCTCTATGTGCGCCGCAGCTGTTGGGCGCCGGGGCAGAGAATAGAGCTCAAGCTTACGCAAATGGCAAAGGAGCCGCTTCCCCCTCTTTCAGGATCTACCAGAGAGGTTACCGGTGACTGAATCCACTTTGAAGGTCTCTCCTTCGACAGATACCACATCGGCTGCTGCGGCCAAGCCCACGGCTGGCGCCGACTCCGACAAGATCACCCTATTGACCGGTTTCAAGCTCATGCTCCCCTTCACCCGCAGCGGTTGGAAGGCGTTTTCCGCAGCGGCTGTGCTGTCTACCATCTCTTCGCTGGCGATGCTTGGCCCGTTCTGGGCCATTTACCGTGCCGTGGACGACATCGTCAGCGGGGAAGCCACGCGCGATGGGTTGTTATTTTACGCCGCGCTTACGGCAGTGTTTCTCATACTCCAATATGCGCTCGCGGCCGCCTCGGAGTGGACCTCACATCGCGGGGCCTATGCGACGTTGGAGCAGTTGCGGTTGCGCATCGGTCAGCGCCTTGGCCACGTTCCGTTGGGCTTTCTCACCAGTAAGCGCTCCGGCCAGATTCAGCGGGTACTCGGCGACGATATCGAGAGGCTTGAGCTCTTTCTCGCGCACATCGTTCCGGATGCGGTTTCGTCGTTCACTTCAATGCTGTTCCTGATTATCTGGCTGTTCGTAGTGGACTGGCGCATGGCCCTGGTGAGCCTTGTGGTCGTTGTCATTGCGTTGCCGATCATGGGGATAGGTATCAGAATCGGCAGCGGCAAGCTGAATGAGTATACGCGCAGTATGGCGCGCATGAACTCCTCGATTGTCGAATTCATACGGGCGATGCCGATTGTGCGGACCTTCAATGGCACCGGTCGGGTCTTTGGTGAGACCAAAGCTGCTATCGACGACGCCGCAAAGTATGAAGCTGATTGGGGTCGGGAGTTTCTGCCGCTCTTCACCGTCTTCTACGTATTGGTGACATCTCCGATCCTTACGATCATTCCCTTTGGGCTCTTATTCTGGCACCTGGGAATGATCGACACCTCTTCGCTGCTCTTCTTCTTTATCGCCGGGCTTGGATTCACTTTGCCGCTCATGCGCCTGCTGCATGTGATGGCGACGATGGCTCACATCGGGCTTGGCGCGCGGCTGGTACGCGAGTTGGACGAAGCGGACGTGTTGCCGCAGGCCAGTGAAGACGCACGGGTCGACGGCGCCCGTATCGAAGTCAACGACGTTGGCTTCTCCTATGAAAACGGGACCGCCCCGTCCCGGCAGGTCCTGCAGGGGATCACCTTCACGGCTGAACCGGGCACGGTTACGGCGATCGTAGGCCCTTCGGGCGCCGGAAAATCGACCCTGGCCCGACTGATCGCCCGTTTCTGGGACGTGGGTGATGGAGCGATCAGAATCGGCGGTGTCGACGTCCGGGAGATGCCGATGGCACAGCTGATGGACCAGGTCTCGTTTGTCTTTCAGGAGACTGTTCTGTTCAACGATTCAGTGGCGGCGAACCTGCGTCTGGCGAAACCGGATGCAACCGACGAAGAGATTGTCGCAGCGGCGAAGGCCGCCCGCGCCCACGAATTCATCACGGCGCTGCCACAGGGTTACGAGAGCTCGCTCGGCGAGGCAGGGGACCGCCTGTCGGGCGGCGAGCGTCAGAGACTGGCCATTGCGCGTGCCGTACTCAAGCAGGCCCCGATCGTCGTCCTCGACGAGGCAACGGCCTTCGCCGATCCGGAGAACGAAGTGGCCCTGCAAGAGGCGGTGGACGGCCTGGCAGAGGGGCGGACGGTCATCATCATCGCGCATCGTCTTTCCACCGTGGCCGGGGCAGATCAAACGATCGTCCTCGATGAAGGACGCATAGTCGAGCACGGCCGCCATGAGGAACTGATCGATCAGGAGGGGCTTTATGCGCGGATGTGGGAAGCGTTTTCGAACGCATCCCAGATAGCGCTCACGGCGGGGCAGGCGAAGGAGCCAGCGCTGTCAGAGGAAGGAGTCGCTGCATGAGGCAGGGGACTTTGCGCAGTACGCAACCCTTCTACATAGGTCCCGTCAGGACGGCGTGGCGTTTGCTGGGCCGGCGCGGCCGGGATCTCAAGATGTCGGTAGCGCTGCGCTTTTTGCAGGCGATGTGTGCCGGTATTCCGGTCGTGTTTCTTGTCTGGGTGGTCGACCATTTGCGGGCGGGAACTCTGACGACAGACTACGCGTGGATTGCAACCGGCGTGACCGTAGTTGCGATCTGCGTCCAGTTCGGAATCTGGTACGCCAGCAACTACTACGGCTGGATCGGTACTTTCTTTGCGGTCGGCGATGCGCGGGCGTCAACGCTCGGACACGTGCAGCGCCTGCCCCTGGGGACGCTGCGTTCGCGTTCGACCGGGGACGTTACCGCGAACTTTACCTCCGACTTTGAAATGGTGACACAGTATGTGTCGGAGGCGATACCGGCGCTATTTGGCGCGATTGGGCTGCCGCTCTTCGTGGTTGCGGCGATGATATTCATTGACGCGCTCTTGGCCGCGGCCGTCACATTGAGCCTGATCGCCGCCGTGCCGCTGTTCATCTGGGTCAATAACCGGTTCAAGGCGCTGGCGCTGGTGCGAGGCGACAGGCTTGCCGAATCGAGCGGACGGATGCTGGAGTACGTGCAGGGAATCACGGTGGCCAGAGCCTTCAATCGCACGAACGACCAACTCAGCCACTATGCGCGTGCGGTGGCTGCCATTCGCCAGATCAACAACCGGCTCGTAGTGCGCCTTCTGCCTCTGGGCGTTCTGACGGTCGGCGTCGTCCAGTTGGGAGTCCCTTTGGTGATCGCGATAACTGCCTACCGCTGGTTCGGCGGCGCGATAGACGCAAGTATTGTGCTGATCTTTCTTGTCCTGATCCTGCGGGTTTATGGACCGATCGTGGCGCTGGCAGGTCAGTTTGAAACCCTCCGCCTCGGCGATGCTGCGCTTGAGCGCATCGGCCGAATCATGGATCTTGAAGAGCAGACGGCGCCGGAGACGCTGCGCGCCGAGCCCCAGGGCCACGACGTAGCGTTCGAGCAGGTTCATTTCGGATACGAATCGACACCGATTCTCAAAGGTATCGCGTTTATCGCCCGAGCGGGGACGACGACAGCGATCGTCGGTCCCTCCGGCGCGGGAAAGAGCACCATCCTGAACCTTGTGTCGCGCTTCTGGGATGTTGACGAAGGCGCGGTACTCATCGGCGGCGTAGACGTTCGAGAGCTGACCCATCAGCAGCTCTTCGAACATATAACCGTCGTTTTCCAGGATGTCTACCTGTTCCGGGCAACGGTGCGCGAGAATATTGCTTTTGGCCGCCCCGACGCAACCGACGCCGAAATCGAGAAGGCAGCTCGCGCGGCGCAGGCGCACGAGTTCATCTCCGAGCTTCCTCAGGGTTACGACACCGTTGTAGGCGAAGGCGGCGCTACCCTTTCCGGCGGTGAACGCCAGCGCCTCTCGATCGCCCGCGCCGTTCTGAAGGACTCGCCGATTGTATTGCTTGACGAGCCCACTTCCTCGCTCGACGCGCTGAATGACCGTGCCGTTCGGGCGGCGCTGGTCAATTTGCTCCGCAACAAGACCGTTCTCATCGTGGCGCACCGTCTGCCCACGATTCAGTCCGCGGATCAGATTCTGGTCGTCGATGCCGGCTGCCTATTGCAGAGCGGCACCCACGAAGAGCTGATGGAGCAACGGGACGGCCGCTACCACCAACTGTGGCTCGACCGGCAACGCGCTGCCGGCTGGCGGATAGGGGATCACCCGGCCCGCGCCGCGACGACGATTGCATGACAGCTGAGGCGCAGGCACAGCAGCGCCGGCTCTCATTCCCATTTGCCGGGAGAACGGTCGAAGAGGAGACCGATCAGGGTGAAGGCCTTTGGACCATAAGGGGCACAATCCATGACCCTCGCAGAATCCATACATCCACTCGAAGAAGCGCTTGCCCCTAATACCGGCGAGAGCGAAGGGCATTCGGGCCCGGAATTGTCATTCGGTCGGCCGTCAGGGCCAGGCTGGTATTTTGTTAGCGAACTCCTGGACGACGAAGAAAAGCTAAATGAACTGCTCGGCCTTTTTGGCAAGCATGTGAAGACGGAAAGGCCTTTCCTGCAGGCCGCGCTGTTCATGTCATGGTACACGCATCTGTTCGCGACGGACGTCGTCTATGGGCTCTATACACTGAAGCGCGTGCCGGACGTGAGCGCGGATAACTTTGCGTTTCGGCTCGACAGTTCGGGGGAAATCGTCGAATACGCCTTCTACTCCCGCCGCTTTGCGGCCCTTCCTGCCGACAGCGCCGCGACGCATGCCGACGCGGTCACCGTGCCGGACTTCGAATCTCTGATCGCGTGGATGTTCGAGCGCATGATTGAACGCCATATGCGCCCACTCTTTTCTCATGTGCGCGCGCGGACGAAACTCGGCATGAATGTCGTGTGGGCAAGCGTCGCGACCTGCTGCGCGGGAGCGATTATGCGCTTGCAGAGGGCCGGATTCTTCACTGTTGAGGAGGCAATGGCTGCAAAAACGTCATTGCTGGACCGCGGCCCCAAGCCGCTGCGTGAGCGCCTGTCAGTCTATCCGCTCTCGAGCGGAGACCATCAGGCGTTGTTCATGCGGGTCGAAGTATGCTGCCAGAAGTACCTGCATCCCGACATGGGCAAGTGCGGCTACTGCGCGCTCCGGCCCAGCGAGGAGCAGCGGGAGATGCAGCAGTATTACTTCGATCGCCACGTTGCCGAACTGGAACGCGAGAGCTGCGTCTCACCTGAGCCTGCCAGCACAACGTAAACAGTCGTAGAAAACGCTGTCGAGGAGTGCAAAGCTTGGGTTTCGCCAGCCAATATGTCGTCACTGTCAAAACGGTTTTGAACTGCAGTACTGAACTCGAACATCAGAGGAGGAAAAATGGTTAGCAGTTCGATGCGGAGTCGTGTCAGCAAGTCCTTTCAACGAAGTTCAGGGCATAACGCCGTGGTCATTTTCGTCGTAGCGCTGGCGCTTTCGCTCAGTGCTTGTACGGTCACGATGGAAAGCGCTGCCGAAGTTCCTGCCGATTCGGCAAGCGAGGGAGCAGACGAAAGCGGCGGCTGGGTCCGCATCGGCGCGCCCAGCGAAGCCTTCGACACCTTCAACCCCTTCTTCGCACAGGGTCTGGCCGACTGGATTGGCCTCTGGAGTGTTTACGATACCCTGGCCTGGCTGGTCGGCTCGGAAGTGCAGATGGGCCTGGCAGAGTCGGTGACTCCCAACGAAGACGGCAGCGAATGGACAATCACTTTGCGGGAAGCGACTTTCCATGATGGAAGTCCTGTAAGACCACAGGATGTCGTCTATTCTTTCGCTACGTTTGCCGATCCTGAGCAGGCGCCCTTCTTTGCGCAGTTCTTTTTCAACATAGACATAGCCAACATCCGCATTCTCGACGAGAGAACCCTGGTCGTTCCCTTGCACTTTCCCCAAGGGGATTTCCTGGACCGCAACCTCGCCACCATATCGATAGTCGTGCCGGAGGGAACGGCCGGTGGAGCTGAGGCGATCGGGAGCGGCCCCTTCAAGCTGGAGGCCTACGAGCCCGGCAAGAGCATACGATTGGTTCGAAACGAAGATTACTGGGCCGGTCCGCCGCTGTTGGATGGAATTGAAGTGATATTCATCGGCGACGCCAATGCCAGGTTGAACGCGCTGAAGGCCGGAGAGATTGAGTACGCCGCAGGCATCAACCCCGCGGCCGCGCGAGCCGAGGCGGACAACCCGGATATCAAGATTCTGCCCGCTGGCGTGGCGAACTCCACTGCACATTCTTTCGCGGCGAACATTACGATCCCGCCGTTCGACAACCCGGATGTGGTGCGTGCCCTGAAGCTCGTGGTGGATCGTGAAGCGCTTGTGAACACGGTTCTGTTTGGATTCGGCGAGGTCGGGAACGACATCGTCGGCAAAGGGCTGGCCGGCTACAACGACACGTTGCCCCAGGTCGAACGCGATGTGGAGGACGCGCGGCGCCTTTTCGAGACTGCGGGTGTCACTGAACTCACGATTTTGACCGGCGAGGTGTATCCGGGCATGGTCGCCGCGGCAACATTGCTGGCACAGCAGCTGGCGGAGGTCGGTGTGACGCTTACGCTGGAGGAAATCCCTGCCGACCAGTTTTTCAGTGACTTCATGCGGCTGATGACCACGCCGTTACAGTCCACAATCCATACCAACCGTCCCGCTGCGGTTCACGCGGCGCTGATGACCGGGTCCCAGGGAGGGTTCAATATTACCGCAATAGCGGGAGAAGAGTATGACGTACTGCTTGGCGCGCTGATCGCAGAGGTTGATTCCGACCGGCGCCTTGAACTGGGAATGGATGTCCAGGAGTATCTCTACCATCACGACGGTATGATCATCTGGGCCTTCCAGGAGGACATCAACGCGGCGGCGCCTAGCCTTAGCGGTGTGATCTACAGCCAGTCGGCGCCCCGATTCCATCTGGCCAGTTATACGGAGTAGAGAAATCACGTGAATGGATCGCTCTCTCGGACGTTAATTCGCCGCATGGCGGCGGGCATAGCTGTCCTATGGGCCGTTTCGCTCCTGCTGTTTCTGGCCATATACGTGTTGCCCGGCGACCCCGCCGGCCGAATTCTTGGCAACCGGGCGACACCCGAAGCTCTCGCGGAAATGCATGAGCGACTGGGTCTCAATCGCCCGATTTCGGAGCAGTATCTAGACTGGCTTGGCGGTATCCTGCAGGGGGATGCCGGGGCCAGCACAACCGGTGCGCCTGTGTGGCCGCTCCTGAAGGAACGGGGGGCCAACTCGTTCACGCTTGCCGCGACAGCGTCGATCCTTGCCGTTGCCATCGCGCTTGTCGTGGGCGTTACAGGTGGACTGCGAGTAGGCGGGCCGGTCGATTCTACGCTTTCGGTTGGCTCGCTGATCGGTGTAAGCCTGCCGGACTTCGTGCTCGCTGGCGTGCTGATTTCCCTGTTTGCCTTTGTTCTTGAATGGCTTCCCCCGGTCTCATTCCTGACTGCGGGATCGACCCCCCTTGATCGTCCCCGGATATTGGTGTTGCCGGCGGTCTCGCTGGCAGTGCCTGCCGGAGCGTGGGCCAGCCGGTACGTGCGCGCGGCCGTTGTCGACATGCGCACCGCCCCGAATGTTGAAGCAGCACGCCTTGCCGGATTACGGCCGTCAAGAGTGCTGACCCGTCACCTGCTGCCGGGCGTAGTGGGTCCGATCGCACAGGTGTTGGCGGCGGTTACGGCGTTCCTCGTGGGTGGGGCGGTTGTGGTGGAGCAGGTCTTCGCGTATCCGGGTCTCGGGTCGTTACTCGCGGGCGCGGTGGCAGTCAAGGATTATTCGACGGTGCTGGCGGCAGGCCTGGTGATGGCGTCGACGGTGATCGTCGCCTTCATGGCCGCCGACATCATTGGTGTACTCACGAACGCTCGACTGCGCTGACGACCCTTGTGGTGGTGAGTTTAAATCGGACGATGACGGCGACGAACTTCCTTCAAAACGACGGACGTGTACACCGTTTTCTGCGTGCCGGCACAGGTCGGTTCCTACTTCCGCTGATCGTCTTTCCCGGAGTCGCGGTGCTGTCGATTGCAGTGACTGGTCCCTGGCTTGCGCCGCATGCGCTTGGTACCACGGTGGCCGCACCGTTTCAGCCGCCCGGCGGCGGCTATCTGTTTGGCACCGACCGGCTCGGCCGCGATCTCTGGTCGCAGATTCTCTACGGCGGGCGAGGCATGCTCGTGGTGCCGCTCGCGGCAACCATAGCCACAGTCGTTGTCGGCGCAGCGACAGGCATAACGATCGGATACTTGCGCGGCCGCATTGAATCGGTGACGTTGGCCGTGCTTGACCTCCTGCTCGTGCTGCCGCCGGTGCTCGTCATGCTGGTGCTGGCCACGGGCTGGGGTGGCGGCGCGCCGGTCATTGTTTTGACGATGGTACTCACGGGTGCGCCGTTCCTTGCCCGGCTGGCGCGCGCGTCCACGCTTGAGGTGAGCCAGGCACCGTACGTACAGGTGAGTGTGACCCAAGGCGACAGCACTTTCACGATACTGCGGCGGGAGATACTCCCAAACGTAATCGGCCCTGTGCTTGCTGACTCCGGCATGCGGTTTGTAGGCGCCCTCTATCTGGTCGCGGCGCTCAGCCTGCTTGGTTTCGGACCGGAAACGCCCAAAACCGACTGGGCGGTGATGATACGTGAAAACGCCGAAGGGGCGGGCCTGAATCTGTGGGCGCTCGTGTTGCCCACACTCATGATTGCCTTGCTCTCGATCTCCGCAAACCTCGTTCTCCAGTCCATTGCAGACCGGTTCGCCCGATGACTGCCTCCTTCAGCAGTGCCGGAATCAATGTCGCCGGACTCACGGTAGAGGACAAGGCCGGCCACGCGATCCTGCGCGACGTTTCGTTCTCTTTGCCCCCTGGTGCACGCCAGGGCATTGTTGGCGAATCGGGCGCCGGTAAGACGACGCTGGCGCTGGGCCTGTTGGGGCATTTTCGACCCGGACTGCGCTATGTCGCCGGCTCCATCCAGGTTGCAGATCAGGAGATTCTTGCCGCTTCGCCGTCGGAACTGAGGCGTTACCGGCGTACGGTAATCTCCTACCTCGGTCAGGACCCGGCCGCCGCGCTCACGCCCAACATGCGTGTTGGCAGCCAGGTCGAGGAACTGATGCGCGGCGGGCGCAGCGCTAAGCACGTCCATGCGCGGCTAGGGGCGATAGGTCTGCCAGGGAACAGGGACTTCGCGCGCCGCTACCCCCACGAGCTGTCCGGCGGCCAACTCCAACGCGTCGCCATTGCCCGTGCCCTCGCCCCTGACCCCGCCGTGCTTGTCCTGGACGAGCCCTCGGCCTCGCTGGACCTGATGACCCGGCGTCTGATTACCGAGGAGATCGAACGCCAGGTGCGCCTGCGGGGCATCACTCTGGTCATGGTGTCGCACGACCTCAACATGGTTGCCAGAGCTGTGGACAAGCTGCTGGTGCTTCACGAAGGCTCGGTGGTGGAGGAAGGGGACGTAACCGCAACCCTGGCGCAGCCGCTGCACCCGTATACGCGCGAGCTTGTCGCTGCTTGCGATGGAACGTTCCCCAAGGTCTTGAAGAACGGGACCGGGCCCAAACGCAAGTCTCTCCTCCTCAGTGCACAGGGGCTGGTCGCCAGCTACCAGCGGGGCAGAGAACGAAGCACTGTGGTTGACGGATTGAGCCTTACTCTCGAGGCGGGAGAGTGTCTCGCTCTGATCGGCATGTCGGGGGCGGGAAAGAGCACGGTGGTCAACTGCCTTCTTGGCCTGCTTGAGCCGGACGCGGGGGCTGTGGCGGTAGCGGGCGCGCGGCTCGCGCCGCGTGTGCGGGACCGAACCGTCCCGCAGCGCCGCTCAATCCAGTTTGTACCGCAGGATCCGCAGGGTTCGCTCAATCCGCGGCGCCGCGTCGGCGACACTCTCCTCCATGCGCTGCGGTCCATGCGCGGAATGGGTCGCAGCGCCGCAGACGCTGAAGCCCGCAAGCTGATGAAACGCGTGCGGCTCTCCCCGGTACTGCTGTCCCGCTTCCCACGTCAACTTTCCGGCGGTGAGCGCCAGCGTATCGCCATCGCCCGTGCCTTGGCGGCGGAGCCGCGCGTCCTTATCTGTGATGAGGTGACCTCGGCTCTGGACTTTTCCGTCGAGGCTTCCATTCTTGATCTGATCGATGAGTTGAAGCGTAAGAGTCAGCTGGCTGTGCTGCTGATCGCACATGATCTGCGCGTCGTGCGCCGCATCGCAGACAGGGTGACCGTCCTTCACGACGGGAGTGTGGTCGAGCGGGGCGCGGTTTCAGAGGTTCTCAGCGCCCCGCAGCACGAGTTCACGCGGGCAATCATCGAGGCCGACCAGACGTTGTCGGAGATCGGGGAAGAGCGGCTGCAGCAGAACCCGGAGATGCCGGGCCTTTCTGTTACGCCGTAAGTCGATCAGATCTATATTGTCCGGCCAGATGCGGGGAACAGCACGGATTCCAGTCTCGTGTCCCTCTTTTGCCTCCTGTAAACGTAGCTCCTAAGGGGCGGACGAAATGACAGTAACAGCCGACGAAGTTCGTCAACCCAGCACACAACCTATAGAGGCCCTGGGATACGCCTGGCGAAAGGGCCGCGGCGCAGTGTTCCGCGGCGCAGCCGTGGGCATGGCGTGGGAGGCTACCGTGGTGGTTGTCCCCTTCCTGGCCCAGCGCGCCATTGACGAGGGACTGGTACCCAAAGACTGGCGGCAGTTGTCGATCTGGCTTACTGCGCTCGTGGCCAGCGGCGTACTGACCGCGGTTTTCAGTGGCATGCGCCATCGCGCGGCCACTCAGGCCGGGGCATACAGCGACCTGGGACTGCGCGGCCGCCTGTTCCGTCATGTTCTGGGGTTGGACACCGGTTTCCACGACCGGGCAGACCGGGGTGATCTGCTGACCCGGATATCTACCGATGTCAGGACAATCAGCCTGTTCATCGATCTGATCGTCACTTGGGTTGCCCATTTTGTGGCCGTGATCTTGATTGTCCTTTTCATGCTTCAGATGGACCTGAGGTTGGGTCTCATTGGTACGGCATATATCCCGATCCTGTTGCTGCTTTCCGCTGCAGTCAGGAAAGCCTTTGAAAGCCGAACGGTGGCGCTGCGGGAGGCGGCGGCCAAACTCACCAGTATTCTGCATGAGAACATCTTCGGCGTACGGGTGATCAAAGGCTTTGGTGCGGAGTCACACCAGCGGAACCGTTTCGAGCCGGCGAGCAGCGACATTATCGCTCGCGCCATGGCCCTGGTCCGTCTGAATGCATCTTATACGCTCATCGGGGGGTCCCTCCCGACTCTGGCCATGGTTGCGCTGCTCTGGTGGGGCGGCCGGTGGGCGATCTCCGGCGAGGTGACGGTGGGCATGCTGCTCGCCTTCAGCGCCTGGATGGTACGACTCACCAGCCGCACATTGGGCCTGCTGGGACGGTTCAACTGGTTCATGCAGGCCAGGGCCTCGGCAGGACGGATCAACACCTTGCTCAACGTCGAGCCCGCCATCGCCGACCCGCCTCGTGCGGCGGCCCTGCCTTCCACAGGCGGCACGCTGCAGTTCTCCAACGTAACCGTAAAATTCGGTGAACGGCGGATCCTGGACAACATCTCCCTGGACATACGCGCAGGGGAGGTGGTCGTCCTGGTGGGCAAGTCCGGCTCCGGCAAGAGCATTTTGTTGAGCCTGCCGCCGCGCCTCTACGACCCCGCGGAAGGCGGAGTCTTACTCGACGGTGTCGACGTGTGCGAACTCTGCCTGGAGGAACTGCGCACGGCTGTCTGCCTGGCCTCCGACGACGCCGTGCTCTTCCACGACACCATAGCCGCCAACATCTCTCTGGGCATGCCGGAGGCATCTCGGGCCAAGATCGAGAAGGCAGCCAGACTCGCACAAGCCCACCAGTTCATCATGGGGATGCCGGACGGTTATGACGCCGATATCGGCGAACGGGGCCTGACACTCTCCGGCGGCCAGCGGCAGCGCATCGCCTTGGCGCGCGCGGTCCTGGTCGAGCCGCGTGTCCTGCTGCTGGACGATGCGTCTTCATCGTTGGACCCGGCTACGGATGCCGCGATCTGGGAAGGGCTGACCAGCGGCGAGCAGCAGAGAACGATGCTGGTCGCGACCCAGCGCCGCCGTGTCGCAGCCCGCGCGGACAGGGTAGTTTTGCTCGACGCCGGAAGGATCGCCGCAGAGGGGACCGACGAACAGTTGTGGAGTACAACGCCCCTCTACCAGGAGGTCTTAAGTAGTGGAGACGATGCATGAGCGCCGCGACGAATTCACTACACCCCCTGTTGTAAGTCCGGTTTCGCCAGCAGCGCTGCAGCCGCAAGGGCGGAGAAAGCCTCTGTTTACCCGGTCAGATGGACCTGCGGCAAGTTTGCAACCGGCTTTGAAGATAGCGGTACGAATTTGCCGTCGGCGACAGTTAGTCGAGTGAGTTTACGAAATGACCTTAACAGCTGCCGAAGTCCGTCAATCGACCGGCAGGCCCGAAGGGGCTATCGGTTACGCATGGCGAAAGGGACGCAGCTACGTGTTCCGCGCCGTGACCGTGGGGCTGGCGTGGGAGGCGACCGTGGTGATTGTCCCCTTCCTGGCCCAGCGCGCCATTGACGAGGGGCTGGTGCCGAGAGACTGGCGGCGGCTGGCCATCTGTCTGACAGCGCTTGTGGTCATTGGGGTGCTGACCGCGATTCTGAGCGGTATGCGCAACAGCGCGGCCACCCGGGCCAGAACATTCGGATCTCTGGGACTGCGCGGCCAGCTGTTCCGCCATATACTGGGACTGGACTCCGGCTTCCACGACCGGGCCGACCGGGGCGATCTGCTGACCAGGATGACCACCGACATCGGCGCCATCAATACCTTCATTGGAATCATCGCGACAACGGTCGCCTATTCATTAGGTATGATCCTCACTGTTTTCCTCATGCTCCAGATGAACCCGAGTTTGGGTCTCATTGGAACCGGTTTTATCCCGCTGGTGGTGCTGCTTTCGGCCGTGGTCAAGCAGGCTTATGAAAGCCGAACGGTGGCGCTGCGGGAGGCGGCGGCCAGGCTTACCGGCATCCTGCATGAGAACATCTTCGGCGTGCGGGTGATCAGAGGCTTTGGGGTGGAGCCGCACCAGAGAAGCCGTTACGAACCCGCCAGCACGGCGATCGCCGCCCGTGCCATGGCCCTGGTCCGGCTGGAAACGATGTATACGGTCTTTGGGGGTACCCTGCCGGCTCTGGCCATGGTGGCGCTGCTCTGGTGGGGTGGCCGGTGGGCAATCTCCGGCGAGGTGACGGTGGGTATGTTGCCCGCCTTCAGCGCCTGGATGGTCCGACTCACGAACCGCATCCTGGGGCTGCTGGAGCGGTTCAACTTTATCATGCAGGCCAAGGCCTCGGCAGGACGGATCAACGCCGTGCTCAGCGTCGAGCCCGCCATTTCCGACCCGCCTCTTGCGGCAGGCCTGCCTCCTTCAGGCGGCACGATGCAGTTCTCCAACGTTACCATGAAATTCGGTGAGCGGCGGATCCTGGACAACATCTCCCTGAAGGTGGGCGCGGGGGAGGTGGTCGTCCTTGTGGGCAAGTCCGGCTCCGGCAAGAGCACCTTGCTGAACTTGCCGCCGCGCCTCTACGACCCTGAGGAAGGCGAGATTTTCCTCAACGGCATCAACGTGCGCGACCTCTCCCTGGAGGAGCTGCGCGGAGCCGTATGCCTGGCTTCCGACGACGCCGTGCTCTTCCGAGACACTCTAGCCGCCAACATCTCGCTGGGCATGCCGGAGGCATCACAGGCCGAGATCGAGCGTGCTGCGCAGTTGGCCCAGGCCCATCAGTTCATCATGGAGATGCCGGACGGATACGGGTCCAGAATCGGCGAACGGGGCTTGACACTCTCCGGCGGCCAGCGGCAGCGTATCACCCTGGCGCGCGCGATCCTGGTCGAGCCGCGCATCCTGTTGCTTGACGATGCCTCCTCCTCATTGGACCCCTTTACCGATGCCGCGATCTGGGAAGGATTGACCAGCGCCGGTCAAGAGAGAACAACGCTGGCCCCGTTGACATTTCGTCTGAGCCAAATCAGTGTGGAAGCAAAGTGCAAGAAAGCGATGAAACGACGTGCGAGTTTTTCATAGCGAGTGGAAATGCGTC
>JAPOVP010000047.1 GCA_026708085.1 Caldilineaceae bacterium
GAGCCCCCGCACAAGGGAGGGCCGAATAGGCCCGACCGCCCAGAACTGCAGTGGTCAGTGGTTAGTGGTCAGTGGTCAGAGGAGGCGCTACACCTACTTCAGGGTCGAAAGCGGACTGGGCATGGGTCCGTTGCTGCCTGAGGAATGGGATAGTTCACCCCAAAATTGGGATGCGCCCTCAAAATCAGCGGGTTTGCTGAAGAGGAGAAAAGCTGCTAGAATGCGGGCAGCGGTATATTTCATTTGCTGCGCCGAAAGGCCGTCCACGTACAGGAGAGAGCTATGCAGAAGTACAAGGTGAGTATCGAATACTGCGTACAGTGAAACTACACACCCCGAGCCGTCCGTGCGGCGGCCGACCTACTGGAGAATTTCACGCCGGCGATTGAAACCCTCAAGATGATCCCTTCGGGTGGCGGACTGTTTGAGGTGCTGGCAGACGATACGGTTGTATTCAGCAAGAAGGCCCTGGATCGCCATGCGGAGGAGGGAGAGGTACTCAGTCTCTTCTCAGAGGCAATCGGCCTGGAGCCGGCCCCGCGTGCGTAGACACGCTTTCGGCGAACTGAATTGAGGTGCTTGCCTGACGGCAAGCGCGAAGCCCGCTGCAGGGTTGTCTGCAGCGGGTTTTTCAATTTCCGGGAACATTGGGGCGAGGCGTTTGGTGGTTGGAGCCGGTTCAGAGGCCGGTGGGCAGGTCAACGAATTCGAAGGCGATGCCGAAATGTTGGGCCAGGTGTTCGCCGAGGGCCTGCACGCCGACGGTTTCAGAGGTGTAATGGCCGCCGTAGAGGAGATTGATGCCTGTGTTGGCGGCTTCGTAGTACTGTGCGTGGCTGGTTTCGCCGGTGACGTAGGCGTCGCAGCCGAGGTTGGCGGCAGTCCCGATCTTGTCGGCGCCGAACCCGCTGAGAATGCCCACCGTGCGCACTTCGGTCGGCCCCTCTGCCTGGACAAGCTGGGGGCGGCCTACCCGTTCCTCGAAGCGGGCGACCAGCTCTTGAAAGTCGACCGGTTGTTCGTACCTGGCGAGGACGGCGAGGGGCGTGCCCTTGACGTCGGCCCACCAGTCGATGACCGAGAGACCGAGGCGCCGGGCGAGCTCGGCGTTGTTGCCCCACTGCGGATGGGCATCCAGGGGCAGGTGGGCGGCGTAGAGATTGAGGTCATTCTCGATGAAGGTGCGCACGAGCTGCCCGTAGCTGCCGGCCAGCGGCCTGGCATCGCCCCAGAGGATGCCATGATGCACCAACAGGAGGTCGGCGCCGCGTTCGAGCGCGGCGTGGACGCAGGGTTGGTGGGCGTCCACGGTTCCGACGATTTTTTCGACCTGCGCGCTGCCTTCTATTTGCAGCCCCTGGGGGCCGTAGTCGGCGATTTCGCGGATGCGGAGGATGTCGTCGAGATAGCGGACCAGGGCATCCCGTTGCATAGGTGCACTCCTTCCTGCTGCAGGTTCAGTGAGAATTGCTGCCTTTCTTACTGGCTATATTCTGCGAAATTCGTATTGCGTAAAGGCTTGTGAGACGACGGCGATTCCGTTGCGAAGACTATGCGCACGTTCTGATGTAAGGCAGGATTTACACTAGGAAGAACCGTCCAGATCTTTCGGGGCCTGTGGACTGCGGCGTACGAACCTTTTGACGCCGCGGGCGAACTTGCGGCGGGGCAGGAGGACGCGGCGTCCGCATGTTTCACAGAGCAGGCCGATATCGGCGCCGACGCGAACGATCTCCCAGCGGTCGCCCCCGCAGGGATGGGGTTTGCGCATCTGAACCAGATCGCCGGTGTAAAGCTTTTCATTGATGGCGAGCATAGTCAGAAAGATTCATGAATTGCGCCGCTGCAGCGGATTGAAAGCGCATGAATTGGCGGCGCCAGATCTTGGAATCATTGAACAACGGCCGTTTCTGCCGGGGGTTCTGCTGTCGCTGCGGTCCCGCTGCGCAGAAGGCCTCCGAGGGCCAGAAGGAAGCTTAGCAGATAGACGAGCCAGCCGAGGACGGGAATCCGGCCGAGAACGACGATCAGGAGTGCACCTATCAGGAGTAGGAGGAGAGGACTGTACTCTCCGTCCAGCCGCTGGCCGATTTTCTCCCCCAGCCAGTAGCCTGTGAGCAGGGGGCTGAGGAACCAAACCAAGGCTGATGAGGCGACCAGAAAGATGAACATGGCGATTCCGGGAAGGGCGCCCCAGAAGGCCCAGGTAAAGGCGACCAGAATGAGCGACGCGATGGGGATGAAGATCAGCACCACCGCGGCCAGCAGACCGTACAGTCCAGTCTCGACCGGATTTGATTGAATTGCGGCGGCAGGTCGGACCAGGATATTGGGCCGGAAGCGCATCAGCAGCCAGCCGAGAATGGCGACGCCGATGGCGATGGCGATGGTGCGGAAGATCCAGCCGAATATGGCCCCGACGATGGTGCCTCCTTGGGACTCGGACTCGGGCGGCGCTTCGAATTGGATGTCGCGGGCGACACCGGCGGGAATCTGGCGCTGCTCGGGGGTTGAGTACGTTAGTTCACCGCCGATGCGGGCGGCATCACTGACACTGAATTCCCCGGCCTGGATATCGGCATCGCCGCCAATTGTGCCGGACAGATCGAGTACACCCAGAGCGCCGAAAAAGTCGCCGTCGATGGCGCCAGAGATATCGCCGTCGCCAGCGGCGATATACGTGTCACCGACTATTTTACCGGTGACGTTCACCCCGCCCGTTGTCGCTTGTGAACTCACGCCGGTCGGAAAGGTTGTCTGAGCGCTACCAGCGGCGAAAAAGGCGTCATCGGCGACGGTTCCCGTGAGTTCAACGCCACTTCCGGCAGCACGCAGGTCGTCCAGGACCGTTCCGTGAATCACGATGCCAGCGGCCATCGCCCACAGGTCTCCTTCGACAACGCCATTCGGGCCGATCTCTATATAGGAGGCAGCGGCGAACAGGTCGCCCTTGACCGTACCATTTATGTATATCTCGGTGGCGCCAATGTAGAGATCGTCGTCCACGATTTCGCCCTCGGCAAGGCGATAGATTTCGTCGGCGGCAAACTCAGCGGCCAAGGCGGCGCTGGAAACGGCCATGGCCAGAAAAGTCACAAGCGCCACTGCCAGCCAACGAATGGAAACCGTTCGCAGATTCATTTCTCATCTCCCTGAGGATAAGACCAGGTCGCTATTGTCCCTAAGACTCCACATCAGCCAGCGACAGAGCCGGGGAGAAAAACAGGGGTACCGGTGGGATTTGTCCTGATAATATACTACGATTTTTGCAGCCCCAAGGTTTCACACGCGTCGGAAGCCATATGGCTTCTGATGGCAGGCGCGAAGAGACTGAATCGACGTTCCGCTCTTTGCAATGACAGGGAGGTAAGAATTCGTGTAACTACCAAGCCATGTTCTGTGTGTACTGTGTGCGGTCTGTCTGGGCGGAATATGCCGTAAGTTTTTCTGTAGCGGGCTCGCGATGGTCATGGTGGTGAACGTTGGGCATATATGGGAGCGGCCTCGCCTTTATTGCTCGCGCTGGCACATTTTCGGAATCTGCCAGTTGGCGGGGGGAAGCGTGGGCCGACACGGGTCGGCAATTTCGTATTGCCCGCATACTGGCTACGACGCGAGGTTGTAGGAGAGGGGGCGTTGCGGGGGCGGAGCC
>JAPOVP010000147.1 GCA_026708085.1 Caldilineaceae bacterium
TCCTGCGCGCCTTCTTCCAAAGCCTGCCCGGCGAAATGTTCGACGCCTGTCGCATCGACGGCGCCTCCGATTGGCAGATCTATTGGCACGTGGCCCTGCCGTTGACCCGGTCGATGCTCGGCGTCGTCGCCGTGCTCAACATCCTCGGCACCTGGAACAACCTGATCTGGCCCACCCTGACCCTCTCGGAACGCAAAATGTGGCCGCTCACACCGGGGCTCTACTCCTACATGGAGCAGTACTACACCAGCTACGGCCGTGTCATGGCTGGACTGCTTCTCGGTTCAATTCCCCTGGTGATACTCTTCGTCTTCACCAGCCGCCTCTTCGTCGAAGGGCTCACCTCCGGCGCCATAAAAACCTGACCTGGCTCCCGCATCTGACCGCAACCACCAACGACCGTCGCCGCCTCAATGAACCGCATCTCCGCAAACCAAACTAGAGTAGATGACAGTACCCAATACGATGTGATCGTGGTCGGCTGCGGGGGCTGGGGACTGGCCGCCCTTAAAGTGCTCTCCGACATCGGCCTCCGCGTTCTCGGCATCGAGCGCAAAGAGATCTGTAACAATCTGCGCCACTATATGAAGAACATGTTGATGCACTCGTATCTCTCCTACATGGTACTGGATCCGGAGGACCCCATCCTGGCCCGCGAAGGGAACGAGTACCACCCGCGTATCGAGGAGCTCATCCAAAGCTACAGCGATTTTGCGCAGAAATTCAATCTCCCCATCAAGACCCACCACGAGCTTGTCGATATCGAAGGCGCCAAGGATGATTTTCTATTGTCGGTGCGCGACCGCGAGGGTCGTACTTCCTGCCTTAAGGCGAAGCGGGTCGTGCTGGCAACCGGTTCATACGACGAGCCCAATCTGGCCGGCATTCCCGGCGAGCTGAACGGCTCAGTTCAGCACTATTTCCATGAATGGGAACATATAAGCGACCAGAGAGTCCTCTTCATGGGCGGCGGCTTCTCCTCCGCCGATGGCATCGTCGCCCTCTGCCCCCGCAACACCATCCTCTGGGTGGTGCGCAAATCCAGAGACGCCGTCGACGAAATATTGCACCTCCAGAAGACGAAATGGGGCCAACACGACGCCCGCCTCGTCAACACCGAAATCCTGACCGAAAGCCAGGTCGTCTCTCTGGAAGACAACACTGCCGTGGTCCAAACGCCCGACGGACAGAAAACCTGGAATTATGATCTCTGCTACATGCTTATCGGTCACAGACCCGCCCAGGACCTTTACACGCGCCTCCTCAACGGCAACCTCGAATTCGATGAAGAAACATTCGAATCCTGCGAGCGCCCCGGCCTCTATCTCGTCGGCGCCCTCGCCAAAAAACACCTGGAGCATATCGGTCTGACCCACAACCTCTGTCCTGACAATGAGGGCGTGCGCTACATCGACAACATCCGCTCCACCATGATGCAGGAATTCAATTGCAGTGGTCAGTAGAACCACTGACCACTGATCACTGATCACTGACCACTGGTGTCCCAATGCACACAAGCCAGGCACTCCGCTCTTCACACTTCGAATACCAGCGCCCGGAGTCAGGCAAACGCGTCGCCTTCAGCGCCTTCTGCGCAGACTACCACGACCAGGATCGCGTCGGCGTCGTCTCCCCCCAACTCGAGGACGGCATCCTCCACACCGCCTACGCCCTGCTGGCCCTGACCACCGCCTTCTACGATGTGCAGAGGGCAAGAGGCAGCGGCTTCTTCATCTACCCCCAGCATTTCGCCGTCATCGGCCAGGACCCGTCAGAGCCCTCCCGCATTCCCGACCAGATCGACCGCGCAGACCGGACCGGTATCGCCTCCTGCGCCGGCCGCCTCGATCTGACCCTCGACGAGGCCGGCATCGGCGGCGCCTGGGCTTGGCTCGACGTCTGGCCAGCCTCCAACTGGTTCACCGCCCCCACCGCCCCCACAGCAATGCTCAAAAAGGTCTTCGACCTCCACATCAATCGCCTCTTCTGGCCGCAGGACTTCACACCCCAGCGCCGCCAGGACCGAGCAACGGAAAACGGTGACAGCGCACACCCTCCCCTGCCCGACTACGCCCGCAGGATGCTGAAGACGCGCCTCAAATCCGTCTACTACTACAGCTCGTCCGCCCCCACCGTCGAGATCTGCGCCGCCCAGCCGGCCGCGGACGTCGTTCAACTAAGCCTCGACCGCCTGCCGGAAGCCGTCCGGCAAACACTGGAACAAGACGGCCACCCGGCCCGCCCCCATAGCCGTGAGTCATACCGGCAGGTGCCGGTAGACGATTTCCTTGAAGAGTTGGCAGACTGTTTCACCGCCTGAACCGTCAACCAAGCTGCCGTTTTGCAATCTAAGCGCAGTCCGCATCACTGAGACCAAATACAGATCCGCCGCTGGAACCGGAGGCACACCGCATGAGCCGTGAAGAAGAGATCAAAAAAGAGCTGTACGAAAACACGCTTTCAGGACGAGCGCCCGTCACCGAAAAGCTCACCCAGGAAGGCATCGACTTGGGCATGGACCCCCTGGAAATCCTCTTCCAGGCACTGATTCCTGCGCTCCAGGAAGTTGGTCGTCTCTTCGAGGTAGGTGAATACTTTGTGCCCGAAATGATGATCTCCGCCAAGGCCATGCAACGCGCCATGGCCATCCTCCAGCCGATCCTCGGCGACACCGGCGTCGAACCCGTCGGCAAGGTCCTCATGCTGACCGTCAAGGGCGATGTTCACGACATCGGCAAAAACCTCTGTATCATCATGCTCGAAGGCGCCGGCTTCGAAGTGATCGATATGGGCGTCAATGTCAGCCCGGAGAGGCTGCTCGACGCCGTCATCGAGCATCAGCCCCAGCTGGTCGGATTCTCCGCCTTCCTCACCACCACCATGCCCTACTTCAAGACCAACATTGAGGCCTTGGAGGATGCCGGCCTGCGTGACAAGGTCAAGGTCATGGTCGGCGGCGCGCCGATCACCTACGAGTACGCCATGAGCGTCGGCGCCGACGGCTTTGGCCCCGATGCCAGCCAGTCCGTAAAGCTTGCCAAACAGCTGATGGTCGACATGGGCTATGAAGTCGATCAGGGAGGGGACGGCGATTCAGCGGCAATGCGCGCCGCTGTCGACGCAGTGCAAGACCTGATGAGCAAGGCCGAAGACCAGCATGTCAGCGGCTAAGGCGAGTTGAACTTTCGTCGAGCCTTTTCACACCGTTTACAACTTGAAAGTGGACATCCTCCGCACCTGTCTTTTTTGCTCACTCTCAGTTCGGCAGCTCTTGGGCTCGCTTGAGAGCTACCGAAGCTGGACCAAGAGCAATTGAGGAGGTAAGCAATGAAAATAAAGAAGAAATCGCAGTTGACAGGAATCCTTTTGAGCTTCTTTCTGGGTCCTTTCGGACTCTTCTATTCAATGGGTTGGAAAGCCCTGATTGTGTTAATTGTTTGGGTATTTCTTTCTACCAGTGGTTCACAGGAGTTGTTCATTCTGATGCCGATTTCTTCAGTTATCTTAAGTTTACTGGCCGTCAGAGCCTACAATAACAGAGTGGAATCAGACGTATTTGACATTTTGAACGAACAGGCGGAGGCGGAAATGTTAGAAGGACTGAAGGTGGAGGAGACACGCTTGAAAAATGAGGAAGTTGAGAAAGCCAGGCTGAATGCCGAAAGAACAAGATTGGAAAGAGAGAGAGAATCGGTCTGGAGATTGAAAGAGAAAGACTCAGAACAGAAGAGATTGGACCTCAAAAAATACAGTATGCAACCCACTGTTCTGCCTGCGGAGCGGTCACGCCTCGCGAATTCCAAGTCGGCACTATCCAGAAGGCCGCGGTCTGCGACTATTGCGGTTCTCCATTGAAGTTGCGAGAACAGCCTGTCATTGCAAATTCGCATTGACTCGGCGGCACTCGTGCCCCGGACATAAGCGCCCGAACTGCAAACGACGTTTAGTCGCCGTGGTCAACAAAGGAAACTGAGCATGAGCAACCAGCGAAAAACCGTCCGTCCCCGCATCGGCATCTTCGGCATCGGCCTCGGTGAGTACTGGCCCCAGTTTCCTGGCCTCAAGGAGCAGCTCGAAGGCTACCAAGCCCGCGTCGAAAGCCGCGTCGGCCAGTGGGCCGACGTCGTCAGCGCCGGGCTCGTCGACTCCGCCCCCGGCGGACGCGCCGCCGGAGACCTCTTCCAGCGCGAGCAGGTCGACATGGTCTTCTGCTACGTCGGCACCTACGCCACCAGCTCAACCGTCCTGCCCGCCGTCCAGATCCCCAAAGTCCCCGTCCTCGTCCTCAATCTCCAGCCCTCCGCCGCCCTCGACTACGCCAACACCGACACCAAAGAGTGGCTTGCCAACTGCTGCGCCTGCTGCGTACCCGAGCTCAGCTCCGTCTTTCATCGCTGCGACATCGATTTCCACGTCGTCTCCGGCATGTTGGAAGAAGAAGAAGGTTGCGAAGAACCGGCCCGCCGCGCCTGGGCCGAAATCCAGGACTGGACCGAAGCTGCCGGCGCCCTCCGTACCCTGCGCCGCAGCCGCATGGGGGTCCTCGGCCACACCTACCCCGGCATGCTCGACATGTACAGCGACTTCACCCAGCACCATGGCCAACTCGGCACCCACATCGAAATCCTCGAAATGTGCGACCTGGCGCAGATGGTCAACGGCGTCACCCCCGCAGACATCAAAGCCAAGGAAGAGGAAGCCCTCGCCATCTTCGACCTGGCCGAAGACTCGCCCTCCGATCCGCTCGCAACCCGCCCCTCCCCCGAAGCCCTCGACTGGGCCTACCGCGTCGCCGTTGGCCTCGACCGCCTCGTCGCCGACTTCGACCTCGACGGCCTCACCTACTACTATCGCGGCCTCGACGACAACGAATACGAACAGATCGCGGCCGGCTTCGCCCTGGGCTGCTCCCTTCTCACCGCTCGCGGCGTGCCCTGCAGCGGCGAGGGCGACCTCAAGAACTGCCAGGTGATGAAAGTCGTCGACACCTTCGGCGCCGGCGGCAGCTACTCCGAGGTCACCGCCATGGACTTCCGCGAAGAGTTCATCCTCGCCGGCCACGACGGCCCCTTCCACATCGACATCGCCCAAGGCCGGCCCCTCCTGCGCGGCCTCGCCCTCTACCACGGCAAACACGGCGGCGGCGTCGGCGTCGAAACCCAGGTCAAGCACGGCCCCGTCACCGTCCTCTCCATGACCCAGACCCGCCAGGGCAATCTCAAGCTGCTCGCTGCCCAGGCCGAAAGCATTCCCGGCCCCGTCCTCCAGATCGGCAACACCGACAGCCGCCTCAAATTCTCGCTCGGCCCCGCCGATTTCATCAACGCCTGGTGCAAAGAGGGCCCGACTCACCACTTCGCCCTCGGCGTAGGCCACATCCTGCCCAAGATTGAAAAATTCGCCAGCATCGCCAACCTCGAACTCAAAGTAGTCTGCTAAGTCCTTGCCTAATAGCGAACATGATTCAGCATGGCGAAAAGTGTTTCTCTCTCCTCACTCCTTTATACTCTCTCCTCGCCTTTGGGCGGTCGGGCCTATTCGGCCCTCCCTTGTGCGGGGGCTCCGCCCCCGCAACGCCCCCTCTCCTACAACCTCGCGTCGTAGCCAGTGGGTGGGCAATACGACGTTGCCGACCCGTGTCGGCCAGCGCTTCCCCCCGCCTACTGGCAGATTCCGAAAATGTGCCAGCGCGAGCAAGACAGGCAAGGCAACGCCCAATCAGGCCCAACGTACACCGCGATGACCATCAACAGCCCGCTACAGAAATCCCGACAGTACAATCCTTCATTTCCGATCCAGGCAGTTCGCACATAATGCACACATAAGGAACATGGCTTGGTAGTTGCCTGAAAACTAGAAAATCCCTATGATCACACCGACCAACCTAACCTGCGAATACGCCCCGAACCCAGTCAGCATCGACACCCAAGAACCTCGTTTCGGCTGGCTCCTCCAATCAGACCGCCGCAACCAGTCCCAATCGGCCTACCAGATCCTCGTCGCCAGCAGCGCCGAAAACCTCCAATCCGGCCGCGCCGACAAATGGGACAGCGGCAAGGTCATCTCAGCCCGCTCCGTCAACGTCCCCTACGCCGGCAGTTCTCTGTCCAGCGACGAGACCTGCTGCTGGCAACTCCGCGTCTGGGACCAGGACGACCGCGCCGGCGCCTACAGCGAACCCGCCGCCTTCACCATGGGCCTGCTCGAAGAAAGCGACTGGACCGGTCACTGGATCGGCGCCCCCACCGACGTCGCCTCACCTCTCCTGCGCAATGAGTTCGACCTCGCCAGTCCCGTCCGCCGCGCCCGCCTCCATATCTCCGGCCTCGGCTGGTACGAGCTCTACCTCAACGGCCGGCGCGTCGGCGACCACGTCCTCGACCCCGCCACCAGCGACTACACCCAGCGCGTCCTCTACGTCACCTACGACGTCACCGATCTCCTGCACACCGGCGCCAACGCCGTCGGCGTCATGCTCGGCAACGGCTGGTACTGCGAACCCGGCTGGGAGCACCGCTACGGCGACTCCCCCCGCCTGCGCCTGCAGCTCAACGTCGAGTTCGCCGACGGCAGCACAACCTCTGTCGCCACCGGCTCCGGCTGGAAAACAGCCGCTGGCCCCATCACCCGCAACGACCTCTACGGCGGCGAGACCTACGACGCCCGCCAGGAACTGCCCGGCTGGGCAGCGACCGGCTTTGACGACACCGACTGGCACGCGGCCGTCAACAAGGATGCCCCCGGCGGCACAATGGTGGCCCAGGTCATGCCCCCAATCCGCGTCAACATGAACCTGCAGCCGGTAAACGTCACCCAGCCCCAGGACGGCACACACGTCTACGATCTCGGCCAGCTCTTCGGCGGCTGGGCCAAACTCCGTCTCAAGGGCGAACGCGGCACGACAGTAACCATCAAGTACGCCTGCCAGCTTCTCGAAGAAAGCGGTCTCGTCGACCAGGAATCCGGCGAATTCTACTTTCGCCACCGCTCCCGCGCCAGCGCCCACGCAGAAGGCGACGAGATCGACATCTACATCCTCAAGGGCGACCCGGACGGCGAGACCTACGAACCGCGCTTCACCTACCATCCCGTCCGCTACGTTCAGATTGAGAGCGACCGCCCCATCACCATCGAAGAACTCCAGGGCCATGTGGTCTATTCCGACGTAGACCTCTCCGGCGGCTTCGAGTGCTCCAATCCAATCTTCAACCGCATCCACGAGCTCGTGCACTGGACAGTCACTAACGGCCTCTTCGGCATCCCCCTCGACTGCCTCCACCGCGAGCACTGGGCCTGGACCGATCCGGCCACCATCGCCTCATCGCTCTACCCCCGCAAACACATGCCCCGCTTCTGGACCAAGTGGCTCGACGACATCAAGGACGCCCAGCTCGAAGACGGCAGCGTCCCCGACATCTGCCCCAACTACGTCCAGCGCGACGACCCCGACCCCGCCTGGGGCGGCAACTACCCCATCCTCGTCTGGTACCTCTACCAGTATTTCGACGACGATCGCATTCTTGAAGAGCACTACGCCCCCATCCGCCTCTGGGTCGACTATCTCACCTCCGTGGCCGAAAACCACATCGTCAGCGAAGGCCACTACGGCGACCACATGCTGCCCGGCGCCGCGCCCGGCGAGGAAGAGTTCGTCTCCTCCGAAACGCCGCCGCCCCTCCTCTGGACCGGCTACTACTATCTCGGCGCCGCCATCGTCTCAAAGGTCGCGGCCTACCTCGGTAATGAAGATGAGGCCGCCCACTACACCCGCCTCGCTGAACAGATCAAGGACGCTTTCAACCAAGAGTGGCTCGACCCCGCCGCGCACCGCTACGCCACCGGTTCACAGACCGCCAACCTCTTCCCGCTCGCCCTCGGCATCGTGCCCCCGGCCAGCGAAGCCGGCGTCGTCCGGGACATCGTCCACAACATCGTCGACACCTGGGGCGGCCATCACCACACCGGCAACACCGGCGTCACCTGCCTCATCGACGCATTGACCCCACACGGACAGGGGGAAGTCCTTTATGACCTCGTCGCCACCCCCAGCTACCCCGGTTGGGGCTTCATGGTCGAACAGGGCGCCACCACCATCTGGGAGTCCTGGAGCCTGCAGAGCACAGTCGGCGCCGCCGAGAGCATGATCATGTGGGCCTCCATCGACGAGTTCTTCTACAACGACCTCGCCGGCATCAAAGGCCCCGACTACCACGGCCCCGGTTTCATGACACCCGGCTTCCGCCAAATTCACATCGAGCCCCACCCGCTCGGCGACCTTGAACACGCCGCCGCCACAATCAGGACTGTGCTCGGCGACGCCTCCTCCCACTGGAGACGCACCGATCAATCCATTTCGCTTGAAGTCACCATCCCAGTTAACAGCACTGCCCGCGTTAGCGTGCCCACCCTCGGGTTGAGCAATATCTCAGTCAGCGAAGGCGGCAACGCCATCTTCCAGGGCAACGCCTATTTGCCAGGCCGCGAAGGTATCAAATCCGCCCGCGCCCGCCCCGACTATATCGACGTCGAAATCGGCTCCGGAACCTACCACTTCGAACTCACCAGAACCCAACCCGCGACCAGTGCCGGTGGTCAGCAACTGACCACTGACCACTAGCCACTGACCACTGCAGTTACAAGGAGTACGATCTTGCAGGAAATGACATCGCTCGAACGCTTCATGGCCGCCATCAACGGCGAACCCATGGACATGTACCCCGCCCTCAACGTCTCCCCCACCTGGTCGATGATGCCCCACTGGCCCGAGACCTTGGGGCTGAACTTCCTCCATCTGTCACATGGGACCGATGAACAGAAACTCAAATTCTACGACGTGCTCCACGATGACCTCGGCCTCGACTACATCCCCTGCGGCACCGGCAAACCCTACGGCCAGCGCGGCAAACAGTACGTCACCGAGGAGGACGGCGTGCCCGTGCTCGTCGACGTCGGCTCGCGCAGCAAGACCCGCTACCACGAGTTCCCGCCCGACCTGCCGCCCGAAGAGCCCCTCTTCGAGACCGCCGCCGACGTCGAACGCCTCGACCCCCCGCCCACCGCCGAGGAGATGCTGGCGACCGGCGCCTACGACTTCACCAAAAAGCTGCTCGAATATTTCGACGACACTGTCTTCTTCTACATGGGGGACATGGCGCCTTTCCCCACCTCCTTCTACATGCTCAGCTACGACAAGCTCTTCGACGCCATGTTCTTCCAGAAAGACCTCGTCTTCGCCCTCATGGACCGCCACGAAGAGGTGATCCGCCAGCACTGCCGCCTCGCCCGCATGCTCGGCGTACACGGCTACCAGCTCATGCAATGGTTCGCCTCCGCCGACATGATCTCCGATGAGCACTACGTCGAGTTCGCCCTGCCCGGCGAGATCAAGTCCTTCCAGTACATCCACGACGAGGGCCTCATCAGCAGCATGGCCCTGATGGGCTGGATCGAGCCCCGCCTTCCCCACCTCGCCAAGCTCGACTTCCACTGCATCCAGGTCGAGTGCGGCCTCAAAAACTACTCGAACGACATCGTCAATGTCCGCAACGCCCTCGGCGAAGAGGTCTGCATCTTCTCCAACTCCCACGCCATCACCGTCATCGAGCAGGGCGACGATGACCTCTGGCGCGAAGACGCCCACCACCAGGCCAAAGCCATCGGCAAACAGAAACGCTTCGGCGTCGGCCACGGCACCCCCACCACCTGGAAAACGTCCCCGGAAAGATACCGCCGCTACATCGACTTCATGCGCACCGAGCTGGCGTCCATAGTCCCGCCGCACTGAGACCTGCCTTGCCCGGATGCCTCTGACCGGTTGTGAGCCACTGGCATCCGGCCACGAATCCCGGACCAGTACCATGGCCAGTGCAGGCCGGCATAAACTGTGCTCGTCAAGCCCAAAACAGAATAGCGGACTGGCCACAGGGCAATTGCACTAATGGAGTCCTTACCTCTGGAGGCTGCCGATCCGTAGGGGCGCCCCTTGTGGGCGCCCTCTCTGTTAACCCTTTCTGGCGGAGTTCTGCGTTTCTGGCATAATGCAACCATGCCTGCAAAAATAACGATCGGAAATGTCCCTGAGGAAATCCGCGATGAGTTGGCCAGGCGCGCCGCGCTTCAAGGCCAGTCCATGCAACAGTTCTTGCTCGGGGAGTTGGAACGTATCGCATCGCGTCCCTCCTTTACCGCATGGCTGCAAGGAGTTCGCCAACGCAAGGCAGCCGCGGAATCACGCGTACATCCGCACCAGATCCTCCGCGCCCGCGACGCCAACCGAAAGTAAACACAATCGTCGCCCATGTGCCTGTTACAGCGCCGGACAGCACGCTGCTGACGCTCGACCGCAGGGTCAATCGCGCGCGGCTCCCTCCCTTGTCTTAGCCTTGGGGAAAACAAAGAAAACCACACAACTCTTTCGTATAGTTTTTGCAGGAGCGGAAATGGTCGGCGTTCGCTGTGCCGACTGTGTTGATCTGGGGACAATAATCGCGGTGAAACAACTCGCCCAGCACAGCCTTATCGGCGTGATGAGGCCATGCCGGACGAAAGCCCTGGGCCGGGCTGAGACTATTCTATCCCGCACCCCCTTATCACCTTTTTGACTGAATGGATGAACGGGCCAGCACTGAAATGGACTTCGTACTGCGAAAATAGACCCCACCACGCACGCGGGACACCGAAGGGGCTCAATTTTTTCTTCAGGGGGCCAATGGCCCAACGTTTCAGCTCCGAATAGGCAGCTTGGATGGTAACCCCGTTCATGTCCAAGTCTCGTGCAATCGGTTCCGTCGAGTGGTCCGAGACACCGGTGATGTTGTAGGGTCTGACATCTTCCCTGCTGGTTTTCACCGTATGTCGAACATGGAATATGTCAAGCAACCTGAAAACCGAGGCTGTACTCAAGTAAGCTTCACAAGATTTCTGGCCATCAGAGCCGAAGGGTTCTTCGCTGGGTGCAGAATGCGTTGCAACGATGCTGGCAGGCATTGCCTCTACTGAGTCTCTGACAGTCGCCAGAGCCGCAAGTTGGCGGTGGGCCTCTACTAAGGTGGCAGGCAAAGGACCTGTGTAATCGTCGTTGAACTCGATGCCCGGATACTGCGCAGCCAGTTCGATCAATCGTGCTCGCGTCGGCCCCCCATCGCCAGGGGGCTGTTCAGCCAGGACCGCAACTGGCGCGATGGAACCCAAGAGCAATCCTAATGTCACCAGAACAGCCAAGACATTGCGTTTAATGGTTCGTCTCCTTTCATTGACAAGCATGGACGAGAGATGGTGCGTACATCAAACATCAATTTACTCCCTTCCAACATTCATGTCTCGTCAATACCGTCCAATCCGGGTAGGTCCCGTTACCGATTTCGGTACATTGCTTCGTGTGCAGTTGTTCCTTTCAAGGCATCGGCCGGTTCGGGCCAGCGACCATCGCCGTACACCCCGCGCCGTCTTCAGCCACTAACCACTGACCACTAACCACTAACCACTGACCACTAACCACTGACCACTGACCACTGACCTCCATGAAAATCACCCGCCTCGAAACCATCCGCCTCGGACGCCACCCCGACTCGCTCTGGCTGCGCATCCACACCGACGACGGCCCCGTCGGCCTCGGCGAGACCTCCTACGCGCCCCGCGCCGTCAGCGCCCTCATCCACGACCAGCTCGCCCCCCTCCTCCTCGAACAAGACCCCCTCGATATCGAGCGCCACTGGCACACCATGTTCGCCGCCGTCAACGCCTACGGCTTCGGCGGCGCCGAAACCCGCGCCATCAGCGCTGTCGACATCGCCCTCTGGGACATCGCCGGCCAGCACAGCGGTCAGCCCATCTACAACCTCCTCGGCGGTCGCAGCCGCGACCGCATCCCCATCTACAACACCTGCCTCAGCCACGGCCCCAACCAGGACGCCCGCAACTGGATGGAAGGCCGCGCCGGCCAGCTCGCCGAGGATCTCCTCCAGCAAGGCATAAAGGCCATGAAGATCTGGCCCTTCGACCTGCCGCCCGTCTGCGCCCGCGCCGAAACAGGCGCACCCGGCCCGGTGCGCCACTATCTCGATAAAGATACGCTAAAAAGGGGTGTCGCCTGCGTCGAAGAAATCCGCGCCGCAGTCGGCGACAAAATGCAGATCGCGATCGAGGGCAACGCCCGTTGGAACCTGCCCTCGGCCATTGAAATCGCCCGCGCTCTGGAGCCCTACAACATCATGTGGTTGGAGGAAATGATCCCGCCTGACAACGTCGAATCCTACGCCCGCCTCAAGGCCGAAAGCCGCATCCCTCTCTGCGTCAGCGAACGCCTCTTCACCCGCTTCGGCTTCCGCCGCGTCGTCGAGGCCGAAGCCGCCGACATCATCATGCCCGACATCTCCTGGACCGGCGGCATAACCGAAACCCGCAAAATCTGCGCCCACGCCGACACCTACTACCTCCCCGTCACCGGCCACGACGCTACCGGCCCAGTCGCCCTCTGGGCCGCCGCCCACCTCATGCTCCACGTCCCCAACGCCATGAACCTCGAAACCGTCCGCGCCTACTACAACGGCTGGTACAACGACCTCGTCACCGAGCGCATCCCCATCAACGCCGGCATGCTCTCCCTACCCGAAAAGCCCGGCCTCGGCGTCGCCCTACGCCAAAACGTCTTCAGTCGCCCCGACGCCCGCATCGAAACCAGCGCCAGCGCCGACTAGACCGGCAGTCAGTCAGTACAGCTTCATCGAACCTGAACAATCTACACTTGCAACTGACCGAGTCAGGCACCTTCCCCCGTACACGCATCACGCCCGCAACCCCAACCCAAACCATCACTCGCCATACCCCCCAAACCAGCAGTGCATCGGCTCTTTCACGGCCGAGACATTTGCCAAACCTGCAAATGCGCTCCGGCGCTGGCGACAACCCAACTGAACAAACTTCCCTACAGAGAATCCTGTACCTGTCTCCCTGCAACGGTCAACCGGTATTTCTGCTTCCTGCTCCTCGGACTGTCCGGTAGCGTCATCTCGACCAGACCCGCGTCAATGCCGGGATGCAGATAGGTTCCGGCAAAGTGTTTGCGATCCGACAGCCCCAATGCGGCCATGAGTTCTACCCGGCTCATTTCTCCTTGTAAGGCCGCAATGAGCCGTCCCACATGGGGAGTTACATGGGGGGATTCATGAGGGGTTACATGGGGGGAGACTCCCGCCGCCTGGCGCGCAAAGGTTACCGTCAGCCAATCGGGAGAGACCTCAAACTGAGGTGGCGCTACGCCGTGCTCCAAGCAAGCGTCGTGAATTCGACGGATGCCACTGCCGATCTGCTCGACCAACTTCATGCGGTAGAGCAGATTAAAAAGCAACGGGTTCCGGGGGACGCTCCTGCTGCCCAAGTCTTCTTCTCGCATTCCGGCGGGAAGCCCCCCCGGCGTTACGATCTCGACCCTGTCTTGGAAGATGTAAATCTGTACGTTGGCCGTGCTGCGATAGTCACGGTTAGCGATGGCATTTACCACAGCCTCCCGTAGGGCGTTCAAGGGCAGCTCCAGCCGCTCGTCTCTTCCTTGGGCGTTTGGAATGAGAGCTGAGTTCAGCTTGGCTTGAAAGTAGGTCATGACCTCCAAGTAGATGTCGTACAGATTCCCTTTGAACTCCTTGCGATCCAGGATGTGAGTCTTGGCGCTGCCACGGAAGACGGCGCAGGTTACGCTGGCCTGGACGGTAAATCGAGTAATGTCTTCGGCCAGGAGCCAAGCTCCATCGTGAGTCATCCCTGTGTCTTTGAGCAGGTGTAGGTTCTCCAACACTGTTATCGAGTCCAAATCAGAGTCGATCCCGGCACGCTCTGCAAACTTGGACCAGCGCGCAGACGTAATCTCGACCGACGGGTCGAAGGCGTTGCAGGGAGTCTCGTCCAGCCGTATAAGGCCTTCCTTGAAGAAGTATTCTCGAATCTCGTCCCGGGACATCTGCTGGCAGGTGGCTCCTTCCCGAGTGTAGAATCTTCCCCCGAAGGAATAGGGCTTGCCTTGCTGCGCCGGCACGGTCACACACAATACGCCGCACTGGCTCTCCACTTCCACAGCCACAGGCGGGTCCGCTGAACGGGCGACGCTCTGCACCTGGGATTTCAGCCGGTTTTGGTCCCCGACGCCAATCACGTTTTCGGCATCGTCAACCCCGATTAGGATTACCCCGCCGGTAGCGTTAGCGAAGGCGCATATCTCCCTTCCGAGGTCCGACGGCATGGAACGCTTGAACTCGGTGGTGAATCCTTCCCCCAAAGCGATAAGATGCGATAGAGTCGACTGGTGCATCTTGCACTATCCAGATTCCAAAGTGATTCCAGCAGTTAACGGGTGTCTGTCATTCCTTCACCGTAGCAGAAGCGCTGCCGAGCCCCAAAACAGATGAATCCGTCGTTCTAGGCGACGGAATCGATGATCTTCGTTGCTCTTTACCTGCAGTATGGGGACTGCCGCTCTCGTCGCCGTCGATGCTTCCGCAGCCGTGCTTGTCGCGCTCGCGCCGGTCGAGTCCGGCGCGGCGACTACGGCCGTACGGCGGATCAGTTGAGCGAGCGGCGGTGACGGTGGGGGAATTGGCAATGCCCCCAAAGCCGACTCTTACTACCTTCTCGTCGCACTCTGGGCCGCCGCCCACCTCATGCTCCACGTCCCCAACGCCATGAACCTCGAAACCGTCCGCGCCTACTACAACGGCTGGTACAACGACCTCGTCACCGAGCGCATCCCCATCAACGCCGGCATGCTCTCCCTGCCCCAAAAGCCCGGCCTCGGCGTCGCCCTGCGCGAGGAGGTGCTGAGTTGGCCGGACGCGCGGATTGAAGATAGATCCGGTGCGGAGAGACGGGAAGTTGACTGAACCCACAGTCGCCCCATAAATATAGGTTCCTGTACGTGCCGCGAAGTTACTTGGACCACTCAGCAACAGGACTACTCCCAAGCAACGGGGACTATCCCTGCAACGATGATGGCTTCGTCGGCGGTCAGGAGAGTTGCTCCGTGTTCAAGGGCTGTTGCGACGATGAGACGGTCATGGATGTCTGGTAGCATGTCAAGCTGCTGCGTTAGTAGCGCCGTCCGCGCCGAAAGGTCAACCAAGCGGAAGCCGGGAGCATTTTGCAGCATGATGATCGCTGCAGAGAGGTCGAACACGACACGCTGTTTTTCGGCGATAATGACGAGTTCGGCCAAGACGAGAGGCGAGACAATAACCTCATGCAGCGAGCCCATTGCCCCGTCCAGAATCTCTCGGGCCAATAGGCTGAGCCGTTCGGAGCCGGACCAGTACCAAGCCAAAGCATGCGTGTCGGCAGTGTACAGTGCCATTCCCTAACTGTGGCCCTGTAAGCGTTCAAACTGTTTATCGATACTCTCTCTGCCTGGCTGTTTGACTGCTTCAAACTTTTCTCCGAATTCGATTTCAGCCAATTCCGGGAAGGCGCCAAACATTGTCAAAGGGGGTTTGGCTGGATTTTCAGCTTGTTTCCCCTCGTCAGATTCACCGGACGCTTCGTACAGCGCAAGCAGTTCCTTCCACAGATCGATGGGAACAAGAACACTCTGCACGTCCCCTCTTTCGTCTGGCAGGTATTGAACAGGTAGGTCCCGCAAGGTCTTCCTTTTTCTTTCCTTGTCACACATTGGAATGGGCTCCTCCAGAACGCTATCCAACAAATTCCCGAATTGTAGGTAATTCGAAATGGAAAGTCAATGATTTTCAGTTAGCTGAACTGTGAACGGAGGACTGTGCCCTGTCACCTTACCACGAATCATCTCTCAACGACTTTCGATGGAGCTCTAGCATCTGTCTCAGAGTCGCCAGCTCTTCCTCGTCAGGGGGATCCCCATGGACCTCATTGAGCGCTGCCATCATACGCCTCGTTTCACTACGCTCGATAAACTCCTGAATCGCGACGGAAAGAAGCTCATTTCGGGACATTTTCATTTCTCGCGCAAGGCTTTCCACCTCTTCAAAAAGGGTATTGCTCAACGAGACTTCTATCTTCACTGTCATCTGTCGTCACCACAATGGCTAAGTCAGGCGATATGGTTGTTTTCTAAAGCTGTCCGTGCCCCGGGCCAAAACCCGCCGCCCAGTATACCACTTCACTCTCACGCGTATCCATGATGGGTTTTTTTCGCGTCCCTTCGCGGATAAATGCCTTTTCCAAACTCCCCCAATTCGCAAAATAGAAGGTTGCGGTCTCAATCAATTGTCTATATCATTACAGAGACGAAGAAAACCCGCCTTACCACCCGAAAACTGACAACACCCAGACAGGCGCCCCACGCCCGTCCACGATACATCGAATCAGGAGATCCTGAATGCAGTCCGAGCAGATCGACGCACTCAAGCGTTACGACTCCGCCACCATTTTCAACGCCGTCGCCCTCAAACTGGGCCTGCCCAATCTCGACTACACCGACCACACCATCCGTTGCCTGATGCCCGACATGGGCCTCGTCGCCGGCTTCGCCGTCACCGCCGAAGTCACCACCAACGACGAAGACTCCACCGCCCTCGAATGGATCGACTACTACGACTACCTCGGCAGCCAGCAGGGCCCCCTCATCGCCGTCTTTCAGGACCTCGACACCAACCCCGGCCGCGGCGCCTGCATCGGCGACGGCATGGCACGCGTCCATAAACGGCTCGGAGTCGTAGGCTTCATAGCCGAAGGCACCGTGCGCGATCTGGTCGGCATCCGCCACGTCGGCCTGCCCGTATGGGCCTGGGGGACCGTTCCCGGCCACGGCGTCTTCAACATGAACCGCTTCGGCGCGCCCGTCACAGCCGGCCGCCTGCGCATCCATTCCGGCGACCTTCTCCTCGCCGATTCCGACGGCGTCGTGCGCATCCCCACCGACCAGGTCGACGACGTCCTGCAACTGGCCGAAGAGGTCCGCACACGCGAAGCCGCCCTCTTCGACTTCTACGAATCAGATACATTTTCCCTACAAAAAATGCGAGCCCGCCAGCAACAGTATTGAGCCGCCCGACACCACGGTGATTAGGATTTTTTCTGACCACTGGCCACTGACCACTGCCGTCCCATGACACTCGACGAACAGATCGAAACCCTCCTTTCACAAGCCCCCGGTTTCTGGCATCTCGACGCCTGCGGCGTCACCCGCACCGAACGCCAGATCCCCGCCCTCCTGCACGGCACCGACCAGCCGCCCGCGGGCGAGCGTCTCCAACTCGTCCTCATCGGCGGCCTCTCCGGCACACAGGAAGACGCCGATGCCGCGCTCGCGGCCCTGCACTCATATCGCACCGCACCCGGCCTCTCCCAACGCTACGCCCTCAGCGCCGTCCCCTGCGCCAATCCCGACGGCCTCGCCCTCGGCGCCGCGCCCGAAAACGGCGCCGGCGGCAACCCCGGCGCCGCCTACCCGCCCCCCGGAGACAGTTACTACGACGCCAACCCGGAAGCGCACTACCTCTGGCGCTGGGTCAGCTTCCAGGCGCCCGACCTCGTCCTCGAAATCCGCACCGGCGAAGCCACGTCCTGGGAGGGCTCTGCCCTCTGCCTGGAGCTTCTGGAGCAGTTCCGTTCCGTACTGAACGCATCCGAGCTTCCCTCCGACAGCTCGCTGATGGGCGCGCTCTCCACCGGCGAACCCAACCTCCTCCCGCCCATTTTCGGCCTGCGCCTCACCTGCGCTGCCGCCGACCTCGAAGCCGAACTGGCCAAACTGTGGACCGTTCTCGCCCAGGTGCCCGACCACGCCCGCTCCCCCACCCGCAGCGCCATGCAGACCCGCGCCGCTCGCTCCCCCCTGGAAGCCGCCCGCATCCTCGCCGGCGTCTACGGCCACGAACTCGATCCCGTCATCTACACCCAGGGCGTCGCCGTCAGCGGACGCCTGCGCCTGGCCCAACTGGACGCGGAGTACGCCGATCCCTCGGCCGGCATCGCAGCCATGGTCGCGCCCTACATCTCCGGCGCCAAAGAGTGGTTCCCCGCCGGCGGCGACGGCGGCGCCAACCTCGCCGGCCTCGTCTGGGCCGACGAGCTCGCCGCAACAACCGGAGACAACCGCTACGCCGACCTGCTCGTCCAAACCGCCGACCGCTACCGCACCACCCACGACAACGGCGTGCCCATCCCCTCCAACCCCAACTACCAGGTCGAAGACATGTTCTTCACCGCCGCCGTCCTCGGCCGCGCCTTCAAACTCACCGGCGACGACGCCTACCTGGCCATCCTCACCCGCTTCCTCCTGGATGCCAACGTGCAGCAACCGGACGGTCTCTTCTGGCACGATCGCCGTACACCCTTCTACTGGGGCCGCGGCAACGGCTTCGCCGCCCTCAGCTACACCGAAACCCTGACCTACCTGCCCGACGACCACCCCGACCGCGCAGCCGTGCTCGCCATCCACCGCCGCCACCTCCAGGCCCTGCGCGGCTATCAACACCGCAGCGGCATGTGGCGCCAGGTCGTCAACGGCCCCGGCTCCTACCCCGAAATGACCGTCACCTGCATGGTCGGCTACGCCCTCGCCCGCGGTCTGCGCCGCGGCTGGCTCGACGCCGGCTACACGGAAATGCTGACCCGCGCCTGGCAGGGCGTCGCCGCCCGCATCGACGACCACGGCGGCCTCGTCGACGTCTGCACCGGCACCGGCGTCCAGCAAAGCACCCGCGACTACCTCGACCGCCCCGCCATCTTCGGCCCCGACGAACGCGGCGGCGCCTTGTCTATTTGGTTCGTCACCGAAATGGAATCCTTTCTCCGGCAGCACTGATATCGCAAACGGAAACTCTAGTGACCACTGACCACTGCAGTAAGGAGGTAGATATGGCAGATGAGGATTTGGGCCTGATGGCTCATTTGCTGCGTCGGGCAGGCTTCGGCGCCAGCCGCGAAGAGCTCGAGGCCTACGCCGCAAAAGGCTACGACGAAGTCGTAGAAGATCTGGTGGACGAGGAGCGCTCCCCGCCGATCGACGAGGATATCATCAAGCGCTACTTTGGCGGTGAAGGACCGGAAATCCGCTCCGGCACCTGGATCTACCGCATGATCAACAGCCCGCGCCCGCTCGAAGAAAAGATGGCCCTCTTCTGGCATCACGTCTTCGCCACCGGCTACGCCAAGGGCGAGCACGCCCTCGCCATGAGCGACCAGATTGATCTCTTCCGCCGCATCGGCATGAGCAACATTCGCGAGATTCTGCTTGAGCTCTCCATGAACCCGGCCATGATCAACTGGCTCGACAACAACGAGAATATCAAGGGCGAACCCAACGAGAACTACGGCCGCGAGCTGCTCGAACTCTTCTCAATGGGCGTCGGCAACTACACCGAGGACGACATCAAGAACTGCGCCCTCGCCTTCACCGGCTGGACCTACGCGCAGCCCGTCCCCCTCTACCCCCACGGCTTCTACTCGCCCGAATTCCTGTTCCGCGAAGAGGACCACGACTACGGCGAGAAGACCTTCCTCGGCCACACCGGCAACTTCAACGGCGACGACATCATCGACATCATCGTCGAGCAGCCGGCCACCGCCCGCTTTATCTCCCGCCATCTCTACAACTTCTTCGTCGCCGACGAGCCCCAGGTCCCCTCCTGGAATGTAACGCCGCCCCAGGACCCGGAAGCCATCGAAATCCTCTCGGACGCCTTCATGGAGTCGAAAGGCGACATGCGCCATGTCCTGCGCACGCTCTTCAAGAGCGAATTCTTCAAGGCAGCCCGCTTCAAAAGGGTGAAAAGCCCCACCGAGCTGATCACCGGCGTCCTCAAGCTGGTCGGCACCAACCGCACGCCCACACCCGGCATGCCCCAATACCACCGCGCCGCCAAAGTGATGGGCCAGGAGCTCTTCAACCCGCCCACCGTCGAAGGCTGGCACACCGGCCAGGAGTGGATCGACGGCGGCATGCTCACCGAACGCATCAACTTCGCCGTCGACGAAGTCGGCGACGCCAGCAAGCCGGGCATCCAGGCCCTCATCAAGCGCCTGCGCGCCGCCGGCGACAGCCTCACCCCCGAACAGTTCGTCGACACCTGTCTCGACCTCGCCGGGCCCGTGAACCTGGAAGACAAGACCCGCGCCGACCTCATAAGCTTCGCCCAAAGCGGCGGCGACCTCGTACTCTCCAGCAACGGCAGCACCAACGGCGAAACCGACGAAAGCACCGACCGCATCGTCCTGATGCTCCAACTCATCGTCGCCTCCCGCGAATACCAATTCGCCTGACCTGCAGCTTTTAGCAACACCATCCCGCATATCCAGCCGGAAGGTGTTCACTAAAAACTGAAAACTGCAGTCAAAAACTGCAGTTAAGCAAGGAAGTAAAGATGGTCGACCACACAAAAGACCCCGTCCTCGTCGACGTCTGCACCCGGCACCGGCGTCCAGCAAAGCACCCGCGACTACCTCGACCGCCCCGCCATATTCGGCCCCGACGAACGCGGCGGCGCCCTATCACTCTGGTTCGTCACCGAAATGGAGACCTTTCTCCAAGAGAATTGATATCGCAGTCGGGAATTTGAGTGGCCACTGATCACTGACCACTGCAGTCAGGAGGTAGATATGGCAGATGAGGATCTGGGCCTGATAGCTCATTTGCTGCGCCGGGCAGGCTTCGGCGCCAGCCGTGAGGAGCTCGAGGCCTACGCCGCAAAAGGGTACGACGAAGTCGTAGAAGATCTGGTGGACGAGGAGCGCTGCCCGCCGATCGACGAGGATATCATCAAGCGCTACTTTGGCGGTCAATGGCCGGATTTCCAATCCGGCGCCTGGATCTACCGCATGCTCAACAGCCCGCGCCCGCTCGAAGAAAAGATGGCGCTCTTCTGTCATCACGTCTTCGCCACCGGCTTCGCCAAGGTCGCGCACGCCCTCGCCATGAACGACCAGATCGATCTTTTCCGCCGCATCGGCTTGAGCAACATACGCGAGATTCTGCTCGAGCTCTCCATGAACCCGGCCATGATCAACTGGCTCGACAACAATGAGAACATCAAGGGCGAGCCCAACGAGAACTACGGCCGCGAGCTGCTCGAACTCTTCTCAATGGGCGTGGGCAACTACACCGAGGACGACATCAAGAACTGCGCGCTCGCATTTACCGGCTGGACCTACGCGCAACCCGTCCCCCTCTACCCCCACGGCTACTACTCTCCCGAATTCCTGTTCCGCCCGGAGGACCACGACTACGGCGAGAAGACCTTCCTCGGCCACACCGGCAACTTCAACGGCGACGACATCATCGACATCATCGTCGAGCAGCCGGCCACCGCCCGCTTTATCTCCCGCCATCTCTACAACTTCTTCGTCGCCGACGAGCCCCAGGTCCCCTCCTGGAATGTAACGCCGCCCCAGGACCCGGAAGCCATCGAAATCCTCTCGGACGCCTTCATGGAGTCGAAAGGCGACATGCGCCATGTCCTGCGCACGCTCTTCAAGAGCGACTTCTTCAAGGCGGCCTGCTTCAAAAGGGTGAAAAGCCCCGCCGAGCTGATCACCGGCGTCCTCAAGCTGGTCGGCACAAATCGCACGCCCACCCCCGGCATGCTCCGCTTCCACAGGGCCGCCCAAGTGATGGGCCAGGAGCTCTTCAACCCGCCTACCGTCGAAGGCTGGCACACCGGCCAGGAATGGATCGACGGCGGCATGCTCACCGAGCGCATCAACTTCGCCGTCAACGAAGTGAGCGACGCCGCCAAGCCGGGCATCCAGGCCATCATCAAACGGCTGCGCGCCGCCGGCAACAGTCTCACCCCCGAACAGTTCGTCGACAGCTGTCTCGACCTCGCCGGCCCCGTGAACCTGGAAGAGAAGACCCGCGCCGACCTCATACGCTTCGCCCAAAGCGGCGGCAACCTCGTTTTCTCCAGCAACGGCAGCGCCAACGGCGAAACCGACGAAAGCACCGACCGCATCGTCCTGATGCTCCAACTGATCGTCGCCTCCCGCGAATACCAGTTCGCCTGACCTGCAGCTTTTAGCAACACCCTCCCGCCTAGACAGCCGGAAGGTGTTCACTGAAAACTAAAAACCAAAAACTTAAAACTGCAGTACAGAAAGGAAGTAAAGATGGTTGACCACAAAAAAGACCCCGTACTCGTTGTCGTACAGCTCAGCGGCGGCAATGACTTCATGAACACCGTCGTCCCCTATACCGCCGGCATCTACTACGACTCCAGGCCGGTCGTAGGCCTCAAGGAGGACGAAGTCCTGCCCATCCACGATACCCTTGCCTGGAACCCGAACTGCGAGCCCCTGCAGCAAATGTATGAGGCCGGCGACATCGCAGTCGTGCAAGGCATCGGCTACCCCAACTCCAACCGCTCCCACTTCCGCGCCATGGACATCTGGCACACCTGCGAACCGATCGAAATCGGCACCGAAGGCTGGGTCGGACGCATGATCCGCGAGCTCGACCCCGGCGGTCACAACGTCCTCACCGGCGTCAACGTCGGCCAGGGCCTGCCCAGAGCCATGGCCGTGCCCGGCGTGCCCGTCACCTCCTTCGCCGACCTCGACACCTACGGCCTGCTCACCGGCATCGACGAACCCCGCCGCCGCACCCAGGCCCTCGAAGTCTTCAAAGGTATGTACGGCCACGAAGTCGGCGCCGGCTACGTCATGGACTACCTCTCGCAGACCGGCCTCAACGTCATCCAGGGCACCGACGAGCTCAAGAAGGCCAAAGAAGGTTACAGCTCGACCGTGGAGTATGGCGACAGCGCCATCGCCAACAGCCTGCGCGACGTCGCCCGCGTCCATCTCGCCGGGCTCGGTACCCGCGTCTTCTACACCGCGCAAGGCGGCTATGACAACCATGCCAACGAGGTCCCCGACCATCCCAAGCTGCTCGCCGACCTCAGCACCGCCATCACCGCCTTCTTCGAGGACCTGCGCGCCCACGACGCCTCCTCCGAAGTCACCATGCTCGTCTTCACCGAGTTCGGCCGCCGCATCCGCGACAACGCCAGCGGCACCGACCACGGCTCCGGCGGTGGCGCCTTTATCATCGGCGACCGCGTCCAAGGCGGCCTCTACGCCCAATACCCCTCCCTCGACCCCGCCCGCTGGGTCCACGGCGAGGACATGGAACACACCATCGACTTCCGCGGCGTCTACGGCACCGTACTCGAACAGTGGATGGGCATCGATCCCACCCAAATCGTCAACGGCCAGTTCGAACAGATCCATCCCTACAGCTAATGTCTCTCGGCAATTAGAGAGCACAATGAGGTTCACTTAAAACTAGAAACTAGCAACTAAAAACTCAAAAGGAGTTCCACCGTGGGCAGACCATACGGTCTCTTACGCGCCGGCTTTCCCTTCCACAAGACGCTGGGAATGCGGCGGCTGACCAACTATCCCATCGACCTCGCCTTCGGCAAGGAGGACCGCCTCTACATCCTCTGCCGCAGCGAGGGCACCGCGCTCATCCGCAAATACAGCACCGAGGACGCCGACCTCGGCTCTATCGCCGTCTACGGCGACGAGCCGGGCCAGGTCACCTGGCCGGTCACCATCCTCGCCGACGCCGACGAGAACCTCTACCTCACCGATGAGGCGCTCCACCGCGTCACCATCATCGACAGCGAGGGCGAGTTGATCGACAGCTGGGGCGAAGAGGGCAGCGGGCCCGGCCAGCTCAACGGCCCCTCCGGCATGGCCTTCGACGCCGAGGGCAATCTCTACGTCGTCGATTCGCTCAACCACCGCGTCCAGAAGTTCACCCGCGAGGGCGGCTTCCTCGGCGGGTGGGGCAGCTACGGCTGCGGCGAGGGCGAGTTCAACATGCCTTGGGGCATCGCCGTCGACGAGGTGGGCGACGTCTACGTGGCCGACTGGCGTAACGACCGCGTCCAGAAGTTCAGCGCTGACGGCGAATTCAAGATGGCCTTCGGGACCTCCGGCTGTGGCGACGGTGAGTTCAACCGCCCCAGCGGCGTCGACGTCGACCTCCACGGCGACATCTACGTCGTTGACCGCGGCAACAACCGCGTCCAACTCTTCAACGAAGAGGGCCGCTACGTGCAGCAGTTCATCGGCGAAGCCACCCTCTCCAAGGTGGCCATCTCCTACATGATGACCAACGCCTACCCCAACCGCCTGCGCGACATGGCCAAGCTCGAAATCCAGAAGCTCCTGCGCTGGCCGCAGTCCGTCGTCGTCAGCGAGGACGGCCTCATGTACGTGCCCGACACCGGCTCCTACCGCGTCCAGGTCTACAGAAAGGAGGCCGTCGAGCTCAACGAGCTCCAATTCGCGCCCCCCCGCCGCGCACCGGCCCTGAACATATAGCCCCCAACAAACTCCGCAGCCACACGCAATTCGCTGCCGCACAGTCTAACCGCGCCCGCAACAAGGCCGATCAACCCGATTCCCCCTCTGACCACTAACCACTAACCACTGACTACTGCCGTTCCGCAGTTCCGCAGCCTATGACCACCATCCGTACCGGCGGCGAATCACTTGTCCACGGCCTCCTCTCCCACGGCATCGACACGATTTTCGGCCTGCCCGGCGTACAGAACGACCACTTCTACAACGCCGTCTACGATGCCGGCGACCGGATACGCGCCATCCATACCCGCCATGAGCAGGGCGCAGCCTACATGGCCCTCGGCTACGCCCTCGCCTCCGGAAAGACCGGCGTCTATGTCGTCGTGCCCGGCCCCGGATTCCTCAACACCACCGCCGCGCTGGCGACCGCCTACGCTACCAATGCGCCCGTCCTTTGCCTCGCCGGCCAGATCCATTCGGACCAGATCGGCCGCGGTTACGGAATGTTGCACGAGATCCCCGATCAGCTGACTGTCATGCGTTCGCTGACCAAGTGGGCGCGCCGCGCCGAAAGCCCCGGCGAACTCCCGCAGCTCTTGGCCGCCGCGCTCAGCGAAATGCGTTCAGACCGCCCCCGGCCTGTCGGGCTGGAGGTGCCTCTGAACGTCCTCGCCGGCAAGGCGGAATTGAACGACACCCCACTTCCACTCACCGTGCGACGACCGACGGTGGACGCCGACACCATCGGAGAGGCAGCCCGGCTTATGGGCAAGGCGCGCAACCCCCTGATATTCGTCGGGGGCGGCGCCATGGACGCCGGCGAAGAGGTCCGCGCACTGGCCGAAGCCCTCCAGGCACCCGTCATCGCCAGCGGTCGCGGGCGCGGCATCCTCTCCAGCCGCCATCCTTTCAGTCACACCTTCGCAGCCGGCGAACCCCTCTGGGAACAGGCCGACCTGGCCGTCGCCATCGGCACACGACTGACCAAGCCCTTAATCGATTGGAAGAGCCCGGACCATCTGTCCCTGATCCGCATCGAAATCGCGCCGCAGGAATCAAGTTTCTTAGCCCCTGCAGACGTGACAATCGCGGCCGACAGCAAGGACGCCCTGCGTGCCCTGCTGCCGGTCCTGGCGCGCCACAACCGCCGGCGCCCTTCCCGCACCGCCGAAATGCTTGCCCTGCACAAGGACTTGGAGGATCTATTCGACTCCCTCCAACCCCAGATCGACTTCATTCGTGCCATCCGCGAAGCCCTGCCCGATGACGGCATCTTCGTCGACGAATTAACGCAGGTCGGCTATGCCAGCAACATAGCCATGCCCGTCTACCATCCCCGCACATTCCTCACCCCCAACTATCAGGGTACGCTCGGCTGGGGATTCCCCACCGCGCTCGGCGCCAAAGTAGCCGCCCCCGACCGCTCGGTCCTCTCCATCGCCGGTGACGGCGGCTTCCTCTACTGCGCAATGGAACTGGCTACCGCCGTGCAGCAAGGCATCAACACCGTTGCCGTCGTCTTCAACGACGGCGCATACGGCAACGTGCGTCGCATGCAGAAGGAGCTCTACGCCGGCCGCACCATCTCCTCAGACCTCGAAAACCCCGACTTCGTCGCCTTCGTCGAGTCCTTCGGCGCTATAGGCGTCCGCGTCCACTCCGCCGACAGCCTCCGCGACGCCCTCACCGATGCCTTCACCGCCGACCGGCCCGTCGTGATCGAAATCCCCGTCGGCGAAATGCCCGGCCCCTGGCGCATGATGTACCCCAACGAGCTACTGGTCGAAGACTGATCCTCCCCAAACCCCTCACAACGCCTCCAAACTGCCTCTCTCCGGCAACCCTCCACTGACCACTGACCACTAACCACTGCAGTTCCGGGCGGGTGGGCCTTCGGCCCTCCCTTGTGCCGGGGGATTCCCCCCGCAACGCCCCCCTCCTAGCTAGCCCCACCTTCGTGCACAATTGGATTGTCTGCTGCCAGCGAAAGGTGCTCACACACCCGCCTTCGATTCACTCCTCCCGGCTTAAGTTCCCAAGCGCGCAAAAGCGCGAGACTTCTCTCGCTCCCCCGAGCTTCCTTCCTGATTCAATCGCTGCTGATTCCTGCCGACTGAAACTGGGTCTGCACGCAGTCTGTGAACTGTGCCACTAACACCTGAGCTCGCAAAAGAGAGTTGCTGATATGGCCCATACAGTCATCCATATATATATGTATGTTTTCATATGGATTGCGATACAACTCTTGCTAATTCCTGCCATCGACATGCACGGCGCCGCCCTGGGAAGCTGTTTCAGCGATTCAAGCATGCCGTCCCATTGAAACAAAGCAAACGTGGCACCCCATCTGGGGCGCCACGCCTGTTCTTACCTGGCTAACAGAGCAACGATGCTCGACTCCGACTTGAAGGCGTCACAGGGGCTTGTGGTTTTTAGCCGCCCCCGCTGCCTTCACTGCCGCTGCCTTCGCCACCGCTACCATGCTCGCCGCTACCTTCACCGCCGCCGCTGCCTCCTTCGCTGGCGCCGACCTCGGCATGGGGCGTCCAGCCATCGAAGGGCTGCGCTGATCCGTGGAGGATCACATTCATGGCCGCGCCGGGCGCCAGATCGGCCGGCGTTGTCGGGCCGAGCTCGATACCGTTGGACAGGTGGACCTCGATGCGTACCTGGGTCAAGGTCGCGCTGGTGGTGTTCACGACCGTACCGAAGAAGGCGTTGCTGTGCGCATCGTAGCTCATGACGAGGCGAGCGCCGGCGCGCACCATGTCGAAGGTCTCGTCGAGGGCGAGGGCGTTGCCGCCTTCTTCGCTGCCGGCTGCGCCGCCTTCACTGCCCTCGCCGCCGCTCTCGCTGCCGCCTTCAGCACCATGTTGCTCGCCACCGGCTTCACTGTCACTTTCGCTGCCACCCTCGCCGCCGCTGCCTTCGGTGTTGACAGGGCCGGGGCCGCCACAGGCGAAGGTCTCCGGGTGAATCTCCCAGGCGTCGTAGGCTACGCCGGCTGCGGTTGGCTCATCGGCGACACGCAGCTCGACCGTGGTCTGGGCGCCGGGAGCCAGGTCGCCCACGGGCTGCGGTCCGAGCTCGACAACGGTCGTCGTACCCTGCTTGAGGTTCAGCTCGATCTGTACGAAGCAGAGGGTCTGGCTGGTCGTATTCTCGACGATGCCTGAGAATATCTGCGCAGCGGGATCGTAGGACATGGCGGTTCTCACACCGTTGACGACGCCGTCCCAGCTTTCGTCGAGGGCGAGGATGGGGCTGGAGGGGTCTCCGCTCTCGCCGCTGCCCTCCCCGCTGCCGGATTCGCCTCCGCCTTCGCTTGCGCCGACCTCGGCATGGGGCGTCCAGCCGTCGAAGGACTGCGTTGACGCCGGGAGAACGACATCGAGGATCTCACCGGGGGCCAGGTCGGTCGGCGTTGTGGGGCCGAGCTCGATGCCGTTGGACAGGTGGACTTCGATGCGTACCCGGGTCAGGGTGGCGTCGGTGGTGTTGGCGACGGTGCCGACAAAGGCGTAGGCGGCATCGTCGTAGCTCATGATGAGGCGAGCGCCGGCGCGGACCATGTCGAAGGTCTCGTCGAGGGCGAGGGCGTTGCCGCCTTCTTCGCTGCCGGCTGCGCCGCCTTCGCTACCTTCACTACCGCCCTCACCGCCACTGCCGTGTTCGCCGCTGCCTTCTCCTCCGCCTTCGCCGCCGCTCTTGCTACCTTCACCAGCACTTTCGCTGCCTTCGCCGCGGCTCTCCGTAACGTTGCCTGTACTCTGGCCGGCGTCGCTCTGTCCCCTCCGCAAACAGCCGGCGGCTACCATCATCGTGACGATCAGCACCAGTATCGCCACCGTCTGCGCCATTCTCAACTTCGTTCCCTTGCGTCTCATTTCTTCACCTCGTTTCACTTTGGTTATTTGAGGGCCTGTCCCTCATACACTGCCCATGATAGAGGTGAAATGTGTCACAAATATGTCAGATCTTGGCGAATTTCAAATTGATCTGTAAGGAACCGCGGGTGTTCCATCAGGGCTTTCGCCACGAGGTCGGGATAGTGTACGCTAGAGAGGCGGTTAGAAAACGGAAGCAGGTCGGATTCTCTGTCAGCAAACCGGTCCACTCTACCTGGCACCAACCTGGCTGAATGTATGGCGAACACGGCCAGCGGCCTTCCTGGTCAAGTGCATCATGTGAACGGGGTGGAGTTGGGTCCAGCGACTGAGGCGAGTTGGGTTTTCTGAGGGCAGGCGATGCGCGGCACGGTGCTGATAGTTGAAGACGATACGAGGATAGCGAACTGGGTCAAGGTATATTTCGAGCGGGCCGGGTTCAACGCTGAGGTTACGCATGACGGTGAATCCGGCCTGGAACTGGCGCGCACGCTGCTACCGGACCTGATCATCCTCGATCTGATGCTTCCGCGTCTCGATGGCGTGGAGCTGTGCCGGATTCTGCGGCGAGAGTCGGACGTTCCCCTCATCATGCTGACGGCCAGAGAGGCGCAGGACGATCGGATCATCGGCCTGGAGAGCGGCGCCGACGATTACATAGTCAAGCCTTTCGCTCCGGAGGAGGTCATCGCGCGTGCAGACGCCGTACTGCGCCGCGTCAAAGGCAGAGTCCAGCAAATCCTGACGCACAACAACATCACGCTGAACGAGACCACGCGCAGCGTTACGGTGGATGGAGAGCCGGTCCCCCTGAGTCAGGCGCAGATCGATCTGCTCTCGGCATTCATGCGCCATCCCAATCAGGTGCTGACCCGTGATCAGCTGATCGAGCTGGCTTTCGACAACGATTTCGAGGGGTTCGACCGCGCCATTGACAATCAGATCGCGCGCCTGCGCAAGCAGATCAGCCAGGGCCGCAACCGGCCGATTGAGACCGTTTACGGCGCCGGTTACAGGTTTGTAGTGGAGGAGCCGTGATGTCGCTGCACTGGCGGATCCTGGGTTCGAACGTTGTCGTTATCCTCCTCACGGTTCTGATCGGTGTTGGCGTGGTCTATTACGGGACCGAATCCAGCCTGGGCGTCTTCGTAGACCGGATTGGCGGCGAGGAGGCGAGCCGGCTGGCCCGGAGTCTGAGCCGGGCGTATACGGCAGCCGGCGGCTGGGATACAGTGGACGGATCGCTGTCCGAGGCCGGATACAGCTACAGTGAAGCACCGCATGAGGAGGGGGCCGGAGAAGGGGGAGGAGAGAGAAGCGAGCGCTTTCACCAGGACGCTGTGCGCGTCGTTGTCGCCAGCGAAGATGGGCGGGTGGTGAAGGACAACCTCTCCCAGTTGACAGCGGGCGCCAGTGTGCCCGATTTGGACGGGTACCGGGAGACGGTGTTCGATCTGGCTACGAACCGCCCCGTCGGCCATGTCTATGTGGACGTAAACGGCAACTTTCTCTCGACGGAGTCGCATGGCTTTCTGAGCACGTTGCTGTATATCATCGCAGTTGGCGGCGTGCTGACGATCGGTGTTGCTATCCTGCTGGCGGCCTGGCTGTCAAGGCGGATTACGTCGCCTGTGACGGCGTTGACGGCGGCGACACAGGCGATTGCGCAGGGGGACACGACTCGGCTGCCGGTCACGTCTGAGGACGAGTTGGGACGGATGAGCGCGGCTTTCAACCGAATGAGCTCGACCCTGGAAACACAGCGGGCACTGCGCAGGCGGTTGATCAACGATGTTTCGCATGAACTGAATACCCCCTTGAGCGTGATACAACTTGAGGCAACGGGGCTGCGCGATAGGATTCAGTCGCCTGAGGACGCGTCCAATCACATTATTCAGGAGGTGCAGAGGCTGCGCGGTCTGGTCACGGATCTGAACTGGCTGACGGAGACTGACCATGGTGAGTTGCAGCTCAATTTTGAAGCATGTTCGCTCTACGAGCTGCTTGCCGCGGAGGTGGAGCGCTGGCAACCGCAAGCGCAGGCGCGGCAGGTCGCCTTGTCGCTTGAGGCCGATGCCGACCTTCCGGAGATGACACTGGACCGGATGCGCATGGGGCAGGCGCTGGGCAACGTACTGAACAACGCCATCCGTTGCAGTGAGGCGGCCGGGCGCGTCGTGGTCAGGGCGAAGTTGGAAGGCGAGGAGGCAGCGACCATTGCGGTGATTGATGACGGGGTCGGCATCGAAGCGGACGATCTGCCTCACGTCTTCGAGCGCTTCTACCGTACCGACCAATCTCAACGTCACGGGATAGGCGGCACAGGTCTGGGACTGGCGATTGCGCGGGCGGTGGCGGAAGCGCATGGGGGTACAGTTGCCATAGATAGCGACGGGCCTGGGCAGGGCGCCGCAGTGACTTTTCGACTTCCCCTGGACAGGTGAGTGAAGAGCGCCCACGAGGGCCGCCCTTTTGGGGTAAGGCGCCACAAATTCATCACTGATGTTGCTCTTGGAAGTTACTCTTGCCTTTCTCCTCACTTCGCAACGACTAAGCCTCATTCAGTGCGCGACACAGGACGAGGCGAGCGAACTCTCTTCTCTCCTCACTCCCCTCAAAGCCAATCACCCATCAATCTGTGCTTTCACGGACCACTGCAGTTATGGGCGGTCGGCCGCAAGCGGCCTCCCTTGTGCGGGGGCTCCGCCCCCGCAACGCCCCCTCTCCTAAAACCCCCGCCGCAGCGAGTGCGTGGCAATATGACCTTGGCGACCCGCGGCGGCCGGGCTTCCCCCCGTCTTGGCAGATTCCGAGTATGTGCCAGCGCAGGCAAGACAGGAGAGGCAACGCCCATACATACCCAACGTTCACCGCTATGACCATCGCGCGCCCGCTACAGAAACACTGATGGTACGTTCCCTCCAGACAGACGGCACACAGAACGCAGAACATGGCTCAGTAGCTACCATTGTGAAAAGTATCGACCCTTTTGCCAACCGAACTGGAGAAGGAACGGAGGCCACGATCCACGTGACACTGGCCTTATGCGCCCCTGTCGCTGGAGCGGTGATCTGAAGGGCAGGGCAGGCTCTGAAGCAGTGCGCCCATGGCGAGGTCCTGCACGACGGTCGCCGCTTCTGTCGCGCGCAGGGGATGACTCCACGACTGGAGACTATTCTGTAGGGAATCCTATTGTTGCCAAGGTATTGGCACAATTAGAGGGCCATATGCCAAAAGAACACATATTCATCGTGTATTCTGTAGAGGCAGATGTCTGGGAACATCGTCTACCTGGAATCTCATTGCCTCACTGTCGATTCAATCAGGGAACTGGCGTCTGACTCTCCCTTCGGCGATGCACCGGCCGAAGCAGGTCTGTACCTCGTCCTCAACTGCGGAACCGTCAAGCAATAGGTCGCCGAATATCTCATCAACAGGCGCCTGCAACGGGGTCTCGACGGTCTATGCTGCAGCGCCCTACGTGCCGGACAAACCCTGCATTATCACTATTTATTGGGAATGGTATGTAAGGCACGCGGCCTGGTAGACGAGTCCGGCCAGCATTCCGTGCGCCCTTGGCTGTCAACTGGGGACGATCCTCCAAGTCAACACGCCTGGAACGGGAGGCGGCCTGGTTTGGGGCGCACACAGGTGGTGGAGGGCACCCGCGAGGAATGCCCCTACAGGACGCGTCAGCTCAGGTGGAAGATGGCTTTTCCACCCGGTATGCGACGCGTGGTTCAGTAAAGATGTATCTGGGATTGTGCGCATCGGCACCGAATTTGCGGCGGAGTCTCTGCACCACGGTCAGGGCCAGCCCTGCGTCGCCGGAGTTGCCCGGTTCCCAGACCCGTTGGAGCAGCGGCTCGAGGATCACCAGATCCCCAGGACATAGTTTTCGGGCTGCCCGAGATAGTCGAATCCGGAGGGCTGGCGCAAGACCGACCTGATGCGCGCAGTCAGCTCTGTCTGCGAAAAGGGTGTCACCACATTGTCAGCGGCCCCAGATTGAAGACGCGTGTGGCCTGGCCGGTCGCTATTCTACTATCTGCAGAAGTTGACACAGTATTGATACGAAAAAAGGATTGATCTACATAAAATTAACATTCCAATGCTGTAAAATATAGCGTTCGCGGTCTATCACCAGAGATGGACACGTTCGTGGACCTATTCTCGGCAGCGTCATCGATAATGTTAGCGGCAGTACCGACAACGCCGAGCGTCCCAGAGCAAGGCATAAACTGCTTCGGGATCGCGGGTCAGGTGTGACCTGCTACACCACGAACTGGGGATGGTCATGCGTAAACGCAGATGAAAGTTTTCGCCCAAGTTGAGGCGGCGCATGAACACAATCAGACTGAAGGCGAAAGCTCTACAGATTTTGACTGAGATTAACAATAGCTAACGGGTGTCGGTGTTGGAGGCAGTTCAGTATATCCCTGGCGGCGAGTTCTGCGTTGTGTCGGCAAACACGGGTCTGAAGCGTCCGACCGGTTTCCGGTTGAGTCTGGAAACGATCGTCAGGAATCTGAACAGTGTCGAAGAACTGCCAAAAGGCATAAATCTACAAGGACCCAGAATCTTTCCCACAAGCGGAATATTGGAAACGCTGCACGTTGCTGTGCACTCCATGTATGACACTGAGATCGTCAAGAGATGGCATGACTGCGAATTCAAAAGCGTGGGTTTAGAGGACATGGCGGCACCATAAATGAGAAAGCTCAGTTTGACCCGCAAGGGCAGAAGGAGGGGCTACACCGATGCCCGAATCGCCCAGGTCCTACTCTATCTGGACAGGAGCGACAAGGGGTTGAATCGTGTTGCCAAGGAGTTCGATATTCCGCGCGGCACGATTTCTCAATGGAAGAAGCGCTACTTGGACGAGGAGGAGTTCGCGGAACGGATAGACAAGCTTATCGACCTGGAAGAGGATGGCCACGAAGATTAGGAAACCTGTGTGTATAGCGCTTGTGATGTTCCTTTCCGAATGTATGACGTAACGGTAGCCCATTGACATTCCGATGTAACGAAACTCTGGTAACAGCTACGCCCTACCGCGACGCCGAAACTGCCGTGGACAGCGCCGACTAGGCCCTGCTAACCGAAACAGGTGCCGCACTATGCGTTTTGAATGGGCCTGGGAGCGCTGTGAACTGTGGGAAGCCGCGCACGGCACAACTGCATCCAGTCACGTGCAGCGTGGGGAAAGGCTTCGACTTACTTCTGGAGATGGTGGAGGGATTGTGAGTTTGTGGCGTGATCTACACCGAACTGATCTCTGTTAGGGTGAACGAGCAGTCCGTATATAAAGGCTTGTTCTACCGATTTGGTCTTGATTGGCGAAACCCCTTTGGCTGTCTTCTGGGTCCCCGCCCCGGAAGACAGCTGTTTCCAGCGCATGTAACGTTTATGGGTCAGTGGGGAACTTGGTCAGCTCTCCGTGCGCCAAAAGGCGTAATCTCGACGCTGAGGTTCTCACATTGGGAGTCTTAAAACCTGGTCAGAAATCGTGGAGCGGAGGGCGGCCAGGAGTCGCTGGGTAAATGTCACAGTCAGGATTTCGCCGACTCGATTACAAAACCGCGACCCGCACAACCGCACTTCTTTCACCGCCCACCACGCACATCCCACTTGGCCCAATATGCCGCCTCCTCTTCCTGAACCTCACACAAGGTCCCAAATGCTTTTCCGGTTTCTCGTCTTTCGGCAAGACATCTCACACATGCACTATTCACACAGTTCCTGTTAATGTGGCCGCCATTGACGGATGGACGCGGTCTAGCCCCGCGCTTGCGGAGCAACCCCTGCCCCTCCCCCAAGTCCACGACGTTGGGACTGCCGAAGGGGCGCATCAGATCTGAGACGATGCATGTGTCCAGGATGACCCTCATCTGGTCTTCCTGCGCCGGGGGCTGGCGATTCAGTGCTATCCTCAAGATGCTGAGGCTTCTTCTTCCTTCGTTATCGCGACCGGATTGGAACCGTCAATCGTTAGCCGCTCGTTTATACAAGGGCAAGACAGGCGTTTCGAGAAAGGAATTCAAGATCCGGTTCAACCCGATGTGGCTGTTGTCTGTCCAGCACCCTTTCGTTGTTTTACACGCCTCCTGGTCTTGGAGGCCATTCGGATCTGAACAGGAACACCCATTCTCCTGGGAGAACGAACAATGAAGATCAAGAACTGCGCCCGATTTCTTCTTGTTGTCTTTTTGCTGGCCGCAGGGACAACGTCTGCTATTGCACATGAGGCCGACCACTGCGGTTCCGTGGAGCCGATCAGGCCGGGGGATTCGGTAACCGATCCCGTATCGGACGTGCCGGCCGCGCATATCGACCTTACTGAAGTCGAAACTTCACTGTCCGGCGAAAGATTGACGGTTGTCTTCCATCTCAAAGACCTGCCGGAAACCTTGACGTTCAACCGCACGGAGCATGGGGAGGGCTCGAAGGAGTATGAATGGGAGGTCGCAATCGATGTGGACAACGACCGCAGCACCGGCCCCGGCGGGTTCGATTACCTGCTGACCGCCTACCATATCGCCTTTCTGTCACACGAAGGGACTGATGCCGACACAACCGCTCCAATCGGGGAGATGTTGGAGGCCGCCGTATGGGAAATACACTTCGGCGGCTCCACCAGCACGCTCGCCGATGCCGACCTGGCGGTGTCTGCCGAGGAAGACACGATAACGATCTCCGGCTACATTCCCGGGATCACATCCGAATCGCGGCTGACATTTTCAGCCTATGATGTCGAGTTCGCCGGTGAGGCCGATCAGATTGACTGCCATGCCCCATACAGAATGAGTGTGGGACCCTGGGGGTGCGACGCAGGCGCGGCCCAGTCAGGGCCGGGGCAAACCGTTACAGACGAGATCGAGGACGCTACCGATCCGCATATGGATATAACCAGGGTAGACACCTCTTTGGCGGGTGAAACTCTGACAGTTGTCTTCCATCTCAGGGACGTGCCGGAGACGCTCACGTTCAATCGTCCAGGCATATCGGCACACTATATGGAGTACGGATGGGTGGTGGTCATCGATACAGACAATGACCGCGAAACAGGCTCCGGAGGTTTCGAGTACCAGATGTTGGCGAGTTACTCTGTGCCCCCATCCCAGGAAGGGAGCAACGCCGAGGCGCCTTTAGAGAACATGGTGAAGGTCAGCGTCTGGAGTCTGGAACCGGGGAGCGCCATGCCGGCTGCGGACTCCCGCCTTGAAGTATCTTCAGAGGAGGACACGATAACGCTCTCCGGCAACATTCCCGGCATTACCACAGAATCACGGCTTGCATTCAGGACGTACGATCATCTGGACAGCTTCGATGAGGTCGGATGCTTTGCTCCGCAGGATCAAGGCAAACCCTCCAGCCGGTGTGATACCGTTGCTGCGGTTACGCCTGGTCAGACTTTATTCGATGACGTAACAGATGTGCCGGCCGGGCATATCGACATAACCGGAGTTGAAACTTCCCTGTCCGGCGCGAGATTGACGGTTGTGTTTCATCTCAGGGATCTGCCGGAGACCTTGAGGTTCAATCGCTCGGAGTATGGGCAGGGCACGAAGGAGTATGAATGGGAGGTCGCAATCGACGCCGACAACGACCGCAGCACCGGACCAGGCGGGTTCGATACCCTGCTGAGCGCCTACCATATTGCCTTCCTGTCACACAGAGGGACTGATGCCGACACGATCGCGCCAATCGCGGAGATGTTGGAGGCCAGCGTGTGGGAGATAGGCGCCGACGGCTCCACCAGCTCCTTCGCCGACGCCGACCTGGCGGTGTCTCCCGAGGAAGACACGATAACGATCACCGGCGTCATTCCCGGCATCACATCCGACTCGCGACTGACATTTTCAACTCTTGATGCCCAGTTCCCCGGCGACTTCGATCAGCTCGCCTGTCATGATCCATACAGCAAGAGTCTGGAACCACGCGGGTGCGATTCCGGCGCGGCCCTGGCAGTGCCGGGGCAGATAGTAACTGACGAGATTGAGGACGCCACCGCTTCACATGTGGATATCACCAAGGTGAGCACATCGTTGTCCGGTGAGACCTTGACAGCTGTTTTCCATCTCAGGGATCTGCCGGAGACGCTGACGTTCAATAGGACGGGCATATCGGAATACTACATGGAGTACGGTTGGGACGTGTCGATCGATATAGATGGCAACCGGGAGACCGGAAATCGCGGCATTGAGTACGAGCTGTCGGCAAGCCACTTTGTACCCTCATCCGAAAAAGGGAATAACGCGAAGGCGTCAATTGACAGCAAGGTGGAGGCCGCCGTCTTGAAAGCCCGATCGGATGGTTTTATGACCTTGATCGACGCCTCCCTTGAGGTGTCCCCGGAAGAAGACACGATAACGCTCTCCGGGAATATCCCCGGGATCACGGCAGAATCACAGCTTACATTCAGCGCCTACGACTATTTTGGCGGTTCCGATGAGGTCGGTTGTCCTGCTACACCCGGCCGGAGCGTGCCCCTGAGCGCTTCCCCGACCCAGTGTACAGTTGGCGACAGCACGGTTGTGCCGGGACAGACTGCAACTGATGACGTCTCCGATGTGTCTGCGGGGTATCTGGACATTGTCGAAGTTAGCACGTCCCTTGCGGACGAAATGCTGACAGTCGAGTTCCTTTTCAGGGATATTCCGGAGACGCTGACGTTCAACAAAACGGGGACCTCGGCAAGCTCGATGGAATACGGTTGGGATGTGTCGGTCGACGTGGATGCCGACCCGGAGACCGGCGACGACGGCTTTGAGTACCTTCTTTCCGCCTATCACATCGTGTGGCCGGGAAATGAGGGGAACGACACGGAGGCGCCCATTGCGGAAGTGGCGGAGGCCAGTGTCTGGGAAAAGCAGCCCGGGCAAAGCATCAGATCCTTTAGAGACGCCAGCCTTGAGGTATCGCCAGAAACGGACACGATGATTCTCCGCGGCCGGATTCCTGGCATCACCCCGGACTCGCGCCTTTCGTTCCTCACGCACGAGCATCATGGCGAGTTCGATGAGGTCGGTTGCCAGGTGCCGCCGAGCAACCTCACGTCCTCCAGCCAGTGTGATATCGACGATGCGGTTACACCGGGAGAGAGCGTCAGCGACGATTTCTCGGACGCCCTGCCCGCGCATCTGGATGTGACGGAGATCAGCACGTCCCTGTCGGGCGAGACCCTGACGGTCGTGTTTCATTTCCGGGACGTTCCGGAGACATGGACGTTCGACAGAACCGGCGTGCCCGAAGAGGTAGTCGAGTACAGCTGGGAGGTGTCTGTCGACGTGGATGGCGACCCGGAATCAGGCTTTGAGGGGATTGAATACATCCTGTCCTCAATTCACGTTACTCCCCCCGTTTTCATCGCTCGCGACCGGAGTGCGGCTATCGCTTTGGACGATGTACAGACCAACACATGGGTTCTGAAGTCGGCGGGAGAGGCGCTGTTCCCCGATATCAACTTTCTCTCGTGGGCGCGCATCGAGGTGTCGGCTGAAGAGGACACGATAACGCTTTCGGGAGAGATTCCCGGCATCTCCGCCGATTCACGGCTTACATTCGGGGTGTACGACTATCTGGGAGGTGAGGAGGAGATCGGCTGCCTTACTTCATTTAGTTTTGGTCGGCTGGGTCGTCACAGTCCTTCGGACGGATCAGCAGCAGTTTCCAATCAGCATGCTCTTGATGACGTGTCACAAGAACTGGTTGGACACATTGATATCCGCGGCGTCACGACAGCGCTGGACGGGGAGACTTTGACCGTCGATTTTCTGCTCAGGGATGTTCCGGAGACGTTGACATTCGACAGAACGGGCGTGCCGGCGCATGCACTGGAGTACAGCTGGGACGTGTCGGTCGACGTGGACAACGATGCGGAGACCGGCGCCGGAGGTTTCGACTACATGCTGTCGGCCGGCTACGTCGTTCATCCCCTTGTCATAGACAGCAATACGGCGGCAAGGATAACGGAACCGGGCTTTGTCACGGCCGGCATCCTCGGGCAGGACCGGGAGGGGAACAGAGTTCTGACCGAGGCCGATATCGAAGTGTCTGCCGAGGATAACAGAATAACGCTTTCGGGGGAGATCCCCGGGATCACAGCGGAATCACCGCTCAAGTTCAGGGCGTATGATTTCTTTGAAGGAGCGGTCGAGATGAGCAGCTACGGTCCGTCGATTACGGGCGAAGGCGCTGATTCGTGCCAGTCTGACAGTGCGGCAATCAGGCCGGGCCAGAGCGTCGTCGCTGCGGTCTCGGAGACACTGCCTGCATACATGGACCTTACCGAGATCAGCACAGCTCTGACAGACGACGGGAGGCTTGTCGTCGTCTTTCATCTCAGGGATGTTCCGGAGACGCTGGAGTTTAACAGGAAGGGTGTTCCCAAAGATGCGTTGGAGTACAGTTGGCGTGTGTCTGTAGACGTGGTCGACGACCGCGAGACGGGGTTGCAGCAGGCCGATTACTCGCTGTCCGCCAGTTATTTCGTATTCTATCCGTCCCGTGACGAGGGTGTTCACCAACCTATTGAAGAAGCTGTGCAGACCGACACCTGGACGATGGACCCGGACGGCCTTGGCGCCGCCTATCTGAGCAGCGCCAGCATTGAGGTATCGTCTGAGGACGACACGATCACGCTCATTGGAGACATTCCCGGCATTACGTCAGAGTCGCGGCTTGAGTTTGAAGCCTATGATTTTCTGCACGATTCGGAGCAGGTGGCTTGCCAGGTTTTGTCCATAGCGGGCGGCAGTGAGTAGGCATGCGGTGCATATTTACCGTAGTTTTACCTTACTTGATCTCGAAGGCCCCTCGACTTGGAACGAAGGGCGGCCGCGATTGTCTGGGCCCAAAGGAGACCGGACTATGTTCAGAAAACTCTTGATTGTCGCATTCGCTTTTCTCACCGCCGCTTGTGTGCCCATACCGGCAGAGCCGCCAACAGCATCAGAACCACCACAGAAGACAGAGCAACTCACTGAATGCCCCGGCGGTTATCTTGACATGCTGCCCGGCCAGAGCGCCAGTGACCCGGTTCTAGGCTCTTTGCCAGCCTACATCGATATTGTCGGTGTGGATTCCAGTCTGGATGGAGAAACGTTGACGGCAGTCTTCCATCTCAGAGGTATTCCCGAAGAGATTGCGGTCAACAGAGAAGGTGTCGAAAACATGCACCTGGAATATATGTGGACTGTTGCAATCAACATTGAGGGCGATGCCAAAGCTACGTCCAATCAGACTGACTACACGCTTGATGCCTCGTACGGCGCAAGGAGGGTCTCGGCAGACGCGCCGGCCACAGTCCTCCCCTTAAGAACCGCGCTTCGAGTCGGAGTATATAAACACAAACACTATCCTGAAAAGAATGAAACCCACCTGCTGGAGATGCCTGCCGGCGCCCACCTGCACGTCTCTCACGAGGAGAACACGCTTACGCTTATCGGCCGAGTGCCAGGCATCACTGACGAATCGAGCATCCTGTTCTCGACCTTTGACATCCTGCTCGGACAAGATGGCGTCTCATGTCGACCCAGTTGATGTCAGGCAACAACAGTTTGAAGGTGTCGCCAGAGGGAGACACGATAACCCTCACCGGAGATTTTCCCGGGATTACGTCACAGTCGCGGCTTGAATCTTAGGTAAGTAAGAGGGGGCAGTGATGTTGAAAGCGCTACTAATTGGCGTGTGTGTGGTCCTGTTGAACGGCTGCCCGTTTCTGCCACCGAATCCCTATCACCGGTCGATTTATGGCGACTATCCGCAAAGTTACATCTCCATATCGCCGGGCCAGAGGGTGGAAGGGGAGGCTTCCGAGAATTTGTTGGGCTCCGGCGACATAATCGGCGTGAGTTCTGAATTGAACGGCGAACTCCTGACTGCGACCTTTCACCTTCGAGAACTTCCCGAAGAGGCGGAATACAGTCACGAGCCAGGACATTTCAGACTTGAATCGAATCATTGGATAGTTCTCGTAAGCATTGAGGGAGATCCTCTGACTCCGATGAGTCATCTCGACTATATGTTTCAAGCCACTTACTACGATCCGGAGAAACCGGAGATGGTAGTTTTCAGGCCGACTAAGCCGATGGTTACAGGAGGTCTGTACAAATGCGGTCGCGCCATTAGAGAACACAATGGAGTCGAATATGAATACACTTCGCATGAGTTTTTGTCAAGCGATGTCGAAGTGACATTTTCGCATGAAGACGGCACACTGACTCTTGCAGCGCAGATTCCCGGCATCACCGACAAGTCCACCATTGCATTCGTATCGCACGGGATGTTTCCTGGCAGTCCCGACTATCTTCCGCGCGGCGCGGACTGAAAATCGAGGTGAATCCAATTGTCCATGCTTTGAACACTCGCTATGTTTCCGACCTTGACCAAAGGGGGATCGCCCGTCGCATAAGAGAAGGCCTGCATAGCGTCCTCAGACGGACAAAAAGTTGCTTCTCGTTCGTGACACAAAAGTGGGAGAAGGCTTCAGCTCCAATGACTTCACCGCGTACCAATCGGAACTTGCCGTTGAGGAGTTCTGGCCGCTCCTGGTTGAAAACACAGTGTATTACAGTTTCAGGTGCTGATGGCTTATAGATTTGGTCTTGACCGGTCCCATGGGCAGCCCCTTGAGGGTTGGCTCACTATGGGATTTAGCATACCGAAGGAACTGTTCATGTCCAGCAAGCGGTTTACTCTGTCCTGGGTGGTCGCCGCCGTTGCCATCCTGCTGCTGACCGCCTGCAATCCCATCCCTGCAGAGCCACCTGTCCCGGCCAGCGTTTCGTCGCCGGAATCGCCCTGCACTGAACTCAAGGAAATCGCGCGGGAGGCCTTGGCCAGTACCCCTCCGTCGCCTGCCCTCGCAAGATTCGACACCGCCGACCGTAAGGCTTTTGCCGGTTCCGCAGTCGGCTACCTGTGCGAGTTGAGCCAAGTGGTGGGGCCGCGCGAGAGCGCCACGCAGGAGGAACTGGAGTCCGCAGAGTTCCTGATGGACCGCTTTACCGAGTTAGGCTACAGCCCGGAGATGCAAGACTTTGGGCGGTGGACATCGGTAAAGGATCTCCGACCACCCCCAGGGCCATCACGTAACATAATCCTTGAACTTCCCGGTCGCGGTGAAGGCGTGGTCATCCTGGGAGCACACTACGACACGACGCCGGATTCCGTCGGCGCCAACGACAACGCTTCCGGAGTAAGCGTACTGCTGGCGCTGGCAGAGAGGTTGGCTCGTCCTCCGTGGTCGAACCAGGCGGTCTCGGTCTTCCCGTTTACACTACGTTTTATCGCCTTTGGGTCAGAGGAGACCGGGCTGCACGGCAGTTGGCATTACGTCGACCAGTTGACCGACGCAGAATTGGCCGACATCAGGGTTATGATCAACTTGGACTCGGTGGGGTCCGGCACAACTCTCTTTGCAGTGGGCAACCCCTGGTTGACCAGGCATGTATCAGAGGCCGCCAAAAGGGAGGGAGTGCTCCTCACGGTCGGCAGGCGATGGCTCTCCGGAGGCTTCAGCGATAACTTCAGCTTCGGAGACGCTTGGGTTCCGACCATTTCTTTCGCCGGTGACGACACATCACGCATCAACAGCCCAGACGATACAATTGAGTTCATCAACCCTGCCCTGCTGGGAGACACGGCAGTGCTGGTCCTGGACCTGCTTGCCTCTCTGGAAGACTTGCAATGTGGATGCCGGTAATGCCATCTCCACGGTGAAGACCATGCCCGCGGACGGGGAACCCGGCAGAGGGTATCTTCGCAATTTCCCTCGCCACGAGAAGCTCGCACGACGTCTCATGGCTTTCTTGCATTCTGCTTTCTACACTGATCTGGCTCGAACGAAATGTCAAAGGGCTCTAAAAACTAACTGCCAAATACGCAACTACTAAGCCTCATTTAGTGCTCGACGCCGGACGAGGCGAGCGCTGGTTTTTCTCACTCCTCTACCCTCTCTCCTCGCATTTGGGCGGTCGGGCCTATTCGGCCCTCCCTTGTGCGGGGGC
>JAPOVP010000088.1 GCA_026708085.1 Caldilineaceae bacterium
CCCGCCTCCTGGCAGATTCCGAAAATGTGCCAGCCGCAGGCAAGACAGGCGAGGCCACTCCCATATATGCCCAACGTTCACCGCTATGACCATCGCAAGCCCACTACAGAAATACTCACGGTACCTTCCCCCAGACAGACCGCACACAGCACACACAGAACATGGCTTAGCAGTTACAATTTCCTTCCTAATCAGAGCGTGCCAGCTCGGCGGCAGCGGTCCGAAGGCGTGGACTGGCATCATCGGGCACTCTGATCGCATCGATCGTTGTCAACTGCATGTCTGCGTTACCCCCTGCGGTTCTGGCTCCAACTTGGGTGGTCAACCGGCAGAACTGTATTTATGAGGATTGTCGTAAACCGGCGACAGCGATTTCAGCTTACCCACGCCACGTACCAGGAGGTCGTAGTTCCCAACCCACTGGTCCAGCGCCCCATCTACAGTGAGCGCTCTAAGTTCGCCCTCGATTGAATCCTTGATCTGATCGGCGATAGCCTGACAATCGGCATACACGAACCCTCGGTAGGACCTGTGTGGAATATCAGCAGAGTTGGGAAGTAGACCCATCCGCTCCTGATGCTCGACGAGTAGGTCACACGCCGCTGTTAGTCTTTCTGGTATGAGAGCGAGATCGTCTGTGCGATAGGAGTCCTCCAGGATGGGTCCGATCTCCGCGGCCAGGTGGTCGAGTTTGTAGAATTCGCGCTGAAGCCACTTCACGTACAAGGGGCAATAGCGCCTGTTCAGGAGAAAGACCAGTGCCATGATCCGGTACGCCGATACGGATACGCTATGTCTGGCTGACAGGACATCTCCCCTCACGGCGCATAGACCGATCAAGTCGATGTCCCACCCCAATGCCTGCCATGCGTAAGCCAATCTGTACTTCCAGACATTGAGGGGAAAGTATTGGTAATACCTGCGGTAGCGGGTGAGATCGCCAAAGCCGTCCCAGAAGACCTCTCCTCTTGTCAGACCGAGAAGACTGCTCTCGGGTATCGTCAACCATTCGATTTCGTTCTCTGGAACTACGGTGCCGATGCTCTGAGTAAGGTAGTCGTTACAGGTGGTTACTTCAACGTGGACCTGTCCAACTGAATCCCCGGCCGGAACACGCACCGTTGGGTTCTCCCGGTCAGTCACGAACCGGGTCGGGTGCCCCCTGAATTCAACCGGCAGGTGACGATTCAGTTCGTTGAGGATTTTCGCCTTATGACGAATGAGAGGGTCGGGCAGGAACAACAGGCACCTTGGACCCCACTCGTGGTCCCTGGAAAGCTCGTCATCGTTTTCGAGCACATCCGAGCCCCAACCCAGCAACGCAGCAGCGTAAGACTGGCCGATCTCAGTTACTCGTTCGGCCAGAATCGGCCGTATGGCTTCAGAGAAATATGCCCTGGATAATTCCAAGCCCTTCGTGCTCATACTCTCAGCGTTTCGAGCAGCAATCTGAATACGGCTTACAGCTTGATGCCGCCCTGTGTCAAGCCCGTCACAAATTGGCGCTGCAACGCCAGGAACAGCACAAGCACCGGCGCGATCATCATCACTGCGCCGGCGCTGGTGAGCGACCAATCGCGGCCGAATCGCTGTGTGAAGTTGTAGTAGCTTGTCGTCACCGGCATGAGCTCATCCCGCTGCAGGAAGATGAGCGCAGCCTGGAACTCGCTCCACACGCCCAACCCGACCACCAGACCCACGGTCAGAAAGGCCGGCCACATGATCGGAATCACCACCCGCGTCATCACCTGCCATTCATTGGCGCCGTCCACGCGCGCCGCGTCCTCAAAATCTCGCGACAGACTCATGAGGAAGGAGCGCAGCAGGAAGATGGCGAATGGCGAATTGAAAGCAATGTACATGATGATCAGACCGGCGCGCGTGTCCAGCAGCCCCAGATTCCGCCACATATTGAACAGCGGGATGATATAGAGATGCGAGGAAGATCGATCAGAAGTCAGGGTCTTGCCGCAGACACTTGGAGCGAGATTCGTGACTTCTTACGACGATACAGAATGTGAAATATGGGTGGAAAACGGTTTTACATTTAGGGGGACTACTTGCCGGATGGAGGTATGGTATCAGCCTTCTAGTCGCCACGAATGTAAGAGGGCCAAAAACTCACCCAGAAGAATGACTACGTCGCGCGACAGTTTAGCCCTGCCACTAGGGGCTGTCAAACGAATTAAATTGACCCGGCTTGACCGATTGGGGCCGTCGCGCCATCGTACAGAATCAATGAACTGTCCGGATCTGATTGACACGGGCAACGCGCACCTGTACAATGCGCCCGCTGTGTATCCACTTCACACTTCACATGGCGGCCTCGACTCTTTCGCACTGCCGGGACTCGCTTTTTCCTGCAAGCCATCGCATTGTTGTCAGGAGGACATGCCCGATGCGTTATGCTGTGTTACTTCATGAAAATCTCCACATTGCCAGTAATTTTCACAGTGAGGGATGTGCCCTGCTTCGTGAACACGGTCAAGTAGAGATCGTTGCGATACGAAGAGGACAGGAGCAGGCCGCTTTCGAACAGTTTCTTGCGCTTCTGAAGGAGGCGGATGCCGCCGTGATCGGCTGTTGGCATCGACCGGCGATGCAACCCGAGCACTGGCGTCAGGCGCAAAACCTCAAGGTATTCGCCGGAACCTTTGACAACCGCTTCGCCGGCTGGGTCGATTTCGACCTCTTGGATGCGTGCGGCATCACGCTTATCGATACATCACGCAGCATGACGCCGTCGGTCGCAGAGTTCGCACTGGCGATGACGCTGAATCTGGTCCGCGATATCCCGGCATCGATGTATCTGGTGCGGGAAGGGGGATGGCAGACACATCCCTTCGACTCCTGGGTAAGACCGGGCTTTGTCTACGGTGATCTGACCGGCCGGCGGGTGGGTCTGGCGGGGCTGGGCAGTATCAATCGCCGCTACGCCGAACTGATTGCGCCCTTCAGATGTGACGTTCGGGTCTATGACCCCTTCGTCTCTGACGACGTGTTTGCCCAGTACGGCGTCAAACGGGCCAATTCTCTCGTTGAACTGGCGCAGCAATCCGAAATCTTCGTCGTCGGTCTGCCGCCGATACCGACAACGCTGGAAGTCATCAACCGCGATGTGATCTATGCCCTGCCCAAGGGAGCCCTGTTTGTCCTGGTGACGCGCATGGCGGTGGTCGAACAGCAGGCCTTGTGGGAACGGATCGAAGCCGATGAGATCGCGGCCGCCGTCGACGTGTTTGCCCCTGAACCCCCGCCCGAAGATGCTTGGTTCCGGCGCCATCCGAACGTGCTGGCGACACCCCATATCGCCGGCGGCACAGAGTTCTGCCATCGCCGCTGTCTCACCGATGCCTGCAAGGATGCAATCGCCGTATTGAACGGCGAAACGCCCAGGTTCCCGGCGACAAAACGAGACGCTCTTCTCTATGAAGGGAAACTGAATCCGGTCGCCTGACGGAACCAGTCCTCACTCCCATCCCAACCAGTTGTCATGCCACTAACTACTGACCACTGCATTTCTGGGCGGTCGGGCCTATTCGGCCCTCCCTTGTGCGGGGGCTCCGCC
>JAPOVP010000136.1 GCA_026708085.1 Caldilineaceae bacterium
ATGGCATGAAATCCCTATCTGACCATCTTCGCCCCATATCTGGGATGCACCCCCCGCCTCCGCGCGTTTGACAACTGTCCAAACTTCCCTATAATGCTGACACTGTCGGCCCGATGCGCCGGTGGCAGTCCTCAGACAGAACTTGTGCATTCCCACAAGAGCCGCTTTCGTGCCCTCCATCCGAGTCAGTTCCGTACGTCAACTGATCAATGACGGCAATCACAACGCATTCACCGACCTGTGCCGATTCGGTGATCGCCTCTACCTGACCTTCCGCAGCTGCCCCGACGGCCACATGCTTTTCGACTCATCTAGCATCGTCGTCATGTCCAGCGACGATGGAACGGATTGGTCCCGGGTCAATGCCTTCAGCGTCCCCAACCGCGATGTCCGCGATCCCCACTTTCTGGTCTTCAAAGACAAACTGTTCGTCTACACGGGCGCCTGGTGGGTGACACCCGGTGACGCCGAGGACAGGGACGTCAACGATCACCTCGGATTCTGTGCCTGGACCGAAGACGGCAAAAACTGGCACGGTCCGCGTATGCTGGACGGCACACACGGCCATTACATCTGGCGCGCGGCCGCACATGACGGGACCGCTTACCTCAACGGCCGTCGCATCCGCAACTTCGACGTACTTGCCCGACGCGATGAACCGCCGGAATCGATGGAGTCCTGGCTGCTGCACAGCGCCGACGGATTCACATGGTCGCCGCTCAGCCTGATTCAGCCAGCCTACGGCGATGAGACCGCTCTGCTATTCCTGAACGACAGCGACCTCTTGGCCGTCGCTCGCGCCGGCGGCCGCCCTGCTCAACTTTGTCGCTCCCGGCGTCCGTTCACAGACTGGGCCTGTACAGATCTGGACAGGCACATCGGCGGCCCGCTTTTGGCCCGCTGGGGAAAGCAGATCCTGGTCGGCGGGCGCAAGCACACCGGGGAAGGACCTGTCACCGCCTTGTACGAGTTGGTCGGCACAGAACTGCAGGAGATCGCCGTCCTGCCCAGCGGTGGTGACAACTCCTATCCCGGCTTCGTCGAACTGGGACCGGAGCGGGCCTTACTATCCTACTACTCAAGTCACGAAGGCAGCGGATCGGGTCTGGCGCCCTCAGCCATCTATCTGACTGCACTGGAAAAACGCTGACTCCTGGTCTATTCTGAAAATGTGGTCCTTTATCCTCCGCCGTGTCCTGCTGATGGTGCCCACCCTGTTTGTCGTCTCTGTCATCTCTTTCGTCATCATTGAGGCGCCCCCGGGTGATTTCATGGACTCCTATGTGAATGCACTCTTGCAGGAGCAGGAGGCTGTCGACCCCGCGGAAATCGAATCTCTCCGCAAGCGCTACGGACTGGATGCGCCCACCTACGTACGTTATTTCCGCTGGCTCGGCAACATCATGCAGGGAAACCTGGGCCGCTCACTGGAATGGAACCAGCCCGTCAGCAAACTGATCTTTGACCGTCTGCCCTGGAGTCTTGCCATTTCGGTCGCCTCCTTCTTCCTTGCCTACGCAATCGCGATCCCGATCGGCCTCTATTCCGCCACTCGTCAGTATTCCCTTGGGGACTATTTCTTCACTTTGATCGGTTTCATTGGGCTGGCGACGCCCAACTTTCTGCTCGCCCTCCTGATCCTCTGGTATTACTTCGTCGCAACCGGCAACGTAGCGGTAGGACTGTTTTCGGATGAATACCTGATTGCGCCCTGGAGTTTCGCCAAGTTCATCGATCTCTTGAAGCACCTGTGGCTGCCGGCGCTGGTCGTCGGCACCGCCGGCACGGCCGGCCTGATCCGCGTGATGCGCGCCAATCTGCTCGATGAACTGGAACGGCCCTATGTGATGGTGGCCCGCTCAAAAGGACTGTCTGAAGGCAAGCTCCTCGTCAAATACCCATTCCGTATCGCCATGAATCCGGTCGCCAGCACCATCGGTTGGACACTCCCGACGCTGGTTAACGGCGAACTGCTGGCCTCACTCGTACTGGGTCTGCCCACCATCGCGCCTCTCTTCGTCGGCGCTCTGCTCAGCCAGGACATGTTCCTGGCAGGAAGTGTGGTCATGATCTTGAGTACGCTCACGCTGGTGGGCACGCTGCTCTCTGATATCGTTCTCGCCTGGCTCGATCCACGGATCAGGGGCGCTATCTGAGTCTGAAGTCCGGGCAAGGAAGGCCTTCACATGCGAATGGGAAGGCCGCAATAGACTGGTAGATCTGCAATGGCCGTAATCGAAGAAAGATTCCAATCGAGCAACACCGGGGTGGACGCCAGCGAGGAGGACCTGTCGGTCGCTACCCAATGGCAGCTGATCCGCTGGAAATTCCTGCGACACAAGGTTGCGGTCGTCTCGCTCGTGTTGATAGCGATCTTCTATCTGTTCGCGATCTTTGCCGAGTTCCTTTCTCCATACGACCCGGCGCATCACGATACAGATTACATGTTTATGCCCCCGCAGCGGCTGCGCTTCTTCGACGAAGGGCAATTTCAGTTGCGCCCCTTCGTTTACGGCATGACTTCCAAGATGGACGAAAACACCTTCAGGACCACTTGGGAACTGGATACAACCCAGAAATTCCCTGTGAAGCTGTTCGTACGCGGCGATTCTTACAAACTCTGGGGCCTGTTCGAGAGTAACATCCACCTCATCGGCGTCGAAGAGGGCACCTTCTTCCTCATCGGCACCGACAAGATGGGACGCGACCTTCTCTCGCGCATCATCTTCGGCGGCCGCATCTCGCTGTCCGTCGGCCTGCTGGGCATCGCCATCAGCTTCGTGATCGGCGTCGTCATGGGCGGCGTCTCCGGCTATTTCGGCGGCGTCACCGACCTGGTCATCCAGCGCATCATCGAATTCCTGCGTTCGATTCCCACCCTGCCTCTTTGGATGGCGCTGAGCGTGGCCCTTCCTCCCACTTGGACGGTCGTACAGATATATTTCGGCATCGTAGTCATTCTCTCGCTGGTCGGCTGGACTGGGCTGGCGCGCGTCGTGCGCGGCAAGTTCATGTCCCTGCGTGAGGAAGAATATGTGATGGCCGCCCAGCTCAACGGCTCAAATGAAACGCGCGTCATTTTCAAGCACATGCTGCCCTCCTTCACCAGCCACATCATCGCTTCGCTGACTCTGAGCGTCCCCAGCATGATTCTCGGAGAGACCGCGCTCAGCTTTATCGGTCTGGGCCTGCAGAACCCGGCCATCAGTTGGGGCGTTCTGCTCAAGGACGCACAGCGGATCATCGTTCTGGCCGACTCTCCCTGGCTCCTTTCCCCGGGCCTGTTCGTCATCATCGCCATCCTCTGCTTCAACTTTGTCGGCGACGGCCTGCGCGATGCCGCTGACCCGTATTCGTCAATCTAGGCAGACCGCGACCCTGTCCCATGACCCAGTCACCACTTCTGCTCAGCGTCGATAATCTGGCCACACACTTCTTCTCCCAGGAAGGTATCCTGGAGGCCGTTGACGGCGTGTCCTTCGACATACACGCCGGAGAGGCGCTGGGCATAGCCGGAGAGAGCGGCTGCGGCAAGAGCGTTACCGCCCAGTCAATCCTGCGTATTGTGCCCAAGAACGGCAAAATCGTAATGGGGGCAATCTCCCTTTTCCAGAACGGTGAATCCGTCGATCTGGTGCAACTGGATGATCGCGGGCAGGAGATCCGCCAGATCCGCGGCGGCGAGATCGCCATGGTCTTCCAGGAACCGATGGCCGCATTCAGCATGGTCTACACGATTGGCAATCAGATAACCGAAGTGATCCGGCTGCACCAGGACTGCAGCCCGAGCGAAGCGCGTGATCGGGCGATCGAAATGCTGCGGCGGGTGGGTATGCCCCAGCCGGAACTGACCATCGATGCCTACCCTTTCGCCCTGAGCGGTGGCATGCGTCAACGCGCAATGATCGCAATGGCACTCTCTTGCCATCCCGCCCTGCTGATCGCGGACGAGCCGACCACCGCCGTGGACGTTACGATCCAGGCCCAGGTACTGGAACTGATGAAGGATCTGCAGCGGGACATGGGCATGGCGCTCATCGTCATCACGCATGACCTGGCTGTCATCTCCGAACTGTGTGACCGCGTCATGATTATGTATCTGGGCAAAGACGTCGAGAGCGCGCCCGCCGATGTAATCTTTCGCGACCCAAAGCATCCATACACGATAGGTCTTCTGCGCTCCGTCCCCGAGTTGGGAGAAGGCCACAGTCAGGAGCTCGATCCGATCTCCGGCTCAGTGCCCAGCCCCTACCGGCGGCCGCCGGGCTGTCCCTTTCATCCCCGCTGCCCGGAATTCATACCCGACGTCTGCGATGTCCACCTGCCGCCCCAAATTGAGCTGACGGGAGGACATCGCGTCCGCTGTCATCTGTATGTCCAGGACTGAGAACATGGCGCAAGCAGATGCTGTTCAAACCGGCGTGAATGCAACCACGAATTCTCCGTCTGGTCAGCTGCCCCAGCAGCATGACGAAGGCTCAGGACTGTCCACCGCCGGCAACGTCCTTGAAGTCACCGACCTGCGTAAGTATTTCCCCATCCTGCGCGGCTTCTTCCGACGCCAAGTTGGCGAGGTGAAAGCGGTCGATGAAGTCAGCTTCCACGTCGCACGCGGTGAGACACTTGCGCTGGTCGGGGAAAGCGGCTGCGGCAAGACGACAACCGGCCGCTGCGTGATGAGGGCAATTGAGCCCTCCGGCGGTTCGGTTCTGTTTCGCAAACGCGATGGCGAAGAGATCGAAATTACCACGCTGACCAAGCCGGAACTTCGCTCCGTGCAGCAGCATATGGGGATGATCTTCCAGGACCCCTTCTCATCGCTTAACCCGCGCCTAACCGTCCTCGAAATCATCGGCGAGCCTTTTGTCACCCGTAAGCTGATCAGCGGCAGGCGAGAGCTGGAAGAGAGAGTGGCCCAACTCCTGCGCAGCGTTCGCCTGGATCCAACCTACATGCGGCGCTATCCTCATGCCTTCAGCGGCGGCCAGCGCCAGCGTATTGCGATCGCCCGCGCCCTGGCCCTGGACCCGGACTTTGTCGTCGCCGACGAACCGGTGTCCGCGCTCGACGTTTCCGTGCAGGCACAGATTCTCAGCCTGCTCAAAGAGCTGCAGTCCGAGCTGCATCTGACCTATCTCTTCATCACCCACAACCTGTCGGTTGTTGAATACTTGAGCGATCGGGTTTCGGTGATGTACGTGGGCCAAATCGTTGAGTTGGGACGTACGGACTCGATCTTCCGCCAGCCGCGGCATCCCTATACCGAGGCCCTGCTGTCGGCGGTACCCGTGGTGGAGACTGGAAAGGCCGGACGGCGGCGGGAACGCATCATTTTGGAGGGCGACGTCGCCGACCCGTCCAACGTGCCGGCCGGCTGCACGTTCCATCCCCGTTGTCCCTATGTCCAGGACATCTGCCGTGACGAAGAGCCCCAGCTTGTCGATCTGGCGGGAGCGAACGGCAGCCACCCCCACTACGTGCGCTGTCATTTCGCAGAGGAGCTGGACCTGCAAGGCGTACGCAACTCGCCGCAGTGACCGATCGCTTTTTCTGCGCATGAAGTACCTGTAGACACACGACGAAACCTTGCCTTCACAACTGGCAAGACATCAATGAACAGGACAGGAGGTGTGAACTTCACAAAAATGACCGAGTTTCGCAACCGTTTTCTTTCATTTACAAGGAGCTATACTGTGTCGCATCGCAAAATTCCCTCTCTGAGAGGTGGCACACCCGTCGTCAAGAGGTTGGCGCAGGGTGTCTCCAAAATCGTTCCGTTTCTGATTATCCTTTCCCTGCTGCTGGCCGCATGCGGCGCTGCCGACGAGCCGGCCGCCAGCGAGGAGGCCGCGCCTGCGGCCGAAGAATCTGCGCCCGCCGCCGATGAGTCTGCCTCGTCGGAAGCGGTCACGATTACAGGTCCTGTACTCACCGACCCACCAGCAGGCGCCGGTGAGCGTGAAGTACAGAGCGAAGTCTACAACACGCCGGCCGACGCTGGGGGCATCGAATCTTACCAGGAGGCGCCCGCCCTCGCCGAGATGGTCGCCAGCGGTTCTCTGCCGCCTGTCGAAGAACGGCTGCCGATCAATCCCATCGTCATCAAGCCTGAAGAGGCCGTCGGCAAGTATGGCGGCGCCCTGCGCAAGACCGTCGGCGGTCAGCGCGCCATGGGCGAGATGGGCTGGTGGGTGATAGAGCCTCTGACTCTCCATTCACCCAAGGGCGTGATCGTTCCCAACGTGGCCGAAGGTTGGTCCTGGAACGACGACCACACCCAGCTCACCATCAACCTCCGCAAAGGCATAAAATGGAGCGATGGCGAGCCCTTCACCGCCAACGACGTCATTTTCTGGTGGCAGGATATCATCCTCAACGAGGAGCTGACGCCTTCACCCCCCACACTGCTGAGCCGCGGCGGCGAAATGGCCGAACTGGCGATGATCGACGACTTCACCATCCAGTTCTCGTTCGCCAAGTCCTACGCACTCTTCCCCACCTACCTGGGAAGTTGGGGCGGACCGCGCTCCGGACCGACCACCAGCCCGAAACACTACCTGACCAAGTTCCATCCCGACTACGCCGAAATGGCCGATATTGAAGGAATGATGGACGACGGCGGCTTCGACAACTGGATGGACCTGTTCGGACAGAAAAACGGCAGCGTAAACGTCGATAAACCGAGCCTGGCAGCCTGGCTACCCACCACCGTACCGCCCAATCCGGTCGAGGTGTATGTCCGCAACCCCTACTTCTGGAAGGTGGACACTGCCGGAAACCAGCTGCCCTACATTGATGAGATACATGAAATTCGCGTTGCTGACGCCGAAGCCGCGCTGCTGAAAACCATCGCCGGTGAACTGGACTTCGTACGCGCTCTGGGCACCGCCAACATCCCGGTCTTGTCCGAAAACAGGGAAAGCGGCAACTTCCGTTTCGCCTATGCTAACTGGATGCCTAACGCCTACGGCAACATCATGTTCAACTACACCATCGATGATGAAGCCAAGCGGCAGTTGTATAACGACAAGAGATTCCGCCACGCACTTTCCGTGGCCATCAACCGCGATGAGATCATCAAACTGATCTATAAGGGCGGCGTCTTCGCCTCCCAGATCGCGCCGCTGCGTGGCCCGCCATACCACGGCGAGGATGAACTGTTCCAGTCCTGGACACAGCATGATCCGGACCTCGCCAACCAGATTCTCGACGAGATCGGCATTACCGAGCGCGACGCCGATGGCTTCAGGTTGGGGCCCGACGGAAATGAGCTGCTGATTATCATCTCCGCCACCACTGCCTGGCCTTCAGAGTCGCCCGAGTTGATGGAGCTGGTTAAGGGCTACTGGGCAGAGGTCGGCATCAATGCGACCGTAACGCCAGAAGCAGGTCAGCTTTGGTACACACGCCACAACAGTGGCGAGCACGACGTCTCGGCCCGCGGCGGCCACTTCGGCGGCGGCCCGGTCCACCCGACGTTGAACGCCAATACCTTCGCCATGCGCGGCTGGCAGTGGGCCCGAGACTGGGCCGCCTGGCTGGACACGGACGGCGCCGAAGGCGTGGAGCCGCCGGACGACGTGAAGCAGCTGCGGGTGCTGCGCGACCAGATTCTGGGTGAACCGGATGAGGATACTCGCAATGCCTTGATTAGGGAAGTCTTCGAGATTCACATGGACAACATCTGGTCGATCGGTCTTGTCGTCGACGATCCCAAGTTCGGCCAGCTGACCAATGTGCACAACCGCCTGCGCAATGTGGTAACTTGGTCGATTTCCGGTGAGTGGACGCCGACCATCCCGGCGCAGTGGTTCATCAACGAGTAGAGATTGAGTATCTCAAGCGCGGACGTGTTCAACAGTTCTCACGCACGAAAAAGAGCACTGCGATCCGTCCGCCCTTAAGGAATGAAACCGTACAGGACAGCGGAGCCAGCAACTGGCTCCGCTGTCTTGAATCTGGAGACCATGCGAAAGGAGTGCAGCACGAATGGAACACGACGCCAGCAAACATCTCGTCTACATCAACGGCGAGACGTTCCCACCGGACCAGGCCAAAATTTCGGTCTTCGACACGGCCGTCACCTTGGGCGATACCGTCACCGAATCGACCCGCACCTTCGGCCACCGACCCTTCAAGCTGGAGCGGCACATCGAACGGCTCTACAAGTCGCTCAAGGTAAGCCGTATAAATCCTGGGATGACGCCCGACGAGATGACCGCCATCACGCTGGACCTGCTGGAGACCAATCTTCCGCACGTCCCGCCGCATGAAGATGTCTGGATCGTCCATAACATCTCGCGCGGCATGGGCGCCGCCGCCGCCGACCCCACCCTGCAGCGCTCCCCTGCCACAATTATCATCAACACCGCGCCGATGATCCTGCGTGACTGGGCCGGCTTCTACACCGAAGGCTGCCACGCTGTCACGCCCTTCAGCCGCGCCATCCCCACGCAGTCGCTCGACGCCCGCATCAAGAACCGCAGCCGCCTCGCCTATACCCTTGCCGAGGCCGAGGTCAAGTTGGTCGACCCGCAGGCGCAGAGTGTAATCCTGGATACGGACGGAAATGTTACCGAAAACAAGGGGGGCAACTTCTTCATCTGGACCGACGGCACTCTCAAAACACCCCATGCCCGCGGCGCTCTCGCCGGTATCTCCCGCGAGACCGTCCTTGAACTCGCCGGCGTCATCGGCATCCCCACGCAGATAACCGACTTCCAGCCCTACGACATCTACACCGCCGACGAGGCCTTTTTCACCAGCACGCCCTACTGCATCATGCCAGCGACAAAGTTCAACGGCCTACCCGTAGGAGACGGAACGGTCGGCCCCGTGGCCAGGCGCCTTCTGCAGGCGTGGAGCGACCTCGTGGGCCTCGATATCATCGCCCAGGCCCAAGGGCATCTGTAGGTTGTAAGTGGGCAATCGAGTGGAGAAGAACTACGCAGCGGAACGCGATGCGACCCTTTCATACACGGTGATCTGCCAGAATCCTTCCGTTTCCGCATGGACCGGCTCCAACCCATCCCGCTCCGCGATCGAATGTACCTCACTATGGCGATGAACGAATGTCCGGAAGTTTTTGCGCTTTATCTTGAGGTACACATTGAACAGGCCGAACGCCAGGCGGACCCACCATCTCTCGCGTGGATAGCTCAGGGCCAGATAGCGCTCGGCCTTGCTCGCAGAGGCTCCCAGCAGCTGTGCAAGATGCGGATAGCAGCAGATCACACGGTCCAGGATCACGGCATCGGCTGAACTGATCACGCCGGCCGCAGCTGTGAAATCGCCGTGGACATAGTGCACCTTGTTCTCCTGGCCCAGCCGTTCGCCGATCTCCCGCGCCGCTGCGATGTAGGCGGACGATGCCTCGACTGCCACCGCACTGCCGGCCAGGCCGCGACGCAGCAGCTCATGATGGACACCGCCTGCCCCGCTGCCAACATCCAACACACGTATCGGCCCGCTACAGTTCTCCAACAGATAGGCAATTAGCCTTTCGGCCCGCGCCTCCAGACCATTTTGGACATAGGCGTCAGCCTCTCTGGACGCCCACGCCCTATCGAACATCCCCTCATAGTCGCCGGATGCCGGCGGTTCGCAGCAAGTGCAGGGCATCGCAACCCTCCTTGAGTCGACGGTTCCGGCTTAGCTCTTCTTCCCGACCCATTTCATGTCGGCATTCCTGCCTCAGAGCGCTTCGACCGTATTTTCCAGAACGCCCAGGCCCTCGATTTCGCCTTTGATTCGGTCGCCCGCCTCCAGCCTCACCTTTTTGGCGTGACCGACGCCGGCAGGAGTTCCCGTGCTCAGCAAGTCGCCCGGCTCCAGTGTGACAAACTGCGAGACGAACGAGAGCGCCTCCGCCGGAGAGAACACCATCTGGCCCGTGCTTGCGTCCTGATGGAGTGTATCGTTTTGCCACAGCCGCATGCGCAGGCGGTCAGGATGGGGGATCTCGTCACGCGTCGTGATCCACGGACCCATCGGGCCGAACGTATCCAGCCACTTGCCCACCAGCCAGTCGAAGTACCAGTCCCCCTCCTGTTCCGGAAGTTCATTGCGGAACGTCAGTTCACGGGCCGATATATCGTTAAAAATGGTGTAGCCCATGATATGCTCTTCCGCCTGTTCCGGCGTCAGGTCCCGGCCGGACTTGCCAACGACGACGGCCAGCTCCAGCTCCCAGTCGGCGAAACCTGTCGAAGGCGGAATGCGGATCGGTTGCTTCGTTGCCGTGACCGATGAGGTAGGCTTGATGAAGAAGCGCGGTATCATTTTTTCTTTGCCTATGTAGGATCCGCCGCCTTCTTCAATGTGGCTGGCGTAGTTTCCCGCCAGGCACATTAGCTTACCGGGACTAGGCAGCGGCGCCCGCAGTGTGACAGAATGGAGCGGAATCTTCAGCTCCGGACCGTTCTTGTTCTTGGCCCAGTCAAACGAGGCTCTGACGCCCTCCATACCGGCCTCACCGGCCCCCAGAAGCGTGATCATGTCCGCGACCGTCCCTGGGTCGCCCAGACGGCACGCCTCCATGGCCCCCTGCAAATCGTAAATGTGGTCTCCGTCCACGGCCCCGACCCGCTCTCCGGCATGTCCCACATACGTCGCCAGTTTCATTTTCTCTTTCCTTTTCTGCGATTCTTCTACGAATGAATGCTTCGATTTTTAAGTGCGGTCCAATTGGACGTTTCACCCATCACATGCCGCCCGACTGCTGCAGAAGCTTTGCCACCAGGCCCGTCCAGCCCGTCTGATGGCTGGCCCCCAGGCCGGTTCCATTGTCTCCATTGAAGTATTCGTGGAACAGAATGTGGTCACGCCAGTGGGGGTCTTCCTGAAATGTTGGCGTGTCCCCATTGAACGGACGCCCGCCCTTCTCATCGCGTAAGAAAAGCCGAATCAGCCGCCGGGACAGTTCTGCGGCGACTTCGTCCAGCGTCATGAGGACCCCCGAACCTGTCGGACACTCGACTTTCAGGGAGTCCCCATAGTAATGATGAAAACGCTGTAAGCTCTCTACAATCAGGAAGTTGATGGGGAACCAGACCGGGCCGCGCCAGTTTGAGTTGCCGCCGTACATTCCGGAGCGCGATTCCGCCGGCTCATACTGAATCTCAAAGGTCCGGTCCCCGACGTGAACGTGATAAGGATGCTTCTCATGGACCTTCGAGAGCGAACGAATGCCGTAAGGCGAAAGAAACTCCTCCTCGTCCAGCAAATAGCGCAGTATGCTCTCCAGCTTATCTCGAGATAGAAGTGAAGTCAGGTATCGCTGTCCTACGCCGGGGGCGTCAATGCTGCTTATGGTCGAGGCCAGCCGCGGCCTGTTTTCGATGAACCAGTGCGTTCGCCGGTTGAATTCCGGCAGCGACGACATCAGGCGCGGCTCCAACGTTTCCACGGCAAACAGTGGAATCAGCCCTACCATCGACCGAACCTTCAAAGGGATCAGTGTGCCGTCGTGCATGTGTAGCAGGTCGTAATAGAACCGGTCCTTCTCGTCCCACAGGGAAGCCCCTCCGCCCCGATCTTCGTTCATGGCAGTTGCGATACGCAAAAAGTGCTCGAAGAACTTGGTTGCCATATCCTGGTAGACGGAGAAGTTTGTTGAAATCCCGTGGTATACCGAGTCCTGCTCGCCAAGTTCCAGGGCGATCTTCATCATCATCAGACAGTAGAAACCCATCCACGCCGTTCCGTCCGACTGATCGATGTGGCCGCCTTCAGGCAGACCTGCGCTGCGGTCAAAGACACTTATGTTATCCAGTCCCAGGAACCCGCCTTGGAAGACATTGTTGCCGTCCAGGTCCTTGCGATTCACCCACCATGTAAAGTTAAGCAACAGTTTGTGAAACAGGCTTTCCAGAAACGGTCGGTCCGGTATCCCGCTCTGGCGGGCGTCGATTTTATAGACCCGCCACACAGCCCAGGCGTGCACAGGCGGATTGACATCGCCGAAGTGCCACTCATAGGCAGGCAGAGCGCCGTTGGGATGCATATACCACTCGCGGGTGGAAAGCGTCAGCTGGCGCTTTGCATAGTCCGCATCCACCAGCGCAAGCGGAATGCAGTGGAAACCGGTATCCCAGGTGGCGTACCATGGGTACTCCCACTTGTCCGGCATCGAAATCACGTCGAAATTGTGAAGATGGTCCCAGTCTCCGTTGCGGCCGTTCCGGCGCCATTCCGGCGCCGGCAGGATCGGATCGCCCCGCAACCATTGGGGAATGTCGTAGTAGTAGAGCTGTTTCGTCCACAACATGCCCGCCAGCGCCCGGCGCTGAACCCGCAGTTCATCCTTGCTCAGTCCCTTCTTTTGTACGGCCCTGTAGAACTCGTCCGACTCGGAGATTCGCTGGCGAAAAGCTCTATCGAAGCCTCTGCCAAACGGCTGTCGATGGCTCAGATTGGACAAACGCCAGCGATACACTCTCGAGTCGCCTGCCGGAATGAAATCGAAAAAGTGGGCCGCCGCCTTTGTGCCCTGTTCCACCGGATTGACCGCCTCGTGTTCTCCGTTGATGACAAAGCGGTGAAATGCGTCCTTTACGTAGGGCGTCCGGTTGGGCATGCCGAAGAGCAAAGCCGAATTGGTATCGTTTTCAGTGAATAGGATCTCCCGGGCATCCTCAACCCAGAAGTGGTAGGGTCCCAGAACGGGGTGCTCTGCGCTCAGTGTCAGGGTACCGTTCGGGCCCGCTTGCCGGGACAGCCGCGGCTGCTCACCCACATCGCCCAGAGGCCCGTTCTCATACCCCCAGCTCCAGGTGTTCCGATACCACAGCGTGGGCATCAGGTGAAAACGCGCCCCCTCAGGCCCTCGATTTGTCACCGTGACGCGGGCGAGAATGTCGTTCTCGTCTGCCTTGGCGTACTCGACCACGACATCGAAGTAGCGGTTATCGTCAAAAACGCCCGTATCCAGAAGCTCGTACTCGTCGTCTTCGTACCCGCGCCAGCGGTTTTCCTCCACCAGCTGACCGTACGGGAAAGCAGCTTGTGGATACTTGTACACCATCTTCATGTAGCTGTGCGTCGGCGTGCTGTCCAGATAATAGTAGTATTCCTTTACATCCTCGCCGTGGTTGCCCTCGGGACCGGTCAGCCCGAACAGCCGCTCTTTCAGGATCGGGTCATTGCCGTTCCACAAGGCGATGGCGAGGCACAGGTACTGATTGCGATCGCATATGCCTGCCAGCCCGTCTTCATTCCAACGGTAAGCCCGGCTACGCGCCTGATCGTGTGTGAAGTAGCTCCAGCAGTCTCCGTTATGGCTGTAGTCCTCTCGCACCGTGGCCCACGCCCGTTCGCTCAAATAAGGCCCCCAATGCTTCCAGTTGTTCTTCCGCATTCGGTACCATTCCAGGCGCTTATGTTCCGCGGTTTGCGGTATGTTGACCCTTGAAAGCGTTCCGGTTCTTGACGTCACAGGGGCTCTCCGCTCTCAGATTTCAACGCGCCGACCGCTGCGGCTCGATTCGTATGCCGCGTCCACCACTTTGGCGACACGAACGGCGTCCTCGCCCGTGGTCAGTGGCTCGCCGTTGCCCTGGCAGGCACTGATAAAAGCACGCATGAACTTCTCGCCGGAGGCGCCGCCGTAGGCCGGTGAATCCCCGAACGTGTAGTCAAAGGTGCGCCGCGGCGCGGAGGCCCAGCTGGGATGGGCGCTTTCAACCTGTATGCTGCTCGGCGTACCATTGGAGCTGTAGGTGATGCGTCCGAGACGGCCGTTTACCCCAACGTACGTGTCATAGCCGCCGGCGTTGTGATAGCCGCCCCCGCTCATCGCCAGCATATAACCGGCGTGAAATGTACCGACCGCGCCCGAAGCGAACCTCAACGACACCGCGGCCACGTCCTCTACGTCAATGTCCTCGCCGCTGCGCGTGGCAATCTGCGCCGCCACCGACACAATCTCGTCCTGCGTGATATTCAGGATCTGGTCGATATAGTGACAGCCCAACCAGGAAAGGATCCCACCGCCTGCCTTATCCATATTGAAGAGCCAGTGCCTGGGATCCCGCACCTGCACCTGGGTCGTCACCATGCGCATCTCAACCGAAACAAGCTCGCCGATCAACCCCTGCTCGACAATGCGCCGCGCATCCTGAATAGGAGGCAAGGCCCGGTTCTGGTAAAAGACGCCTAGTTTGCGCCCCTCGCGCCTGGCTACCGCCGCGACCTCCGCGCTCTCGACCGCGGTCTTGCCGACCGGCTTGTCGGTGATTACATGCTTACCCGCCTCCAGGGCGCGCGTGAAGATCGGCGGCCCCAGGTCGTTGCGCAGCGCCGCCACAGCAAACAGGATCTGCTCCTCCGCCAGCACCGACGCCAAATCGGTCGTCGTCGCGCTGACCTTCTCGCCCTGGCCCTCCAGGGTCGACCTCAAGAGGGCTTCGTCCTCGTCCCAAAGCGTGATGCTGGCAACCTCAGGCAGCGCCTGGAGCGTGCGCAAATGGGCCAGTGCATGAGGATGGGATAGCCCTAAAAGGGCTGCGTGTACTCTTTGCATCGGTACTGGCCTCCACTGATTGGTGTCCTGCTTGTTCGTTTAGAGCGCTGCGTATTCGGAAAGTGCCCGCTTTCCGGGCATGTCAGATATCTACTCCCGTCTGGGACGGCGGCAGTTCCGGTCCTGAAATGATGTGGTCGGCGGCTTCATACGCGGTAGCGCAAATTGGAAGAATACGTTAGCATATCGTAAAGGTGATTCTACCGCGTGTCAACCTGCCGCGAATCCCAGGGACTGCACCCAAATATCGAGAACTGAAAGGCCCCAGGAGGGATTTCATGTACAGAGCAGCAGTAATCGGTCTGGGACGTATGGGCAGCACCTTCGACGATGAAATACAGCAGGGTGGCTCCATATTCCTGCCCTATTGCCATGCCCCTAGCTACGTGGCCTCGCCCCTTACCGAGCTGGTCGCTGGCGCCGACCTCCATACCGAGCAGGGCGCTATCTTCGGCGAACGCTGGGGCCTGTCTGCACAGCACATATATAGCGACTACCGGGACATGCTGGCAGCAGAACGGCCGGACTTCGTCAGCATCTGTACGACCGCACGCCACCGGGCCGCCATCATGAAGGACGCTATCGAGGCCGGCGTCAAGGCGATCTGGGCCGAAAAGCCGATCACCTTGAGCCTCGCCGAAGCCGACGACGTCATCGACCTCGGTGCACGCAACGGCGTCGCTATCGCCGTAAACTGCTCACGCCGTTACAGTCCATTCCTGTCGGAAGCCCGTCGCATGGCGCAGGAAGGGGAGCTGGGCGATCTCCTTCAGATTACCGCCTACACAGAGTGCTTTATTTCTCACAATGGCAGCCATGCCATCGACACGATGCGCTATCTTGTCGACGGCGATGTGGATTGGGTTTTCGGCGAGATGGAGTCGGACGAAGAAGCCGCCGGCGAGGAAGACCTGAGGGGCAACGGCTACCTGGCTTTCGAAAACGGAGTTCGCGGCTACATTCGCGCCATGCCCACCGGCACCGCGCCATGGGAGTTCGATCTCATCGGCACCGAAGGACGCGTCCGCTCGCTGGCAAACGGCACAGACACACAGTACTATCGCTGGGTTCCCGGCGGCCTGCGTGACGAGGGGCTGCCGGCGCGGGCGCCCTTTCCCTTGCCTCTAAGCATTCAGGGCACTGGACTTTCGGTCATTGCCGACCTCGTCAACGCCGTCGAGACCGGTTCTGACCCGCGCTGCTCGGCTGAAGACGGCCGCAAAGCGCTTGAGATCGCAATCGCTCTCCGCGAGTCGCACCGCCGGGGCGGCCGCCGCGTCGACCTGCCGGTCGCCGACCGTTCTCTGCGCATTCTGTCAGTCGAAATAGGCGGGGACGCCGTGCCCGCCCGTGTGCGGCGGCTCCGACAGGAACCCGTAGTCGCATAACAGGGAACGACTCGTAAACCGTACCACCAAGGAGAAACTGGCATGCCCGAGAAGCCCTACCGAGCCGCTGTAATCGGCCTCGGTCGTATGGGCAGCACATTCGACGACGAAATCACACGCGGCGGACAGTTCTTCATGCCTTACTGTCACGCACCCACCTATGTGGCCTCTCCCTATACCAAACTGGTCGCCGGAGCCGATCCACATGCGGAGCAGGGCGAGATCTTCGCCGATCGCTGGGGCCTGGAAAGTGGTCAGATCTACGCCGACTACCGCGAGATGCTGGAGGCCGTACAGCCCGAATTCGTGAGCCTCTGTACGACCGCTCGTCACCGCGCCGCCATAATGATCGACGCGATCAACGCCGGCGTTAAAGCGATCTGGGCTGAGAAGCCCTTCACGCTCAGCCTGGCCGAGGCCGACGAGGTAAACGAACTCGGCAAGCGCAAAGGTGTTGCCATCGCCGTAAACTGCTCCCGCCGCTACAACGTCTTCTTCAACCAGGCGCGCCGCATGGTCGATGAGGGTGAGCTGGGCGAGATCCTGCAGATAACCGCTTACACGCAATGCAACCTCTCCCACAACGGCAGCCACGCCATCGACGCCATGCGTTACCTCGTTGACGCAGATGTACAGTGGGTCTTCGGCGAAATGGAGTCGGACGAAAAGGCGGCCGGCGTAGAGGACCTGATGGGCAACGGTTACCTGGCCTTTGACAACGGCGCGCGCGGCTTCATTCGCGGTACAGCGACGGGCGCCGCCCCCTGGGAATTTGACCTGATTGGGACCGAAGGACGGGTCCGCAACCTCGCGCAGGGCATGGAAACCCAGTACTACCGCTGGGTGCCCGGCGGACTGCGCGACCAGGGACTGCCGGCCAGAGCGCCTTTCCCACTGCCTACGCACATTCCAAGCTCGGGGCTCTCCGTAATCGAGGATCTTGTAGATTGCATCGAAACAGGCAGGCAGCCGCGCTGCTCTGGTCAGGATGGCCGCAAAGCACTGGAGATTGCAATCGCCATGCGTGAGTCGCACCGCCTGGGCGGGCGTCGCGTTGACCTTCCGCTGGCCGATCGCTCCCTGCACATTCTTTCGAGCGAAATCCTCAGCGATGCCGTGCCCGCCCGAGTACGTAGAATGCAACGCCAGTAGATTGCCGCCAAGCAGGTGAAGAAATGTGAGCAATTATAACGGCGACATGGTCACTTCGGTGATAGTTACTGTGCTTCCAACGCAGTCCAAAAATTGGGCAGGCATTCAGGTCAACTGTATTCGTCATAGCGTGCACTCGGTCCGCATTCGTTATCAGCATTGGCTACAGGCCAGAAGCTCGAATCTCCCTAGCTGAGAGTTGAAGACTCGCTGGTCGCAGTCTCCAGGAGAAAAAGCAATGTCCGAAAGTACCTATCGCGCAGCCGTCATCGGTCTGGGGCGCATGGGCAGCACTTTCGACGATGAAATCCGGCAGGGTGGACAGTTCTTCATGCCCTACTGCCACGCCCCCACCTACGTGGCCTCTCCCCAAACCGAACTGGTCGCCGGCGCCGACCCACATGCGGAACAGGGCGCGATCTTCGCCGATCGCTGGGGCCTCGAAGACGGGCAGATCTATGCCGACTATCGTCAGATGCTGGAAACGGAGCGGCCCGATTTCGTGAGCATGTGCACGACCGCACGTCTCCGCGCAGGGATTATGATCGATGCGATCAACGCCGGCGTGAAGGCGATCTGGGCGGAAAAGCCGTTCACCTTGAGCCTTGCCGAGGCCGACGAAGTGATCGAGCTCGCCGCCCGCAAGGGTGTGGCCATCGCTGTCAACTGCTCCCGCCGCTATAATGTCTTCTTTACCGAGGCGCGCCGCATGGTTGAAGAAGGGGAACTAGGAGAGATACTGCAGATCACCGCCTACACCCGCTGCACCCTTTCCGCCAACGGCAGCCATGCCATCGACACCATGCGCTACCTGGCTGGCGGTGACGTCGAGTGGGTCTTTGGCGAAATGGAGTCGGACGAAAAAGCGGCAGCCGACGAAGACCTGATGGGCAACGGCTACATGGCGTTCGACAACGGTGTGCGCGGCTTTCTGCGCGGCACGCCCACCGGCGCCGCCCAGTGGGAATTCGATCTGATCGGCACGGAGGGACGGATCCGATCTCTGGCCCAAGGCATGGAAACGCAGTACTACCGCTGGGTACCCGGCGGGCCGCGCGGCCGCAACCTGCCGGCGCGCGCCCCGTTCCCGCTGCCGACAACCGTCCCCAGCATGGGCCCCGCCGTCATCGAAGACCTTGTGCAATGCATCGATACCGGCGCGCCGCCCCGCTGCTCTGACGAAGATGGACGAAAGGCGCTGGAGATTGCGATCGCCATGCGCGAGTCGCATCGTCAGGGCGGCCGCCGCATAGACCTGCCGCTGCCCGACCGCTCCCTCCGCCTTCTCTCGTCCGAGACCGCCAACGACTCAGTGCCTGCCCGTATTCGCAGACTCAGTGGCCAGTGACCTGTACTGATTCTCTTGGTACTGGTCGAGCCGCTGGCCATTGTCTTCTGGAGAAACTACTATGACCGACAAAACCTATCGCGTCGCCATCATCGGACTGGGTCGGATGGGCAGCACAATCGACGATGAGTTCCCCGACAGGAGTCCACCCTACTCGGTTGCGGCCTCCTGCAAAGCCAGCGATCGCCTGCAGGTGGTCACAGGCGCCGACATCGACGCCTCCAAGCGGGCCGCGTTCTCAGAGCGCTGGGGTGTCGACGCGCTCTACGAAGACTACATTGAGATGATTCGACAGGAGGACCCTGACATGGTCGCCGTCTGCACGCGCGGCCATCTCCACGCCGAGATGGCGACCCGTTCAGCAGAAGAAGGGGTCAGACTCATCTTCTGCGAAAAGGCAATTGCCTGTTCCATGGACGAGGCCGATGGAATCCTCAAGGCGGTCCAGGAAAATGGCGCTCTCTTCAATTCAGGTGTCCTGCGCCGTTTCAATCTGCGCTACCACCAGGCGCGTGACCTGATCAGAAATGGCGAAATCGGCGAACCTAAGGCCGCCATCCACTACGCCAGCACAAACCTGCTCCACGGCCACATCCACTCAATCGACACCTTGAGCTTCCTGCTCGACGATCCCAAGGTCGAAAGCATCTGGGGCGAACTGAATACCATCGATCATCGAATCCCTGACAACCGCCTCGATGAGGACCCCTACGGCATCTTTCAGCTTACCTTTGCCAATGGCGTCGCCGCCACCAGCGTCCCGGCCGGCAACTGGGAATTTGAAGTGATGGGCGATGGCGGAAGCGTGCGCGTGTTCGACAATGGAAACGGCCTGCAGCTGCGCAAAAATCAGACCGGCAAGGCGCGCATCGCCGCTGACGTACCCGTAGAGCAAGTACCTGAAAACAGCGCGACGCAGTACTGCCTGGAGGATCTGGTCCTGGCCCACGAAGAAGGACGGCAGACGCTGGGCCGGGTCGAAGTAGCCCACCATCTGACCGAGGTCTGCCTGGCGCTTGCAGAGAGCCACCGTCAAGAAAAAAGGATCAGCCTGCCGCTGGAAAACCGCTCGCTCTACATTTTTCACCGTTAAAACTCTGCAGTGCACGAATCCGGGGCCACGCGGCCCTGAACCAAGAGATTCACCCAAGTGGGGAGGTTGACCATGGACAAAGTGAAAGTCGACAACCGTGACTGGTCCCAACTGAGCTACGGCCAGCACGTTTACCAGCTTGAAGTGGAGGGCTACACCGTCATCCCCGATCTGCTCTCCAATGAGCATCTGGAGACTCTGCGGACAGAGACCGCCCAGCTGAATACATTCGCCGTGGACTACAGCGTTAAGCAGCAGGTCCGCCCGAAAGCGCAGTTTACCGGCGGCCCCATAACCGCGCTCATCGCCCACACACCCACTATCCAGTTTCTGGAGCGCCTGTTTGGCGACGACATCGTATTTATGTCCTATGCCTATGCCCGCTCCGAGCCGGGCCATCCCGGCATCAGCCTTCACACCGACGGTCAGCCCTATGGCTCGAAGATCTTCGGATATGAAGGTAGCTGCCCCTGCATGGTCCGCGTGCTCTACTACCTCCAGGAGCTGACCGAAGAGGTCTCCCCTTTTCGCGTCATTCCCCGCTCCCATCTCGTAATGCACGCCCACGGCAACCCCTACGTTCGCTATGAGTCCCACCCCGAAGAGGTCATGGTGACCGCCCCGGCCGGCTCTGCCGTGCTGATCAACCATCGGGTCTTCCATGGTAACTTTCCCAACGTGGGGGACTATGCCCGAGAGCTGCTGGCAATCGCATACCGTCCTGCTTGGGCCGGTCCGGTCGAAGAGGAGGTTGAGCAGTGGCCGGCAGACGAGCTGGCGAAACTTCCGACCGAAGTCAAACGGTTCTTTCTCGACCGCAACACGCGCAAATGGGACTACGGCGGCGGCAACAAGCCGCCCAACATGGCCAGCGAGGCCCCCGGCATCAACCCCAGCCGCTGGGAGTTGGCATAGCCCACTAACGGCGATTCGCGGCTACTTGATAACAACAAGGCAATCCGTTTTCCGCTGGCCTGGGACAGGAGGGCCGGATGCAGATCCCTGGTGAAACCGTAGAGGTTCCTGAAATCCCATGGCAGTCCTCCGTCGAACTGCCCGCGCAGAGCAGCGCCGTGATCGTTGTCGACATGCAGAACGACTTCGTCAAGGAGGGGGGCGCTCTGGTCGTCCCTGACGCCGCCGCCACCCTCGACAGTCTGCAGACGCTCCTCGCGCGCGCTCGCCGCGCCGGCGTGCGTATCGCCTACACGCAGGACAGCCACTTCGCCGGCGACCCCGAATGGGAAATCTGGCCGCGCCACTGTGAAGCAAACAGCTGGGGCTGGCAGATCGTCGAAGAGCTGGCGCCGCAACCGCAAGATCTGGTCTGCCAGAAGAGCCGTTACGATGGATTCTACGGCACCTGGCTGGAGCACTTCCTGGCCAATGTCTGGGAGGTGCGCAACCTTGTGATCGTCGGGACCGTCTCCAGCATCTGCGTACTCCACACGGCCGCTTCAGCCGGCCTGCGCTGGTTCTCCGTCGTCGTGCCTGCCGACTGCATCTCCGCATTGACCGAGTTCGATCAGGCCCTCACGCTGCGCCAGGTCTCTTGGCTCTATACCGGCAGCGTCACGAAGACAGCTGAGTCCATCTCCTTCAGCAGCGGCGCAAATGATCAGTAACCCGACGCCCGTAATCGTGCACAAGACCAGCCCCCGACCCGCAGCCGCCTGAACATGGCCCCCCGTACATTCGTCGCCTTCGATCTGGAAACAACCGGACTGAACCCAAAGCAGGATGCCATTATCGAGTTTGGGGCCGTACGTTTTCAGAAAGGGGGTCCCCGCGAATACTTCTCGACCTGCATCAACCCCGGCCGCCCTCTCCCCGTTCGCATTCAGCAGATCACCGGCATCCGCCCTGCCGACGTCGCCAACGCACCCGCAATCGAGGAAGTAATCCCGGAAATCCTGGGCTTCTTCGGCAATGGCACGCAGGCCGTCGTCGCCCATAGCGCCGGATTCGACATCTCATTCCTGCGGGCGGCCGGCGTGAAGTTGAAAGCGCCTGTTCTCGACACCCACGAGCTGGCAACGATTCTCCTGCCCGGACAGGACAGCTACAGCCTCGGGGAACTGTGTAAAGCACTGATGATTCCCCTCACGACTGCCCACAGGGCAGAGGCAGACGCAGAGGCGACCGCCGATCTTCTTCTTCATCTTCTGGAGCGAATCGAGGAAATCCCTGAATCGGTTCTGGAAAAGCTGAGCGAAGCCGGTCGCGGCAGCGATTGGGGTCCAATTCTCCTTTTTGACGACGAGTTGCGCCGCCGTAAGAATGCAGGGCCGGGAGCGAACCGCCATCGGACAACTGAGCCGTTCCGGCGCAAGGGTCCTCCTCTCGCACCCGTCACGCCTGACCCAGAACCTCGCGAAATAGCCGGCGAATTCCTGGTTGCGGCCTTCTCTGACAACAGTCCGCTCGCAGCGGAATTCGACCCCGAGTCGGGCGTTGAGTTCGAGCGCCGCGACGGTCAGCTGCAGATGTCACTTCAGACACTTGACACGCTGAACCGGGGCGATCACAGAATCATTGAAGCGGGAACCGGAACCGGAAAGAGCCTTGCCTATCTCTTGCCGGCCGCCGCATGGGCTGTGGCCAATAGGAGCCGCGTTGTCATCGCCACGCATACCCTTCCTCTGCAGGACCAGTTACTGGATAAAGAGCTGCCCCGCGTGGCCCAGGTCCTCGCGGAAATTGACCTGGAATCGAACGGCGAGCCCTGCCGTTCCGTCAGGGCAATGACACTAAAGGGTCGTACCCGCTATCTCTGTACACGCAGGCTGGCCAACTGGTTGGAGGCATCCCGCGGCGGCAGAGGACTCTTTGCCGAGAGCCTGTCTCCTCTGGAATTGCGGTTCCTGGCAAAGCTGCTGGTCTGGCTGCCGCACACGCAGAGCGGAGATCTCAGCGAGCTTCCGATTCACGATCGGCAGGAACAGGCCCTGATGGCGCACGTCGCTTCCCATGCAGACGAATGCAGCCTGGAACTATGCGCTTTCGGACGGCCTGCAAGTCGGCATGGCTTTCTCGGCGGCCGCTACCGCGACTTTTACCTGGAAGCGCACCGCCAGGCCGGTTCCGCCCATCTGCTGATCGTCAATCACGCACTCCTGCTGGCCGATATTGACTCCGGCGGTCAGGTCCTGCCTGAATTTGACAGTCTGATCGTGGACGAGGCCCATCATCTGGAGGGCGCGGCAACCGACCAGTTTACACGGCAGATCGATCTGCGCGGGCTGGCCTACATTTTGGAGGGACTGGACACGGCAGTCAATCAACTGGCCCCCCGACTGGATCAAGACCATTTGCAGGAGCTGGCTAAGCAAGTGACGGCAGGCAACAAGGACCTGCGAGCCAGCCTCCCTCCCTTTGCTGAAGTACTCCACGATTTCGTCCTCCGCCATTCCGAGACCAGGCCCGCCGCGCGCGGCGCCTCTGGCTATCCCCAACAGGTAGCCTTGGACAGCCGCATGAGAGCGCAGCCGGCCTGGAGTGAAATTGAAATCGAGTGGGACGGGATCAGCCAGAAAATCGGCCAGGCCCTCGGTCGCCTGTCAGATCTGGCTGACCAGCTGGACGCGTCCCAGTGGTGGCAATATGAAGATGAATACGGTAATACCACGGCCTTGGCCGGTGGAACTTCCCGTGCGCTGCAGGCCTTGCACTACAGCCAGACCGACCTCGCCGACCTCCTGCAGGTTGCTGACGATGTCATCCTCCGTCCACTCAGCCACCAGGAAGAGTCGATTGCCTGGCTGGAGCTGTCCGAGAACGGGAGGTCCTCTCCCCGCAACAGTTCTCGCAACCGCCGCGGCGCCGATTCAGTCGTTCTTCGCAGTGCACCGATTCAGGTCAGCGAGAAGCTGGCTTCCGAACTGTTCGGCAAAAACCGGGCGGTAGTACTGACGGGGGCCACGCTGCGTGCCGGCGATCATTTCGACTATCTGCGCGACCGGCTGGGGTGCTGGGACGCCAACAGCGCGGTCATCGACAGTCCCTTCGACTACAAAAGGAACGTGCTTCTCTACCTGCCCGGCGACATGCCTCCGCCCGACCGTCACAACTACCAGCCGGCGCTTGAAGAGGCCATTCAACAGGCTGCCCTCGCAGCAGGGGGCAGAACGCTCGTCCTCTTTACCAGCCACAGCCATCTGCGCACCAGCGCCGACGCCATACGTACACCTCTCGCTGCCGCCGGGCTGACCGTGCTTCAACAAGGTGAAGGCAGCCGCACCCGCAACCTGCGCGACTTCCGCGCCAATCCGAACTCCGTCCTGTTGGGCACCAGCAGCTACTGGGAAGGCATCGACCTGCCCGGCGACCAGTTAGTCTGCCTGATCATCGCCCGCCTCCCCTTCGCCGTGCCGACCGACCCTCTCTATGCTGCCCGCAGCCGGCTGTATGAAGACCCCTTCCACGAATACGCCGTGCCCGAGGCTGTCATCCGCCTGCGCCAGGGATTCGGGCGCCTGATCCGCAGCGCCTCCGATCGCGGCGTCGTCGTCCTGCTCGACAGCCGCCTGTGGCACCGCAGCTATGGCGAGGTCTTCCTTGACGCGCTGCCGGACTGCACAAGGCGCCAGAGTCCGCTTTCTCACTTGGGCGAAGCGGTCCACGGCTGGCTGAACCCTCAGGTCCGGACCCGCGCGGCCGTCGCACAGCAATCTGAATACGACGCCTGGGATACCGGCGATGAGTGAGGAGACGGGGGACGCGCTGCACACGTCAACCCATGCCCCACCCGCGCGTTCCAGGCAGTTGGCGGGACGTCTGAGGGTCGTCCTTGACGCCGGCCCTGCAGTCCACCAGAGTGCAGGCCTCGCCCGCTATACCGAATGCCTTGCCTCCGCACTGTGGCAGCACTGTCGCCACACTGTCGACCTGAACCTCTTCTACAACCGCCACAGCGGCCATCAACTCCCCGCCTCGTTGGCTCCGATTCCCGCGCGCGTTTTTCCGCTAGGCCAGTATCCTTGGCGGCTGGGTGTCCTCGCCTGTCAACTTCTGAGAGCGCCTGTCATGGAACGCAGACTCGGTGCCGGAGACATCTACCATGCCACCGAGCACCTCCTGCCATGGACCGCGCGGCCCTCGGTCATGACCGTCCACGATCTGATCTTCGAACGCTATCCGCAGCACCACACACTTGCCAATCGGAGCTTCTTGCGCGTAGCGATGCCCTTGTTTGTGCGCCGCGCCGGTGCTATCATTGCCGTGAGCAGGCACACGAAACAGGATTTACTTGAACTGTATGGCACGCCAGCGCACAAGGTTTTCGTCGTCGAAGAGGGCATTGAAGAGCAATTCAGACCCGCCGTCGAAGAGGAGGTCCGGCAGGTAAAGGAACGGCATGGGATCCGGCGACCGTATCTGCTGATGGTCGGTACGCTGGAGCCGCGCAAGAATCACCAGCTCGCCTTTGAGGCCCTTGCCCGGTTGAAGGCGGGAGGATTTCCCCACTGTCTTGTTGTGGTCGGAGGCGGCGGTTGGCTTTTCGATGACGTGCAGAGGAAGGTCGAACAGCTGCAGTTGTCCGAAGACGTACTATTTGCCGGGCGCGTTCCGGATGAAGACCTGCCGGCCCTATACAGCGGCGCAGACTGCTTCCTGATGCCCAGCCTGTATGAGGGTTTCGGCATCCCCGTGTTGGAAGCGATGGCCTGTGGAACACCGGTCGTCTGCAGCCGGGCCAGCAGCCTGCCCGAGGTAGCCGGGCCAGCAGCCTGCTACATCGAACAGATGACTGGTGAGGGCTTGGCAGATACAATCCGCAGCGTGTTGTCGGATCCACAAACGACTCAGCAAATGCGCACTGCAGGACTGCATAGGGCAGCCCGCTTCCGCTGGCGAGAAGCAGCAATGCAAACGGTAGATGTATACAACGTAGTCGCTGGGAGCCGTCATTGAAGCCGCTGCACATCTGTCTGGTGAGCAAGGAATATCCACCCGAAGGCAGAGGCGGTATCGCCAAATATGTCCAGCTACTGGCCCATGGCCTCGTCGACGAAGGACACGACGTCACAGTAATTGCGGGACCTGCCGGGAACGGGTATAGCCCGTCCCCTTCTTCTCACACCTCTGCGCCCGGCCCAAGGCTGTACCGAGTGGAAAATCGCCGCCTTGCTCTGCCTCCCCTACTGCGGCGCAAGGCACGCGGAATCTGGAATCAACTTGAGCGAAGTTGGGCAGTCGACCGCGAAATCGCGCGCCTGGAACGAACGCAAAGGCCATTTGACGTGGTCGAAATGCCCAACTGGGGCGCCGAGGGTCTCTGCTACAGTCTTCATCCGCGCGCCCCGCTGGTGGTCCGCCTGTCTACGCCGCTTGCCCAGGTAAGTTTCCTCAAGGAAGGTCGGTCGGACAGGCCAGGTCTTCGTCTGGCCTGTTTCCTGGAGGCGGTGCCCGCACGGCGCGCATCCTGCATCATTGCCAACAGCGAATTCATCAGTCAATACTGCGTCAAGCTTTACCGTATACCAGGCGCGAGACCAGCAGTAATACCGCATGGCATCCCGTTGCCGGATTCGCCCCCGCCCGAGAGTAAAGCAAGAGAAATAACGGTAACTGTTCTCTATGTTGGGCGATTGGAGAAACGAAAAGGGATCGACCGATTGCTTCATGCCATCCCGCAAGTGATTCGGGAGACCCCCTTCTGCAGATTCGTCATAGCTGGCGACGATATCGGTGAAGCGCCGCAAGGAAAGTCATATCGCGACTATTTCGAGAGTTTTGCTTCATCGGCGGCACGCGAGTCGACGACTTTTCTGGGCCATGTTGATGAGCGTGAGCTTTCCCAGCTATACGCAGACTGCGACATATTCGCGGCGCCTTCTCAATCCGAGTCGTTTGGCCTGATCTACCTCGAGGCCATGGCCCACGCCAAGCCGGTTGTCGCCTTTCAAGCTGGTGGCGTACCCGAGGTAGTCGCCCACGACGAAACCGGCATTCTCGTTGAACTGGACAACATAAACGCACTCGCGCATGCCTTGGTTCGTCTTATCCAGGATAAGGAGTTGCGGCAGAAGATGGGGTGTTGCGGCTTTCAGCGTGTGCGTGAATTCTTCCCCGTAAATCGCATGGTGGCGGAGACGGTTGCTTGCTACCGGCGAGTCATTTCAGGTGAAAACAGGGCCAATGCCCATGGCTTGGGGTGAGACTGTTCCGGCCTTCCGCCCTGGCCGCTACGTACTTCTGACCGCAAGGCAGCGACCACCCAGGGCTGAGCCTCCTCGCCTGGGTTCATATTCATGAGTGTCTATCAGACCATTGTCAGGAACACATATTGGAGCGCCCTGAGTACGGTTGGTGGTCTGCTGATGGGACTGATCACCAATATCGTCCTCGCGCGTGCTCTTGGCGCACCGCAGCTTGGCCAGTACAACTACTGGCTGTGGCTGATAGGTCTGCTCGCACTTATCGCCTCCCCAGGGCTCCCCCAGGCAATGACCAAATACGGGGCAGAATACCTGGGACGGCCCGAGAGAGAGACCGCTTCGGCCATTTTCGCGAGGTTGTTGCGCATAGAGCTGGTCCTCGGTGCCATAGTGGGGGGCACCGTTCTGATCTATTCGCTGGTCGTCCCCTCCAGCGACACCGCTGCCCTTGCTCTGGTCGCCTTTTCGGTAATACTGGTGGTGGTGGAGGTTTTCTTCCAGGCCGCGGCCAAAGGCGCTCAGGATTTTCGTGTCTTCAGCCAGGCCAGCCTGGTAGGTGGTTTTCTCTATGGCGCCGCGGCGATTACTCTGGTTTCCTTCGGCTACGGGATCTATCCTCTCCTTCTCGCTTACATTGGCAGGCGCATTCTCACTGTTCTGCTGATCGGCTGGAAGCTGCCGAACCACTACACAGTGCGCGGACTCCCGACCGCTACCATTCCACCAGAGTTGCGCCAGCGCATACTCCGCTACAGTCGGGACATCGTCCTCATCTTCGCCACCAGCACCATTCCCTACGAGCGTTTTGGCGTATTCTTTCTGAAGCTCTTTGCAACCGACGTAGACATTGCCTTTTACAGCCAGTCTTTTGACCTGGCGATAAAGTCAATGGCCATTCCTGCAATATTCACCGCGACGTTACTCCCTACCTTTTCATCGCTGCAGGGGCAAAATGATCTTGAGCGCATCGGCCGAGTCTACCTTTCGTCCAATCGGGTCGCGGCAGCAGCCGCTATGCCGATCGGGCTGGTAGGAGCAGCCGTGGCCGCTTCGGTCGCGCTCCTCTACGGCCCGGAATTCCTTGGCATGGCTCCCATACTTGCCATTTTCTTTGTCGGCAACATAGGGGGTTCCATTGCTTCTGTCAGCGTAGCCATGCTATACAGTGTGGAGGAACAGAACTATATTGTTCGCCTGAACGCAGTGATGGCACTCTGTAATATAGCCCTGTCCTTGATCCTGATCCCGAGTTATGGAGCTATCGGGGCCGCATTGGCCACCTGCGGTTGCCACACGGCTTCCAGCGCGATGACCGTCGCCCATGCCTCGCGTCGCCTGCAAGTGGAACTTCCTTTTCGAATGCTGAGCCGCATCTTCTTTGCAGCTCTGTCAGCCGCCGTTGCAGCATGGCTCATAAGTACGTGGCTGGGCGGGCTCGTTGTTGCCCTTGCCGCGGCCCTCCTCCTCTATCCGGTAATGCTGCGAGCTTTAGGGGCATTGGATGCCTCAGACCAGGAACTGTTGACCCGACTGAGTCAGCACCTGCCGCAGAGCATGGAGCGGACCTACCACGGACTGGTTCAGTTCCTAATTCGCGGATAAGAAATGTCCGAAAATCCCTTTTGGTCGATAATTGTTCCTACATACCAACGCGAAAGGGTCCTGTGCGAAACAGTCCAATTCCTTCTCGAACTTTCATATCCGCATTACGAGGTGATAGTCGTCGACCAGACTGGAGATCACGAACCGTTGACCAATCGGTTTATCCGCAACTGCCAGGACCGTTTTCCCGACCGATTTCGCTGGCACTTCGTCTCAAAGGCCAATCTGCCCCATGCGCGCAACGTAGGCGCGAAGCTGGCCAGAGGCAGCTATCTCCTCTACTGCGACGATGACATCATTCCGCCCGAAAACCTGATTGAGCTGCACAAAGCCAGCCTGGAGAAGCCCGGCATAGGCGCCGCCACCGGTGGCGTCCATGTGGAACAAAAAGAACTGCCCCCAAAATCTAAACCTTGTAACATAGCACCTGACGGGCGCGTGGAAGATTTCTGGCAGCATGAAGTTCCCAGGGGAACCACCGACAGCCTGCGAGGCGGCAACATGTCTATGGGCCGTCAACTGGCAATCGATGTGGGCCTGTTCGACGAAGGATTCATTGGCCGCGCCAATGGAGAAGAAACGGACTTTTCCCTGCGCATCCTCCGCAGGGGCTACAAGATCGCTTTCGACCCTGCCGCCGCGGTAGTTCATTTGAGCCATCCCTCCGGCGGCTCACGCGCCAGTAGGGACGAAGACGAGGGGCAGTATTTCTTCGAGTCCCACCACAACAACGCCTACTTTTTCGCCAAGAATTTCCAGCAGCGCTATCTGCCCTGGTTCCTCAAAAGGGAGCTGGGCTGGATACTCATCAAGCAAGCCATCATCCAGAGACATCAGGGGCGGACATTCCCTTCGCTACGGGGCCTTTGGCGCGGATACTGGGCCGGTTTACAGAAGCGAAAGCACTGGACGCGATGAAGATCGCCGTACTGTCCTCCCACCTGCCCTCGCCTGACCGCACAAAGACAGGCGGCGTGGCCTATGTAGCTCACAGACAGGCCAATGCTCTGGCGCAACGCGGCCACAACGTGACGGTCTTCACAGCCGATGAACGGCCAGAGGATGCTTCCTACCAGGTGCGAAGAGTCCTTTCCGCGCGCCCTGCGAACCCATTTCGCGCCTGGCTTTGGATATGGCAACTGGCCTTCCGCTACAGCACCCAGGACTTCAGTGGCTTCGACATCATCCACGCCCATGGCAATAACGCCTTGATCCGAACGAGGGGTCGCCCGCTGGTGAGAACGCTTCACGGAGCGTCCAAGGCCGAAGCAGTTCATGCCCCCACTTGGAAAAAGCGGTTATGGTACCTGTCCCTGACTCCCGCTGAACGGTGGGAAGCGTCAAGAGCCTCGAAGGTCGTGGCCGTCAGCACCGGCACAGGGCAATTCGTGCAAGGTATCGACCTTGTCATTCCCAACTCAGTAGACACTGAAGTCTTTTGCCCTGGACCCAATCTGAACCATCAACATCGGCATAACCATCCCGCAATTCTCTTTGTCGGTACTCTGTCCGGACGCAAGAGAGGGCAGATGCTGCTCGGCCTGTTCCAGAACCAGATTCGACCTACTCTGCCCGATGCCGAGCTCTGGATGGTGGCTGAGCGCAACATCCAAGCTCCCGGCGTAGTCTGCTTTATGAATCCAGACGAGAGCGCCCTGGCCGATCTATATCGCCGTGCCTGGGTCTTCTGCTTGCCCAGCACCTATGAAGGCTTCGGCATTCCATACATTGAAGCCATGGCCTGCGGCACGCCGGTCGTAGCCACGCCAAATGCCGGCGCGCGTGAGCTACTTGAAGACGGTAGGTGGGGCGTTTTGGCTCACCCATCCGAACTCGGAACGACTCTGCTGTCGCTCTTAAACGACCAGACAAGACGCTGCTCTTTGGCACAGCTGGGTCTCCAGCGCGCCGAGGCTTTCGCACAGGACCGGGTAGTAGACGCCTACGAAGAGCTCTTCGTCAGCATGGTCAACAGCAAGAGCCAACACAATGAGGGGCAGGGGGCGTGAAAGACCCTCTCATGTCGACGCGACATTCCTTCGCATCCCACGCGCCTTGCCTTGAAATTGCGCTCCTTACACTTGAATTCCCTCCCCGCATAGGTGGCATGCAGCAGTATCTTTTCGAACTATGCAGACGTCTCGGACACGAATGTAATCTCACCGTTTTTTATCCGACCGGCGATCCGTCACAATTCATCGGAGAACCATTTCATCTGGTCTCTTTCGCAAAAGATGGCAGCGGCCATACATCGAGTCGCACGCAATCCTCTAATTCGCCAGGCTCCGGTTTTCGAACAATCTGGCGACTCGCCCGGCAGTTAGCTAAGCTGCGTCCCCACCTCACCATCGTCGGCCACGCGCACCCCCGCCTGCTTCTCCCCGCGGCAATGCGCAGGGGACGGTACATAGCCCTGGCATACGGAAATGACTTCGAAGCCGCGCAGCTGCGTTGGCACGCCCCATTCTCCAATCGTCTTCTCGCACGCGCTCATTCCCTGGTCACCATCTCGCACGCCAACGCGCAACGTCTTCAGAACCTGGGACTGCCTGCTCCCGAGATTCTCTATCCCGGAACCCATCCGGATCGATTTGTCCCGCCTGCTACGCCTCCCACAGGACCTCCAGTACTCCTCACCGTGGCACGACTTGTGCACCGCAAAGGAATCGACACTGTTCTTCAAGCGCTGCCTCCACTTCTCAACTGGTCTCCCGACCTCCAATACTGGATCGTAGGCAACGGCCCCGCACGCGCATCACTTGAACAGCAGGCTCAGGAGCTGGGAATCCTCCACGCTGTACGTTTTATGGAGGAGGTATCTGACTCAGAACTCCCAGAAATATACAGGCGAGCCACTGTATTTGTTATGCCTTCGCGAGCAGACTATCATGCCGGCAGCGTCGAGGGCTTTGGCATCGTCTACCTCGAAGCTAGCGCCAGCGGCTTACCAGTAGTTGCCGCCAATAGCGGCGGCGCGGCCGATGCCGTGATCGAGAACCAAACGGGTCTCCTCGTTCCTCCCGATGACCCTGACGCACTTGGACATGCTTTGAACCGCCTGCTAAGCGACGCCGAGATGAGACTACGATTTGGCCGCGCAGGCCGTAAATGGGTCGAGAGCGAAATGAATTGGGATCGTGCTGGAAGGCAATTCCTGTCCATCATCGAGCGCGCCCTATGACGCCACGCCCCGTCCTCTTCGTGGACCACGCACAAGCCCTCGGCGGAGCAGAACAAAGCCTCCTCCTCCTCATGACCTTTCTGGACCGCGATCGATGGCAGCCTCATCTGGTCGCGCCCCCCGGACAGCTTGCCGAAGAGGCGGTGGCGGCAGGTATTCCAGCGCACCTCCAGCCGCTGCCGCGGCTCCGGGGCTCCTCCCGTAGTCTGCTCGATCTGTGGAAACAGGCCCGGCGCATTTCGATGACGGCCCGCGAAATCGGCGCCGCACTGATACACAGCAATACGATACGCGCCACCGCCTACGCCTCCATGGCCGCCCGGCTCGCGTCCGTCCCCCTGGTCTGGCACATGCGCGACTTCTGGCTTTCGGAGACCGAACCAGCCTCAAAATGGTCCGACCGTCTGGGCAAGTACCTCTTCTGCAGCACGGCCGGCCGCGTCGTCACCAATTCACGTGCAGTCGCCGCGCACCTGCCCTGCACCAAAAGTGCGTCAGTCCTCCACAACGGAATCGACCTTTCTCACTTCGACCCGGCCCAAAACACAGCTGACAACAGGGCTGAAATCTGCAATGCGGCCGGCTTCCCCCTCGATGCTCCTATTGTTGGCATGATCGGCAGAACCCGACCCTGGAAAGGGCAGGACACATTCTTGCAAATGGCAGGCCAGCTCACCGCCGCCGTACCGGACTGTCACTTCCTGATCGTTGGCGGTGACCCGTTTGGCGTGCAGGACGACTACGAGGCCCGCCTGCTGGAACTTCGTTCCCAGTCCGGCCTCGAAGGCCGCGTGCATTGGACAGACCAGCTCGCCGACGTTCGTCCGCCTCTCGCTGCAATGGACCTGTTCGTCCATCCTGGCGACCCCGAGCCTTTCGGCCTCGTCAACATCGAGGCCATGGCCATGGGCAAACCGGTCGTCGCCTTCGGACACGGCGCTCTGCCGGAAATCGTATTGCACAAAGAAACCGGCCTCCTCGCCCAACCCGGCGACACGGCCGCCCTGACCGCATCTGTCTCGCGACTGCTGAGAGATCCCGAACTATCCCAGAGCATGGGCAGCGCAGGTCGACTTCGTGTGGAAGACCACTTCCGAATCGAACGCACCGTGACCCAGCTCGAAGAGCTCTATCATGAGCTTGTCGGACAAGATTGAAGCGAGGGCTGTCCGTTGAACGTGAACTACTGGCGCAACGCCCAATGAAGGTACTCCTGCTGTACAAGGACTACCACCCGGTCGTCGGCGGGATCGAGAACCACATTCGCCTGCTGGCACGTGGCCTCCTGGCCGAGGGTATAGACGCGAGCGTCCTCGTTACCAATACCGGGCCGGCTACCCAGCGCCAAACCATCGACGGTGTCCCCGTGACCAAGACGGGACGCCAAACCACAATCCTGTCCATGCCCATCAGCCTGCCCTTTTTCGTGGAGCTGCGCCGCCAGATGGCGACCGTCGACCTCGTCCACCTCCACGCACCCTATCCTCTTGCCGAACTCGCCCAACTCATGCTGGGACGCGCAAAACCAACCGTGATCAGCTACCACAGCGACATCGTTCGCCAGAGAAGAACGGGAAAACTCTATGCGCCTTTCCTCAAAAAGGTCCTGCAACGCGCCGCACTGGTCGCCGCCTCCAGCCCTGTCTACATTGAGTCTTCCCCCTTCCTGCAGGACGTGCGCCAGAAGTGCCGCGTCATCCACTATGGCATCGAAACCGAACGCTTCGAGCTAACCGAGCAGGTTCGCGGTGACGCAGAAAGCCTGCGCAGCCAATACGGTGACCTGCCTCTCCTGCTCTTCATCGGCCGTCTGCGCCATTACAAAGGCGTCGACGTGCTAATCCGGGCCATGCACGACATCCACGCCCAGCTGCTGATTATCGGGACCGGTCCAATGCAGGAGGCGTGGCAGTATCTGACGCAGGCGGAAAGCCTGACTGACAAAGTCGTCTTCTTGGGCGATGCTTCGGAGAGGGAAACCCTCGCCGCCCGTTACGCCGCCGACCTGTTCGTGCTTCCGTCCACCAATCGCGCCGAGGCCCTCGGAATCGTGCAACTGGAGGCGATGGCCTGTGGCATGCCGGTCGTCTGCACGGAGCTAGGAACCGGCACATCCTATGTCAACCGCGACGGTGCTACGGGTCTGGTTGTCCCGCCCAACGACCCGCGTGCGCTGGCCGTGGCTATCAACAGACTGCTCGCGAGTCCAGCACTGCGCGCTAAGATGGGAGTCGAAGGCCGCAGGCGTGTCAGAAGCGAATTCTCACTCCAGGAGATGATCAACGTTACTATCGCCTTCTATGAGGAAGCGCTAAGAAAGAGCTGAGAGGCAGTTTCGACTGTCTGCCCCTCCTTCCGTTTTTCCTGGTCATCCTGTCCCCGCCGTCCAATGAGCCGCTACATTCTCGATGCCCGCACAGCAGTGCCCCACTTTCCCGGCATCGGACGCTACGTCAGCAACCTTGCACTGGCTCTAACGCCCTCGCTCACCGCCAGCGAAAGCCTGACCATTCTTGACAACCCGACAATCCCCGCGCTGCAAGATATGTCAGCGTCCTCCCCGGAGTTGGAGCGTGCCACCAAACGGCCCGGTACAACGGTTTCCGCGCCCGTTTCCCCATTCGACATTCGGCAGCAGTGGCAGATCCCGTTCCTGCTCAAACGACTTCGGTCCGGCGGGGCAGCGCTCTACCACAGCCCCTACTACCTCATGCCATACCGCACCGGTCTGCCCACCCTCCTCACCTTCTACGACATCATCCCGCTCAAGTTCCCCAACGCCGTTCCGGCCCGCGCCAGACTATTCTTCCGACTGGCCGCCACCTTCGCCCTGCGCGCTGCAGACCATGTCGTCGCCATCTCCGACGCTGCACGCAGCGATCTGTTGACATACTTTAGCCTCCCTGCCTCCAAAATCAGCGTCACACCTCTTGCCGCCGGGGCCAGCTATCGTCCTCAGCCATCCGCAGAAATCGCCCGCGTACGCCACCAATACCGCCTGCCTGAAAGTTTCCTCCTCTATCTAGGTATCAATAAACCTCACAAGAATCTACCCGCCCTCATCGACGCCTACGCCCAGACAGCCTCTCGGCATGCGCCCCCACTCGTCATCGCCGGCGCCTGGGACAACCGCTATCCGCAACCCAAACAACACGCCGCACGCCGCCAACTCGCCGACGCCGTCCGCTTCCTCGGCCCCGTGGACGAGCGCGACCTCCCCGCCCTCTACAGCGCCGCCACACTGTTCGTCTTTCCCAGCCTCTATGAAGGGTTTGGCCTTCCCGTCCTCGAGGCCATGGCCTGCGGGACGCCCGTAGCCTGCTCAAACACGCCGGGTCTGGCGGAAGTCGCAGGCGACGCCGCCCTACTTTTCGACCCCCTTTCCGTCACCGAGATCAGGGATGCAATGGCCGAACTCATCGATGACAGTCGCCAGCGCGCCCGTCGAGCCGAGCAGGGGCTGGCGCGGGCCAGCCTCTACAGCTGGCAGGCGACCGCCGAAGCTACGCTGCGCTGCTATCGTCAACTTCTGGAGTAACGGAGGGAGGGCTGTAAAGGGCGAAGTCCGAAAAGACCTCAGTCGCTTACGGCATTGAGCCCGTAAACGGTGCGGATTCCCGCCAGCGTCAGCCAGGGATCGTAGTAGTCGATCGAGCCTGTCCGTGGCGTGATAACGTGCCCCAGTCCACCTGTGGAAACAACCGTGACAGGGGAGCCCAACTCATCACGGATGCGGGCAAGAAGCCCTTCGACCAGTCCCGCATAGCCTAAAATGATCCCCGATCTCAGGGCCTCGTCCGTATCGCGGCCGATAGCCGGGGAAGGAGGATTCAATTCGACCTCATCTGAAGTCGGCGTGAAATCCCCAAACACGCTGGAAAGTTCAGCCAGACCGGGAGCGCCGACCTTCAGCGACTCCGCCGCAGTAGCAAGGCCCGGGGCAATGGCCCCGCCGCGGAATCGCCCCTCTTCGTCCACCACATTGAACGTCGTCGCAGTCCCGAAATCAACGGCAACCGCCGCTCCTCTTGTACGCGCACGCACGGCCGCGGCGTCGGCAAGCCGGTCCATCCCTACTTGGTCCGGGTTCCTGACGTCCAGCACCATGCCAAGTTCCATCCTCTGGTGCAGCACGAGCGGCTCGCGGCCAAGGATATCCTCCAACGTCCCTTTCCACAGCTCGGTCAATGAAGCCACCACGCTGCACAATGCAGCCCCCTCAACCTCTTCAGCGCTGAGCCCGTTCTCCTGCCAGAATCGCAACAGAGCCTTCCTAACCGTTTCCGGCCGGCCCCGCCTCTCCGTCGGCAACCGCCAAACGGCAACGGGGGCATCGTCGTCACCAAACGCGCCCAGGACGCTGCTGCTGTTTCCAATGTCGACGGTCAGGAGCATTGTATGCGGGACGAAACAGAAGAAGCGGGAGGCATCAAGGGGAGAAGAGGACCTGGTTTCCGTGTAGCGCCGGTTCCCTTATCCACCTCCATCACTGTTTCCTTCAGACTGCGGCGTCGCGGTCGGCTCCTCCTTCACATCCGTTACGCCGGGGATGACCGTGCCCGGACCGTAAAGGTACATCGCGTTCCAGGGTCGGTAGACCGACCTGATCGGGTCCTCGCGAGTCTGTCCATTCTCGGTAACCCTGCGGATGACCGTCGCGGTCAGGCCCTCTTTGGCCCACTCAACCTGCTTGATCTGCCCGGCTTCCAGACTAGCGTCTTCCTGGTAAACCGGATCACCGGGCTCTTTGATATCCTCGTACACCGCCTCACCGATCTCCACCACCCTGTCCGGCCTCGTGCCGTAAAACCGGAAGGTGAGGATCCCATCCACACTGTTCACCACAGGCTGGATCAGCAGATGCGCGGTAGTATCATTGAGGAACCTGAGATCAACGTACGGAGTGTATATCGTCGCATCAAAGCCGGGTTCGCCATACCAGCTCACCACGTAGCCGTGATTGTGGCGCTCAAGAAAAGGAAAACCGCCTTCCAGCGCCGCCCGGAAAACCGTTGTACTCACCTGGCATACGCCTCCCCCAACCCCAACAGCCGTGCGGTCCCCCCAGATAATGGCCGAATCCTCAAATCCGTTCGCCCCGCTAACCGCCTCAATCGCCGAATTGAAACTGAAGACGCCGTTGGGTGGCACGACCACGCCCACGAGTTTCTCTGCCGCAACTTCAATGTTGTATACGCGCGTGCTGCTGCTCCCCTTAAAGTACGTGCTGCCGCTGGCGACCAGCTCCCTGATTCCCAGTTCATTCAGTCGACCCGAATCAACCGCGGGAGGAATCGAAATGATCGGCAGCGCACCGGTCCTCTGGTCGGTGGTCAACGCGTTGCGTACAGCCTCGATCGTCAGGTCGACGTTCAGGCGCCGGCCCGCTCTGCTCGGCTGTATCACCGTTAGCGCCGATGTCGCGTCGTCAAAGCGCAGACGCGCGTCCTGGGCAGGATACGAAACCTGGTTCGCCCAGCCTTCGACGACAAAGCGCAGCGCCTCTTCATTGAGAAAACTGGGATCCCCCCCGGGCATTATTCTCTGCAACAGCGCCCCGTCAAGTGCAAATGCAGTCCCGGACGCTTCGTGCCGCAAAACGACCGGCTGCGAGACCGCGAGACCGCCTGAAACGCTATCGAAGGCGGATGTACCCGCGCCCGCGCTGTTCTGTGACGAGTCTCCCGCCGCGCTCTGGGGCGGCGCAGTGCTGTAAGTCTGCAGCGGCACCGTTCCCGAGCGTCCGCTCGCCAGCTGCGCCAGTATGAGGTGAGCCGTCGCAGCCACATCAACGTCGAGGCCCGGCTGTGGCGGCACGGAGATATCGCCAATCTGAATGGCAGGCCGGCTCGGACGCCGCACCTCGGAAGCCGCGTCGCCGACGGCCTGACGCACAACGCCTTCACTGACAAGCACCTCCGGCCACACCGTCTGCTGGCCTATGAAGGCCCGCCACTGGCCGAAAATGCGTTCGAACAGGCTGCCTTGCCGCCCGACATGATAGGCGAGGTTGACTGCCCCCTCTAGGTCCGCCTCCGGCGCCAGCAGCTCGGCTCCCAGGGCCCAACGTCTGACCGCAGCTCTTGCTGCCCCGGTGCCCTCCGTAGTTTGGGGATTGAGTTCGAGGAAGATGGGCGCCAGCGGATAAGGGGTCAACTCCCGGTGCAGGCGCAGCAACGCCGACGCACGCGTCTCGCCGCCTACGGGCACGCCGGCCACGTGCACGCCGCTGAAAATACGGTCCGTGTGCCAGAACTGCCAGCCGGCAAACGCGCCTGTAACGGCCACGATCGCTACGCACAGCCAGATCAGAATGTATTCGACGCCGCTGGGGGGCCTGCCATGAATCTTCGTCGGGCCGCGGAGATCCCGCATCGGTACAATCTGTCGTCCTGGGGGCAATGGGACAGTTGAACTCATCAGTTTCAGTGCTTCAGGGTAGAGTCGCCGGCGATACGGATAGCAGCTGCAGGAATTCCAACCGCGTCCTTCCCCGAAACGACTTCCTTCGGGAACTGAGATCGCCGCAAACTGGAATCACAATGTTACGAACTCAACTGAGGGACAATATACAGGAACGGTATGGCTATGTCCAGAGCTACCACTGCCAGGAACAGGCAGACATACAAGATCGTACGCAATTCACCGCCATCGCGTAGCCGGTCAGACGCGTCCAAAGAAGCACCGTCCTGGTCCCCAACTCCGATAGCGCCAAACACGCGGGAAATACGGCCGCAAAGCAGCCCGTAAAACAGCATGCCGGCGCCCGCCATCCCGAACAGCAGCAGGGTCCACCTGTCTGCCGTTCCACCCGCCAGCGTCGCAACCACAAAGTGCGCGCCCCCTCCCGCCAGCAGGACGCAACCCGCCACGAGGCTGGCCCGCCTTTCGAGCACCGCCCACCAGCCTATGGCGAAGAGCAGACTCCACGCCGGCAGCGCCGGAAAAAGATACCTGCCCTGGTGCTGGATAAACCCCAGATTATACCAGCCGTAGGCAGCCAGCGTCGCCAGCCACAGCAGCAGCAGAGTCATCCCGGGAGAAGAGAGGAGGCGAGCCCACTGCCATTCATTGCGATTCACCCCCGCCCGCAATCGGAAGAGGATGCTCACCGCTGCCATAGCTGTCAGAATGTATAGAACTGTGTAGACGCGGGCATCCATAAAGACGCCCAACCAGCCAAACACACCCCAGAAGCTCTTGCTGGTAAACGTCCACGCCCGCTCCCAATACGCGCCCCACCCGTGCTCCGCGATCCATGCCGCCGCTGTCGGCTGCCCGGTCACAACCGCATCGTGCCAGCTGAGGCCGAGAATATCCAGGTTCCCGTATACCAGGCTGTTTCGGATCCACCACGGTAGTCCCAGCATCAATGCAGGCCCTACTAGCAGCGTCAGCCGCATAACCAGCTGTGCCGTCGGTGTCCTGCCATCGGACCCTGGCCAGGCTGACCGAGCGATAACCACGATTAACGCGACGGGAAGAATCACATAGGCGGTCGCCTTGGTGAGAAAGCCAAGCCCGATCAGGATTCCGGCCGCCAGCAAGTGGCGCCCCCCTCTGCCTGCTTTGCTTCCAGCCTCAAGCCGCTGCCACCGCAACAGCGCAAGCACAGTCCCGGCGATCAACAGTTCCGCCAGGGCATCGTTGTTGACCGATGCCATCAGCGCCACGTGCATAGGCAGAAAAGCTGCAAAAGCCGCCGCACCCAGAGCAATGTGGGGCAACCCGGGAACTACCTCACGCGCACACAGGAAAACCAGCAGCACCACGCCCCCGCCCAGCACAACGCCGAAAAGCCGTAAGGCCAGCAGTTTGCCCTGGCTCAACCAGTAGAGCGGGACGGCAAGCAGATAGTAAAGAGGAGGCTGATGAGACTCATAGCGGACAGGATCTATCGAGAGGTCAGGCGGAAACTTCTCCGCCTTCAGGCGCGCGAGGTACTCTTCATCATAGTCGCCCATCCGCAGCACCGGTAACCGCCTCTCGGTCGCAATATGGGCAATGTAATTGTAATGGGCCGGCTCGTCCGGACTCTGCCAGGGCGGAGTCTTGACTGCGAAGAGTGTGCCCAGCGCCGCATAGACGATCAGAATCGAAGCCAGGACATAGGAGGTCGCATCGATCCCTCTGTGCATGGGCCCTGTCACGCGCTACCCGTTCTCCTCACCCAGCACGACAGCAGGATCCAGCTTTGTAAAGAGTGGCGCCGGTTTCTGCAAATGCTGACCGGCCGCCAGCGGCTGCGCCTGCCAGACCCCGCATGCACTCCCATGGTCGTAGCGCAGCACCAGATGCGAACCTCGGTCGTCCTCAATGTCCGTCATACCGAGCTGCCCAAAAAGCGGTTCCGAATACCCAAGGTATTGGTGCAGCTGTTCACTGCTGTGGGGCAGAATCGGCGCCCACAGCAGTTTCAGCCAGTCGATGGCCTGCAGCGTCACGTAAACGGTGGTCGCTGTTGTCTCTGGGTCCGTCTGGAAGGTTCGCCAGGGCTCCTTCTCATTCAGATACTGGTTAACGCGCTGGCTCAACCGCCGCGCCTCCTGCAGGGCAGCCTTCAACCTGACCGCTTCGTATAGCGCGCCCACGCTCTCGAAACCACTGCGTATCTCCACCAATAGGGCTTCATCCGTCGCGTCCATCTTTCCCGGCTGAGGCACCGCCCCGTCAAATCGCCTGAACGCGAACCCTAATGCCCGGTTCACCAGATTGCCCCAGTTGGCCACCAACTCGTTGTTCACCAGTTCCACAAAGTCCGGCCACGTGAACTCGGTATCCGCTGTCTCCGGCGCCATCGCCGTCAAAGTATAGCGCCAGGCGTCCGCCTCAAACTCCTCCAGAACCGTATTGAAACCGATGACGTTGCCCCGGCTCGTGCTGAACTGGGCCCCGCCAAAGTTGAGGTACTCGTTGGCCGGAACGTCATACGGCAGGTGCAGACGCGCCTTTTTCAGCGGCGCCGCCGTTTCCGAAAGGCTGGAGGTGTTGGCAGATTCGCCATCCGTCTCGGTCTCATCGTTATAGGCCATAATCATGCCCGGCCAGATCTGCGTATGGAAAGGGATGTTGTCCTTGCCGATGAAGTAGTAGTGGCGGGCGTCCGGCGAATGGTCTCGGTCCCACCAGTCCTGCCACTTGCCGCCGCTCAATGCAGCCCACTCGATCGCCGCGCTCAGATAACCTTGCACCGCGTCATACCAGACGTAAATGCACTTGCTCTCGTAGCCTTCAATGGGTATGTCGATGCCCCAATCGATGTCGCGCGTGATCGCCCGCCCCCGCAGCTCCTTCAGGTTCAGCTGCCCTTGCGTAAAGTTCAGGACGTTGTTGCGCCAGTGCTCCTTATCGCTCCCGATCCATTCCAGCAGAGGTTCATTGAGCGCCCCCAAATCGAGAAAGAAATGTTCAGTTTCCCGCACCTCCAGCTCGCTGCTCCCACTCAGTTTCGACCTTGTGTCGGTCAACTCCAGCGCATCATACAGGCGCCCGCAGTTGTCGCACTGATCGCCGCGCGCCTCGCCAAAGCCGCAGAAAGGGCACGTTCCTTCCACATAGCGGTCGGCCAGAAAACGCTCTGCCTCGGGGTCGTACCACTGCTTCTGCACCTCCCTGTAGATATATTCGTTCGCCATATGCCGCCGAAACACCTGCTGGGTCACGTCCCAGTGGTTCTGCGTATCCGTGTGCGTGTACAGGTCGAATGTCAGGCCCATCGCCACGCAGCCCTCGACGAAGAGCTCGTGGTACTTGTCCACCACTTCCGCAGCACCCAGACCTTCCCTCTCCGCCTGCAAAGTGATCGGCGTACCATGCGTATCGGAGCCGCTGACCATCAGGACATCGTTGCCTGCCATCCGCTGGTAACGGGCAAAGATATCGGGCGGCAGATACGCGCCCGCAATCTGTCCGATGTGCTTCTCGCCGTTGGCATAGGGCCAGGCAACGCATACAAGGACTTTCCTGCCGTGCTCGGTCATCGGTCATCCTCCGAGTAGCCGGGGGCGAATCCACCCCCTCGGGCTCTTTTCTACTCCAGGTCGACTGCTGCTCGACTCGATCCAAATCTTCCGCAGATTTGAGAGGGATTCGCGTCTCCTGCGTCGGGCAATTGGCGGGAACTTCCCTGCCTGAGGTCAGTTATCCCAGCCCCTGCTTCTGCCCCGCAACTCATTATATCTGTCCCAATTCATAAGTGGCAAAAGTATGCGCCATCTCATCTGCATCCCAAAACAGGGCCAGCTTTACCATGCCATACGCAAAGACTAAGCCATGTCAAACCCGTACATCCATCCCCAATGCGTTGCCCAAACACTGACCACTGACCACTAACCACTGACCACTGCAGTTCTGGGCGGTCGGGCCTATT
>JAPOVP010000183.1 GCA_026708085.1 Caldilineaceae bacterium
AGGGCCGAATAGGCCCGACCGCCCAGAACTGCAGTGGTCAGTGGTTAGTGGTCAGTGGTCAGAGGAGGCGCTTCACATACTTCAGGGTTGAAAGCGGACTGGACATAGTTTCGTTGCTACAAGAGGTACAGGAAAGTTCACCCCAATATTGGGATGCACCCCGCGGTAAACACCTTTTTCCACGGAGGACACGGAGAACGGCTTCTTTTGTCCGCGGAGGACGCGGAGGGGAGCGGAGAACTGCTGTCTTGTCCGCGGTGGAGGAGAGGGAGGTCAGTTCAGGGAGAAAGAGTTCACGGTGAGTATGTAGCCGCCGGGCGCTTCGGGCGCGAAGGTTCTCACGATCAGGTAGTAGCGGGCGGTGATGGGGGCACGGATTACCATCCGAGAGTCACGCAGGAGGAGGCCGGCGCCGTCGTCCCTGCTGAGGGTTGCGGTTGGGCTTCCTCTGAGGCTGAGCGTGAGGAACATGTCGGCCAGGAGCGATTGTGCGAGTATTTCGACCGTCTGACCTTGCTGCAGGTCGAGGATGAAGTAGTCAACGTCTGCGGGATAGTCGATGTTGCCGTGGATGGACTGGCCGACTTGTATCATTTTGCCTGAGTCGGGGTCGTTTACGGGAACGAGATTGTAGTTGGCAATGATGACGAAGTTGCCGGGGGTCGTCGCCTTCTGTCTTATGATAAGGAAATGGGGCGTCAGCCTGCTGAGGATGTAGCCGCCATACTCAAAGCCGGTGACTTCGAAGGTATCGAAGGTCTCTCCGGTACGACCAAGGAAGTCGTAGATGGAGACGGCGCTATCGTTGGTACCGAGCAGGCTGAACCCGAACTCGGCGCGGGGCGGTGCATAGATTACGTAGGCCTGGTCGTCCCAATAGTTTTCGAGAGTCAGGCTGTGACGGAGACCGCCTCCTGGCGGCGGCGGCACGCGGTCACCGTGGCCGCCGGGGTCCTGGCCGGCGATGAGCTGCTGGATGCGGGGCATGATATCGGTGGAAGAGACGACGAAAGCGAATTCCTCGTATACCTTGAAGTTGCTGATGCCGATCACGTGGCCGGTATCGGAGACAAGGGCACCACCGCTTTGTCCACCGACAATTGTAGAATCGGTCTGGATCATGGTGAGTCCGCCAGCGTCCCACTGACGCAGGCGTGAAATGACGCCGCCGGTGATAGTGGGTTGGGGGAACAGTTCATACTCGCCGGGGTAGCCGATGAGATGGACACGTGTGCCGATGGGAAGGCTTTCGCCGTCGATCATTGTTAAGGGTTCGATGGAGGTATCGAAGGGGCCAAGCACGGCCAGGTCTGCGATCAGATCCAATTTATTGACCGGTACATCCTCGAATTCCGTTCCATCGGGGAAGACGACGCGCACTGCATTTTCCGGCCAGACTACATGGGCGGCAGTGACCAGATATCCGCCTTCGATCAGAAAGCCGCTACCGGAGCCGAGGCCGGCTTCTACGTAGGCGACGGCGGGTGAAACTTTGGCGAATATTTGGGCGGGGGTCAGGGTCAGCGGGCCGGGGAGGGTGGCGGGAACCCAGGGCGACCAGGGGCTGACGACGTCGGCGGTGTTCACGGCGCGCAGTGTGTAGTGGTAGGTGGTGCCTGCCTCCACGCCCTGGTGCGTAAAGGATGTGGCGGTAAGGGCGCCATCGTCCAGCCTCTGGAGGCCGCCATAGTCGGTCCACGTCCAAAGCACATAGCGTACTGCGCCGGGTACGGCGTTCCAGTTCAACTCGATCACGTTCTCAGACGGCTTTACGGAGAGCGTTGGCGCCGGAAGGGAGACGGCCGTAGAAGTTGGCGTGGGCGTCGCGGTAAGGGGCGCGGCCGCCGTCGAGGTGGGCGTTGGGGTCGCCGTTGAGGTGGGTGTTGCGGTTGATGTGGTCGTGGGCAGGGTATCCGGGGTCGGCGTTGAGGTGGGTGTTGCAGTTGATGTGGTCGTGGGAACGGTATCCGGGGTCGGCGTAGACGTGGGTGTTGCGGTTGATGTGGTCGTGGGAACGGTATCCGAGGTCGGCGTTGGGGTAGCGGTGAGCAACGTGCCGGGCGTCGACGTTGGCGTTGGGGTCGGCAGTGTATCGGGAGGCGACGTCGGGGTAGCGGTGGGCAGTGTATCGGCGGCCGCGGTTGGCGTTGGGGTCGGCGTAGGCGTTGGGGTCGGAGTGGGCGTTGAAGTTGACGGTTGTGCGTCGACGACAGTTGCGGAGACCTGCTGCGACCAGGCACTAAGCTCGTCAGCAGCGTTGACGGCAAGAATCTGGTAGTAGTAGGTCGTGCCTGAGGTGAGTCCCTCATGGGTGAAGGCTGTGGCGGTCAGGTCATCGCCGCCGAGCTGCTGCCAGCCGGTCTCATCGTTCCACCAGGTCCACAACAGGTAGCGTACGGCGGTGTCCACTTCCGTCCAGGTCAGTTCTACGGCGCGGTCTGCGGGCTGGGCGGAAAGTGCGGGCGCGTCCAGGGCATGGGGCGTGGTGGCGGTGATGCGTTCGGACCACTCGCCGTTTTGGTCGTCAGCGTCAATAGCGCGGATTTGGTAATGGTAAGTGATGCCGGCGACGAGGTCGGAATGGGTGTAGGAGGTTCCAGTCAGGTCGTCGCCGCCGATCTGTATCCAGCCGGTCTCTTGGTTCCGCCACGACCAGAGCTGGTAGCGTACGGCGCCGGCAACTTCCGTCCAGGTCAGCTCGACGGCGCGGTCTGCGGGCTGGGCGGTCAGTGTCGGGGCCGGGAGCGTGGACGTCTGCTGGGCAAGGGCGGCGTCCGGGCCGGTGAGGATGGCGGTGAAGGCCAGGAGGGTTGCCAGCAGTATCGTACAGGTTTGCTGAGGAGTTCGAGTCATGGTTATGCCTTGGCCGTGGAGAGAAGAAAGACAGACTGCCGGTGGGGGGATGCTGTCGGGTCGCTGGCGGGTTGGAAGGGAGGGGGGCTCGCACCTGTTCGGGCAGCCGTTGCGGCTGTTCTCAGTAGATTGTATGGATGCTAACTATACCCCAGAGGCAGTCATTGTGACCAATTCCGAGATGGGTAAGAGAGGGTGGAGGCGGATGAATTGGGGTGCCTGGGTGGAATAGGGAGAACACTTTTACACCTTTTTCCGCGGAGGACGCGGAGGGGCGCGGAGAACTGCTTTTTGTCCGCAGAGGGACGTCAGCGAGGCCTGGGTATTGGGGCGGGGATGGGGGAGGGCGGGGGCTGGGCGTGTTTGTGGGTGTTTATCTCAGATGCAGGTGTGGAGGGGCGTCCAGTCGAATTGGGGGGGAATGGTGATGGAGAGGCCGGTGATGTGGTTGCCGGTGACTTCGAGCTTTTTCCACCGGGTGGGGTCGGTGGACCTTACCAGGTTGCCGTCGTTTCCGAGGAAGGCGGCGGCGGGGCAGGCGGCGTTGCCGGCGTTGTCGCGGCGGTAGATGCCGATGACGATGTGCGGCTTTTCTCCCGGCGCGTTCAGGAACAGGTTTTCGACGAGGAGACGCTCGAAGGCGAAGGCGCCGCCGGCGCTGCTGACGGTGGTGCTGGTCCCGAGGAGCCTCCTGGCGCCTGCGGGGGAGCGGATGCTGAGCAGAAGGATATGGGTATCGGATTGGGAAGGCCGGCTGTCTGGCAGGTTTACGGTTCCGCGCAGGTCGAAGCGGCGGATTTCGCAGAAGGTCAGGGGGGTGGGCGTGCCGAGCACGTCGGCGACGAGGGCTGCGCCGATGGGGTCGTAGTCTTCGAGCTTGTGATAGCCGGATCCCAGCCAGCCGGCGAACTGGCTGGGCGTGAGCCAAGCCCTGACGAGCTCGGCCCAGTATTCGAAGGCGTTGGTGGAGGCGTATCTGCCCTGCCAGAGTCCTGTGAGCATGGCGGCCTGATAGGCGGTGTTGAGCCGGGACATGAAGTGCTGGCCGCCGGGTTGCAGTCTGAGGGCGTCTTCGATCTGGTGGGCGAATTCGTGAATGAGGGTGTGGTTGCAGTGGCGGGCGACCTCGGGCGAGCCTGAGACCCAGCCGTACGGCGTTTCGCCGGCGGCTCCCACAGTGCGTGAAGAGAAGCTCACGCCGCTGAATTCAGGGAGGTCAGTAAGGCGTCCTCCCTTTTCGAATCTGTCGGGATAGATGAGGACGCGGAACTTGAATTCCGTCATGGTCGCGAGGATGTCGGGCCGGTCCGACAGCATGGCAAGGATCGTGTCGCGCGCCTGGTAGAGTTCTTCATCGGTCACTTCGTTGGAGGAGAGGATTGGAATTCCGCCGGCGTCGAGGTACTTACGGTAGTAGGCATGGACGTTCAGTGAAGCTGGGGGCGACTGCACGCTGGCGCCAGCAGGCTGGGTTGACGCGGGCGACGGCGTGGGCGACGGCGTTGGTGTGAGCGACGGCAGCGGGGTGGGTGACGGGGTGGGTGATGGTGTGGGTGAAGGTGTGGGTGTCGGGCTGCCGTCCGGGACGAGGGCGGCGGATGCATACTCGGACCAGGGCGTGGTTTCGCCGGCGGCGTTGACGGCGCAGACGCTGTAGTAGTAGGTCATGCCTACGGATGGACCGGAATGGGTAAAGCGGGTGGCTGTCAGATCGCCTTTGTCGAGCTGGTGCCAGCCGGCGGCGCTGGTCCAATACCAGAGCTCGTAGCGGACGGCGCCGGGGACTGCGTTCCAGTTGAGTTCGATGGCGCCTTGTGAAGCGACGGCGGTCAGGACGGGGGCAGGGATTGCGGTTGCCGCGGACGTTGCGGTAGGCGAAGGGGTTGCCGTCGCCGTTACCGCAGGCGTCGGGGTTGCGGTTGCAGTGGGAGACTGTGCAACCGCCAGGGTAGCGGAAGGGGTTGGCGCCGGCAGATCGTTGCGCGTTTCAGTTGCGGTTGCGGTCGGGGTTGGGGTTGCCGCCGGCGGGAGCGCTGACGGAATGGGGACGTCTACGCGCTCGGACCAGCCGGATATGCCGCCGGAGGCGGTGACGGCACGGATCATGTAGTAGTAGGTGGCGCCGATTGCAAGGCCGGCATGGCTGAAGGTGGTGGCGGTGAGGTTGTCGCCGCCGAGCTGTTGCCAGCCGGATTCCTCGTCCCACCAGGTCCAGAGTTCATAGCGGGCGGCGCCGGTGACGGGCTCCCAGCTGAGGTCGACGGCGCCAGGCAGTGCGCGGGCGGTCAGGACGGGGGCGGGCAGGTTACCGGGAACGGAGACGGAGAGTCGCTGCGACCAGTCGCCGGTTACACCGCCGGCGGCCACGGCGCGTATCTGGTAGAAGTAGGTGGTAGCGGGATCGAGGTCGGCGTGCGTGAAGGAGGTGGCGGTGAGGTTGTCGCCGCCGAGCTGTACCCAGTCTGAAGCGGTGTTCCAGACCCAGAGTTCGTAACGTGCAGCGCCGGAGACTTCCGTCCAGGTCAGCTCGATTGTAACGTTTGCGGCTTGGGCGGTGAGTTCGGGGGCCGCGAGGGGTGTCGTCGGCGCGGACTGAGCGGTGGACGGGTTGGTGTGCAGGAGGATGGTCAGGACGGCGAGGAGGATGGCGGTTGTGGTTGTGGTTGTGGAGGGTCGGAGTGGGGAGGGAGGCATTTTCGGTTAGAGAGTTGTCGGGTTGTCTTTGAGTTGAGACGTTGGCGCGAGGGGAAGTGTTCCCTGGGGAGAACTTCATGAACCTTTTTGTCCGCGGAGGGGCGCGGAGTGCTTCAATATCTTTTTTGTCCGCGGAGGACGTGGAGTACTTCAAAATCTTTTTTGTCCGCGGAGGACGCGGAGGGGCGCGGAGAACTGCTTTCTTATCCGCGGAGGACGTGGAGGGGCGCGGAGAACTGCTTTCTTATCCGCGGAGGACGTGGAGGGGCGCGGAGAACTGCTTTCTGGGAATTATATAGAATGATCAAAGGACAAAAGCAGGGTTTAATTGACTATGGCAGAAAGCAGCTGAAGTAACACTTTGGAGTTTGCGTTGGGTGTCCGACCTGTGGTACTGTCCAGTGCATAGCTGGTTCAAAGCTGAAGGGACACCCCACGATGAGCAAGCAGAGCCCTCCCTACCTTCAGGCGAAGATAAAGCCGTCTGTACTGCGAGAAGCAGTGCAGAAGGTCTTTGCCTACAACCCGTCAGCTAAACGGAAGGGCGCTGCCGAGCCCCTAGTCGCAAAGCATCGAAGCCCAACTTCAAAGAAGAATAAGGCGTCAGTCTAACTCTCAGCTCGAGAAGTAAACCTGCGTGGCAGACGATAAGGCTCTTATCGTTCTGTTTGCGTATATGGCTGCCATTCTTATTCTGTTTGGCGTGGCGGCGTCCCTGCTATAGAGGAGTCTAGCCAGCCCTCTGTGCGCTTCATTGCGTTAACTCGGGTTAAGGGTTTGGAGAACTGCTCCACCTGCACTCCCGCGGAACGGAGGGCGGCCAGACATTGTCGTCGTCAAGTGACTCCACTTGTTTTGTACAGTCTTCTTTTACGATCATGGTTGTGTTGAGGACGCGGTGGCTGTTGAGCCTGTTGAGGTAGCGGTCTGCGAGACTGGCGCTTTTCTATCCAAATCTTGATAAGCAAAAATGCAACACCCCACGGGCTTATGGGCAACTGTGTGTCGAGTTTGTGTTGCAAATACGCGGCCCTGTCTTGCTTTTCCCGTATGGACGCGGCCTGTTGTTTGCGAAGAGATCGCAGTATGTTTGGACTGTCAAGGCTGCTGTTGTCCAAGCCCCAATCGATGCGCAGGCGGTCTCTGTCGATTGATGGGTCCGGCGCGGCATAGGGGATCTTCTTCCCGTGGACCCGTGCCAATTGGCGGTCTAGCGCATTGAGGTATCCCTTTTCCCATTGGATTTCGTACCGCAGCTTTTTCAGCTCTTTGCGAACGTGTCTCATCCACCGCCTCCCCGGTGGGTGAGCATAGTCATGACGAGTACAAACACAAATAGAGCGCCTGGCACAATGAACACCCAGAAGAAGAAGCTCGTCGGCAGGCCAGTTTGGTTGGTTTTGGCGAATTTTGAGCCAAGTGTTGACCCAACTGTTGACCAGGAGTCAGGTTTGGGTGTTGGCGGCTCTGGCGCGATGATTTCAGGCTCCTCAAAGGAGGCGAGTTGCTGATCGATGAAGTAAGAGTGGCCCATGGGCTCTCCGTCTCCGAAATCGTCCTGATGCAGTTCATCGTCGGCCTCGGGGTAGAACCAGTAGCTGATTGCCTCTCTCTTTTCGGTCCGGTTCCTGCACTGCTCGATTTCGCGTCTGAGAAAATCTATGTCCGCGCCGTCTTGCGCCATCCAGTTGCGCATTGTCGTGGCCAATTCGTGACATGTTTTGCACAAAGCGGTGAGATCGTGTCCCTGGACGTCGGCTCCGGAAGGATAGTTGTAGTAGGCCCAGTGGTGGGCTTCGTCGGCTTCGCGAAGACCGCAGAATTGGCACTTCCCACTGGAACGGGCGAACGCAAGCCCCTTCGCTTTGGGATAGTTGCCGCCATACACGTCGTCGCCGGGAGAGGACATGAAGCTGTCTCCTGAACGTGTGGATGCCTGGTTATTCGGTTGTTTTCAGTGTGGTTATGGAGGTGTCAGCGCCGGTAAAATCAAAGAATTGCTTGAGAGGGAATAGGGTATGGACGACGACTCATTTGAACGGGGGGTCTCTCGGCGCTGCACAGGGGTGCCCCCTTGGTGGTAACCGGTCGATGGGTAGCCACCACAGCGTCCATAAACCTATTTGTAGTCCAACAAGGGGGCGCAATGCCCCCATCGCAGGCGGGATAATTCCCCTACAAATAGGTGGTGAAACGCTGTGGTGAAGTTAGAGTACCCGAAGTGGGCTTTGAGTCAAAACGAGGGAAATTCAGTCAGAGAGGAAAGGACAAAGAGTGAGGAAAAGAACATGACGTGGGCGGATCTGGAGCGTTCTGCGAAAAACCAGCTGCTGCGATTGATGGTGTCGGGACTAGAAGGAGATCGGGTGCAGCTGGACGCTTGCATTTTCATCTTGAGCCAAGATGTACCTGGTCTAAAGGGTCAAGAGGAATATGAAAGAGAGTTGTCCAATACTGCGGAGGAGGAGTGAGATGGTGGAAAAGAAACTATTTCTGCCACTCAAGTGCAGCAAAGACAATGTCCGCGTAGAAACGGTCGCGATCGATCGGGAGGGTTTCAACATAAGGTGCCCTGATTGCGGCATCGTCGTCCAGGGTGTCGAAGCCGAGCAGATTATCAAGGAGTCTATCAGGTACTTGATCGCGAAAGAACATGTAGATACACCTGGCAGTCGCTTTGTCGTTAGTCTAAAGGAAGCGTTGGTTGATTCTTTCTACGATTCTGTCGAAGAATTTATCAAGCCAGACTTCGGGACCGTCTACATTGATGCTTGAAGCGTTACTCATTCGGCATTTTCTCCGGCGACTCTGATGGGCTGGGACGTTTGTGCTTGAGGGGGACGATCATGTACTTCCTGAGCTTGCTTTTGAGTCTCGCATCCAAGCGCTGAGCGAGCTTCGCTTCCACCAAGTTCGCCAGCCTTTCCATGTCGATATTGTTGACGAGGAAATCAGCAAGCCACTTCAGCATTCGGGGCTATCTTAGCGCACCAGCTCCCTGTAAGTCAACTGGACTTCAAAAGATCGCTTGGCGAGCCTGCGCACCCTGGTGACGATGGGAACGCTCATCCTGCCTTCAGTCAGTTGATAGGCGACCTCATTTCCATAGCGGCCGCCGTGTTTCCTGCTCCACTGATGGTATATGCCCTTGTGAGCACGCTTCAGGATGGCCCAGACGCTCTCAATGCTATTGGTGGTCACACTGTCTCGCACTCATTCGCCCCGCTTGTGGCGAACTGTCTCATGTTCGTACCACTCATTCAGGTTGATATAGCCCCGGTGTTCGTCGGTGAAGATGAAGGCGCCCTTTTCGACGGCGAACAGGATGTCGGCCTCGAGCGCCTGTGCGCCGTTTGAATGGACGGGTCGAATGATGATGCGGCCGTCGCGCTCGCGAAAGCCGAGCATGATCTGTTTGCCCTCGGCCCAGTTCTCCCACAGTTTCTTGTCGTAGTGCTTGTTCCGTTCCAACCCTCCGATCCATGCTTCGTCGATCTCGATCTCGCCCTTGAGCAGCTCGTAGTCGGGCTCCATGGCCTCTCGGAGCCTGTGTGATCATAAACCAGGCTGAAGTCTGCGTGATGCCCAGCTCACGGCCGAGCTGGGCGCTGCTGATGCCCTTGCGGGCGTTCTGAAACACATACATGGCGTAGATCCACTTGCGAAGCGGGATGTTCGAGTGCTCGAAGATGGAGCCCGTTCGCACGGAGAGTTGCTTTTTGCAACCAGCGCAGTAGTGGGTGTTGCGGTTCTTGATGGGGCGGGTGATGTGATGGTCGCAGCGCGGACATTCGACGCGGTCGGGCCAGCGCTCGGCTGTCAGGTAGTCGATCGCGGCCTGTTTGTCAGGGAATTTTTCGAAGAATGTGAAGACGTTGAGGTCTTCTGCGTCGTCGCCATTGACGGGGGATTGGCGGTCGGACACGCGGTGTTGCGGACTTGCTTATCGATCTTCGAGGACGCTGACGTCGGTTTTGAGAGTTCGGAGTTGACGACTGAGGGAGTCCAGCTCTTTCTCAAGTTTGGCGACCTGCTCTTTGAGTCTCTCGTTGTCTTCCTGGAGGCAATCAAACTCTTCGCAGAGAAGTGCGAGGGCTTTGGCAACGCGCTTGGAGGCCATAACGAGTTCTCCTCTTTGGAGTGAATTTACACTGGTAGAAACCTCTTAATAACAGCACATTTGTTCGATAAGCACAAAGAAAGTTGTTGTTTGAGGGGTGAATTTGGAGAGGAAAATGATCTACGGAATGGAGGCCTGGGAGTTCTTGCTTCTGGTAGGTTTCGCTGTTGTTCTCTATTGGGGCGGCTGGGATTTCCGGAAAGAATCCAGGCGGTTCAGACGCTTTCTGCGCTACCTGGCCCGTGACCTGAGCTCAAAGAAATGAGCGGTTCAACTAAACAGTGCTTTAGTCCTTTGATCATTCTATATAATTCCCGCTTTCTCATCCGCGGAGGACGTGGAGGGGCGTGGAGAACTGCTTTCTTATCCGCGGAGGGCGCGGAGGGGCGCGGAGAACTGCTTTCTTGTCCGCGGAGGACGTGGAGGGGCGTGGAGAGCTGCTTTCTTATCCGCGGAGGACGTGGAGGGGCGTGGAGAGCTGCTTTCTTATCCGCGGAGGACGTGGAGGGGCGTGGAGAGCTGCTTTCTTATCCGCGGAGGACGTGGAGGGGCGTGGAGAACTTCAGAATCCTTTTGTCCGCGGAGGAACGGGGAAAAGGGGACTATGGACGCTTTCTGACAAGGCGCTTGCGTTCCAGTTTGCCGTGGCTGCCGAAGTTGAAGAGGAGGCCGACTCTGAGGCCGGTGGCTTTGAGATAGTTGAGGAGTTGGGCGTCTTCGCGGCCGGAGAGTTGATTCAGGGCCTTCAGCTCGACGATGATCTGGCCGAAACATATGAGGTCGGCGTAGTATTTTTGGGTAAGGCGTTGGCCTTTGTAGGTGATGTCGAGTGGTTTTTCGGCTTCGAAGGGTATGCCGCGGGCTGCCAGTTCGAGCTGCATGGCTTCCTGGTAGACTTTTTCGAGGAAGCCCGGCCCGAGGGTACGATGCAGTTCAATGGCCGCCCCGGTGACAGCATAGGTCTCATCCTGCAGAAGCAGTTTCTTCATGGTTGCCGGTTGGGTCCTTTGTGCACAGGCAGCAGAGTTTTTTTTGAAGTTTTTCATAAATATGTCCGCTTTGTCCGCTCAAATGCGTTTTTTGGGGCGGAATTCGGGGGATGCGGGGTTATTTGTCCATGTTGTCCATGCGTTTGAGGAGGGCGAGGAGGGTGCGGAGGTCGTTTTGTTCGGCGGCCTGCTGGCGGATTGTTTCGATGAGCTCCTGGCGTCCTTCGGCGCGGCCGGCGTGGATGGCGGCTATTATCTCAGCGGCGTCGTCGGGCGCGGGACGGCGTTCCCCGTCCTCCACGCCGTCGAAGTAGCCCTCGGGGAAATCTTCTTCTTCTTCGGTTTCTTCTCGCCAGCGGCGGAGGGTGCGGTCGGTGACGCCGATGATGGCGGCAAGGTCTTTCCAGGTGGCGCCGGCCTTGGCGGCATCGCGGAGGGCGTTGAGGTCTTTCTTATTCATGGTGTTATCCCTTTTCCGGCCCGGCAGGTGAACTGGATGCGTCGTGAGGCAGGTCTGCGATCCACCCACGCCGAGATTTTACTCACAGAACAAAAGTTCTAATTGCCGTCATTGTTGCGGCTGATTGGTACTCAGGGCAGCCGGTCTGGTTGCCTTGTCAGAAAGTTTTCAACATCTGGTTCGTTGTCATTTTCGTTTTCTCTTGACATTGAAGGGAAGGGGGTCGGCGCGAAATCGTTGGCTTCCAATTCAGGGGGACGGCGGCGCATGTGCAGCCGGGCGGGATGCGTTCCCGATCGAGGCGGTACAGGTTGTAGGGCTTCCTGCGGACGGCGCGGCGCCGGGCGGATGTTTCACTCTTTTTCGTCCCCGGCGGTGTCCGGCATCGGGTAGAATTTCTCCAGGATTTCATCGGGCTTATTCCAATCTTCGGTTGCCTGCTGGAGGGCCCTTTCCTCGACCAGGGCGGCAAGGCGGACATCGCGGCGCTCTTTGAGGGATTCGCGCTCGGCTGCTGCGTCCATTCGCGAGACCTGCTGCAGAAGGCTGCGTTGACTGCGGGCGAGAAGCGGGAGGAACTTGCGCGCGCCGGCACGGTCCAAGCGGCCGATTTCGGCTTTTTCGAGGGCGCTGGTGGTTTGGAGCAGGCCGTCGAGAGTTGATTCATAGGCTTTGTCCTGGAGGAGCTGATGCTGAAGATCGTAGCGGGCGAGGGGTTCGCGGGCGAGGTGGGCGTCGAAGGCGACGGCGCGCTCTTGCCAGGCCCACTTGTGGGCGATCCTGGCGGGCGTGCTCTCGCCGACGGCGCGGGTCATCCTCGCCACCTGGCGGAACGATTGCAGGAACATCAGGCTCAGATAGATGCGGAACAGGTAGAAGAGTCCGGCCGGTTCTGCGGGCTGCCGCTCCCATGGGAGGATCTCGGCGGGGACATCCGGGGCAAGATCCTGATGGTATTCGGCCAGGAATCTCTCCTCCAGCGCTTTATATCGTTGACTGAGAGCACTGTCCGGATCATGCAGATCGTCAAGATTGAGTTCGTGGATTTCGTCATGTTCGAAACCTTCATACACGATCCTAAGCATTGGTTTGAGCCATTCCCCATAGATATCACGCGCCCTTTCCACGATCATCCAGTGCAGCTCCTGCTCGTCGACGTCCGACTCTTTGATCTCCTTCATGGGGGTGATCAGGCTGAGGAGGCCGCGCTGGCGCCGGTCAAGTGTGCCCAGATGCTTGCGGGCTTCGTCCCGGTCCATATTTGCGATGCCGGCGTTAGCAAGGGCGCGGGCGTTATCCTGCAGGCCGATGAAGCGGGTCACGTAGGCGACTTCATTGAGCAGCTGGCGGCGCCAGTCTCTCAGGAGGCCGGACAGGGCGTTACCCTGTCTGTCGCAGGCGGCGGCGCGTTCTTCCCAGTTCCACTGGCTGTGGGCCTTGGCGACTAGTCTGCTGCGGGGAGGCAGGCCTGCGGTCTGGGCGACGCCGGACAGGTTGCGGGGCTGCGGGCGGGTGAGATAGATTTGGAACCATCTGTATTGATCAAGGGGTTCGCCGGGTTGCTGTTCCCACGGTCCCGGCTTGCGTTCGATTTCGCCGTTCTGTTTCGCATCCGGATGGGGGTATTTCATTTTGTCGCTCCCATGTTGCGGGCAACAAAAAGGCGCCCACTTAGTGGCGGCGATGCGGGGCGAGAAGATTCGGATAACTCGCGCGGCGTGGCCGGGAAAAAAGCGGAGCGCCTGTGTCTGCTATGGGTGCGGGCGGCGCCCTATGGAGGCGGGGGCCCGCATTCGGAAAGCAGCAGGGGGTCCAGAGATTGCGTTTGTACTGGCCGGATAGAGGTGTTCTGTTGCTCTGCGACCAGTCTGGGTTCAAGTATAAGGGATCTGAAGTGGGATGTCAAGTGGGAGTGGGATTATTGGATTCTTGGATGGGGACAGTTACGGAGAACACCTTTTTTTCCGCGGTGGACGCGGAGAACAGACGGCAGTTTTTAATAGTCAGTTCTTAGTTCTTAGTGAACTGCGGATGATCCACGGAAGAGCGCGGAGAACATCCTTTGTCCACGAAGGACGCGGAGGGGCGCGGAGAACTTCAAAACCTCTTTGTCCGCGGAGGACGCGGAGGGGCGCGGAGAACACCTAACACCTTTTTTAGATTCACGGAGGACACCGCTAGGGGCGCGGAGGGGCGTTGGGACTGTTCAGGGCTTGTGGACGGGGTTGGAGGCAGGCGAGGTTAGCCGGTCTTGCCGTTTTCCGGGGAGATGCCGTGGGAGCGTAGCTGGGCCTCGAGCCGGTCGGCTCTGTCTCTTTCGCGGGCGGCATTCGCTCTTTCCTGGTCTGCGCGTTCGGCGCCTGTGGGGATGAGATCGCCGGAGGCGTCCTGCCAGCGCAGCCAGGTTGCTTCAAGATTGTCGAAGCGGCCGCGCCAGAGCCGCAGACCCAGGCCGATCCCTGGTAGTAGATGATGCGGGCAGGGACTGTATGCGCCGCCAGAGGTCAGGCGCCAGGCGCGCACGGGGTCCTCCTGAATGAGGCTCAGCGGATCGTATATCACGTAACAGGGCACACCGAAATGGGCGTACCCCGCATATTTGGCCGCCATCTCTCCGCCCTTTTCGTTTGACACGATCTCGATCACGACGTCCGGCGCCTTTTTGTACTCCCAGATAAAGTAGCTGCGCCCGGCCTTTGCCCACGGTTCCTGCATCTCCTCTACGTCCAGGCTGAGGAAGACGTCGGGTACGAGCGGCGCCTCGCGAGGGTGTAGAAAGAGGCCGACACCGGCGCAGACCATGAAGGGGCGGCCGCGGCCGGGTCCGCCCCAAGAGGTGTACAGCGGACTCGTGAGCAGGCGGCGCTGCTTTTCGGAAAACCGGTTATCCACGGGGGTGCCGTCCTCGGTGACAAGATGCTCGACGGCGCGTATGTCTGCGGGCGTCAGAGGCGGATGCGCCGGCGGGATACGCTGGTCGCTCTCCTGGCTGACCGCAGGGGAGGTCACCGTTGTTTTGTGATGCGGTGGAGATGATGCGGCTGGCGATACGGCGCTCTTGGTCATTTCGCACTCCTGGCACTGTCAGCGGGACGCGCCGGGAAAGCCGGTCCCTTGCCCAGCCTGATCATAGGGTAGCAGATTCCGGTTTTTTGGGCAACGTGGACTGGGATTTCTGGATTTTTGGATGGGGACAGTTACGGGGAACACCTTTTTGTCCGCGGAGGACGCGGAGGGGCGCGGAGAACACCTTTTTAGTCCGCGGAGGACGCGGCGGAGCACGGAGAACACCTCTTTCTTGTTCGGGGAGGCCCGATAGGCGGGGCGCCAGGGCACCCACAAGGGGTGCTCCTACAGGGGCGGGCGTTGGGGAGAGGGTGTTAGTAAAACGGAAGAGGGCGCGGGCCGGGGGAAAGGGTTTGCCAGTGAAAGGGATAGGGCGCCCGCGAGGGGCGCCCTCAGGGGTTGGGATGGCTACCAGGCGTCGTAGACGATGTCGTGGTCGGGGCCGAAGTGGAAGATGTACTGTTTGTTCTTGTCGTGTTCTCTGTCGGCGTAGAAGGTGTCTACGCGGATTCTGTTTACTTGGGGGAGGTAGTCGATTTTGACTTTTTTGCCTGTGAGGGGGTTGAAGCCGAAGTAGATGGGGGCTTCGGTGCCATCGGGATGTTTGGCGGCGAGTTCGGCGAAGCCGGGGACCCAGGGGCCGAGGCGGGTTTTGCCGTCTCTGCCGACGTAGTAGATCTGGAGGCCGTCCTCGACTTTGCAGAGCTGGATGGGGGTGGCGGCGTGGAAGATAATTCGATTGGGCGCGAGCGCCTTGATGAGCTCATATTCGGCGAGAGCCTGTTCCAGCTTTCTCTTGGCCTCCTCGGTGCTGGTGGTGGGGGATGAGGGCGTGCGGGTGGGGGTTGGGGGATTGGGGCCGGGGTTGCTGCCCGGTCGGGTTGCGGTTGGGGGCGGCGTCCGGGTTGGCGTTGGGTCGGGGGTGCCGCCCGGGTCGGTGGAGGGCCCGGTTGTCGGAGCGTTTATTGGGGGGGGGCCGATTGGGGGGCCTTGGGCAGCCGCGGCGAACGGCGCGGCAATGGCAAGCAGGAGGGCAATTATACAGAACAGGAAAAGGGTACGGTTGTTCCTATTCTTGGTGTTCGAGGTCATGAAACTGAAATCTCCAGTCGCTAGGCCCGCAATGGTCCGGGGGCGTTCAAACATCTATGGGCAAATTGCGCCGAACCATTATAAACTTTGAAGTTCTTTCAAGTCAACCGACGCGACTGGGATTCTTGGATTTTCGGATGGGGATGACTCCGGAGAACCACTTTGTCCACGGAGGACACGGAGGGGCGCGGAGAACTGCTTTTTTGTCCGCGGAGGACGCGGAGGGGCGCGGAGAACTGCTTCTTTGTCCGCGGAGGACGCGGAGGGGCGCGGAGAACTGCTTCTTTGTCCGCGGAGGACGCGGAGGGGCGCGGAGAACTGCTTCTTTGTCCGCGGAGGACGCGGAGGGGCGCGGAGAACTGCTTCTTTGTCCGCGGAGGACGCGGAGGGGCGCGGAGAACTGCTTCTTTGTCCGCGGAGGACGCGGAGGGGCGCGGAGAACTGCTTTTTTGGACTGGGATTTTGGGATCTGTAGATTTCAGGATGAGAGGCGTGTGAGGGGGGGAGGGGCGCGGAGAACTGCTTTTTGATCCACCGAGGCGCGGGCTGGTGGGGCGGGGTAAGGGCGCATTATTGGGGAGAGCTTTGGTGGCTGGAGAGATGGGGCTGGGCGGGTAATGCAAGAGCGCCAGGGAGTTGGGATCCCTGGCGCTCTTGCTGTTTACGTTGCGCGTCTCGTGTAGAAGGCGTGCGGGGCTCTTTCTCTACCAGGCCTCATGTTTGATGTTGTTGCCGGTGTCAACGGTGAAGACGTAGGGCTTGTTGACGTCGTACTGGTTGTCGGGGTAGTAGGTGCTGATGCGCAGTTTCTGCTCGGAGGGCAGGTAGGTGATGTCAACCGACTTGCCGGTGAAGGGATTGGAGCCGGAGAAGAGGGAGACACCGCCTCCGGTAGCGTAGTGGCCGGCCAGGTCGGCGAAGGAGGCGATCCAGGGGCCGCCGCTGGAGGTGCCGCCGGGGCCGATGAAGTAGTACTGGAGGCCGCCGCCTACGGGGCAGAGCTGGGCCGGGGTGGCGGCGTGGGCGACGATGCAGTTTGCGGGCGGTGTGAAGGGGGCGCCGGGATGGCTGGTTTCGGTGGCTCCGGGCGGATCGCCGGACGGGCCGGGGGAGGGATTTCCGGGTTCGCCCGGGTTGTTCGTCGGGGCTCCTGGGTTGTTGACTCCCGGATCGCCGGAGGGCCCTCCTGTCTGAGGCTGGCGCGGGTCGCCCGGGGGCTGCGCGAAGGCGACGGCGTTGAGGGCCAAGCACAGCAGCAAGGCCAGTGCGAGCGGAAGCACGATGCGGCGGGTGTGTCTTTGAGGTGATGGTTGTTTCATGGCAGTTTTCATCCTTTGTTGGTCTACTGGCGCAAGCGTTACAGGGTCGAATCGGTTACACGAGATGCGGTCCCGAAGCAGGAAGCTTCCGAAAGTCTATGGAATTTATGGTATCACCATACTGGTTTTTGGATCAAGTACCGGGATTCGTGGATTGTCTGATAGGGGAAGGTATAGGGGACAGGGGTCAGGGGGCTGCCGGTTTTGCTGGGAACTGCTCTTTGTCCGCGGAGGACTGGGATTTTTGGATTGGTGGATTTCGGGATGAGGTGTCTTGCGTGGGAGCAAGGGCCGCAGAGGGCGCGGAAAACACCTTATTTTGTCCGCGGAGGACGCGGAGGGGCGCGGAGAATTGCTTTTTGATCCGCGGAGGACTGGGATTTTTGGATTGGTGGATTTCGGGATGAGGTGTCTTGCGTGGGAGCAAGGGCCGCAGAGGGCGCGGAAAACACCTTATTTTGTCCGCGGAGGACGCGGAGGGGCGCGGAGAATTGCTTTTTGATCCGCGGAGGACTGGGATTTTTGGATTGGTGGATTTCGGGATGAGGTGTCTTGCGTGGGAGCAAGGGCCGCAGAGGGCGCGGAAAACACCTTATTTTGTCCGCGGAGGACGCGGAGGGGCGCGGAGAATGAACGGCAGTTTTGGGCGTCAGTTCCTGGTTCTTGGTGAACTGCAGGAGGACTGGTGTTCATGGCGTTTTGGAAGCGGTTGCAAGTCTGCCTGTAGCGCTCCGTCAGCACACGCAGCTCCGGCAACGTATAGAAGAGCTCCTGAGGAAAGAGTTAAGAGGAGAGAGGAGAGGAGGGAGAAAATCGCCAGATTCCATTTTCTCAGTTCTCTACTCTCTCTTCCCGTCTCTACCCAACTGGTTGCCCTACAATTTCGCATTGAAACTCTCGATGCAGCCGTTCTCCCACGGCGACCAGGCTCGAAGGAGAGCGTCCTGGGTCCCACCCGCCCAGGCCAGTCGCGCACAGCCCGGGCTGTATTCGTCGATGGCGGTCAGTAGCCGCACTCCTGTGCCGTCATGGAGCCCCAGGGTGCGAAGGAGGGGGAAAGTGCAGGGAAAGGGCGGGGAGAGGGGCAGGGGATCGGCTGGGGGAAGGGCAGGGGGAACGACAGGGGCTAGGGGGGAACGGCAGGGTAAAGGGAGGGGCAGAGGGAGAGATCGAAACGACCGCCGCTGTTGCCGTTGAGGGCCGCTGCGGCGGTCGTTCTCTTACTTATCGGGGGATGCGCCCCGGCCGGGGCGCATCCCGTGCCTGTCCTCGGACCTCAGTCTGACCGAGGCCCGAGGTGTGTCAGGGCTAGTTGGGCGTCGCGGACACGAAGGTCGACCACGGGCCGTCGCCCTGGGCATTGACCGCACGCACGCGGTAGAAGTATCTCGTGCCGTTGTCAAGCCCATAGTGCGTGTAGTTCGTCGCACCGGTGCTTATGAGCGCCTTCCACCTGCGCGTCTCGTTGTCCCAGATCTGGACCTCGTAGCGGAGGATGGGGGAGCCGCCCGTCGGCGTCGCCGGATCGCTCCAGTCGAGAGCGACTCTCTTGTTCCCGGCCGCAGGATCCAGGGTCGGCTTGCCCGGAACGGAGCGTTCGGTTGTGGCCGAGGCTACCGTGGACCAGGTGCTACCCTTGGCGTTGGTGGCGCTGATGCGGTAGTGCCGCGTCTCGCCGCCCGTAAGACCACTGTGGGTGTGCTCCATCATCGTAGGCGTCGGCGATGTGAGGTCCATCCAGGATCTGCCTGCGTCCTTGGAGTACTGGAGCAGGTAGCCGGTGACCGGTGAGCCACCGTCGTGGCCCAGCATCCAGCTCACCTTGATCTTGTCCGACCCCATCGCGGTCGCGGTCAGCGTCGGCGCGTCCGGCCTGGCAGCACTGGTCATGGCATTGGTTATGGTCGACCAGGCCCCCGGACCGCCAGAGTTGCGAGCGCGGATGCGGTAGTACTTCGTCGTCCCGGCAGGGATATTTCTGTGCGTGTAGGTGGTGTCGCCAGCGGCCGGGGACATCAGATCCATCCAGCCGTTGGAGCCGTCCCAGTACTGCAGCTCGTAACCGGTGATGGCGGAGCCGCCGTCGCTCTTCGGCGCCGTCCAGGTGAGACTGATCATGCTCGTCCCAGAGGCGGTGGCGTTGAGATCCGGCTTGCCGGGCGCACCGGCCACGGTGGTCGCGGACACAACATCCGACCACGGGCCCCTGGCAGCGTCGCCCACGGTTTCGGAGTTCAGGGCACGGATGCGATAGTACTTCATCGTCCCAGGAGCATGCCCTCCATGAGTGAAGTTCTGCTCAAGGACTTCGTCGGTACCGCATGCGGCGTCAGAGTTATCATCGAAGCAGTGCACCGTCTCCCCACCTACGATTCGCCGGAGCGACTGTACATTGGTCGTAGCGGTCCAGCCGGTTGAACCATCGTCCGACACCTGCAGTTCGTAGGACTCGATCATCACCGTGGAGGGACCACCGCTCTGCGGCTTGGTCCAAGTGAGGCGAATCATACTGGTGCCATCGGCCTTGGCGGTCAGCATGGGCGCGCCCGGCTTGCCTGCGTCAGTCCTGGCGGACATTGAGTCTGACCAGCCGCCGTAACCGACCGAGTTCATGGCGCGAACGCGGTAGTACTTCATGGTATAGCCCGGCAGGCCTTCGTCGGTGTAGGATGACGCGCCGCCGGCGGCGGTCGCCAAGTCCATCCAGTTGCCGCTGGCGCTGTCCCACACTTCGATCTCGTAGCCGGTGATGCGCTCGCCACCATCCGAAGACACGGACCATGTGAGCTTGATCTTGCTGGACCCGTCCGCGGCAGCGGTCAGCTCCGGCTTGGCCGGCTTGCCTGCGTCAGTCATGGCATTCTCCACGTCTGACCAGTCGCCTATTTCGTTGGCATCGGAGTAAACATGGTCAACCGTGCGGTCACCCTGCTCTCTTAGCGCTCTGATGCGGTAGTAGTACCTGGTTGCGCCCGAGCGGCCCTTATGCTCGTAGCTCAACATCGGCACCATCACGATCGTGGAGTCAGTAGTGTCAACTTCATCATCCACCAATTCGGCCCAGCCGGTTGTTCCGGTGCGGGAGAACTGGATGCCGTAGGCGTCGGCGCCTTCCACAACTTCCCAGGTAAGTACGACCTTATCCGACCCACTGGCCGTCGCGGTCAGCATTGGTTTTCCAGGCTTGCCCGGAATGGTGGTGGCAGAATCTACGTCTGCGTCGGCACCGAAACCGTTCACGTTCTTCGCCCGGACGCTATAGTACCTGGTCGTACTTCCGGAAAGACCGCTTTGCACGTATTCGTAGTCGGTATCCGAGTCGGTGCCATCGCCCGTTACTGTGACGGGCACATCAGCCAGGGTGCTCCATGCTCCGTCCCACACATAGATCCTGTAACCGGTAATCGGCGAGCCACCATCGTCTGCCGGCGCGACGATGTTCAGATTGATCTTATCCGAATCCGTCGTATGGGCAATAGCGTTTATCGTCGGTTTGCCCGGGACCCCGGTGGTGGCGGTGGTGGCGGACGCCTGATCCGACCAGGCACCGAAGTCACCATCCGTAGTACCGTTCGCGGCGCGGATGCGGTAGTACCTGGTCGCATTGCCCGCGAGATCTCTCATGTCGGTGTATGACAGCCTTGAGAAGGCATCATGCTCACCGCCGATATCCACAGTGTAAACCGTGGCAGGATCCAAGACGCCCGTGTCGGGCAGCGCGGTGGGGGAAGAGATAGCCCCAGCGGTCAGCACGATCGACGCTGCGGACAGAGCAATCTGGTACCTGCTAACTGCTGTGCCGCCGTCGTTCGCCGGCGCCATCCAGGTAAGCCGGATCTCGCCAGACCCGTGGGCCTCGGCCATGACGTTCATGGGCTTGCCCGGTACGCCAGGATCCGTCTTGTCGTTCGCTACATTCGACCATGCCCCTACGCCATCTTCAGAATCCTTCGCGCGGACCCGGTAGTACTTGGTCGTATTGCCCGAAAGGTTCATATGTGTATAGGTAGCAGTAGTTCCGCCATCGACGAAGGTAAGAGCATCCCACTCCTCGTTGGCGTCGTCCCACACTTCGACCTCATATCCGGAGATAGTACGCCCCGGAGCACCTGAACTCGTTTCCGGTACAGCGGTCCAAGTAAGGACGATCACGCCGACCCCACCGTCTGCCATCAAGCCCGCGGGTGCAGCTGCTGAGCCCTTGGGCGTCGTGGCGAATGCCGTATCTGAATATGCGCCCCTTTCGGAGGCAGCAATTTCAGTGGGTTCGGCAGTGGCAATGGTATCGCTCCCGTCCCCGGCCGCGTCGTTCGCGGCCCTTATGCGATAGTCTCTTCGCACACCGCCCGGAAGGTCTTTATGGGTGTACTCGTGCACAACCGCTTCCAGGATTGTGTGCCCTGCCGCGGGGGTCGCCGCCAAGTCGGTCCAGGAGCCACCGGAGTCCGTGGACACCTGGAGCTCGTAGCGGGCTATCGGAGAGCCGCCGTCGTCAGAAAGCGTCCAACTGAGCGTGATCTTGCCCGCGGCCGCGGTCGCGGTCAGCGTCGGCTTGCCCGGGGCCACCTTGGCAGACATCTGGGTCACACGCGCCCACTTACTCATGGGGTTGTCGGCGTCAGTGTTTGCCGTTGTATCGGCCTCGATTGAACGAACGCGATAGGTGAATTCTCTACCGCCGGCAAGAGCGCTATCGGTCACAGTTATCTCGCCTGTGTCCGTATCAGAATCGGCAAGGATCATATCAGCTTCAACGGCAGTGCCACCGTCAGATACATATCCCACCAGGTTCCACGCCTGTGTAGCCCCGTTCCACTTCTCGATTCGGTAGGACTTGGTGGCGTGGAGAGTTATGGTTGCCGGCGCGTTCCAATGGAGCATGACGTCGGCTTTTCTAGCGTCAGTGCCGTTCTGAGCCGTTGCCGCTCTCAGTTGCTGCGGCGACTTCGCGTCGGGAGCATCGTCATCCGGCGGCGCGGCGCCAGCGGTTGTGGCGGACTGGGTCGCCGACCAATCGCCTGACCCGGCCGAGTTCCTGGCGCTGATGCGGTAATAGCGCGTGGTGCCGGGCTGCAGGCCACTGTGAGTGTAGGAAGTCGCGCTGGCAGCCGGCGAGATGAGGCCGCTCCAACCGGTTGTGCCGTCGCTGGAGACCTGCAGCGTGTAGCCGGTGATGGCTGCGCCGCCGGTGTCGGCTGGCGCGCTCCAAGTAAGCATGATCGCGTTCTGCCCGTCCGGGGAGGCGATCAGGGAGGGTGCACCGGGGGCTACGGCAGCCACACGCGCGGAGCGCATTTGGGACCATGCGCCGTCGCCGACCGAGTTCATGGCCCGGACCTGGTAGTAGTTCATGGTTCCGGGCGTCAGGCCGGTGTGGTCATAGGATGTATCGCTCGCGCCCGTCGTAGCGAGGTCGCTCCAGCTTGAGCCGTCATCGGAGACCTGCACAGCATAACCGGTGATGGCTGCGCCACCGTTGTCCGGCACGTCCCATTCAAGAAGAATGTTGCTGGCGCCGGCGGTCGCTCTCACATTGGTTGCGGCGGGAACCGTCGGGTCCGCTGTGGTCGAGGTCACCACTGCCGACCAGTCGCTGCTGCCGGCGGCGTTGACTGCGCGGACCTCGTAGTCGTAGGTGGTGGAGGGGGTCAGGTCCATGTCGGTGTAGCTGGTGCCGCTGCCGGCGTCCATGGGGCTGCCCCAAGCTCCGCCGTTGACGCGGCGCTGGAGCTGGTAGCTGGCGGCGCCGTCGACGGCGGACCAACTGAGGGTGATTTCGGTCGGCGCGGTGGACGTTACGCCGAGTCCGGTTGGAATGCCGGGCACGGTCGACAAGGGCGTGGCAGTGTCGGAGGCGACAAGGCCGGCGCCGTTGGCGTTCCTGGCCAGCACTTCGAAGTTGTGGGCGGTCTCATTGGTGAGGCCGGTCACGGTCGCGGTGCGGCTCAACGCGGGGCTTGTGGCCATCCAGTTCGACCAGGAACCGCCGGACATCTGGTAGCGGTATTCGTAGCCGGTGATGGCGGAGCCGCCGTCGCTGGTGGGCGCATCCCACGAGAGCGTGACCTGGGCGTCGCCGGGTGACGCGTCGAAGTTTATGGGCGCGCCGGGCGTGGTCGAGGGCACGGTCGCGGTGACGCGATTGGACCATGCGCCATCGCCATTGGGACCCTTGGCCATGACCTGGTAGTAGTAGGTCCTGCCGATTCCGACGGCTGTGTCGGAGTAGCTGGTCCCGGTGATCGTACCGCCAACCTGCGTCCAGCTGTTCTCGTAACGCCAGAGCTCATAGCTGGCGGCGCCGGTGACTTCGCTCCAACTGAGGCCGATCATGGTCGAGCTAGCGGTCGGCTCGTTGAGCGTGGAGGCGTCGTAGGCGCCGACGGTCACAGTCGATCTCCCCTGCTGCCGATCGGACCAGGTTGTCTCGCCATCGGCCGAGACCTGATAGGTGTAGGTCCTGCCGGCGACGACGGTGTTATCGGTATAGGTCGTCCCTTCGATTGATCTGTCAATCGCGACCCATCTCTCCGAATCTTCCCAACGCCAGAGCGAGTATTCGGTGGCGCCGGTAACTTCCGTCCAAGAGATGTCGACCTGGTTGGCGGTGTCGGCATTGGCGGTGAGTACGGGCACCGTGGCGCCTTGCGCCAGGGCGACATCGCCGGTGATGGAAGGTGGATTCAAGGCCGCGAGCAGGGCGACCAGGATTAGGAGGCTCAGGGTCCTCACAGCACGTGTCTTGTACGTCATTAGCTCCATAAGTAGGCTCTCCTGATTCTTTGATTGCAACCGTTCGATCCTTTGGCCTGGTCGGTCGCGGCCAAACGGTTCACTGGCCCGTTTAGGAACGCCATGTTTTCGGACAGTCACTTGTGAATGAATTGGCGTAAAGTCCAGATTTGAGCATTGTACAACAGGGTCTGGCCCGCCTGCAACATTCGAATTTTCGTTGCGAACGAACGCGAGTGCACTATTTGGGCGCACAGCGCGCGGCGACACTGGTTCCGGTTCGTTTCGGGTCATTTCATCCTTAAGGTCCCTCCTCCCCGGATGTGCGCCCAGGGCAGCCTTACTGTGGCGAAGCGGTGGATCAGCTTCCAGCTTCTGTGTACAAGACTTTCCCCAACCGGTCTTGCGCGGGTTGCGCGCGGCCGGTTGGAGATTGACTAACGATAATGGGTTGGAAATTGCGCCCGGAAGCCGGGGCAGGTTTTTCATAGCGGTTCTACCAGTTTACGTGTTTGACCTTGTACTTGTCGTCGACGGTAAAGTCGTAGGCTTTGTTCGGATTGTATTTGTCATGGCCGGGCGGATAGAAGGTCTTGACGAAGATCCTGTTTTCGTCCGGCAGGTAGTCGACGGTGACGGGCTGGCCTGTCGAGGGGTTGCTGCCGTCGAACAGGGAGACGCCGGCGCCGGAGGGATGCATTTCCTCAAGCATGGCGAAGGAGCTGAAGGTGGGGCCGGTGTAGGTGCTGCCGTCAGCGCCGATGAAGTAGAGGTGCAGGCCGTCGTCGCCGGTCTTGATCAGCTGAACGGGCGTGGCTGCGTGCAGGACGATGCGGTTGGATTTGGGAATGGGCGCTTTCATTCCGCCGCCCATCATATTGTCACCATTTCCGTTACCGGCGTTCGGATCTCCCTCGGGCCCACTGGGGTCGCCGGGCCCGTCCGGATCGGTCGGGGGTCCACCGGGATTGGGTGGCGGCGGCGGACCAGGGCCGACGTCCTGTGCGGAAGCGATGGCGGGCAAGGCGACGATCATGACAAGCGCCAAGAGCAGCGCCAGCAGGCAAGGGACCAGCGTATCGCGAAGGTTAAGCGAACGAGTTGTTTGAAGCATAGGAATTCCTCTCCCTTTTCATAGAGATTCTGCGAGACCGGTCGTCGAATACGAAGGCAGTTGCTGACCGCCGTCCTGCATGTAAAGGCCGACAGACAGGCCAAATCTTATTATGCCACACGGTCGTCGATTGACGAAAAGCTTGTCAACTTTCTTTCGTTCCTAACTATACTCTGAAGGCGGAAAATGTGTCAACCCGTGATTTGCGAAGTCTGCGCTGTGGGTGAAGGTAGATTGCCTCTTGATTGTGCCACAGTTTGCGCGGCAGGAAAAGTCACTTTAATGCAAGGGTGGGAGGGTGTCAAACGGGGGAACGGCAGTGGTCAGTGGTCAGTGGTTAGTGGTTAGTGGGCTGGGGATAGGGGTGGGGTCGGGGTTGATAGGAGGCGGGACGGGGGAAGTTCGTGCGTTTGGGCGAAATGTATACGATTTGTCTACGATATTTGACTGGGATTTGCGGATTGACGGATGGGGATGATTCTTGACTAGGATTTATGGATTTATGGATGGGGATGATTCTTGACTGGGATTAGTGACTGGGATTCTCGGATTTATGGATGGGGATGATTTTTGACCGGGATTAGTGACTGGGATTCTTGACTGGGATTTTGGGATTTTTGGATGGGGATGATTTTTTTTGGATTGGGGGACGGGGTCTTAGGATTGGGGGGCTTAGACTTGGGGAGTGTGGAATTGGAGTTGGCAGGAGAGGAGAGTGGGTATGCGTTATGTGAAAGAGGGATATAAGTTTTCGGAGTTGACGGGAAGGATTATTGGATGTGCGATGCGGGTACATTCGGCTCTAGGGAACGGATTTCGAGAGGTCATCTATCAGAAAGCGCTGCAAATTGAGATGGCGGAAGCGGGGCTGGCGTTCAGCCGCGAGCAGGAGATGCCAGTTTTCTATAAGGGGCAGAAGGTGGGGTCGCGGCGGGTTGATTTCCTGGTCGGCAGTGTGGTGGCTGTTGAGCTAAAGGCTGTCTTCAGATTGGAAGATGCTCATTATGCACAGGCTATCAGCTATCTGGAGGCGTATGACCTGGAGGTTGGGTTGCTGCTCAATTTTGGGGCGAGGAGCCTGCAGGTCAAGAGGATTGGGAATCCTAGGTATATGGACAAGGACTAGGACTGGGACTGGGATTTGCGGATTTGTGGATGGGGATGATTCTTGACTGGGATTTTTGACTAGGATTTTTGGATTTTTGGATGGGGGGTGAGGGGGTGGGTCAGCAGGTGGGTCTGGGGGTCCAGGAGAAGTTGGGAGCGATTGTGAGGGTGATGCCGGCGAGGTCGGATTGGGGGATGGGGTGCTCGGCGGCGTTTTGGGGAGAGATGTTTTCGACCTGGCGGCTGGCGGCGGCGAGGTAGCCTGCGGGGCAGCCGGTGAGGGCGTCCCATTGGTGGCGGGCAACGGCCAAGAGGAAGAAGGGGACGGGGTCGCTTGCTCCGGTTTCCCGTTGCACCTGTCTGCGGAGCGCGGCCGGACGGGTCTTGTCCAGGGAGACCAGATAGGCGCCGTCCGCACCCGTGGGATAGGAATGCCTTACATAGTTGTTGCGGGGGAGGTCGGATGCGGGGCGTATGCGCACGTCGGCGGAGACGGTTATGCCGGCGAGAGGGCGGCCGTCCGGTCCGGTCACTTTTCCAAGCATTTTTAGGTAGATCGGTTCACATTCCGGCAGTGCGGCAGCGCGGAACACCTCCTGGACGATGGCGGCGATTCTGGGATCGTAGTCGGCGAGCCGGGCGACGCTGGCGGGGGTGCGGACTTCGCCGGTGAGCATGTCGGGCAGAAACCAGAACATGACGGCTTCAGCCCAGTATTCCAGGTAGTTTGTGGAGGCGTAGGCATCGGGATAGAGACCAGCGGCGAGGGCGGCGCTGTAGGCGCTTTTGAGGCGAGAGTCGAAGGGTGAATCGAACAGGGGCCGGCTGCCGGCGCGGGCGGACTCGATTGCGAGGGCGTAATGGACCATGTGAGCGAACTCGTGGACAAGGATGACGTTGCAATACTGTTGCCACACGGCGGGCGCGGTTCCGACCACGTCGATTATGAGCAGGACCTCTCCGGTGAACCTGTTGCCGAGCCAGCGGATGGTGGCCGTTCCGAGCACGTTCGTGCATCTGCCGAGAGGAAGCTGGGCTCTGAGTTCGGGTGTTTGATAGGGGCCGCGGCAGCCGTCATGTTTGTAGATGACGACGCGAAAGCGGTTGGCGGCCATGGTTGCACGCAGGTCGGGACGGTGGGAGAGCATGGCGTTAATGATGTCGCGGGCGTGATATAGATGCAGGTCCGGCACATCGGAGGGGGCGACTACGGGTATGCCGCCGGCGTCGATGTACTTGCGGTAGTAGTAGTCGAGGTCGAGGGAGGCGGGGGGCGGGGGGAGGTCCCGGTGCGGCGTCGCGGTCGGCGTCGGTGTGGACGTCGGTGTAAGTGTCGATGTGGGCGTCAGTGTTAGCGTCAGTGTTGGCGATGGTGTGGATGTGGGCGTTGGCGTCAGCGATGGTGTCGTTATTTCAGAGGCGGCGGAAACGGTTGCGGAGGCGTAGTCCGACCAGGGGCCGGCGTTGCCGGCGGCGTCGAGAACACGGATGGCGTAGTAGTAGGTTGTGCCGGGGGTCAGCTCGGTGTGGGTGAAGGATGCGCCGGTGAGGCTATTGCTGATGAATTGCCAGCCGGTGTCGCGGTCCCACCAGGTCCAGAGTTCGTAACGGACGGCGACGGACAGTTCTTTCCAACTCAGCCTGACCTCGCCTGCGGCGGCGGGCCGGGCGGTCAGTTCGGGGGCGGGCAGGGCGGATGCGTTTGGATCGGGCGTTGGTGTCGGGGTGGCTGTTGGCGTCAGCGTCGTTGTCGAGGTGGGCGCGGGCGTGTGGTCGGAGGCCGGGGTCGAGGTGGGGGTGGTCGTCGGCGTCAGGGTCGCAGTCGGGGTGGGCGCGGGCGTGTGGTCGGAGGCCGGGGTCGAGGTGGGGGTGGTCGTCGGCGTCAGGGTCGCAGTCGGGGTGGGCGCGGGCGTGTGGTCGGAGGCCGGGGTCGAGGTGGGGGTGGTCGTCGGCGATGGCGTGAAGGGGGGGAGCGGGATCGCCGAGGCGTAGTTCGACCAGCCGGTCAGCGGTTTGCCGGCGGCGTCGAGGGCGCGGAGGGCGTAGTGGTAGGTGGTGCCGGGGGAGACGGAGGCGTGGGTAAAGTATGTTTGGGTGATGCTGTTGCTGATGAATTGCCAGCTGATGTCGCGGTCCCACCAGGTCCAGAGTTCGTAGGCGGCGGCGCCCGGATGTTCGGGCCAGCTGAGCTCGACGGCGCCGGGTGCGGGCTGGGCGGTGAGCTGGGGGGCGGCGGTTGTGGAAGCCGTGCGGGCGTGCGCGGGTGTCGGGGTGGACGTGGGCGTTGGGGTTGAGGCGGGGACGGTTACAGGGACGTATTGCGACCAGGCGCTGACGGGGTCGCGGTTGGCGTCGAGGGCGCGGATTGCGTAGTAGCAGGCGGCGCCGGGGGCGACCTCGGTGTGCGTGAATGCGGCGCCGGTGAGGGTGTCGCTGACGAGCAGCCAGCCGGTCTCCTCGTTGCACCAGATCCAGAGTTCATATTGCGTGGCGCCGGGCAGTTCGGTCCAGCGCAGTTCGACGGTGGCTGCGGACGGGTGGGCGGTGAGGGTGGGGACGGGCAGGGCGGGTTGGGAGGACTGCTGGTGGAGGTCGCGGGCGATTGGTCCGGGCGCGGCGGCGGCAACGGCGCGCGGGAGGAGAAGGGCGACGGCGACGGCGATGGTGACGGCCAGGGCGGCCGGGGATAGGAGCGGGCGGATGGGGGGCGGCGGGGCGTATGATGCGGAGAGTTTGGACGGCGGCATGGGGAGGCGTCCCTTTTACTCTGGCTCAGGGTGGGTGCATGTTACAACGTGCGTGTGAGGCGTGCAAAACGCGGGGTGAGGTGGGGCGATTTCTTTTATCCGCGAAGTCACGCGGAGGGGCGCGGAGAACAGCTTACCTCTTTTTTCCGCGGAGGACGCGGAGGGGCGCGGAGAACAGCTTACCTCTTTTTTCCGCGGAGGACGCGGAGGGGCGCGGAGAACAGCTTACCTCTTTTTTCCGCGGAGGACGCGGAGAACACATTTTTTGATCCGCGGGTGGCGCGGAGAAGGGCTGAACTGCTTTTGATCCAGGGAGGAGCACTGAGTACAGGCGGCAGTTTGTGGTAGTCAGATCTCAGTGGGCGTTGACGTTTGACAGGACGGCATTTTGCTGGCGCATAGTGCTAATCCGCTCAGGGCGACGCGGTCTTGCAAGGAGAACGCAAATTGCCTCCGGCGCTCTTTGCGGCCCTTCGCGGATCGATTGGTTGTGAATGTCACTATATTAATGAGGGGTACGCATAAAGTGGCGTTGACATAATAGGCCAGTAAGGGTTCTTCTATCGTTGCCGACGAATAGGAGGATACAGATGGCGAATTCGCCGCAACTGACCGATTATAATGGAAGCGAGGCGGCGTCCTGCTGCTCACGCCAGCTCACAAATGGGTGCATGGTCGCTTTGCCCGCGCATATCACCGCTTCATCCAGTTGCCTGAAATGGTCAGATTCCATTGGGAATTATAAAGATGGGTAGCGGGTGGTCTGGTGGGTCTAATGCAGGTCAGATAGATTGAATTTGGTCTAGCAGAGCTAGTTTGGTCTAAGGAGTCATTTGGGACCCGATAGTTTACCGGCTTTCGCACAGTTCTAATGCAAATTCCAGAATTGCATACATATCTTGAGATTCCGGCAAGTCTGTAGTGTGCGCGAGTTCGTTTATGAACATGAACTGAGTTGATGACACAAATATTCCGAGGTTGAAAATAGCCAGCGACATAATCTCGGACGGGGAAAAGAAGAGGTTGTGTTCGACGATTGTAATTCCTTGTGTGAACATTTCATATAGTTCTTCCTCTGAAGTATTCGGTGGAGAACAGTGAATAATGTCATACAGTAGTACAGAGTACTGGTCTGTGTCGCGAAGTTCTTCACTTTCGAGGGCCATAGATTTTGCGAGAGCACTTGCCAGGTCACGTATGCCGACTGGCACTTTCGGTTCTGGTGGATCGGTTGGTATAGGGGGGATAGGAACACGGCTGATGGTGAGCAAGGCTAGTGCAATAAGCAAAACTGTGTGTTTCATTGTTGGGTTATCAACCTGATAAATGCACTTGCCGTATAGATTAGGGAGTTATACACATGGGTAGCGGGTGGTCTGAATAGACAGAATTGGTCGCTTACATATTCTTGCGTCCTGGTGTTGGCATATACGAATTCAAGGCATGTTGGTGTGGGATTCTGTTTCAGAGTCTCTTGGTCTGTTAAGACGTTCAGCGGCGATAAAAACAAGTATCCAAGCGAGAAGTGTCAAGGCCAGGAACGGGCCGCAGAGTATGAACCAGTACCCAAATCCGTCGCACTCAAGTTCGTTGAGTTCGTAGTAGGTCTGGTCGCTGCATAGGGCGGTATTGACGATATGGCGGCCACCGTCTTCATCTACTGCGACTACAAATTCCATAGCGAAGTAGACTGCGGCAATGATAACGACAATTGTTACGACCTTCAGGACTTTCTCAATTGTTGCAAGGTTAAAGAATTTCCTGATCATAGCTTAGGTGGGTGCTGGATGGAGGGCACGTGGACTTTTTCGGGAAAAACGATGTCGGAATTGGTATGGCACAGTTGTTTGCATTGCAGGTCAAGTTTGATGTTCCACACCGAGAATTGAGCTACTCTTAGTCAGATTCTTCGCAATCTTCTTTAAGTAGGCGTAGTGATTGATACCCCATTCTGAAATATGATGTGTAGACTTCTTCGTCGGTTTCTTGAGCGGTCAGGTATTTTTCGAGGATTCTGGCTGTTGACAGTGCGCCGATGCTGTAGAGGATAAAGGCGGTGGTCTCTTCGTCGGTCAGGAACGAACCTCCTCCTAATTCATCTGCAAGACATTTTTCGATGTGTAGCAGGGCTTCCATGTATTCAGATACATTATTGTTGGGGTCGTCTGTTTTTGCCATCGCGTTTGCGAGGTCTGTGAGGCCTGCTTTTATTTCTGATGGTGGTGGTTCGAGGGGTGGGTAAGGGGGGATGGGAGCGCAGGCGGACAGCAGGAGTGTCAGGATGATGAATAGGGTAGTGAGTTTCATCTTTGGGTTATCCTCCGGTAAGCGCTCTTGCTGTGTAGAGTATGATGTTGAGCAGGATCATTTATTCCAGGAAGGATTGTTGTCTTGACATTGAAGTATTCCTAGCCGCTCTCCGTTCCACAAGTTAAGAAAAGTCGTTTGGTCTCGCATGAGATCTTGGGTGAACGCAGAGCGCACAGAGAGCTGGCCAGGACCCACTAACTAAACTCCAAGGTAATTTGCAAGAATGATCGATGCGATGAGTCCTACGACGGTAAATGCCACCATCGAAACAGCTGTAATCCGCTTCACGGCTATCTCCTTGAAATGGATGGTTGACTAGCTATCGTTGACGTCCATTATGTTTTGTATAAGTTTGTCAATGTTGGGCCAGTAGGGGGATGCCGACCTGACCTGCCTCCGATCTCTGGACCACGAAACGTCAAAAAGCCCAACCCTACTCCCCAAGTTCCTCCTGCTTCCATACCGGCAGATTCTGATACCAGCCGGAACCGAAGATAAGACCGTCGTGCCGTACCACCCAGGAATGTTTCCACGCCTGGGTGCCGGTGACAGGATTGAGGAAGAAATAGTCGACCCAAATCCCTTTTGCGGCGGCGCGGGCTATCGCTTCGCCGTGCCGGTAGCCGGTGAAATCCACCCCTACATCGCCCCGCAGATCCTCACCCAACATATCCGGGTTTACCGCCAGGGCGATCGGCTTCTCGTTCTCATCAAAGATGAACAGATACCACTCGCCGTCCATGCTTTCCGGTGAATTGTAGAATTTCAGCGCCGCCTCCCGCCCGCGGGCGTCGTACATTCGGAGCGCTCTCTCCACCATCGCCACCGTATAGCCCGTACGGTTCGCCCTGGAAACCTGCCGGCACGGCGTGATGACGGGGCCGTCCATCTGCAGATGGAACGGCAAATGGTGATAGCAGCCGGACATAAAAATGACGGCCGCCCCCGGTACGGCTGCCAGTCTACAAGGGTTGTACTTCGTGGCCCTTCGTGGACAGACCAGGCCTAGCTCTCGCAGTTCTCAGCACAAACATTCGCAGCGCGCCGCGCCGGCCACCTCCGTCCAACTCAGTTCGACCGCGCCTTCGGCGGCGGGCGCAAAGATCAGAAAGACGGTGCGTGTGAGAACTATGAGGACCGCGATCCTGTGATTGCGAGCAGTCAAGGCGACTGATGCGAAGTCCACAAATGCATACACCGGGCACTTTCTCCTTATTTTGGGAAAGTGAGGCGCGATTCCCTGTGAATAACAGGAATCAGTATACTCGATGGGTGTGAGACGGAAGTGAGGCTTCTGTGTATATTGATGAGGATATTGTGTAGATTTTGTGGCAAGAGAGGATGTGTGGGATAATCGGCCCGATGCATTCTGAAACGCCGACATCTCAGGCCTCCCCAATGCAGGGGAGCACGCCGCACGATGTCGACAGACTCAAACGCGAGATAGAGACGTTGCGGGCGTGCCTGACCGGGCTGAGCGAGGCCAGTCTTCGCATCAGCCAGAGCCTTGACCTTGAGACTGTACTGAATGAGGTCGTGGACAACGTGCGCGTGCTGACCGGCGCGCGCTACGGTGGGATTGCCACTCTCGACGACACTGGGCAGGTGCAGGATTTCATCACGTCGGGCTTCACCGAGGAAGAACACCGGAGCCTTATGGACATGCCTGAGGGGCCGGCACTCTTCGAATACTTCGGCCGGTTTCCGGGCCTTTTAAAGCTACGCGACCTGAACGACTACACCGGGGCGCTCGGTTTTTCAGTCGACCTGCCGGAGGTGAACGCCTTTATGGGAACGCCGATACGGCGGCGGGGCGTAGATGTGGGCAGCCTCTATGTGGCTGAGAAGGAGGGAGGAGAGGAGTTCACGAGCGAAGACGAAGAGATTCTGGTGTTGTTTGCCTCGCAGGCGGCGACAGCTATTGTGAACGCCCGCCGACACCGGGATGAAATGCAGACCAGGGCCGGCCTGGAGACCCTGATCGACACCTCGCCCGTAGCCGTTCTGGTCTTCGATGCGAAGACGGGCGTGCCGTTGTCGGTCAATGAGGAGACGAGACGGCTCGTCGGGGCTGCGCGTGGGGGCGGCCGCCCGTTGGAGCAGCTTTTTGAGGCGTTGACATTTCGACGTGCGGACGGGCGCGAGTATCCGCTCGACAGGCATTCGCTCACGCGGATGCTGCAGGATGGCGCAACCGTGCGCGCCGAGGAGGTCGTCATCTACTTTCCGGATGGGCATTCGATCACCACTCTAGTCAACGCCACGCCGATCCGGTCGCAGGAGGGCGCGGTCGCGTCCGTTGTCGTCACCGTACAGGATATGACCCCGCTGGAAGAGCTGGAACGGCTGCGCTCCGAGTTTCTGGGCATGGTGAGCAATGAACTGCGGACACCGCTGACCACAATCAAGGGGGCTTCGGCAACGGTGTTGGGCGCCGCGACCCCGATCGCTGCGGCCGAGACGCGGCAGTTTTTCCGCATGATCGACGAGCAGGCCGATCAGATGCGAGACCTGATCAACGACCTTCTCGACATGACGCGCATAGAGGCGGGTACGCTGGCTATCACGCCTGAGCCGACGGAGCTGGCAAGGGTCGTAGACGAGGCCCGGAACGCTTTTTTGCGGACGGGGGCAGGGAACAGCATCGAGGTTGCGCTGGCGCCGGACTTACCTTGGGTCATGGCCGACAGACAGCGCGTCATTCAGGTTTTCAACAACCTCTTTGCCAATGCGTCCAAGCACTCGCCGATATCGTCCACGATCAGGGTGACGGCGGTGCAGGAGGCGTTCCACGTTGCGATTTCCGTCGCGGACAAGGGGGAAGGCGTATCGACTGAGCGGATGCCGCATCTATTCAAGAAGTTTTCGCGCATAGACGGCGAGGGAGGGCAGCGCAATATCGAGGGCACAGGCCTGGGTCTAGCGATCTGCAAGGGAATCGTGGAGGCGCACGGGGGCCGCATATGGGCCGAGAGCGACGGGCCAGGCCTCGGCATGCGATTGACTTTTACGCTTCCCGCGGTCAGTGGAGCCGCCAACGGTGGGGCAGACGGCCCCGAACCGTTCTCGGCGGACGCAGGACCGACCGCGGGCATTCTCGTCATTGACGACAACCCAAGCACGCTGCGAGACGTTCGCAACACGCTTGGGGAAGCAGGCTACACCCCGATCCTGACCGCGCGTGCGGAGGAGGTGGACAGGCGCATAGCTACGAACAGGCCGCGCCTGATTCTGCTGGAACTGCCGCTGCCCGGCAGTGAAGGTTTCGAGTTAATGAGCCGCATCACCGACATGACTGATGCGCCGGTCATCTTAATGGCCGAGCGCAGCGAAGACCGGGCAATCGCCAGGGCGCTCGAGTTGGGCGCGGCGGACTATATCGTCAAGCCTTTCTCGCCCATTGAACTGGTGGCTCGCATCAGGGCAACCCTGCGAAAGAGAGCGGCGTCCGACCACGAGGTGGGGCTTGGGCTCTATCAGCGCGAAGATCTGACGATCAACTACGCCGAACGCGGGGTGACGGTGGCGGGGCGGCGGGTGAATTTGACTGCGACTGAGTACAAGCTGCTCTACGAGCTTTCGGTCCACGCCGGACGCGTATTGACCCACGATCATTTGCTGCAGCGAGTGTGGGGCCACAATTACTCCGAGGACCGGCGGTTAATACGCACGGTCGTGAAAAGTATCCGCCAAAAGCTAGGAGACAGTGCTCAACGTCCTGCATACATCTTTACGGAGCCTCGCGTCGGTTACCGCATGGCACGGCCCGACAAGCCAAAACCGGTGATGCCATGAGCCCAACCGGGATTGGCGCTGCGCCGGGGCCCGTCAATTGCGAGAAGATCCCGGTAGCCTTTGTTTCTCAGAGCCTGTCAAGAGATCGGGGGCGGGGGCGAATTGCGGGCGGTATCGTGCAATTGGGAGCGGTCGAGAGAGCCTTGGCTGTGCAGCATGCCCCGTTCGCCGTCTTGGCCCAAGCGACGCCGGCGCCCCCGGCCCATGGCGGCTTAAGGGGCATCAAGCGGTGTTGAACCGCCGGTGCTGCCGATTGGGGCGCAGTTTCCGAGGCGTCTCGCTTGCTCTTCAGGGATTCGCAAGCTTTTTGTCCCATTGGGGATCCACAGTAGAGGTTGTTTGGGAATGCCAGAACCTGTTCCCGAACTGAGCGGCCTCACGAGCCCGGAGCGGCCGGACCTCAGCCACAGCCGGCTGAGCGGTCCGATCCCCGATTTGAGCGCTCTCACAAACCTGCAGGAATCGTCCTCCGGCTACAATGCTTTGAGCGGGCCAGTATCGCATCCGGGGGCGCTCAGCGAGCTGGAAAGCCTGGCGTCTCAGCGGAACAATCTGAGCAGACTGTCCGCAGACGCGTTCAGCGGTGTATGGGGGAACACCTTTTGTCCACGGAGGGGCACGGAGAACATCAACGTCTTTCCTCATTGTGGCCTCTGGTGAAGTGACAGGAAGCGCGGATCATCGTGGTCAATGCCAATAGACCACGCATCTGTTCAATTCTAAATAACGGTTCACTTCCAGGAATCTTTTGTCCGTCGCAGGACCAAGAGCAGAATGAACGGCAAGAGTGCGACAAGGATTCTCGTAAGCGTTGGCGCAGTTAAGGCTGCAGGCATCCTCATGTAGGGCTCCATCTCAGGAAGGTTAAAAAGCACCATGCTTCCCAACCTGGCGTAAACGACATACCACATAATCGCAGCCAGAAGAAGCCACACACTTCGCTGACGGACGCTGAGCATAACAACAAGGCACGTACCTACATTAAAGATTGTTTGCGCTACACCCCAGTCCAAGGTCACAACCGTTGCTAACTCTGGCTGAAGCTGGCTGTTCATTATTTCCACCGTTTCGACAAAAGTGTACCGATACAGTTCGATTTCTTCGGAACGCTTTGCAATATACCTGCCGAGACTTTGCAGGGCTGCCAGCCAGCTATAGCCGAGTCCGAACAGCACCCCTTCCCTCCACGTGCGTACACTTCTCGCCGGGAAAAAGAGAATCAGCCAGCGGACGCCTTCTCGCAACAACGCATGAATGACGTTGAGTAGAATCCAGAGATGGGGAACTCCCATCACAAGGGTGATGGGAAGTCGGTTTAGAATTTCTGCGACCGGTTGCAGATAAAGCGCCTCTCTTACAGGTATCCGCAGAAGGCCGACGACGGCATACGCGCCAAACCCGAAGAACAGACTACCCCACAGCGCACGGCTGTGTCTTTGCCAGACGATTGCCGCCGCCAATGGGAGGACGATAACCAGGGACAGTATCGCAACGGACATCTGATTTTCTTTTCCTAGAATGTCTATGGGGAGAGACGAGATTGCTCTTGTCTCATTGGGATCTTGCTATCAGCTAGTCAATGTATCGACTGAAGACTTCTCTAACCTGCGGACACCATGTCCCCAGGCGTCAAGAAAATGGTTGTAGCCAAGTCCGTTAGATCACCCATGCCAACGACCAGTTTCATAACATCCACGTGATCCTCAGAAATGGCAGCTCCAAGCTCAGCGATTTGCTTTGCAATTGTCGCTTGAATACGTGCTGTGTCTTCAAGTTTTTTCTCGATTCGGTCGAGACGATTGTTGTCCATAATTCATTCCTTTTCAATTCCAGTTTTCCAGATCTAAAGTCGCCATTTCAATATAGATGACCCACAAGCAAGGCGTAGGGAAGATCGCAATTGCCAAGTCTACAATTGCCAAGTCTGTTAATCTATCCTAGATTCTTAATGTTGGAACACAACCGGATAAGGGGATGGTTATCCTCCGGTCAATGCTCTTGCCGTATAGAAAATGATGTTGATCAGGATCATAACGACTGGAATCATTGTTGAAATCACGACATAGAAGAATCCTATGAATGGTTCGACGTAGAGTTCCATGAAATTCATGTACTCCCACATGGCTCTTGTTGGTTCGGGCATATTCATTTTGGTCACCGCTTATCCAGGAATCGAATGATGGCGCAGGTCAATTTTTCCAGGGGTCGAGTCAGAAATGGGAGAACGAGGTATCCTGCTAAAGATCCGAATAAGGAAACAGGTCCGTGCCATACCTGATCGCGCCCTAACGTGACATGTCGCGCCTTGCCTCACCGCGAGTGTCGAGGGTGGGATGGAAATAATCTACAAATAGGACCATCCCACACCCCGTCACCATAGATAAAATGGTATGAACTGTCGTGCCAAACCACTGAAAAATGAACAAAATGGACTGGAATAATGGAATAGCCAATCAAGCATATATCTTGGAACAGGTATTCTTGACCTCCGTTCTTTCAGCTATACTCGTCTGCATATAATGATACGCAATGGAAATGTCATTTACATGACAAAACGGCTCATACTCATGCCAATATCGTGCCAAAATGGATGATAGTCGTCGAAAAGGGAGTGACTGAGCTTGGTTGAGAACCGGCCCTGACTGAGATTGGCCCCAAAAACCGGACCACAAGTTTAGGCGAACAATGGAGCAAGTCAGATGTTGGGAGTGTGGCAAGGGTGTGTTGGCGTCGGCGCGTTCTTGTCCGCATTGTGGGGTTAGGGATCCGGCGTGGGAGCCTAATGCGCGTGAGAGATCTTCTTGGAAGGGGATGGCAAAGAGAAGGGCCAGGTCGGATTCGAGTAATGTGAGGGTGGGGTGCCTGGTTGTTCTGATTGGCATATCTCTTTGGCTATCTACGCAACCTTTGGGGCCGTTTATAGCGCAGCATATTGGAATTATAGCTCCGATAGAGTATTCATTTCCAGACGACATATTTGAGGAGGCGTCACCTACCTCGACGCCTGACAGTTCACCTTCGCAGGAATAGGAACAATAGCACTTTGATAGGCTTTGTCTAACGTCAGAATACGTTTGTCTGAAGTGGGCCCCAAGAACTGGACAAGGAGCTAAGGTGTATACCGGAGCAGATCACCACGCAGGTGGAGGGCCAGTTCAATGGTCTGGAAACGACGTCGACACACGGCAGCCTACGAGTTTCGGATTGCGCTGGAAGCGCTTGAAGGCAGCAAGACGATTAGCCAGTTGTCCAGTGAACAGGAGATTCATGCCAACCTGATACGGGCCTGGAAACGGCGACTTCTGGAAGACGGGCCCAGCGTCTTCGCCAGCAAAGGTGAGCGCAAGCAACGGGAGCAGGAGGCGCAGGTAGCAGAACGCTATGAACAGATCGGGCGGCTCAAGATGGAACTTGAGTGGCTGAAAAAGAGTTGCCCGCTTCGGTCAGTGAGAGACGGCGTATGGTCGATGTAGCAGACCCGACTCTTAGCGTCCGGCGGCAGGGTGAACTGCTCGGGCTCAACCGCTCCTCCTTCTACTACCAGGCGGCCCCCGAGTCAGCATTGAACCTGCAACTGATGCGCCTGTTCGCAAAGCGGCCGGTCTGCCGACATTTTGGCCCGGCAGGCGAGGCGCTTATTCGTGAACCCAGACGAGGGTGGCGTCGTTGGTGGTGGAGCGAAGCCAGGCGGTTGAGCCGTTCCAGTCGGGGAATGCCCAGTTAAAGAGCCATTCGGCATCTTCGATGGTGAGGTTGACACAGCCATGGCTCATGGGGGTACCGAAGTTGCTGTGCCAGTAGGTACCGTGAAAGGCAAAGCCATGGAAGAAGTACTGGACCCAGGGAACGTTTGGCAGGCTGTAGTAGGTGCCCGAGGCGCGGTCGCCGCCGTCCATGGTCTGCGAAACGGTTCGGGCCCAGATACGAAAGAGGCCGGTGACGGTGGGGTGGGGGCGGACGCCGGAGGAGATCAGGAACTGGTTTGCAAGCCTGTCGCCGTCCCAGGCGTAGAGCATCTGGTCATTGAGGCTGACTTCGATCCATTTTTCGCCTTGGGCGCGGGCCTGGTCGACGTTCATATGCAGGAGGGTCAGGCCGTTGTAAGTGACTGCGTATTGGGACTCTTCTTCCAAGAGGCGGCGCTTTTCGAAGGCGGCCTGTTGCGTACGGCGTTCATGGCGGATGCGGGGCAGGTCCAAGGTGGCGACTTTGAAGGGGAGAGGGGGCAGGAGGTCGAGGCCGGTCCTGGCGGCACTGGGCGGTTGGGCGTTGCGCCAGGCGATGGAGGAGAGTGCGCAGAGGAGGAGCAGGGAGAGCGAGAGGGCTCGTGTTTGGGTGTACATGAAGGGACTCCGGTCGCGGACAAGTGCAAGAGAATAAAGGTAATGGAATGACATTGGGATTCAGGGCTTGATGAGGGTTGCCTGAACCGGGACCAGTGGGTGTAAGCGTTGGTTTGTCCACGGAGAGCGCGGAGAACTGCTTTTTGTCCGCGGAGAGCGCGGAGGGGCGCGGAGAACTGCTTTTTGTCCGCGGAAAGCGCGGTGGGCGGCGAACACCTTTTTTATCGGCTGCCTGAGGGTAGATTTGAACCCGTTGCCGAATCGGCGATTCAGGGCGTGGCATGAATTATGACGTCTTGGCCAGGGAAGATGGGGGTCGGTCAAAGATACCGGCCTTTTTCGGAACCAATATATCGGAAAAGGCAGGGTGTCTTAAATTTGCGGCCTGTGCTCGACGGGGACAGTTGCGACGGCGGTCTACGTAGGGTAATCGTATGGGATGGGGCAGTGTTTCGGGGAGGAAGGGGGCTGGGACGGCAGGGGAACTGCGGGGGAACGGCAGGGGGACGGCGCGAAGAACGGCTTTGGCTGCTGTCGATCCATGAAAGGCACGGGAAACTGGATTTGGACGATGTGCCTACGACACATACCCGCGGCAGAATGTAGTGGATTTGGTTGTCTTTCGTAGGCGAGGAGTGCACCCACAAGGGGCGCCGCTACAGTGATTGCGGGGAGGGCGAGGCGGGATGACAGGGATGCAGGAGCGCCGGAGGGGATACCTCCGGCGCTTTTTGTTTGCGTGGGTTGTGTCTCCTTTTGGGAGACGGGGGCGGGTTCTGGGGTTACCAGGATTCGTGGTCGACGTTGTAGTCGGTGTCGACGGTGAAGATGTAGGGTTTGTCGGTGTCGTACTCGGTGTCGGGATAGTAGGTGCTGATGCGGATCTTGCTGTCGGCGGCGAGGTAGGTGATGGTGACGGATTTGTCGGTCATGGGATTGGTGCCGCTGTAGACGGAGACGGAGCCCAGGACGGCCAGCTCGTCGAAGGAGCGGATCCAAGGGCCGGTCTGCGAGCTGCCGTCGGCGCCGATGAAGTAGTACTGGAGGCCGCCGTCGATGGGGCAGAGCTGGGCCGGGGTGGCGGCGTGGGCTACGATGCAGTCGGCCGGCGGCGTGAAGGGCGCGCTGGGATGCGGGTCGGTTGAGGGTTGGTTGTTTACCGGCGGATTGGATCCGGGCTGGTTGGTTCCCGGGTTGCCGTTCGGCTGGTTGCCTCCCGGGTTGCCGTTCGGCTGGCTGCCTCCCGGGTTGCCGTTCGGCTGGCTGTTTACATTCGGATTCGAACCCGGACCCTGTGAATTGGATCCCGGATTCGAACCCGGGCCCTGAGAATTCGGTCCCGGATTCGAACCTGGCCCTGAACCCTGCGGATTCGGTCCCGGATTCGGACCCGGCGGCTGTGCCAGGGCGGCGGCGGGCAGGACCGCTATTGCTAGCAGGAGAGCCAGCAGGAGCGGCGCGGCGATGCGGGCTGTTTTGTTGAGAGGCGGTGCATGTTTCATTGGGATATTCATCCTTTTGGGTGTTTGTGTTGCCAAAGGGCGTTGCACGCTTGGAACGCTTACAGGAACTGCGACATATCCCATGACGCTGCGTTTGGGGTGAAAGTTCCTTGACGGCAGTTTTTGGTAGTCAGTTTTTAGTTTTCAGGTAACTACTAAGCCATATTCTGTGTGTGTTCTGTGTACGGTCTGCCTGGGGGGAATGTACCGTCAGCATTTCTGTAGCGGGCTCTCGATGGTCATGGCGGTGAACGTTGGGCATATATGGGCGTGGCCTCGCCTGTCTTGCTCGCGCCTGGCACATTTTCGGAATCTGCCAGTAGGCGGGGGGTAGCGTGGGCCGACACGGGTCGGCAATTTCGTATTGCCCACACACTGGCTACGACGCGAGGTTGTAGGAGAGGGG
>JAPOVP010000023.1 GCA_026708085.1 Caldilineaceae bacterium
CGTTGCGGGGGCGGAGCCCCCGCACAAGGGAGGGCCGAATAGGCCCGACCGCCCAACGGCAGTGGTCAGTGGTCAGTGGTCAGTGAATAGGCGATTTACTGAGGAGAGGAATGAGGCGGGAGAGACGGCCAAGTGGGCTTCACTAGGGGGAGTTTAGCGGGGCGGCGTTGTCATGAGAACCTTTTCACAACTTTGCGGGGAAAAATTGGCGGATTGACGGTTTTTCAAGTACAATCCCCTGCACCCCTTTAGTAGCTCGTGTTTCGTTTAACTCTCAGATCGAACTCTCTTTATGGATAGACTGCCCTCCGAGACTGAATCTGTCTTTGATGTCTTTAAGCAGGCTGGAAGACAGGTATCCCATTATTTTATGTGGTTTCTCAGTTTCGCGTTGGGGCTTGGGCTGATCCTGCTGCTGCATGAGGTCCTGGAGGTGGTGCTGTTTCTGCGGGTCAATCCGTGGCACCTGCGCGCCTACAGGGTGTGGTCGATATTTGTATTGGGAATGCTCCTGATCGTGGGCATGTTTTTGATCGAGGGCTACCTACGGCGTTCGCGGAGCAAGGGGCGTTTGCTCAGCGCCTACCTGACTGTACTGTCGGTCGAGTTGGCGTTGATTGGCGCGGCGGCGGGAGCGCTTTACTACAGAAACATCAGAGATTTCCTTCTATTTTGAGCGGCTCTGCAGGCGGCGCCTGCAAATGGGGTTCCCCCAACTCCCAGCCGAAAACCCAGTTTCGCAGGAGGTAGCGCTTTGTCTCAGAATGACAGCGAGTCTGTGGCCGAAGTCGAACAGACCGAAACTGAACAGGCAGAGAACGGCACGCGTCTCCATGATGCGCTTCTTGAAGTCGCTGATTTGAGGAAGTGGTTCCCGATTCAGAAGGGCTTCTTTTCGCGCACGGTAGGCCAGGTGAAAGCGGTAGACGGGGTGAACTTCTACGTGCGGCCGGGCGAGACGTTGGGCCTGGTGGGTGAGAGCGGCTGCGGCAAGACGACGACGGGCCGCTTGATCATGCATGCTTTCCCGCCGACGGCAGGTGATATCTGGTTCGACGACCAGGAGTTGGGGCCGGTCAACATCGCCAAAGTGGACAACCAGCAGTTGAAACGGCTGCGGCGCAACATGCAGATGGTGTTTCAGGACCCCTATTCCTCGCTCAACCCGCGCATGAATCTGCTGCAGAACGTGGGCGAGCCTCTGCTGGTGAACGAGATTGCGAAGGGGCAGGAGCTGGAGGACCGGGTGTCGGAGCTGCTGCGGGTGGTAGGGCTGCGGCCCGAGTATCTGAACCGGTACCCGCACGCGTTCAGCGGCGGGCAGCGGCAGCGTATCGGCGTGGCGCGGGCGCTGGCATTGAACCCGCAACTGATCGTGCTTGACGAGCCGGTCTCGGCGCTGGACGTGTCGGTGCAGGCGCAGATCCTCAATCTTCTGCAGGACCTGCAGGAGGAGTTCGACCTTACGTACCTGTTCATTGCTCACGATCTGAGCGTGGTGGAACATATCAGCGACCGGGTGGCGGTGATGTACGTTGGCATGCTCGTGGAGAGCGCGCGTACGGAGGTGCTGTATCAGAACCCGATGCATCCGTACACGGAGGCGCTGCTTTCGTCGGTGCCGAAGCCGGACCCACGCGACCGGGCGGAACCGATCGTGTTGGAGGGGGACGTGGCGGACCCAGCGAACCCGCCGAGCGGCTGCTATTTCCACCCGCGCTGTCTGTACAATGACAATGATCGCTGTATGGAGGAGACGCCGGAGCTACGGGAGGTGGAACAGGGCCATTTTGTGCGCTGCCACTATGCGGGCGAACTGGAGCTGGCAGGGGTCGGATAGACGGGGCTTCGAAGTCTACTGGTAGTGCGGAGGTTGAAGGAGCAGCGGTATCGACCGGTAATGGAAAAAAACATTGAATCCGGCGGGCAATTTAATATTGAGTTGGAAGAGCTTGGCCTGTTGGGTGAGAGGGGTGGGCCGCAGAACGGGGGCAAGAGGCGGCCCAGGGTGATGCTACTTTTCCCACCGAACTGGACGCCGACGATGCCGCATCTGGCGTTGCCGACGCTGACGGCTTATCTGCGGCAGGAGGGCGTCGACGTGATCCAGCGCGATCTGAACGTCGAGGTCTTCGACGAGATTTTGAGCCGGCGCTATCTGACGGGCGCGCTGGCGCGGCTGCGCGGCAAGCAGGGCGGGCGGAAGCGTGCTTCAGGCCGGGGGCAGAGGCGGTTGCCGGGGCCTGAGGGTGCAGGTCCGGAGAGGATTGACTGGGCTCTTGAGGCAGGCCCACGCCTGGCGAAACAGGTGGAGCGCGCCAAGGCGGGGATTCGGTCTTCGGCTTTTTATGACGGCCCTATCGGTCTTGAGATGTTGGGAACTCTGCTCGACTGTCTCGAGATCGCGAATTTACCTTTTCACCCGGCGAGCCTGCATTTTCAGGGGTACGACTCCGCGGGTCCACCGGACAACAGCCGGTTCCTTCTTCACGGCGTGCGCGACGACCAGCACAACATGTTTCTGGATATCTACCGGCGTTTGCTGCTGCCGGATATTGTGCGGGAGAAGCCGGACGTTGTGGGGATTTCGATCCCGTCGATGGCGCAGATGCTGCCGGGGCTGACGGCGGCGTATCTGGTCAAGGAGGCCGGGCTGGACTGCCACGTGACGGTGGGCGGGCCGCACGTCAGCATGCTGCGGGCGCAGTTTCCGGAGGCGCCGGCGCTGTTCGAGCTGATCGACAGCGCGATCGTGTTTGACGGTGAGGTGCCGCTGCTGCAGCTGGCGAGGGCGGTGGCGAACGGCGAGAGCCTGGCGGGCATTCCCAATTTGATCTATAGAGACGGCAGCCGGATCCGGGTCACCGAGCGCAAGGAGCCGGAAAAGATCGCGAATCTGCCGATGCCGGACTTTGACGGGCTGCCGCTGGACCGCTACCTGGCGCCGGAGCTGGCGCTGCCGCTGCTGACGGCGCGTGGCTGTTATTTCGGCAAGTGCGCGTTCTGCAACGTTGGTTATGGGGAGCCGGAATCGTTCAGCCAGTTGCGGGCGCAGCAGCTGGCGGACCAGATGCTGGCCCTGCATGAAAAGTACGGCGTGAAGCATATATTCTTCTCGGACGAAGCGGTGACGCCGCGCAATCTGCGCGATCTTTCGAAGATCATGCGAGAGCGTCCGGAGCCGCTGCACTGGGGCGGTTGCGTTCGGTTTGAGAAGGTGATCTCGGGGCAGCTGCTGCAGGATATGGGAGCGGGCGGGTGCAGGATGATCCTGTTCGGCCTGGAGAGCGCGTCGGCGGCGATTATCGACCATATGATCAAGGGCACACAGCTGCCGCATATGAGCCGGATATTGAAGGAGAGCGCGACGGCAGGGATCTGGAACCATACGTTCTTCTTTTTCGGGTTTCCGGGCGAGACGATTGAGGACGCGCAGGAGACGGTCAACTTCCTGTACGGGCACAGGCAGTATATCCATTCGGCGGCGATGGGCACATTCCTGATGGAGAGGGACTCACCGGCCCATAAGTACCCGGAGTCATTTGGCGTTAAACGGATTATGGAAGATCCCTCCAAGGATCTGGCCATATATTTCGACTTTGAAGTCAGTTCGGGCATGAGCGAGCAGATGGCGGAAATGGTGCACGACAAGTTCCTGGAATCGCTTCCCCCCAAGCGTTATCCGCAGTTTTACATCAGTGATGTGTACCGCTTCCTGTATGCCAGTCATTTGAGCGAGCGGCGTCTTCCGCATCCACCCTGGCTGGTGCCGGAGGAAGGGGAACTGCAGTAGTCAGTAGTTAGTAGTTAGTAGTTAGTGGTCAGTGTCCGGGGAAATGAGTCCTGGGCATGGACGACTGAACACAGAGGTAGGTAACGGTTTACTCACAGTAAGGAGAGAAGAATGAGAAGAGTTGCACCAACACCGATTTCCCGACGCGAGTTCATGCGCGTTTCGGGCGTGGCGGCCGCGGGTGCGGTGGCTGTGGCCTGCGGCGCGAGCGGCGAACCGGAGCCGATGGAAGAGGCCGCGCCTGCCGACGACTCGGCAGCCGAGTCTTCCGAGGCGGCGCCGGCGGCTTCGTCGTCGCAGTACAGTGAAGCGCCGATGCTCGCGGATATGGTAGCGGCCGGCGATCTGCCGCCCGTGGACGAACGATTGCCGGTTAACCCGATGGTGATGCCTGTTGCCGAGGAAACCGGCAACTACGGCGGCACGTTCCGCCGCGGTTTCAAGGGCGTCTCCGACCGCTGGGGGCCGACGAAGATGCAGGACCGGGGGTTGTCCTGGTACGACCAGAACCTGAACATGCAGCCGCGCATGGCTGAGTCGTGGGAGATCAATGACGACGCCTCCGAGTGGACCTTCCACCTGCGCGAGGGCATGAAGTGGTCGGACGGCACGGCTTTCACCACCGAGGCGATCCGCTGGTGGTGGGAGGAGGACGAGACCAACACGACGATCTCACCCAGCATCGGCGGCACCTGGGTCTCCGGCCCTGAGCGCACGCCGATGGAGCTTGAAATCGTCGACGACTCGACGGTAACTTTCAAGTTCCCTTTGCCCAATCCTCTGTACGTCTTCCGGCTTGGGCGCCAGACCAGAAATCTCTACCTGCCCGGCCACTACCTGAAGCAGTTCCACATGGACCTGACCGACGATCAGGACAAGCTGCAGGCACAGGTGGAAGAGGCCGGCTTCAACAGCTGGGAAGAGTACTATACGGACAGAAGGTGGTGGTACCTGAACCCGGACCTGCCGAGCATCGGACCTTGGATCTCCAAGAACGAGCTTTCCAACGAGCTGTTCCTGATGGAGCGCAACCCCTACTTCTTCGGCGTTGATTCGGACGGCAGGCAGCTGCCCTACATCGACGACGTTACGCACAGGCTGTTCGAGACGAACGACGTATTCGACCTGCGGATCATTAACGGCGAGATCGACTTCCAGGCCCGCCACGTGAATATCGGCAACTTCACGCTCTACAAAGAGAATGAAGAGGCAGGCGACTACCAGGTCTTCCTCGGTTCGGCTTCGGGCCACTCGGCGATCCAGCTGAACCTGTCGACCAAGAACGAGCGGCTGGCGGAGTTCTTCAACGTCCGCGACGTGCGGATCGCGCTTTCAGTTGCGGTGGACCGCGTGGCGCTCAACGAGCTGGTGTGGGACGGCCTGATGACGCCACGGCAGTACAGTCCGCTGGAAAGCTCGGCGCAGGCATACCCCGAGCAGGCGAACGCGTGGATCCAGTACGATCCGGACATGGCCAACCAGCTTCTGGACGATGCCGGTTACGCGGAGAAGGACGGCGACGGTTTCCGCCTGTTCAACGACGGCAGCGGAGATACGCTGAGCTTCGTCATTGAAGGGACGGCGCAGCCGGGTACCACGAGCGAAGATACGGTCCAGGAAGTGATCAAGTACTTCGCGGCGGTGGGCGTCAAGGCGGCTTACAAGGGCTTTGAGCGCTCGCTGTACGAGGAGCACCACGGCGCCAACGAGATCGAAGCGGCTTGGTGGGGTGGAGACCGCACGGTCGTTCCGCTGGTCAACCCGACGATCTGGACATGCGAGCAGCCGGACCGGCCGTGGGCGGCCGGCTGGGCGCACTGGCGCAACAGCGGCGGCACCAGCCCGGCAGGCGTCGAGCCGCCGGCGGGCCACTGGGTGTGGACGATCTGGGAGATCTGGGACGCGATCAAGATTGAACCGGACCCGGACAAGCAGACTGCGATGTTCCACCAGATTCTGGACATCTGGGCCGAAGAGCTGCCGATGATTGGATACCTGGGCGAGCGCCCGGCGCCGATTATCGTCAAGAACGGTGTCAGGAACTATCTGCCCGGCTTCCCGCTGGACGACACGACCGGTGACGAGCATCTGCTGCATACCGAGACTTACTTCTGGGAAGATCCGGACACGCAGAGTACGTAGAAGGGCGAGGAGTGAGTGAAGAGAAGAGAGGATTGAGTAAAACCGGCTGGCTAGCCAAGCGGGCTGCAGTTCTCTCACTCCTCTCTTCTCGCTCTTCACTCCTTTTTTTCGGGGGTTTTCATGCTGGCCTATATCGTTCAACGTATTCTGCTGATCATTCCGATGCTGATCGCGATTTCGATTCTTTCGTTCGCGGTTATCCAGCTGCCGCCGGGTGATTTTCTGACCTCGTATGTTGCCCAGTTGCGGCAGGAGGGGGATGAGGTGGACGAGGCGGAGCTGGAGTCGTTGCGTCAGCGTTACGGGCTGGGCCAGCCTGCGTATGTCCAGTATTTCAAGTGGATCTATGGCGTATTGGTGAAGGGCGACTGGGGGCAGTCGTTCGAGTGGCAGAAGCCGGTGAGTGAGTTGATCTGGGAACGCCTGGGGCTGACGATGGCGCTATCGATGGGGGCGCTGCTGGTGGGGTGGTTTATCGCAATACCGGTGGGGGTCTATTCGGCGACCCATCAATACTCGTGGCTTGATTATCTGATGACGACGTTCAGCTTTATCGGGCTGGGGACACCGGGTTTTCTGCTGGCGTTGATCGTGCTCTTTCTGGCCCAGTCCTGGCTGGGCATGAATGTGGGCGGCCTGTTCTCAGACGAGTATGTTCTGGAGCCGTGGAGCTGGCCGAAGATCGTGGATATGTTGAAGCACATCTGGGTGCCGATGTTGATCGTGGCGGTGAACGGCACGGCGGGCAACATCCGCATCACGCGCGCTAACCTTCTGGACGAGCTCAACAAGCCGTATGTGGAGACGGCGCGGGCGAAAGGGGTGCGAGAAAGGGCGCTGATCTGGAAGTATCCGGTGCGGGTGGCGCTTAACCCGTTTTTCAGCACGGTTGGCTGGTCGCTGGCGAGTCTGGTTTCGGGCACGACGCTGGTGGCGATGGTGCTGAGCCTGCAGACGACGGGGCCGCTGCTGCTGCGATCGCTGACTTCGCAGGATATGTACCTAGCGGGTAGCTTCCTGTTTCTGCTGAGCACGCTGACGGTGATCGGCACGTTACTTTCGGATGTCCTGCTGGCGGTCGTGGACCCGCGCATACGGTTGGAGTAGGATTGCAGTGGTCAGTGGTCAGTGGTCAGTGGTCAGTGGTCAGTGGTTAGTGGGAGACCACCCATCGTGATCTGGTCGTTGTCGCCACACTCAGAATACGGCCCCGGTCGTCTCAGGTGTCCTTCGTGTTTGTTGCGCATTTCGTCAATGAGAAGATACGCCCATAGACAGAAGTCGGCAGAGTGGGTTATCCTTTAGTTGGTCCTCCCAGTGAACTATTCTGGTCATTGGAAACTTTCAGAGTTATCTGAATAAAGGGCTAGTCTCAAACGCGAACCTGCGTAAGGCCCTGGTAGCAGTATCGAAGTCGATTCCAGCAGAACCCCGACAGTTCCTCCGCATTACCACGGTCAGATAACGGTTGTTGGCTGCGGGCCTCACGGTTGACAGCGGCACTGTGAACCGAGTCTTTGCCGGCTCTGGCCTGAATTGCTACTTCACCACATTACAGAAAGGAAAGAAACGATGACAGATTATTCAGTTTCTCGACGCGCATTTCTCAAGACGGCAGGTGTGGCGGCGTTAGGGATAGGCCTGGCGGCGTGCCAGCCGATCCCTCCGATGGCCGACGGTGAGGCCGCGATGGACGAGGTAACCGCTGCCGAGGTGACGGACCCCGAAAGCCTCGAGGCCTGGGTCCTCGGTGCGAAGGCGCGTTTCGAGTCGATCACAGACATGAACGTATTCGCGAAGTTGAGGGAGGGGCTGAAAACGGAGGGCTACTGGAAATCCGGCTCGACGTTTCTCATCATCTTCCTCATGAACGGAGACGCGTTCATTCACGGGAACGATCGTGAAGCGGAAAGCAAAAACCTGATGGGCGTCGAGGATGAACGCGGAACCAAGGTCGTCGAGGAGCTTTTCGCGGCCGCTGCCGAAGGTGGCGGTTTCGTCGAATACCACGACGATGGGTTAAAGACGGCATACGCTGTCGAATACATCTCCGGGATCACCGGAAGACGATTCGTGCTGGTCGGCGGCCTCTCGAAAGACGTCTCCGATGTCCCGATCACGATAGCGGATCTGCCGAAGCCCCCGGTCACGGCGTCGGAGGTGGTGGACCGCGAGACGCTCATCGCCTTTGTGGATGCGGCGGCCGAGACCTACCAACAGGCTGTACTTTCCGAGGGTTACAGCGCCCTCACCGGGGTCAGAAACGCATTCCGGGTGGAAGGCGGTGACTGGAAGGCAGGCTCCATCTACCTGTATGTGGTGAGCGGCGGGGGCGTGACCCTGTTTCACGGGTCGGAGCCGTTTCGCGAAGGTCAAACCACGGACATGACGAGGACGGACTCCAAGGGGGTGCGGTTCGCGGAGTTGCTGATTGGCGTCGCACGGCGCGAGGGAAAGAGTTTTCTGCGATATCATTACGATAACCCGGCCATCGAAGGAGACGAGGAGACCGGTTCGCCGAAGTTCGGCTACGCGGTGAGCTTCCCGGTGCCCAACTCGGAGCAGAGGGGCGTCATCGGCTCCGGCATATATGTCGACGAGGGGGAGGAGTAGTAAACCTGGGCGCGCGGGCGCCGGCGCCGGCTCCATTCTCAGCCAACGGCAGGGCGATCCCCCTCCCGATGCCGTGTTGGCTGCCTGCGCGGGCTGTAGTTATCGCAGGGCATTTGAACGTCAGTGGTCAGTGGTTAGTGGCTAAAGACTGCGCGGGTAGGTGTTGAATCGCGGGGACTGGTCACTTCAATCTGCGGGTTTCCTCTCAGAAGTCTTTTCTCAATTTCAACAATCTAGAAATCGTTGGCGTCTGTCTGGCCTGGATTATGTAGGCCTATAATGTTGTCGTTCCTCGAGGGCACCCACAAGGGGTGCCCCTACGGGGGGGTCGGAGTGGAAGGGAAAGTCGACGGGCCTCAGGTTTTGTCTGTGCGGTAGAAGGCGACCTGGTCTTCGTCGAGTTTGATGCCGAGGCCGGGGGCGGTTGGGGGGCGGGCTTCGCCGGCGCGGATGGGGAGGGGGTCCTGGAGGAGGTCGGTGTCGTAGAAGAAGGGGCTGAGGATGTCGCAGGGGAAGGTTTCGGCGTCGATGGCGGGAGTTGCCATGGCGAGGTGGATCATGGCGGCGTTGCCGATGCCGAGCTCGAGGTTGCTGCCGACGGTGCAGACGAGGCCGGCGGCTTGGGCGACGGCGGCGACCTGGCGGGCGGGGGTGATGCCGCCCTTGCCGACGTAGAGGGAGAGGACGTCGGCGGCCTGGGCGCGGGCGACGGCCATGGCGTCCTGGGGCGAGTAGACGATCTCGTCGGCCATGACGGGCAGGTGTGTGCGGCGGCGGACGTCGGCGAGCCAGGAGACGTCCTGATCGGGAGTGGGCTGCTCGACGAAGTAGATTTCGTATGGGTAAAGCTGCGGGATGGTCTGGACGGCGGTGCGGACGGACCAGCCGCCGTTGGCGTCGACACCGAGGCGCACGTCGGGGCCGATGGCTTCACGGACGGCGGCGACGCGGGCTACGTCTTGGACGGGGTCGAGGCCGACCTTGACTTTCATGGTGTCGAAGCCCTGGTCAACGGCCCAAGCGGCGATTGCGGCGGCCTGTTGGGGGGCCTGGCCGGAGACGGAGAACTTGGTCTTGACGCGGTCGCGGACGGGGCCGCCGAGGAGGCGGTAGAGCGGGAGGCCGGCGACCTTGCCGAGGATGTCCCAGAGGGCCATTTCGATGCCGGCCTTGGTGAAGGGGTTGTTGGCGACGGCGACGTTGACGGCGGCCATGAGGCGTTCGATTTGGGTGGGGTCCTGGCCGGTGAGCAGGGGCGCGACGATATGGTCTATGAAGTGGGCGGCGGTGACCTGGTCTTCGCCGCTCCAGATTGGGGTGCAGGAGACTTCGCCAAGGCCCTCAATACCTTCGTCGGTGTGGATTCTGACGAGGAGGAAGGGGGACTCGGTATGGCCGCCGCGGCCGCCGCGGATGGCCCTTTCGGCGCTGATGGGAACGTTTACGGGAATCGTTTCAATTCTCGTTATTTTCACTTTGTACCTTCCCCGTTGGAATAGTCGAATCGATAGGGAATGCCGGGGGCGAGATCGCTGAAGGAGATCGTTGCGTAGCGACGACCCCAGCGTTCCTGCCGGCCTGTCTGGCCGGTTGTGCGGGGCGCGCCCAGCGCGGGCGGCAGGAGGATGGTGGCTGCGGGCAGGGGAGAGGCGGCGTGGAGGGTTGCTCCTGCTGCGTCAAGGGTGATGCGAAGCTGGTCGCGGCTTTCAGTCCAGTCGAGCCAGTCGTCGGCGGAGAGGATGGGCATGCCCTCGGCGACGGCAGTGTCCCAGTTGCCCTCGATGAGGGGGCTGGAGTAGGTGGCGAAGCTGACGGGATGGGAGTTGAGGGCGACGGGCGTGTAGTAGCGGCGGGCGGCGCGGCGGATGATGGCGCCGGTCTCTTCGAGGGCGCGTTCGACGGGCCATTTGAAGCTGAACACGAATTCGGGGTGGATGAGGCACTCCTCGGTCCAGTGGGTGGGCTGCTGGAAGCAGTCGATGAGGGCGCCGGCTTCGTCGACGAAGCGGAGAGGACGTCCTGAGCCGCACATATAGCCGAGGAAGGGTGAGACGGCGATGTAGTTGAGGTCCATGCGGACGCCGAGGTCGGAAAGGTCGCGGGCGGCGTCGACGTAGCCGCGCCAGCGAACGGCGTGCTGGCGAACCGTGCGGACAGGGCGGCCGAACTCGCGCTGGTAGCGCTCGATGTTTTCGGCGAGCATGGGTCCGACGAGGGCGCTTTGCGGCTCCTCTATCTTCATTTGGCGCACGGTGTCGGCCTCGAGGGCGGGATGGACGCTGAAGGTATGGCCCTCGGCTTCCCAGGCCTCGATATGGCCGCGGGTCAGGTTGGTGTTGGGGACGACGTAGAAGGTGCAGCGGGCCTGGCGGCGGCGCAGCCCGTCGAGCAGCGTTTCGAACTGGGGCAGGGTAGACCAGTCATCGTCGCTGGTCATAATCAGAACGCTGCTCTGTTCTGCGTGCGGGTAGTACCAGAGCCGGGGACGGGGGGCGAGCTCTTCTATCAGGCGTGCGAGGAGCGCGGTGTGGAGGTCGGCCTGCGGGATCAGCATCTGCTCCAGAGGCAGCTGGCCGACGAAGAGCTCGCTGGGACGGTAGATGCCGTCGAGGCCGGCGAAGCAGAGATCGACGTGGTCGGGGTTGCCCTGGCGGAGACGGGCGACGGTGTAGGGGAGGTCGTAGGCGAAGAGGACCGCGGCGCCACGGCCAACCTCAGTGGACACTACTGCGGGCGTTTCCTCTTCCGTGCCGTTTCCAGGGGGGCGGATGACGGCCAGCTGGCTGACCGTCTCGGCGGCGTCCCACGACCAAGCGACGGCGGGGGTCAGGACCTGGACCGGTTCGCTGCACAGACCCTGTAAGGCAGGTTGACTGGTGTTGATGTGTAGCAGACCGGCATCGAGGCCGCGGAAGGTGGGACGCAGACCCAGTTCCCCGGCCAACTGCGGTTCGGGCTGAAAGGCGATGAGCCGTCCGCCATCCTGCACGTAGTCGACCAGCTGGCCTATGTGGGCGCGGCTGAGGGCGGCGCGCGGCAGGATAATGAGATCGTGCCGGCCTAGGAGATTTGCGTCCAGGGCGCTGATATCCTCTTCGGAAAAGTCAACGAAGCCTTCCATGCGCAGGATCTCGGCGAGATAGTAACTGTAGCGGCTGCGGGCTTCTCCCGCGTTGTGGAACAGGAGCATAGTTGGGGCCTCGTACTCTGGAAGTGGGCCGGATAAAGGTAGAACAGCCCACGTGAAGTGCTGTTTCTGTTTCGCGTTGGAAACCAGCTTATCAGTCGAAGGTGGGAATGGCGACCGGGCCGCCGCCCTGTTGGGCGGATTGGAGGGCGCAGATACCGGCGGCGATTGAGCGGGCGGCCTCGCGGGGGCCGATGGCGGGCTCTTCGTCGGCGACGATGGCTTTGAGGAAGTGTTGGGCCTGTTCGATCTCCATGGTGCCGTGTCCGAGCGAATGCTGGCGCTGGATGGCGGGATTGCTCCAGTTGGGAACGGTGACGGGCGCCATGCGGCGGGCGCCGGCGATCCGGTCGTGGTAGTGGTAGTTGATGGTGTCCTCGACTGCACCGCCCTGGTCGCGGGTGCGTTCGAAGGAGCCCTGGCTGCCGTAGACGGCGTAGTAGAGGCAGTAAGGGCGGACCATGCCGTAGGATACGGTCACCTTGGCGGCGGCGCCGGTGGTTGCTTTGAAGAGGGCGACGGTGGTGTGTGTGGTCTGCCAGCGGGACTGTTGCTGGGCGTGATAGGCCTGTGCCTCGATGAAGTCGACGCCCATGAGCCAGCGCAGGGTGTCGATGGCGTGGGGGCCGCCGCCGAGGAGGGTGGTCTGGGGCGTCCGGGGGTGGATGCGCCAGTGATCGGGCGGGCGGTCTTTGACGATGTCGTCCATGGTGTGGAGGTATTCGCCCTCGCCGTAGAAGATTTCGCCGAGGTCGCCGGTGCGGATCATGCGCTGCATGTCGCGCAGGCAGAAGGCGTAGCGGACCTGGTTGCCCATGTGGTATTTGAGGCCGTGACGGTCGGTGAGCTCGATGATGCGGTTACATTCGTCCAGTGTTGTGGCCATGGGGATTTCGGAGAGGACGTGTTTGCCGGCCTCGAGGGCCATGATGGCGTGCCGTCCGTGGAGGTGGTCGGGGGTGGCGACGACGATTAGATCGATGGCGGGGTCGTCGAGCATGGCTTCGTAGGTGGGGAAGCGGGTCTCGACGGCGAATTCGTGTGCTACGCGTTCGGCGAGGTGATGATCCTGGTCGCAGAGGGCGGTGACTGTTGCGCCTTCGAGCAGCTGAAAGGCGCGCATGTGGGAGCGGCCCTGGCCGAGGCCGAGTACGCCGACTCTGATGGTTGCATGCTTTGTGACTTGATTGGTCGGGCCCGAACTGTTCATTTTCCCTATTCTTCTGCTGAGAGACCTATTGTTTGACACCGCTATAGACAGTGCTTTGGATGAAGCAGTGCTACACCAGAGCATAGAAGGATGCAGAGGAGGCTGACCGCCACGCTCGCCGCCATCCGGTCGAACACAGGAAGACCGGCGGGTTGAAGAAACGTTTCCGTGGTCGGGGAGCGAGAAAAACCGCGGCACGCCCGACGCGTGCCGCAACTGGGGCAGGACGATGCGGCGGGAGATGCCAAAGTTGCCGACGCCAAGGGTGCGACCGGCACCATCCAGATTCGGGCGAATACGCAGGCAAGTCTGAATGCCCAGTATAGCAGAAGCGCAGCAGGCGCCAAGCGGGACTGGAGTGGTCAGTAGTCAGTGGTCAGTTCTTCGTTTTGGTGGAACGGCAGGGCACCCACAAGGGGTGCCCCTACGGTGGGGGTAGCTGGTTGCAATGTCAACGGGCCCTAAAGTACACCAGCCCCTATTGTTTGACGCCGGTGAAGACGATGCCCTGGATGAAGTAGCGCTGGGCGAGGGCGTAGAGCAGGATGCAGGGAAGGCTGACCATGACGCTGGCCGCCATGAGCAGGTGCCATTGCGTCACCTGGTAGCCGCGAAAGAGGTTGATGCCGAGGGCGAGTGTGTACTTTTCGGTGGTGCTGAGGAAGATGAGGGGATTGAAGAAATCATTCCAGTGGTTGAGGAAAGAGAAGACGGCGACAACGCCCAGTGCGGGCCGTGACTGGGGCAGAATTATATGGCGGTAGATGCCGAAGGTGCTGGCGCCGTCGATACGGCCGGCGTCGTCGAGATCAAGGGGCAGGCGCATGTAGAACTGGCGCAACAGGAAGATGAAGAAGGCGCCGCCTCCGAGCCAGTAGGGCACGATCAGAGGGGCGTAGGTGTCGAGCCAGCCGAGTATGCGAAAGAGGATGAAGGTGGGGATGAGGGTGACCTGGTAGGGGATCATGATGGTGGCGAGCAGGACCAGGAAGAGCAGGTCGCGCCCGGGAAAGCGGAGACGGGCAAAGCCGAATGCGACGAGGCTGGAGGAGATGAGCTGGCCGAGGAGGGCGAGCGCGGTGACGAAGACGGTATTCCAGGCAAAGCGAACGAAGGGGATCGCCTCGAGTACGGCGGGGTAGTTTTCGGGGCGCCACGGGTTGGGGACCCATTCAGGCGGGAAGATGAAGATGCGACCGCTGTCCTTGAGGCTGGAGGAGAGGAGCCATACGAGGGGGATCATCATGACGCAGGCGCCGGCTAAGAGAACAGGATAGATGATGAGCTTCTGGAGCAGGTCGCGGCGGCGTTTGCTGGCCAGCCAGTGGGACGAGGCTGAGGCGGCGCGGAGCTCGAACTTTCGGCCGCCGGTGACGTGTGCGGGGCGGTGTGTGTTGCTCACCTCTGCCTCAGCTCGCCTTCATAGTAGACCCAGAGCGCGGAGGAGCGGAAGACCACTATTGTAAGTACCAGAATCACGGCAAACAGAACCCAGGCCAGAGCCGAGGCGTAGCCCATGCGGAAGAACTGAAAGGCGTTCTGGTAGAGATAGAGCACGTAGAAGAGGGTGGCGTAGCGGGGGCCGCCCTCGGTCATGATGAAGGGCTGCACGAAGATCTGGAAGGATGCGATCATGTTGATGACGAGGTTGAAGAAGATCACCGGTGTCATCATAGGGATGGTGACGCTGCGGAACTTCACCCAGACGCCGGCGCCGTCGATTTCGGCGGCTTCGTAGAGGTCGGTGGGGATGCCCTGGAGGCCGGCGAGGTAGATGAGCATGGGCGCGCCGACGGTCCAGAGGCTCATGAGAATCAGCGAAGGCAGAGCCCAGCGGGTGTGCCCCAGCCAGAGGGGGCCATCGATGCCGACCAGGGCCAGCATCATGTTGAGGAGGCCGAACTCGGGGTTGAAGATCCAGAGCCAGAGCATGGTGCTGGCAATGACGGGAACGAGTGTGGGGATGTAGTAGACGGTGCGCCAGAGGCTGACGAAGCGCACTTTCTGATTCATGAGGAGGGCGACGGCGAAGGAGAGGGCGAGCCCCATGGGCACGCTGGCGAAGACGTAGATGGACGATACTTTGAGCGCCTGCCAGAAGAGGCGGTCGTTGACGAGCTGATCGAAGTTGCGCAGCCCGACGAAGGTGGGCGGGCGGATGACTTCGTAGTCGGTCAGGCTCAGATAGAATGAGACGATGATGGGGCCGACGACAAAGAGTACGAGGCCGACCAGCCAGGGCATGATGAAGAGGTAGCCCTCGATCGCCTCGCGACGGATGTGGGCGGGCATCCGCCTAAATGCAGGCAGCAGTTGCATAGTATAGACCAAACATAATGGGGAGACGGCAGTTCACCGTCTCCCCATTTTCTGTTGCATAAGCGGGTCTACTGTTCCCACTCGGCGGGGCGGCGGGCGAAGATTTCTTCGACGGCGGCGCAGGCGCGTTCGGTGGCTTCTGCAACGGTGGCCTCGCCGGACCAGACGACGGAGAGCTCCTGGCCGACGGCGCTCCACCATTCGCCGGTGTCGGGCGTCGGATAGTAGTCATGGCCGTAGTTGGCGAAGTCGCTGGTGGCAACGCTGATGTCCTGGGGCTGGTGGAGGGCCAGGTAGGCTTCGCTTTCCACGACTGCGGTCAGTCCGGGCACGCCGTTGGCCATCATACCGGTCTGGCCGCCTTCGCCCATGAGGAACTTGACGAGCTGCCAGGACTCTTCAATGTATTCGCTGGTGCTGAGGACGGACCAAGCGTTGGAGCCCATCTGGACGCTGCGGATGCCGGTCTCGGGGTGGGCGGGCATGTGGGCGAAGTCCCAGTCGAAGCCGGCCTGGCGGATCTGACCTTCCTGCCAGGTGCCGCCGAAGTAGATGGCGACCTTGCCGGTGAGGAAGGGATTTTCCTGACCCTGCAGGGTAACCGGTGCGGGCATGACCTCGTGTTCGAAGATGAGGTCAGCGATGTACTGGAGGCCGGCCTGTGATTCGGGAGAGGTCAGGGTACAGCTGGCGCGGTCGTCGCTGAGGACGGTGCCGCCGGCGCCATGGATGAAGGAGGCGCCCCAGTAGGGAGGATTGAGCGGGCTGATGTAGAGGCCCCACTGGTCGTTATCGGGGTCGGTGAGCTGCTGGGCGTAGGAGAGCATGTCGTCCCACGTCCAGTCGGCGGACGGGAAGTCGAGTCCGGCCGCGGCCAGCAGGTCCTTATTGATGTAGAGGACCTGGCCACCGGCGTAAAGGAGACCGCCGTAGAGGCCGCCCTTCCAGCCCCATTCGGGCTCCATGTCGTAGAAGTAGGCGTCCATGTCGACCTGGTCGGCCTCGATGAAGGGTACCAGGTCCACAAACATGCCGCGGGCGGCGCCGGGGATGACCCAGTTCATCTGATTGATGGTGATGTCGGGGGCGGTGCCGGCGGCGAACTCGGTCTGCAGTTTATCCCAGTAGGCGTCGATGGGGCGGAACTCGACTTTCACGCTGATGTTGGGATTCTGCTCGCGGAAGCCGTCGATGGTCTGCTCCAGCGTATTGTTCCAGGCGTCGCCGAGGCCGTAGGAGGCAAGGCGGATTTCGACCATTTCGGCGCCGGATCCACCGTCACCGCCGGCAGGGGCGGCGATGGGTGCGCAGGCGCTGAGCAGGAAAAGGCACAGAATGGAGATTGCAAGCAGTGTCTGGAGTTTGGTTTTTCCGGAATACAACTTCATAGAAGGGGACCTCCTGGCGCTGTGGATTGGAGATGGGGATTGGACGGTCATCAGGCCGGTGTTGGTGGTCCGGCCGATGCACACGATTCGGAAGTATATCAGTTTTGGGAGAGAAGCCAATTCCAGCGGGGTCTGGGGAGATCGCGGGGGTGCAGGAGTCAGTGCGGGGGCGTCGCGAAGCTGCAGTTCGGGGTGGCGAAGGGACATATTGGCGGAAATGACCGGCTTATTGGGGCCTAGAAGGGCTACTTCGTCATCAGAATTCACGAAATTTGAAATTGGGGGTTGACTTTTTTAAGATTCTTGTGTATTATGTTGAGAATATTGTTACGTGATTTCAGAAAATCAAAGGAAGGCAGTAGATGTTTCTTGAACGGATGGCAGTGGAAGAGAAATTGCGACGAGAGAGACTGGTTTCAGAAGCCGGGGCGTATCCGGGGCTTCGTTTGTACCGGCGCGTGCCTCGCTGGCAGGCGCGGCTGTTCTTGGGACTTGGAGGGTGGCTGGTGGCAAGGGGTACTGCTCTCCAGCATCGCTATCGACGGACGGAGGCCCGGCTGGCGCTGGCCGACTATTCCGGCCATAAGCGGATGGAGACGACACTATGAATCCACTACCGACCGCTTGCCCTATCTGCCAAGCCAGCGATCTGACCGTTACCGGTTTCTTTTGCCGCGAGTGTGACAGCCGGGTGGAGGGGCGTTTCCTGGTGGAGACGCCTTTTGGCGGTCTGACGAAGGAGCAGATGGAGTTTGCGGCGACGTTTATTCGCTGTGAGGGGAAGTTCAACCGGATGGAGGAGGAGTTGGGGATGTCGTACCCGACGCTGCGGGGGCGGCTGCACGAGATGATCCGGGCGATGGGGTTTGAGCCGGGGCGGGATGAGCCGGCGCCGTTGGCGGAGAAGGCGCGGCGGCAGATCCTGGCGCAGTTGGAGGCGGGCGAGATCGACTATGAAGCGGCTATGGAGCAGTTGCAGGGTGGATAGAGGATTCTGGCCTCGCCGGCTGGCGGAGTTAGCGGGATGAGATGAGCAGGTCAACGCGAACAGATATGCAGGGGGAGCGAAATGAGTGAGCAGATACAGGTGGAGCCGGAATCAACGAGCCCGCGGGTGCGGATCCGTTGCGGAGGAGATTTGCGGGTCGAGGGTTGGGAGCAGGCGCTGATTGAGGCGACCGTAGAGGAAGGTCAGCCGGTAGTGGAGGCCGGGCCGAATCAGCTCGAAATCGAGGCTGCGTCTTCGTTGGTGGTGCGGCTGCCGTTTGCAAGCGAAATCGTGGAGAGCGCGGCAGGGGGACAGGTTAGGGTAAGCAACGTGCGGGGCGGGGTGGAAATAGAACGGGTCGCGGGGGATCTGCTGGTGGAGGAGGCCGGCAGTGTGCGGATCGGGAGCGCGGCGGGCCGGGTGAACGTCGCGAAGGCGGCCGGCGGTGTGGAGGTGACGAAGCAGGCGATGGGCGATCTGATTGCGGAGCAGATTGGGGGCGAGATCTCGATCGCGGCGGTTATGGGGCGATTGACGCTGCAGAATGTATCCGGCTTACGGGTAAGGCGGGCGCGTGCGGACGTGGATGTGCTGAATGCGGGCGGAAACGCGGTTGTCGAGAGAGCGGACGGCGCGGTGGAGTTCATCAACGTTGACGGCGCGGCAGGGATTGGCAGGGCGATGGGCCGGGTCAGCCTGCGCGGGGTGCAGGGCAAGGTGGCCTGCGATCAGGTGAACGGGGAACTGCATCTCGCGGACGTTGGCGAGGTGGCGGTGAGCCGCGTGATGGGGGACATTACAGCTGAGAGCGTTCGCGGTGCGCTGTCGTGTCGGAAGGCGAACGGGCGGGCAACGCTGCGAGAAGTGGGCGGATCGGTCTCACTTGGCGGGGTGGGCGGCGACCTGGACGTAGAGGGATGCGGCGGCTCGCTGTCGGCCAAGTGCGGGGGCAGTGTTGCGCTAGCAGATGTTCGGGGCGACGTGCGTGTGATTGCGGGAGGTGATGTCCGCTGCCGTGTGGCGGAGGCGGAGGGAGGCTCGTTCAAGGCGGTATGCGGCGGCGGGCTCACTGTTGAAGGCGGGGCAACGATGGTCGCGCGCGGTCCGGGCGTGCATACGTTCCGCGCCGGCGCGGGGAAGAGCAGTTATTCTGTGACGGCCGGGGGCAGCGTGCATCTGGACTCGGCGGGCATATTGAAGGGTCTTGGCGAAGAAGAAGGAGTAAGAGGGGCACGAGCCGCGGCGCGCGCGCAACGACGGGCGTCTCGAACGCTGGGGAAGACACTGCGGAGGACGCTGCGGGCGGCGGGCAAGAGGGCGGCTGAGGGAGATTGGGAGGATGCCCGTAGCTGGAGTTTCAGCTTTGACACGGATTCGCCGTCGTCCGGGGCTGTCGAGCGCGACGAGGAGCCGCTGACGGACTTCGACGATATCGACGTGGACGTGGAGGTAGATGTTGAGGCGGACGTTGAGCCGGTCTCTGAGGAGGAGCGGATGACGGTACTGCGCATGTTGTCGGAGGGGAAGATCACGGCAGCGGAGGCGGAAGAGCTGTTAGATGCGCTGGGCAGACGGGCTTCGTAGTGTTGGTTCTTTTGCAATTTCGGAAAGCCGCTCAGAATTCAACAGGAACGGAAGGCCTGCAGGCCTGTCGGGTATGGTTCTCGCTTGAATGTTGGGAGAAACAACAGAATTTGATTCGCGAAGGCACGCGAAGGGGCGCGAAGGCCACCAGATGAAGACGGAGGAGGAAGATGGACATAGACAAACAGGATAGCGACAGCCAGCTGCCGGCGCGATTTCCGGCGGCGGTTGCGGTCCGAAGCAGCGGTGGGGTGGTGGAGACGAGTGAAGGCGGTCAGGCGGGGCTGCCAGAGATTGTGCGGCAGGTCCAGGAGGGCAGCCGACAGCCGAGCAGTACGTTCTGGAGGAGGGTTCTCTTCTTCTGGTTCCGCATCTACAAGTACGAATGCCTGGAAAGTGAGAAGTCCAGTGTTTTGGACCTGCGCATTCCGATCCCTCTGCCGCTGATTGGCGCGATATTTCAGCAGAAGTTGAGCTGGTCACAGGCGTTCCAATTCATAGAGCAAGGCCGCCGTCCGGATGGGATTCCGCCGGAGCGCTTTCTGGAATCGTGCATGCCGCTGGAGTTCCTACGGTTGTATGAGGGGAAGAACGAAAAGGAAGAGCTGTTGGTGATCGGATTGGACTAAACTGGAAACTGGTATGAAATCAGCTATTGAAATCGAGTCTTTGAGCAAGGTTTTCCGCAGCCGGGGCGGCAATGAGGTCGAGGCGGTGAGACGGCTGGAATTGACGGTGGAGCCGGGGCAGGTTTTTGGCTTTCTGGGGTCGAACGGGGCGGGCAAGACGACGACGCTGAAGATGGCGTGCGGGTTGGTGATGCCGACGACGGGCACGGTGCGGCTCAACGGATATGACGTGGGCAAGCAGCGGGGCCAGGCGATGCGGCAGATCGGGGCGGTGCTGGAAGGGACGCGCAACGTCTACTGGCGCATGAGCGCGTGGCAGAATTTGCTCTACTTCGGGCGGATCAAGGGGGTCTCGTCGACCAAGATGCTGAAGGCGAGGGCAGAGCAGCTGTTGCGGGAGCTGGACCTGTGGGAGCGGCGGAAGGACCCTGTTGGCGAGTTCAGCCGAGGTATGCAGCAGAAGGTGGCGATCGCGGCGGCGCTGATCGCGGACCCGCCGATCGTGCTGCTGGACGAGCCGACGTTGGGTTTGGACGTGCAGGCGTCGCGCACGGTACAGGAGTGGATTATTCAACTGGCTGAGGAGCGGGGCAAGACGGTTGTGTTGACGACGCACCAGCTGGACATGGCGGAGAGTCTCTGCGACCGGGTGGCGATCATGAGCCACGGGCGTCTGCTGGCCCACCGTCCCACGGGGGAGCTACTCGACCTTTTCCGGCGGGAGTTTTACCAGCTGCGACTGCAGGGCATGGTGGAGGCGGAGGGGAGCGGGGCTTTCCCCGGATTCACGGCCAGCCGGGAGAACGGGCACACGGTCCTGGCGGGAGAGGTTGGGGGCGAACTGTCGGTTTTCGAACTGGTGGAGCGGGCGCGGGCGGCGGGCATGGATTTGATCAGCGTTTCGCCGGCGGAGCCGAACCTGGAGGAGATCTTTGTCGAGCTGATTGAGCGGGCGGAGGAGACGGGTGGGCAGGACGGTGGATTGGAACTGGAAGCGGGCGGCCGGCCCGCTGGCACTGAAGGCAGAGGGTAATGCGATGGTGTTGACGGGAACGGTACTACTCAATGAGTGCCAGAAGCGGTTGATCATAATGTGGTCGTACCGGTTCAATTTCATGCTTGAGACGTTTATGATGGGGTTTCTTTTCGTGGGCATCAGCTTCTTTGTGTCGGGCGGCAGGCCGGAGCCGGAGCAGATGGCGCCGGCGCTGTTGGGATACCTGACATGGTTTTTCGCGGCGTTTGCGATTTCGGACATGAGTCAGGGGATCCGTGAGGAAACACAGACGGGGACGCTGGAGCAGATGTACATGAGCCCGCTGCCGTCGGGTCTGCTGCTGGCGGGGCGCTCGGTGGCTTCAATATTCATCAGCAGCGGCATGGTCATTCTGATTGGCGGGATCCTGATGCTGGTGTTGGGGATCCGGATTCCGCTTCGTCCGGAAGGTGTGCCGGTCTTTGCGCTGACCCTGGTGGGGCTGTATGGGTTCGCATTTTTTCTGGGCGGTGCGACGCTGGTGTTCAAGCAGGTGAATGCGCTGAGCAACTTGCTTTCGAATATGCTGTTGTTCCTCAATGGCTCTTTTCTGACGGTGGAACGGATGCCGGGCTGGCTGGAGGCGTTTGCACGCAGCCTGCCGTCAACGCAGGGGATCGACGTGCTGCGGCGGGTTGTGTTGGACGACCTGTCGCTGGCCAGCGTGTGGCAGGACGGGAGCCTGGTGTGGTTGACGGTGCATACGGCGGTCTTTCTTTTTGCCGGCTGGGGTGTATTTCTGTGGGGGGAGCGGGTTGCGCGCAAGCGCGGATTGCTGGGGCAGTATTAGGTTACGCTGGCAATTGCGAGAGACAGAAACGATTGATCCGCGAAGGGGCGCGTAGAACACCGGATGGGGTTCTGAGTTTCTTTGAAGGACTGCGCGGCGGAAGTAGGAAAGGGTGATTGTCACAGTTTGGGGAAGAGGTTGATATGGCAACAGCGGAAGAGCGGCTGCGGGTCCTGAAGATGATTGAGGAAGGAAAGATCAGTGCGCAAGAGGGTGCGCGTCTTTTGGGGGCGTTAGGGAAGAGCGATGAACAGGCGCGGCGGCAGCGGGGGACTGGGGAGAGCCGCGCGGCCGGCGAAGGGCGCTGGCTGCGACTGCGCGTATCCGATACGAGGAGCGGCAAGACGCGTGTCAATCTGACGATTCCGATTGGGCTGGTGAACATGGGGCTGGCGGTCGGGGCGCGGTTTGTGCCGGACGTGGCGGAACTGGACGTTGAGGAGATACGGAATGCCCTGCGGTCGGGACTGAATGGGAAGATACTGGAAGTCAGGGATGAGGACGAGCTGGTAGAGATCTACGTGGAGTAGGTATGTTTGGGGAGGGAGATGGGGTCTTTTGACGGATCGTAGCCAAATCGTAGGTAAATTGTCCACTATGCCGGTTGCGCGGGAATTGGAAGTTATGCGGCTTACAGATGGAGGTTCACCAGAGTAATTGTCGGCAGTTTTGGGGGTAATTTGCGAGGTTCTCAGGGACAGGTGCTGGGTTGGTACGGTTGACAGGAGACGGGCAAGCGCTTATACTGAGCGCAGCCGTACCCCCCAAGACGAACGGCTAAGGAAATGGTAAGCAAAACTCTATGCAAAACCCTTCCGTGCGGTGGATTTACCACTGTTTCGGACACAAAAGAGTTGACACTCAAGGATGAGCGTGAACGCTGACTGTTTTGCGAACTGTAGCAGGAATGCAGGCTGGGTCAGACTGCCTGCAGAAGCCGTAAACACCTGGACGCCCGACGCGTCCGGGTTTTGTTGTTTTTGGGGGACGTGCATTTAACGGGAACCTGTCTCTGTTCCGTTTCGTTTCCTTCGTGCCAATCATCTCAGAGAAAGGAATGCAGAATGGACGCGATTGCCAGCCGTATCCTCAAAGCCCGCCAGTACGCAGCCGAGCGAGACGAGCGCCTGTGGGTTCACAACCTGCAGGTGAAGATCCAAGGCGAGCACTCTGATCACCGCGTTTCCTATGATCAGGGTTCATGGGATTGTGATTGCGAGGAGTTTCAGCGCAGAAGCATATGTGCCCATGTAATGGCGATGGAAGAGATTCTCGGTGAGGCGGTTGAACCTGCGATGCTCCCTATTCCGGGGTAGTGCAGGCGTGCAGAGTCCAGACAGTTTATATCTTGAGTGCCAGGCCGGTTGGCCTGGCACTTTTTTTTGGACAGCAGTTTTTAGTTGCTAGTTTTTAGTTTTTAGTTTTGGCGGGTGACCTGTTGAGGGGAGAAGTGAGAGAATGATGCCCTCGGGAAAGGCCTGGTGTGAGATTGGATTGGGGAGGGGTGGATTTCAGTGGGGGTGGGAGGTGTGGAATAATGGCGGGATGGGAAGCGACATGAGGGGTGGATGAAACGTGCGGCGCAGCTGCTGATCGGGGTTCTGATCAGCGTCTTTTTTCTTTATCTGATTCTGCCGGGCCTGCATCTGCCAGAGGTGTGGCGGGCGATGGGGCAGGCGAACTACTGGTGGATTGTGCCGGGTGTGGCGGTCTACTTGGTGGGGCTGTGGGCGCGCACGTGGCGGTGGCATTTTATGCTGCGGCATCTGAAGCCGGTCTCGATGGGGAGGCTGTTTCCGGTGGTGTGCATCGGTTATTTCGGGAACAACGTGTACCCGTTCCGGGCGGGGGAGGTGATGCGGGCGTACGTGCTGTGGCAGCGGGAGGAGATCCCGATCAGCTCCAGCCTGGCGACGGTGATCATCGAGCGGGTCTTTGACGGGCTGGTGATGCTGCTGTTCGTTTTCCTGGCGCTGCCGTTTGCGCCGATTCCGGCGGCCTTTCAGCGGTTTGTCGTCTTTGTCACATTTTTGCTGCTGATCGTGACGGCGCTTTTCATCTGGGTGACGGTGCGGCCACGGCGGATTGCGGCGCTGTACGGCTGGCTGGCCCAACATCTGCTACCGGCGCGGATCCGCGAGCGGACAGACGGCCTTTTTGAACGGTTCATGGCGGGGCTGGGGAGTCTGCGCAGCGGGCGGGACCTGCTGTTGATTTTTGCGACGAGCATCGTGGTGTGGCTGATGGAGACGGTCAAGTACTGGTTTGTGATGCATGCGTTTGCGTTCAGCGTCAGTTTTCTGGCGCTGATGTTGATGAACGGGGTCGTGAATCTGGCGACGACTCTGCCGTCGGCGCCGGGGTACATCGGTACGTTCGATACGCCGGGGATCGAGACGCTGACGGCGTACGGGATCGATACGCAGCTGGCGGCGAGCTATACGCTGACGCTGCACGCGGCGCTGTGGGTGCCGGTGACGCTGCTGGGGGGTTATTATTTCTGGCGGGAGCAGCTGCGTTGGAGTGATTTCAGGAAGGCGCAGAAGAGGGCTGACCGGGCGGCACAGGGTGAGGCGGCCGTGTTAGAATGAGGGGCGGCGTGAAAAGCAGTTTTTAGTAGTCAGTTTTTAGTTTTTGGTGAACTGCTTGTGTGCCGGGCTCTTGATGGTCATGGAGGGGTGGGTTGGGGCCGATTTGGACTTGCCGCGCCTGCGCCGGCTCACGCCTGGGTACGAGCCACGACGCGGGGTGAGGGGAAGTTCGGTCGCAGCGGGTGGACAAGGTCGTATTGCGCACACACCCGCTGCGGCGGGGGGTTTTAGGAGAGGGGGCGTTGCGGGGGCGGAGCCCCCGCACAAGGGAGGGCCGAATAGGCCCGACCGCCCAGAACTGCAGTGGTCAGTGGCCAGTGGTCAGTGGCCAGTTGTATGAGCGGTGGTTGGGGTCGGTTGTTATCGGGTCGGGCACTGGCTTTGACGGATGAGCTACGACAGAGGTTACGTATCAGAGAGGGAGAGGAGCCGGGCGTGATGGGAGAGGAGAGCGCTGGACGGGCGCGGGAGAATGGCAGTGTGCAGAAGGTGCGGCTTGATAACGGGCTGCAGATCCTTTTGAAGGAGAGCCATCTGGCGCCGGTGGCCAGTTTCTGGATTTATTACCGAGTGGGGAGCCGCAATGAGGCGCCGGGGGTGACGGGCATCAGCCACTGGGTGGAGCATATGCTGTTCAAGGGTACTGAGAGGTATCCGCAGGGCGCGTTCGACAAGGCGGTGGCGCGTGCGGGCGGCGCGTTCAACGGCATGACGTGGCAGGACTGGACGACCTATTTCGAGACGTTTCCGGCGGAGCGCATCGAGCTGGCGCTGGACGTGGAGAGCGACCGGATGGCGAATGCGATCTTCGACGAGGAGGAGACGGAGTCGGAGCGGACGGTGATCATCAGCGAGCGGGAGGGGAGCGAGAACAGCTACCGCTGGCTGCTGAATACGGAGATGCAGGCGGCGGCGTTCCAGACGCACCCGTACCGGCATCCGGTCATCGGCTGGAAGCATGACCTGCTGACGATGCGCCGGGACGATCTTTACGAGCATTACCGGACGTTTTACACGCCGAGCAATGCGGTGGCGGTGGTGGTGGGGGATTTTGACAGCGCGCATATGACAGACCGCATTGCGCAGTATTTTGGCGGATTGGAGGCGGGCCCTGCCTTGCCGGAGATGCGTTTTGAGGAGCCTGAGCAGCGGGCGGAGCGGCGCATCGTGCTGCGGGGTACTGATCAGACTTCCTACTTCGGCCTGGCGTTTCATGCGCCGGACGCACGGCATCCGGACTTCTTTGCACTGACGGTGATGGACAGCATCCTGAGCGGTGCGAAGGGGATGGGGCTGTTCGGCGGGGGCTCTTCCAACCGCAGCAACCGGCTATACCGGGCGCTGGTGGACAAGGAGCTGGCGGTGGGAGCTTCTTCGGCGTTCATGCCGACGATTGATCCTTATGTTTTCGGCTTCAGCGCCACGCTGGCGCAGGATATCACGCACCAGGAGATTGAGGAGGCCATCTGGGCGGAGATCGAACGTATGCAGGAGGAGCCGGTGGCGGCGGAGGAGCTGGAGAAGGCGATCAAGCAGACGAAGGCGCAGTTCGCGTACAGCAGCGAGAGCGTGACGAACCAGGCGTACTGGCTGGGTTTCAGCGAGATGATCGCGGACAGCGAATGGTTTGACGGCTGGTTGGAGAACCTGGAGGCGGTGACGGCCGAGGACATTCAGCGGGTGGCGCAGAGCTGGTTCGGCCGGAATAAGCAGACGGTTGGCTGGTATATGCCGGAGGCGTAACGGGTCGTTGTTTTCGTTGTCGACTGCTTACCTATGTATCTTTCGCGGCTGCACCTGGAACATTTTCGCAATTACAGAGAGCTGGACCTGTGTTTCAGCGCGCCGGTGACGCTGGTGCAGGGCCGCAACGGGCAGGGGAAGACGAATCTGCTGGAGGCGGTCTATTACCTGGCGACGAGCAAGTCGCGCCATGCGCGGATGGAGCGGGAGGCGGTGGACAGGGCGGCGGTGGACGAGCCGATCCCCTACGCGCGGATTCGGGGCGAGGTAGAGCGCAATGGGGAGTCGACGACGCTTGAGATCCTCTTTACTCAGCGCGGGGACGGTCAGAACTACACGAAGCAGATTAGGGTGAACGGTGCGCCGCGGCGCAGCATGGACCTGATCGGACATCTGCGAGCGGTGCTGTTTGTGCCGGAGGACCTGACGCTTGTGGCCGGCAGCCCGAGTGAGCGACGGCGATACATTGACGTTGCCCTCTGCCAGATCGACCGCGGCTACTGTCAGACACTTTCCCGCTATCAGAAGGTGGTTACGCAGCGGAACAGTTTGCTGAAGCAGCTGCAGGAACAGGAGCAGACGGACGGCCCCGAGGCGGCGGCGCAACTTGCATTTTGGAATGACCAGTTGGTCGAGCTGGGAACGCGGGTGCTGGCCCGGCGGCATACCTATCTGGCGGCGCTGGCACCGATCGCTCGCAGGGTCCATGCGGAGCTTTCGCAGCAGCAGGAGTCGTTGGAGCTGCTGTATTTGCCGAGTTTTAATACGGGGCTCTACTCTGAAGATGACTACCAGAGGTTGCGCGAGGGCGAGGAAGTCGAGACGGACGAGATTGCCGGCCTGGAGGTCGGGGCAGAGACGATCGGCCAGCGCTTTCGAGAGCGGCTTGAAGCCCGCCGCGGTGTTGAGTTAAGGGCCGGCAGTTCGCTCTACGGGCCGCATAGGGATGAGCTGGTCTTTGTGGTCAACGGCTGGAATCTGCGCACGTACGGGAGCCGGGGTCAGCAGCGTACGGGTGCGCTGGCGCTGAAGCTGGGGGAGCTGCAGGCGATGGCGGAGGCGACGGGCGAGAAGCCGGTCCTGCTGCTGGACGACGTGATGAGCGAGCTGGACGCGCAGAGGAGGGCGGCGTTGCTCGAGGCGCTGGCGGACGTGCGGCAAGGTATCGTCACGACGACCAATTGGGGGCAGTTTTCCAGGGACTTTCAGCAGGGCGCGCAGCTGCTGGAGATTGAGGCCGGGGTCGCAACCAGCGCAGCGGGCAGTCTGTGACCTGCGCCGTAACCGGCTTCTGACATCTTTCCACTCAAGTACATACTCCATGGACAAGAGACTCTACTACGAAGACGCCTACTGCACGCGATTCACGGCGCAGGTGGCGGAGCGGTTTACGCTCGAGGAACAACCGGCTGTGCGGTTGAGTCGATCGGCCTTCTATCCGACGTCGGGCGGGCAGCCGCATGACACGGGCCGTCTGGACGGCACGGGGGTGGTCGACGTGCAGGTTGGGACGGACGGGGCGGTGCTGCATGTGCTGGCGGAGCCGCTGCCGGATGGGACTGCGAGCGTGAGCGGGGAGATCGACTGGTGGCGGCGCTATGATCATATGCAGCAGCATTCGGGCCAGCATCTGCTGTCGCAGGTGTTTTTCCGGCGGCTGGGGCTGGAGACGGTGAGCGTGCATTTCGGTGATGCGCTCAACACGGTGGACCTGGACGGGCCGCCGCTGTCTGCGGAGGAGCAGGCGGATATAGAGACGGCGGCCAACAGGTTGGTGTGGGAGAACCGGCCGATACGGGCCTACTGGGTAGATGAAGAGGCGCGGGGGAAGGTGCCGTTGCGGCGGGCGCCGGCGGTGGCGGGTGCGACGCGCATTGTGGAGATTGACAAGTTTGACTGGTCGGCGTGCGGGGGTACGCACGTGCGGCGGACGGGGGAGATCGGGCTGATCGCGCTGGTGCGGGTGGAGAAGCACCGGGGCAGGTGCCGTGTGCATTTTGTGTGCGGGCGGCGGGCCCTGGCGGACGCGGCGCGGCGCCGGGGGTTGCTGGCGGAGGCGGCCGGTCTGCTGGACAGCGGCGTGGATGATGTGCCGGAGCTGGTGTCGAAGCAGCAGGAGGCGCTGCGGGGCGCGGAGCGGGAGTTGAAGGCGCTGCGGGACGGGCTTGTTGCGTACCAGGCGCGTGAGCTGCTGGCGGGGGCGGAGACTGCGGGCGGTGTGCGGCTGGTGGCGCGGGAGATGGCGGAGAGTGAACCGGCGGCGGTGCAGGGGTTGGTGCGGGCGCTGATTGCCGAGCCGGGTGTTGTGGCGTTGCTTGGTTGCGCGCGAGGGGGTAAGGGGACGGTTGTGTTTGCCCGTTCGGAGGACTGTTCGGTGCACGTGGGAAATCTGTTGCGGGACACGTTGCGGGGGTTCGGCGGCGGGGGCGGCGGGCGGCCGGACTTTGCGCAGGGCGGGGGTGTGGGGGAAGAGAAGTTGGTGGATGTGCTCGGGGCGGCGGCGGAGGTTGTGCGGCGCGAGGTTGGGGGCTAGAGCCCATTGGGAAGGAAACGCGACTTCCTGTACGGCGTATTGGGAATGTGTGGGAATAAAGGGAAATCACTTCGGAAAGTTAAGGCGAATAGGCTGAGGCGATGAATAAACGCCTGGACAAATAAAGGAGACAACATGGTTCGTTTCGCAACACTGTTTCTTGCCTTCACATTCTTAGTTGTGGGTTGCGTTGCCATTCCAAGCGAAAACGAAGCGGCGGGTTACACCAGGTCAGTGGTGCAGGATGCGATCCGCTACTATGATCGCAACGGCAGGGATGCGGCTGTCGAGTACTACAGTTCGGAAGACAGCGTGAATGGTCAGTGGTATGTGTTCATCGTGGATGCGGATGGGTATGCCATTGCTTCGCCCAACGCGGACATGATCGGCAGGGACCCGGCTCTGCGCGTCGATGCAAGCGGTTACTTCTACGGCGATGACCTGATGAGTGCAACCGAGGCGGGCAAGTGGATCAGCTACATATTTCGTCAACCAGAAACAGGCGAGAACGCCCAAAAGCATACCTGGGTCGTGCGCCATGACGGATTGCTATTCGCTTCCGGCTTCTATGAGGAGGAGTAAGTCAATATAGCGGCTGGAGATAGAACTGAAGACTGCGCTCGGGCTTGAGTGCGGTATGGTTGGCACCAATCGCCAAGCCACGACTTGATGCTAATTTGGTATATGGTCCCCATATAGAGTTTATGCCTACGTGGTCTGCAGGTTGAGACGGCGCGGCGCCAGTTGACAGGAGACAAGGAAATCTTCGAATGAAGAGCAACGAGGGCATGCCCATTCTGCCGGTTGAGGCATACACATCGCAGGCGTGGTTCGACCGCGAGCAGGAGCGGATTTTTTCACGAACTTGGGCTTTTGCCGGCCTGGTGGGGGATATCAGTGAACCGGGGCAGTATGTGTCGGTGCAGGCAGGGCTGAACAACATCTTTATTGTGATGGGGCAGGACGGGCAGTTGCGGGCCTTTCACAATATCTGCCGTCACCGGGGGACGCAGCTGCTGCGGGCGGTCGGCAATACGAAGAAGGTCATCACCTGCCCCTATCACGATTGGACGTACGACCTGGAAGGCTGTCTGCTGTCTGTTCCTGACAGGAGGAATCAGTTTCCTGATCTGGATATGGCGAGTCTTGGATTGAAGAAGGCGTCCGTGGCCCGCTGGCGAGGCATGTTGTGGGTGCATCCTGATGAGAACGCCGATCCGGTGGAGGCGTGGTTTGGCGGCGTGGAACCTCATCTTGGCCCTCACAATGTGGATGAGCTGGTGGAGTATGAGAAGGGGCGCACCGAATACGATATTGCGGCTAACTGGAAGATTGTAGTTGAGAACTATATTGACGGTTATCATCTGGCGCATCTGCACTCGGGGACGCTGTCGATGTACGACCACAGGCGCATCGAGTCGGGGTTCGAGGGTCCGCACTTCCATTTCTGGGAGCCGCTCGGTGCGGAATATGCTGCGGACGTGGAGAGGAACGCGCCGACGCCGCTGGTCATCCCGGCGGAGCAAGCAGGCGCGTGGGTGCCTATGCTGTTTCCGGGAATCGGACTGGCGGAGAATGAGGACTCGTGGTCAGTGTTTCACATAACGCCGCTGGCGCCCGACCTCACGCGCGTTGTCGTCCGCACTAAGGTGGCTGACGTATCATTTCTGAAGTTCGCCTCGCAATCGATCCGATCCTACGACTTCTGGTCGGGGCGGGTGCGGGGCAAATATGAGAGCGATGACGGCGACGATCCGATGGCGTCCGGCGACTTCATGCAGGAGGACATTTACGCGTGCGAGCAGCAGCAGCGGTCGCTCCAGAGTCCGTTTTTCGAGCACGGTCCGTCAGCATTGAAGGGGGAGGCTGGTGTGCGGCGACACCAGGAAGTGGTGATGGAATGGTTGGGGGAAGAGTGATGGCAAGCAGACGAAATTCGGGTCGGACCGCCATTGGCGAGTCAGGCAAGGAAATGCGGCGAGGGATTGTCAGTTGAGTTAGCGTTCACTCTCGGATTCTTTGCCTTACTTGCAAGCCAGGCTTGTCACTTATCGTCAGATGCAGACTGAATCGGCTCGTGTTCGTCAACATCGAGCGGAACCGCCATTCCGGCTCGGATATATTCTTCTTCCGTGTAAGGCGTCCCGTCGGCGTGCCAGACTCTTGGTTGCATAGGTTCGCTGATGCGTCTGTAGAAGTGTCTTTTCCGCTGGATCTCCTCCTCGGTTGCCCCCTCTGCACGCAGTTCTTCTGCGACCGTCTTGAACCTGGCTTCAAAGAACTCTTCGTATTCGGCTCGCAATCTTTGGTTTCTTTCAGTTCTTCGCTTTCGCCTGGTCTCGGCGTCTTCTTCCTGAGGTAGTTCCGGTTGTCTGTTGTCTGCGGACATGGTTGTCTTTCGACTTTTTTGGATCCATGTCAAGGCGGATTTATTTGTTTTCGGGATTCTGTACAGTCACCGGATTGTTGCACAGTCGTTTGGTATTGGCCAGTAAAGTACAGTGTTAGAGGGCGGTCCAAAATGGGTGGTGGTACGAGGGCACCCACAAGGGGTGCCCCTACGGGGGGTGGCCGGGTGGATGGCCGCGTTCTGGGGATAAGGGCCTGGGCACCCACAAGGGGTGCCCCTACGGGGGGTTGCCGGGTGCATGGCTGCGTTCTGGGGATGAGGACCTGGGCACCCACAAGGGGTGCCCCTACAGGGGGTTGCCGGGTGCATGGCTGCGTTCTGGGGATGAGGGCCAGGGCACCCACAAGGGGTGCCCCTACGGGTGTTAGCGAAGGGCTTGCGCGTTCCGTGCTATTTGTACAGCCCGTTCTGGAAGCGGCGCAGGAGGGCGGCGGCAATTGCGCAGGTGTAGAGGAAGCCGACTGCTGCGACCCAAAGGTAGGGTTGGCCGGCGGTGGCGAGCCAGTAGCCTTTTGCCGCCCAGTAGGTGGGGGAGATGCCGAGCAGCCATTGCCATGGCTCGGGAACGAACCAGGCGGCGATCGGGACCAGGAGGAAGATACCGAGCCCTTTCATGATGGCAAGGCCTTCGACCTTGTTTTTGGCGAGGGCGGCGAGGATCAGGGCCATCATGGGGCCGAGGGGCGCGGCAGAGACGGCGAGGGGGAGAAGTTTTTCGACCGGGAGCACAAGAACGTTGATGAAGGGAACGACGAGGAGTATCCCCATTACTGAGATGAGGGCAGGGGTCAGGGCACGGTAGAGGGCGTAGGTGCGGACCGGCATGGGCGTCACCATGAGGGCGGTGAGGGTGTCCTGGTCTTTTTCGTCGAGGAGGAGGGTGCCGACGAGAAGGCCTACGAGTTGGGGGATGACGAGCAGGCCGAAAAAGCTGACGATGAGGAGGTAATATTGGCTGAGATCGAAGCCGATGTTTTCCATCAGACCGGTATGAACCCAGGGTAGAAGCCAGCGAAGGATGCCGCCAAGAATGAAAGGATAGACCATCAGAAACTGCAGCATCGAATCGCGGCGGAAGTTCAGGAAATCGCTGCGTCCCAGTGTGAATAGTGCCCCCATCCTTACCTCCCCGGTTTGTCTTCGAAGTACATGTCAACCAATCCCATAAACTCCAGAATTTATGAGCCGACCTGACGGGCGACTACCTGTTGCAGGGCTTTCTGTGCCCAGCGGGTGCCGGCGACGCAGAGCAGCGCGGCGTAGAGCAGCGCGAAGATAAGCTGCCAGAGCGGGGCGTCGCCGAAGGACGCGGTCAGCAGAATCATGCCGGGGCCGCTGGGCAGAAGATAGAGAAGAGGGCCGGGTACGATGTCGAAGAAGGTGAGCAGGGGGATCTGCATGATGGCGAGAAAGAAGGCGCCAGGTACCAAGTATTCGTTGATGCCGTTGTAGCGGGCGGCGATGACGAAGCCCAGCAGGGAGAGAGGATAGGACATGGCCAGCATGGCGATTACAAACCAGAGCCAGTTGAGGGCGGCGCCGTAGACGAGCAGGGTCACGGCGACACCGACGGCGAAGGCGGCGACGGAGAGGACGACGGCTTTGGCGATCAGGTATTCCCAGGAGCGGAGGGGCGTGACGACCAGCCCTTCGAGAACGCGTTCGTTTTTCTCCAGGAAGTAGAGACCGGGCATGAAGAAGAAGCCGAAGACGCCGAGATCGATAAAGAGAATTGAAACGAGTACCGGTTTTATGCCGGCTTCGGGGATCCAATAGAGCATGAGGACCCAGACGGCGGCGACAAAGGCGGCGGCGTAGAAGATCCCTTGCCGGAACTGGACCGTGGTTTCCCAGCGCAGGAGCATGAGAAGCCGGTTCACGTCAGGGACCTTCCGGTCGTCTGGATGAAGATGTCCTCGAGGGTGGCCTCTTGGGTGTGGATGGTTTCGATGCGGTTGGTGCGCAGGATTTTGAGGAACTCGTCGCTATCGCCGAGGCCGTCCAGGGGGAAATCGGCTTGCTGGGTGGGGGCGGAGGTCCCGTCGTGGTGGTATTCGACTGTGACGCGACGCCGGCCATGTTGGAGGCGCAGGTTGCGGGGGGAGTCGATGAGGGTGATTTCGCCGTCGACGATGAAGGCGACGCGGTCGCAGATCTGGTCGGCGACGGTCATGTCGTGGGTTGTGAGGAAGATGGTGCGGCCTTCTTCCTTCTGCTGGCGGAGGATGTCCTTGATCTTCTGACCGTTGACGGGGTCGAGGCCGGTGGTGGGCTCGTCGAGGAAGAGGAGGTCGGGCTTGTGAATCAGAGAGCGCACGAAGTTGAGGCGCATCTGCATGCCCTTGGAGAACTGGCTGAGGCGGGTATCTGCGTCTTCGGAGAGCCCGACCATTTCGAGCAGTTGCGCCGGCTCGAGGGTGTCACCGCTGTAGAGAGAGCGGAAGAGGGAGAGGTTTTCGCTGGCGGTCAGCTTCTGGTAGTGGTTGGGCAGCTCGAAGGCGACGCCTACCTGCTCGTAGTAGCTGTCGTCCCATTGGTTGAGCGGTTTGCCGAGGACGGTTATGCTGCCCTGGAAGCCGCGCAGGAGGCGGATCAGCACTTTTTGGGTGGTGCTTTTGCCGGCGCCGCTGGGCCCGAGGAATCCGAAGATTTCGCCCTCTTGGATGGAGAAGTCGATGCCGCGGACGGCTTCGGCACCGCCTGGATAGGTGTAAGAGAGGTTTTCTACGGAGAGCATCAATTCGCTCCTTGACCGGGCCGTTTGGGTGGGGAATGGGCGTTTTGGGGCTCTTCTATGGTGTTGTTGGGTGCGGGGTGAAGTTGGGCCGATCTGTACGCCCGCCAGTGTTCCAATACCAGGGGGTACTCCCTTTCCATGAAGGCGTAGAGGTCCCGCATTTCTTGCAGACGCTGGCGGCGGGCGGGGGAGGCTCCGTCGAGAAGCAGGAGGCCTTTTTCGGCAAGGCGGCGGAACTCGGTAAACTGCTGGGCTTTCTCTTCGAGCACGCGGGACCAGAAGTCGGGCACGATGCGGTAGAAGTCGCGGCGGTGGCCGGGCAGGCTGAGGCGCTCGATGATGCCCATGCGGATTAGCATGCGGGTGCCGGTGCTGATGGAGGATTTGCTGGCCTGAAGGGCGTCGGTGAGATCGTGCATGGTCTGGTGGGGCGGGTCGCAGATGAGGAGCCAGCTCAGGATTCTGCCGGTCATGCGGGGCAGGCCGGCCTCTTCCCAGAAGAGACCGAAACTCTCTACATATTCGTGCAAGTCGTTTTTTGGCAGCGCAACTGCAGCGGTCAGCGGTTTGTGGTCGGCGGCGCTCATGTTTCGAGGGCCAGTTTTTGCTGCTGGCGGCCGATTACGCTGTTGAGGAGGACGAGGAGAACGGCGACGAGAACGGCCATCACGACGATGTCGATCAGGATGTCGGCAATGCCGGCGCCGTTTTGGGTCACTTCGAGCAGGGGGTTCATGAGGTAGTAGGTGGGAAAGATGCGGCCGATCCACTCGGGCACCTGCGGGAAAATCTTGAGGATACCGGGAGCGTAGAGCAGAATACCTGCGCCCTTAACGATTCCCATGAAGGTATCCATGTCCTTGGAGACGGAGCCGAGGATGATGCCGAAGGAGGAGGACATCAGGCCACCGAGGGCGATCACGAGCAGAAGGAGGGCGACCTGGCCGACGAAGGCGCCGTTGATCAACAGAATGACCGAGCCCATGATCCCGCTGAGGATGAAGCCCATCAGCGTCTTGGACAGGTAGACATCGAGCAGCGAAGTGGGCGTAGAGGTCAGGGCGACCAGGGTGCGATCCCTTTTCTCATCGAGCAGCGATGCGGCCGGGAAAAAGAGTCCACCGAGGACGATTGACATGATCAGGAGCAGGGGTAACAGACGCTGCGACCAGGTCTGTGTATTGGCGCTGCCTATCTGCTCCGCATTGACGGTGACGGGAAGCTGTTCGATGCTGCTGCCGATTCCGGCGGTCATGGCGCGTGCGATGGCAGATTCCAGGAGCAGGAGATTGCGCACTCCTGCCTCCCCCCAGCGGTAGACGGTAAAGTCGACCTCTGCGCTGTCGTCTTCGAGGGACGCGACGAAGCCGGCGGGCAGGCTGAGGCCGATCTCTTCGCTACCGCGTTCGACAGCGCTTTGGAGCGCCACTTCGGAATCGTACATGGTGGTGTTGATGCTGGGATGGTCGCGCAGCGGACTGGTGAACTGTTCACTGTCGCCGGCGTCGTAGATGCCCAGGCGCGGTGTCTGCGCGAGGAGGTCGCCGAATACAAGCGCGATGAGCAGGCTGAGGACGACCGGCATAACGAGCACATAGAGGACCATGAAGTTGGTTGCGCCGAGGCGTGCGTCTTTGCCCATCAGAATTGCAATTCGCTGGATATCCATCAGAATTTCCTCATTATGGCGGCGGTTCCGACCGCCATCGAACCTGCGCCGATCAGGAGCAGAAGTGTCAGGTTGCCGGCCACGTCTGCCCAGCCGGCGCCGAAGTTGATGATGCGGTGCAGGGAGTCCACGAAGTAAAAGGAAGGGATGAACTCCATCCAGCCGGTAGCGAGGCCGGGCAGGAGAATCGAAAAGCCGGGGAACACCATAGGGATGATAAACACAATCGCCCACCCCATCACGGACGTATTGTCCTTCGAGATTGCGGCGATAAAGAAACCGAGGCCGACCATCAGGAAACTGCCCAGCAGCAGCGTTGCCAGGAGGAGGAGCGGCGCCGTGCCCAAAATACCCATCACGGCACTGAGGATCAGTACCTGGCCGAAAGCCAAGGCCATCCCCATCAGGGCCTTGCCGACAAAGAATTGATGCAAGCGCAGGGGGCCTGTGACGAGGGCGCGTGCGGTGCCATTGTCGACGTCGCGGTTGAGGAGAGTCGCCAGCCCAAAGACCTCTATCACGACAATCATCATCAGTAGAAGGGGCGCCAACCGATCGCGCATCGAGAGAGGCGCGCCGGTCATGTCATTGCCGAGCACGACCTGGGTGTCGTTGAAACGGGCTAAGTCAGCCAGCGTCTCCGGATTCACGGTATTGGCGATTAGCACCAGCACATCATGGAAAATCTGCTTTGCTTCTGCAGGGACGCCGGGGGCGTAGTAAGCGTTCAACTCCACCGTCTCCCCTCTGGCGGCGGCCGCGGTCAGGTCGGCGGGAAGCGACAGGCCGACGAAGAAGTCACCGGTCTCTTCCAGCGCGGTCAGCATCTCGGCCTCGGAGTCGAAGATAGTATAGTCGCCAGATTCATCTACGAGGCGCTGGTAGAGGGGAATCTCCCGATCCTCGATGAAGAAGGCCATGCCGAGGCTTTGGTCGACCTGGTTGGGGAGCAGGAAGTAGATGACAAGGTAGAAGACCACGCCTATTGCGGTGACAATGGCGAAGAAGCGGTGGCGGAAGAAGAGTTTGATGTCATTGACGACGAGAATGCCGATCATCCTTGTAACCCCCTGCCGGTGATATCGAAGAAGATATCTTCCAGCGTTGCTTCCTCGCTGTGGACGGTGAGGATGCGCTCATTCTTGAATAGGTCGAAGACTGTCTGCGGGGTCTGGTCTTCATCGAGCGTCACCTCGCGCACTTCGATGTCGCCGTTGGGCAGCTCGACCTCCACTTTGAGGGCGCGCATGCCGAAGCGCTGTTTGAGGCGGGCCGGCGTGTCGAGGGCGACGATTTTGCCCTGGTTGAGGAAGGCGACGCGGTCAGACAGCTTGTCGGCTTCAACCATATCGTGCGTGGTCAGAAAGACGGTTGTTCCCGTCTGGGTAGCGGCGCGGATCAAGGTGTGGATCGTTTCGGTGGAGACGGGATCGAGGCCGTCGGTCGGTTCGTCGAGGAAGAGCATTTTGGGATCGCTGACCAGGGCGCGCGCCATCATGAGACGTTGCTTCATGCCTTTGGAGTAGTTGGCGACGTGTTCCTTGTCGCGGCCGCCGAGACCGACCTTCTGAAGCAGGTCTACGGCGTCGAAATCAGGTACTTTGTAGAGTTTGGCGAAGAGATCGAGATTTTCGACGGCGCTCATCTGCTCGTACAGATTGGTGAATTCGAAAGAGATGCCGATCTCCTGCTGGACCTGCTTGCGGTCTTTGACGATATCCATGCCGAGGAGGGTGGCTGAGCCGTTCTGGGGCGTAAGCTGACCGGTCAGCATCTTGACGACGGTGGATTTGCCGGCGCCGTTGGGGCCGAGGAAGCCGATGACTTCGCCTTCGGCGACATCGAAGGAGATGTCGTCGACGGCGAGGATGTCGCCGTAGCTGAAGGTCAGGTCTTTCACCGAAATTGCGGGATGTGCCATGCTGTTGCTCCTTACATCGGGACGCTAGTGGCGGCGGGCGGTTTTGGCCGCATAACGTTTCGAGCGTCAGACAGAAGAGTGAACATGGAAAGAGTAGCATGTTCTGTTTGTTCAGTCAATACCGAACAAACAGAACTTTCTGACGGTTTCCTGACATTTCAAGGAAGTGGGGACCGGGTAATTCGTAACGCATTGTGTGTGGTCCAATGCCGGTGGGAGGGACCCTCTGATTTGGCAAGGAAGGTGCTGCCATCCTGTGCGTAAGGAAGGTCGACAAATTCTGGAATCCTACTCTGTGGCGTATACTTTGCATTGGAGGCACAAAAGCTATTCAGGCGCGGCAGTTTCGAAGAACGCAATGCTTATTGGGGAACGGCTAAACGCCTGGTGCAAGGAGAAAGATGGGTAATGGAAACTCTGAAACTTAACGACGGTGGGCGTCTCCCGGTACTGGGTTTAGGTACGTGGCAGATGGGGGGCGGGCGCAGCCGCGACTATTCGCGGGATGACGAGATGACCGCCATCATCCGTGATTCGATCGAGATGGGGTATACGCATATTGACACGGCGGAGATGTACGGTGTCGGTCATTGCGAGGAGTTGGTGGGGCGGGCGATGCAGGATTTCGCGCGTGAGGATATATTCCTGACGACCAAGGTACTGGCCGACAACGTGCGTTACGATGATCTGTTGCGGGCGCTGGACGGGAGCCTGGAGCGGTTGCAGGCGGAGTATGCCGACATGTACCTCATCCACTGGCCCAACCCGAATGTACCGCTGGAGGAGTCGTTCCGAGCACTGAATCGCGTCGTTGCGGAGGGCCGGGTGAAGCGGGTCGGCGTGAGTAATTTCGACGTGGCGCTGTTTCGCGAGGCGGAGGAGCTGTGCGAGACGCCGGTGGTGACGAACCAGGTGCGCTACAATCTGTACACGCGGGAGCCGGAGGAGAACGGGCTGCTGCGCTACTGCCAAGAGAACAATGTCGTGCTCACGGCTTACTGTCCGTTGAAGGACGGGGTGATGCAGAACGAGACGGTGCAGGCGGTGGCGCGCAAGCACGGCGCCACGGCGGCGCAGGTTGCGATTCGCTGGCTGACGCGGCAGCCGCAGGTGGTGACGATTCCGATGTCGACGAATCGGGACCATTTGCGGCAGAACATGGAGGCGTTGACGCTGGCGCTGGATGAGGAGGACGTGCAGCGGTTGGATGCCATTGGATAGGTGCCGGCCTGACGGACGGACCTGGGGTGGGACCGACAGTAGTTTGCAGGAACGATGAGAGAATAGAGACAGGAGAACCTATGCTTCCGACTGAATCGATCCGACGGGTGTTGGATGCCGGGCTCACGAAGGGCGCCGACCTGGCAGAAGTGTATCTGGAGAACAAGGAGAGTCTTTCGCTGACGCTGGACGAGGGGCGGCTGGAAAAGGCGACGCAGGGCAATGACATTGGAGGGGGCGTGCGGGTCTTTTATGGGAACAATGCGGCCTACGCTTACACCGATGATCTGACGGAGGAGTCGCTGATTGAGGCGGCCGGGGTTGCGGCGGCCGCGGCGGAGAACGCAAATAATGCGCAGGTGTGCGCGGATCTGACGAAGCGGGAGAGCCCTGTCGTGTCCCGGATCGAGCGCCCGTTTGAGGAGATGTCGACGCAGGAGAAGGCCGGCATTTTGCGAGAGATGGACGAGGTCACGCGGCAGCACAGCCCGCATATTGTCAGCGTGCAGTGCGGCTATACGGAGACGCGGCGGCGGGTCTGGGTCTATAACTCCGAGGGAGTTTGGGCGGAGGACGACCGCGCCTTTATCGAATTTCAGGGGCAGGTGGCGGCGCAGAAGGGGGATGTGCGCCAGTCGAGCGCCACGGGGGTCGGAGGGCAGGTGGGATTGGAGTTCTTCGACGATCGCGATCCGGTGGCGATGATGCCGGAGGCGGCTGACACGGCGCTGCTGATGTTGGATGCGAGGCCGGCGCCGGCAGGCGAGATGCCTGTCGTGATCAACAATGGCTGGGGGGGCGTCCTTTTCCACGAGGCCTGCGGCCACTGTATGGAGGCGGACTTTATCACGAAAGGCGCCTCGGCCTACACAGGGCTGGTGGGCGAGAAGGTGGGGCCGGATTTTCTGACCGCTTACGACGACGGCACGATCCCGGGACGGCGGGGGACGATGCGCTTTGACGATGAGGGCGCGCCGACGAACCGGACTGTGTTGATCGAGAACGGCATTCTGAAGGAGTATATGTGGGATTTAACGGAGGCGCGGCGGGCGGGTCGGGCGTCGACGGGCAACGGGCGGCGTCAGACTTTCCGAGACATGCCGATGCCGCGCATGACGAATACTTATATCGACGCGGGCCCGCACGACCCGGAGGAGATCATTGGGTCGGTGAAGAAGGGGCTGTATGCCAAGAGGTTGGGCGGCGGACAGGTGGAGATCGGACGCGGGGATTACGTGTTCACCGTCACTGAGGGATGGTTGATCGAGGATGGCAAGCTGACAGCGCCGGTGCGCGGCGCGACGCTGGTGGGCAACGGTCCGGAGACGCTGCGGCTGATGGATATGATCGGGACGGACATGGCGCTGGATCCGGGGCGGGGCATGTGCGGCAAAGGGCAGTGGGCGCGGGTGAGCGTCGGCCAGCCGACGGTGCGCGTGCCGAAGCTGACGGTTGGGGGAACGGAGTGAAGGGGCAGTAGTCAGTAGTCAGTGGTCAGTGGTCAGTTGGGAGAGTCTTGAGACATTAGAGCAGGCTGCGCCCTTTGGGGGCGGGAGTGGGAGCATAGACGTGGACTATCTTGAGTTTGCTAAGGACGTGGTTGCGCGGGCGGTTGAGCGGGGTGTGGAGGCGGAAGCCTATATCAGTGTGGGGCAGAATACGTCGGTCAACGTGGACCGGGGCGAGGTGGAGAAACTTTCGCAGGCAGGCTCGAAGGGGCTGGGCGTGCGGGTGATCCGAGACGGCAAGATGGGCTATGCCTATACGTCGGACTTCGGGGAGAGCAGCGTCGGGAAGACGATCGAGGCGGCGGTCAATCTGGCTGACGTGGCGGATGGTGATGAATACCGCTCGCTGCCGGCGCCGCAGCCGCTGCCGGAGGAGGACCTGGATATCT
>JAPOVP010000039.1 GCA_026708085.1 Caldilineaceae bacterium
CACGATCGAGGAAGTAGGTCAGGCCCAGAGCGATGGTGAAATGTTCCTGGCGGGTGAGGAAAATGAGGGGGGCCAGGTAGTCGCTCCAGACGCGGTTGAACTCGAACAGGGTCACGGTTGCCAGAACCGGTTTCGAGAGGGGAAGGATTATGCGAGCGAATATGCCCAGTTCGGAGCAGCCGTCGACCCGCGACGCGTCGGACAGTTCCATAGGGATCGTCAGGAAAAACTGTCTGAGAAGGAATATGTAGAAGGCGCTGCCGAGGAAACTGGGTACGATGAGCGGCAGGTAGGTGCCTGTCCAGCCCAGGTTCTTAAAGATGATGAAGAGAGGGACCATGGTAACGGCCCAAGGGATCATCATTGTCGAGAGGCAGATGAAGAACAGAACGTCCCGGCCCCAGGCGCGAATGCGGGCAAAGCCGTAGGCGGTCAGCGTGCAGGAGAAAAGGATTCCTATGATGGAAGGTATGGCGATCTGCAGCGTATTGATCGTATAGCTGAGAAATGGGATGAAGGTCCACGCCTCGGGATAAGTCTGCCATTGGAGAGGCCAGGGGACCCATTTGGGCGGCGAAATGAACACGTCTGGGGGACTTTTGAGGGAGGTGGAGACCATCCAGAAAAAAGGCAGCGCAAAGGCGGCGGCCGCGATCAGGCCTCCGAGATAGAAGATTGATTTGCCCAATGCGCGCCCGCTGAGGTGAAGAGTCCTGCTCTGTGCAGGCAGGCCGGCGATTTGCCCCTCTGAGTTTGTCACTGTGACTCCGCGATGGTATCTCTCACTCTTGATTCTTCTATCCTTCACCGCCATAGTATACCCAGCGCGCTGAGGTCCGAAACAGGATCATGGTAACGACAACCACGACGCCGAATAGAATCCAGGCCATGGCCGAAGCGTAGCCCATGCGGAAGAAGCGAAAGCCATTGTCGTAAAGATAGAGAACGTAGAATTCGGTTGAGCGTATCGGTCCGCCGTCGGTCATGATCCAGGCGTTGGCGAAGGTCTGGAAAGCGGCGATCATACCGGTCAGTAGGCTGAAGAGGATGGCGGGCGTCACCATGGGGATGGTGACATGCCAGACGCGGCGAATGGCGTTGGCGCCGTCCACCATGGCGGCGTCATAGAGCGCGCGCGGCACGTCCTGGAGGGCTGCCAGAAAGATGAGTACCGACCCTCCGACCAGCCAAAGCTGCATGATGATCAGGGAAGGTTTTGACCAGGATGGGCTGCCCAGCCACGAGGGGCCCTGGATTCCGATCAGGGCGAGTAGGTTGTTGAGCAGGCCCCAGTTGGAGTTAAAAATCCACATCCACAGAATCGCGGTGGCGCTGATCGGTACGACGATGGGGATGTAGAAGATCATGCGCAGCAGGACGCGTAACCGCAGCTGCTGATTGAGCAGAAAGGCGATGATGAAAGCGGTAAGCACGCCCAGGGGGACGGAAAAGGCCACGAAGTAGACGGTGTTCCCCACCGCGTTCTGGTAGTGCGTGTCTTCAGTGAGGTTGGAATAGTTCTGCAAACCGACCCACTTCGGCGGCTGCAGGAGATTGTATTCGGTGAAGCTGTAATAGAGAGACAGGAGCAGGGGATAGACGAAGAAGGCCAGGAACCCGATTATCCAAGGCGATATGAAGGCCAACATCGTCAGGAATCGCTTCGTTCCCGGCGCCACTCGTCTACCCCCTCTCAAGCTGACTGGGTTCTTCCCTGTCAGGCGTCCAACACCTTTGCGAGTTCGGTGGTCAGTTTTTCCTGGAGGATCTGCAGGCCTTCGCCCGGGTCGGTCTTGCCGAAGCCTACCTCTTCCTCAAGGGACAGGAAATCGGCCCAGGCCAGGTACCAGTTCGGATCCGGGGCGATGCCCCACACGCGGGTGCCTTCTGAGAGCCCACTCGTGTAGAAGTCAAGCCCAGGATAGAGCGTACTCATGTCCAGAGAATCGATAAAGCTCTTAGTCCCCATAATAAATCCGGAAACGTCGTAGACGCGCCGGTTGTACTCGTCGGTAGAGGTGAATTCCAGGAACTGCCAGGCGGCGTCCGGATTGTCTGACCCATTCAGGATCATGGCCGTGTGGGTGCCGGCGAAGAAGGGCATCTTGCCCTCGCCTGCACCATCAGGGACGAAAGAAAATCCAAATTCAAGACCCTCGGCGGCGTTGAGCGCCAGCGAGCCAGGCGTCCATGAACCGCCTGCAAACAGGCCGACCTTCCCTGCCGCTGCTGGGCTGGGAATCGGTTGACCTTCTTGCGCCGCTTTAAACTCGGCAATTTTTTCGGCTCCTACCCTGTCGTAGAAGGATTTCGCGATCTGCAGAGCCTCTGCGAATTCTTCGCTGTCGAAGTTGTATTCGAACGTATCGCCGTCGAAGTAACGTTTGCCCATGACGACGCTCCAGCAGTCGGGGTAGGTGAGGATGCCTCTGATGTCCATGCCGAGGGTCTGGACATTGCCATCGTCATCGATATCTTCGAGGGCTGCGGCCCAAGCGTGAAGCTCTTCGAAGTCACTGGGGAGGGCGTCCTCGTCGAGACCGGCCGCTTGCACCAGGTTGCGGTTCCGGGCCAGGCCAAGCCATCCCAGCCCCTCATTGGCTGGCAGTCCCCAACGTTCTCCAGCCCAGTTGACTGCTTCCAAGTGGGCGGCCTGGTAGTTTTCGAGATCGACTACGGTGCTGCTTTCGATGTAGTCGTCTACGGCAATCAAGGCCCCGCGTCCGGCTAGAGGTGCACAAAGGATCAGGTCGACCAGGTCGGGCGGGTCGCCGGCGGCAAATGCGGCCAGTGTTTTGTCGACAATGACACCGCCCGCTGTGAGCGGGTGCATGGTGATGTTGGGGTTGTGTTCGGTGAACAGATCGCAGCCGGCAACCTGCCCTTCTCCGCCTCGACCGCCCCAGATGTACCAGTAGTCGAGTTCGATCTGCTCAGCGGCCGGGGCCGCCTCGTCTCCGGCAGTAGGGGCGGCGACAACACAAGCGGAAAGTGCCGCTGCCGCTGCACTGAAGCCTGTCGCCTTGAGAAACGTGCGGCGAGTCAACTTTCTTTCGGAAGTAGCCATCATTCTCTCCTTTGGCAGTGGTCCTTGGCCGTTACTACCCGTAGTCTATGGCACTGTTCGGGGAATGACAGATTGTTTTCGTTAACTCAAATTCGATGGTAAGTCGGGCTTGGGCTGCCCCTACTCGCGACCGACTCCACGAACTACGACGTTGGCGACTTCAAAGGAATAGGGCGGATCGTCGGCCTGCGCATCGCGATAAGTGGGGACCCAGGTCCAGCGTTCGCGACGCTCTGTGTTCGGGTGGCTGGCGTGCATGGTCAGGTCATGGAAGAAGACGGCGCCGCCGGCCTCCAGCGGGGCGGTGACGGCCGCACTCTCATCGACCGTCTCGGGCCGGATGCGGTGGCCGAATCCTGAGCCGTCGCTCATGTCGCCATCG
>JAPOVP010000085.1 GCA_026708085.1 Caldilineaceae bacterium
CACCCGCCCCAACTGACGGACTCCACCGTACGGCCAGGCCTGGCGCCTGCACTGCCTCTCGCCTAAAGACGGTAAGCAGTTTCAGCCACCGCTGGCACTGATTCCCTGCCAGACTGTTCCCACCCCAAAATCTGGGATGCACCCCTCGTCTCACTTCTCTTGACATGAGCAAGAAAATAGAGCATACTGCGTGCAGTGGACTGGAAACGGCCCGCATCTCCCAATGGCATATTCTCGGTCTATAAAAACCAGCGGGAAGTACCTTTTTTCTCCATTTCGAATTCCATGCGCACTGAGCGCACCACATGTGACACCGATGTCCTGAATAAGGGGGTGGTGGCCCGCGCAATGAACTGAATCGTGGCGCCTGGTAAACAAGGTGCATGTCGATCTGCTCCGTCTTCGCAACCACGTTGCGACAGTTGTCGGCAGGGCAGCCCGATGAAACCATAAACCTTCCCGTACTTTCCCTAATCTAAAGGAGACTCAAATCACTATGATGTCGAAAAAGTATTCGCGACGCGATATGCTCAAGTTGACCGGCGCGGCTGCCGGCGCAACGCTGATGGCGGCCTGTGTTGCGCCTCCGGCTGCTGCGCCAGCTGGCGGCGACGCTGAACCGGCGATGGGTTCGATGCGCAAGACGATTCGCTGGTGGGACAACTACAACGCCGAGCATCCTCTTGGCGCCACCCTGATCAAGGAGGTTTTCTCCGTCTTTGAGCAGGAGAATCCAGGCTGGGACGTCGAGTTCACTTTTGTCACCAACACTGAGTTGGTGCCGAAAATGATCACTTCCCGGATGGCCGGCGAGCCTGCCGACCTGTTTGCCAACTTCGCCGGCCGCGGCAGCCTGGCCCATGCCGGTTACACGCTTCCGCTCCAGGACTATGTCAAGGAATGGGGCCAGTGGGACGACATGATCGACGGCTTCCGTAATCTCTGCACCGTCGGCGGCGACCTGATCGGCTACCCGGCCCTGTGCGGCACGAAAATGTACATCTACCGCAAAGACTTCTTCGACGAAGCCGGTCTCGATGCGGACAACTTCCCGGACAACTGGGATGACCTGCTGGACGCCCAGATTAAGCTGACGCAGCGCGACGGCGACGGCAACATCACGCGCGCCGGCATGCGCATGGGCAAGACGTGGGACTGGGAGCAGATGACGGTCAACGCCTACCAGAACGGCGGCGGCGAATTCGACCAGAGCGATCCGCTGACCGGCAAGTGCACGGTCAACGCGCCCGAGTTTGCCGAGGCCTTTACCTGGAACCTGGATCTGAAGCGCGTCCACGGGATCAACCCGCTGGAAGGCCTTACCCTGCCGCCCGGCACATGGGCGACGGTTGAAGGCTACACCGCGATGGAGATACAGGGACCGTGGTGGGTGCCGAACATGCGGCTGCGCAAGCCCGAAAATGCCGACCTCATGGGAATCGGCGCGCCGATCGCCCGTAATTCCGGCGGTGAGCGCCTCGGGCTGGCCAATGCCAACCACATTATTTCCGTCTACTCCGAGAGTGAAGTGCAGGAAGCCGCGCTGGGGCTGCTGGAAGTCTACTCCCGCCCCTCCAGTCAGGAAGCTCTGCACAACGCTATCGACGACGAAGGCAAATTCCCGCAGTTCTTCCTCACGGCCTTCAGGTCGATGAACGAAAACCTGGCCTGGCTGCAGGACGAGCCGTTGATCCGCGATACGGCTTTCCTCGAATACGCCGGCTCGGGACGCGACGTCGGCTACGACCACGTCGGCTATCGCGAGATGGCGATCAATATCTGGAGCCCCTTCACCGAAATGGCGCTCTTCGGCCTGCGTGAGGACCAGGACGCTCTGGACAGCATGGCGAGCAAGGCGGACGGGATCACGAACCGGATCCTGAGTACGGGCGCATAGGTTGAAGACGTAGACTAAGAAGGAATGAGGTGAGTGAATAGTGGATTGAGCTGTTACTGTCCGCTATTCACTCACCACTATCCACTGGAGTCAGGAGGTCGCCTGTGGCAGTTGGCACAACAAGCCGATTTCAGGAGTTTCGCGCCGAGTTGCGCCGCAGCGAGGTCAAGTGGGCCTATACCCTGATCTTGCCGGCTGTCCTTCCTCTCCTGATCTTTACAGTCCTGCCGGTCCTGGGGGCGATTGGACTCAGTTTCACCCAGTTTGACGCCTTCAGTGCCACGATGCGCTGGATCGGTACGGACAATTACGGAGAGGCGTTCCGCAACGACCTGTTCCGAACCACGATCAGAAATACACTGCAGTTCACGGTCGGTTTCGTCCCGCTCTCCATGGCAGTCGGCTTTTCCGCCGCCATGCTGCTGAATCGCAGGTTTCGCGGCATCTCCTTCCTGCGCGGCGCCTACTACCTGCCGGTCCTGACCTCAACGATCGCGATGGGTATCGCCTGGATGTGGCTCTTTCAGCCGCAGGTGGGGCTGGTCAGTCTGGCACTCAAGCTCTTCGGCGTTACGCCCAAAGACTGGCTCAACAGTCCGTTCACCGCTATGCCAGCCGTGATAGGGGTGGCGGTGTGGAAAGCGTTCGGCGGCACGATGCTTATCTACCTGGCCGGACTGCAAGGGATCCCGGAGACCTACTACGACGCTGCCAAAGTGGATGGCTGCGGGCGCTTTCAACTGCTCCGCTACATCACCTGGCCGTTGTTGCGGCCAGTCACTTTCTACCTTTTCATTATCGGCATGATCGATTCGCTTCAGGTTTTCGACCTGGTGATGATCATGACCGAGGGCGGGCCTGCATTTCGCACAACCACAATCGTTCACCAGATCTATCTGAACGCATTCAAGTTCAACCAGATGGGCTACGCCTCGGCTATGGCGGTCGTGTTGTTCATCGCCATCGCCGTTCTTACCTTTTTCAACTGGAAATTCTTTTCGTCATCGCTCGAATACTGAACATGGGTAGCCAGCCACCCGTCTGACCGGTGGCAACGAGGATTGCGTATCACATGGCACAGACTCGGAGATTGCGTCTTCCGCCGCGGGAGGAGTTGCTCTATCAAACTCTTCTAGTCATCGGCATCGTAATCGGCCTTATCATCGCGGCGCTGCCTTTTCTCTGGATGGCGGTCAGCTCTTTGGGAACGGCCGGTATGGTCATACGGATTGGCTTCACCTGGGACATGTTCAACCCCATGAACTGGAGCCTTGAGCCCTATGTCGTCGCTTGGAAGATGGCCAGCATCAGCAAATACATCCGAACAACGACCATTTATGCAGTCGCGGTTACGGTGCTGGCGACAACCACTTCGTCACTGGCCGGCTACGTCTTTGGCCGCCTGCGCTTTCCCGCGCGCGATTTCCTGTTCGGGCTCGTGCTGGCCACGATGATGATTCCAGGTTCCGTCACATTTCTGCCGCTCTTTATCCTCATGCTGCGGCTGCCGCTGCTTGGAGGCAACGACATTTTCGGCGCGGGCGGGCACGGACTCTACAACAGCTACGCCGGCCTGATCCTGCCCAACGTGGTCAGCGCCAGCTCCATCTTTCTCTTCCGCCAGTTTTTCCGTACACTGCCAAAGGACCTGGAGGACGCCGCCCGCATCGACGGCTGCAGCGAGCCGATGATCTGGTTGCGGGTGATCATGCCGCTGTCAGGCCCGGTCGTGACCGTCGTGGCCCTCTTCCAATTCCAGGGCAGTTGGAACGCTTTCGTCTGGCCTCTGGTGATGTCCAGCTCTGAGCGGCTCTACACGATTTCGGTCGGCATGTATTCGCTCGCATACGGCTCAGGTTCGCTGACCTCGATGGCTGAACTGTTCCAGTCTGTCCTGTTGGCCGGGTCGGTGATGGCCGTGCTTCCCATTCTCTTCCTCTTCATCGCATTTCAGCGGCAGTTCGTGCAGGGCATCGCTCTCACCGGCCTGAAGTAAACAGGCACGTCTGCGCTGCGCGTGGCCAAAACCATGACATCACAAAACATACCGGCACCTGCACTGGCTGAAGTCGAACACACGCTGGTCGACTATGCGCGCGACCGCTATGCCGGCCACCCCCGCCAGGGCGGCATCTTCAACTTCGGCGGAGGTGAAATCGCTATCATCTACAACCGCGCGCCGTGCGCCTACCGCTACCGCAGCGATGTCCAGCACGGTCCGGCCGGGTACCACGGCCGCGCGCAGTTCATCCTGGCGCGCAGCATTGACAGCGGCGCAACCTGGGACCGCTCTAATGACGTCGTCATCTTCGACGAGAGTGCACCGGTCGAGGCGCGGCGCGCCTTTCTGCAACAGGTGGAAACTGACCCCGCGGTCGCCCGTCAATGGATCGACCTGACCGCTCCCGATACGGCCATCCTGTTCGGCCGTACCCATGCCGGCGAGGGCCAACTGCCCGCCCTGCTCTGTTTCGCCGTGCGCTCGCCGGACCGGGGCCGGACGTGGGAGTCTGTTCCGACGCCTGTCCAACCGCCTCTCGGACACGACATGGTGCACAAGGACGGACATCCGCTCGTACAGATGCAGGACGGGACGCAGCTCGCGGCGATGACGGCCGGCCTGCCCACCGGCGGAGTGGTCCTGTATGGCACCGACGACAACGGCCTCAGCTGGGAGCCGCTCGCACGCATCTGCGACGATCCGACCGGGGACGGCCGGCCCACATACGCGGGTCTGCTGCTTCTGCCCTCGGGCCGCCTGCAATGTTACACGCTCAACATCGACGGGCTGCGCGACGCCATCCAGATAAACTACTCCGACGATGGCGGCTACTCCTGGTCCCAGCCAAAACCGATTGTGCGCTGGGGGCGTTCTCCGTGGGCGATGCGGTCTCGGGAGCGGCGAAGCACCTTGTCAGGCATCGGCAAACACTATCGCTCGCCGTGGCCGATGCAGCTGGCGGACGGACGCATTGTCGTGTCATTCGGCCGCCGCAAGGTTCCCCGAGGGATCGGCATCATCGTGAGCGAGGATGAAGGCGAGACCTGGAGCGACGAGCAGATTCTGCGCGACGACTGCCCTACCACCGATTTGGGGTACCCGGTTGCGACTGAAGTGGAGCCGGGCCGCATATTCACCGCCTACTACTTTACGATGGACGACGGCAATGGCATGGGCGGCACCCGCTACATTGCCGGTTCAACTTTTCTTCTCAAGTAAGACAGTCGCGCAGACGCAGGCTCGTCCATTTAAGCCCGCAAGATAGGGGGCGTTCTCGCCGTCCACGAAGTTCGGAGGAAAGCAATATGTCTGATTCGATCAACATGGCGCTGATCGGCTGCGGAGGCATGGGGCGCAGTCATCTGCGACGCGCCCGCGACGTGCCGGCCTTGAACTTTGAGGCCTATGTCGATGCCCTCGAAGAGGCCGCCGCCGGCGCCTTCCATGAGTTCGGCGGCCGCTACCATACCACCGACGTCGAAGCCGTGTGGGACGACGATGAAATTGATGCCGTGCTCATCGCCACTCATCATGATTCACACACGCCCTTCGCGACCCAGGCGGCCGCAGCCGGCAAGCATATCTTTCTCGAGAAACCGATGGCGCTCACGATTGAGGAGTGCCTGGAGATTGAAGAGGCGGTGGCCAGGGCGGGCGTCAAGCTGATGATGGGCTTTAAGTTTCGCTTCGCCCCGCTGGTCGCCAAGGTGAAGGAGGTCATCCCCAAGCCCCTGGTTACGGTGGGCCAGAGCCTGCACCCGAACATGAAGGGCTGGGCGATTACACCCGAGCGCGGCGGCGGCCCCGTACTTTCAAACGGCTGTCACGCCTTCGACCTGGTCTACTGGCTCAATGAATCCGAGCCGGTGCGCATCAGTGCTGCCGGAGGGGCGCTGACCCATCCCGGGATCGGGCTGGTGGACAACGCCGCGGTCTCGGTGCAGTTCGAGAACGGCAGCATCGCCTCCATCATCGCCGGCGACAGCGGAGATGCCCGCTATACGTCCAAGTTCTTCTTCGAGGTTCTCGACGGCCAGCGCACGGCTACGCTTCACGACCGCTGCCACAAGGTCACATTTGGCGGCTGCGAAATCGATTCGTTGTCAGTGGAAGAGCTGCCGCCCCCGGCCCCCTCCGATCCGGAGGGTACGCGTGGCGAACTGGAAGCCTGGGCCAGGTGTCTGCTTGACGATACCGAGCCGCCTATCGGTCCCCGTGACGGCACGCGGGCGACGGCGATGGTGCTGAAGGCGTTTGAGGCGATTCGGAGTGGGAAGACGCAGGAGTTGGGGTTGTGAAGCCTATCTCTGTCTGACAGACCGCCAAATTGGAGGTCTCCGGTAGGGAGGGCGTTGCACGGGCAAACTCATCTCAAGCCCCATCCACGCAAATTGGCGACATCGTGTATAATATGCCCGCAATCTCAAGTCATTAGTAAGAGACATACTGAGATGTCGTTGAGTGTGGAGGCATTTGAGAGATGACCCAGCTTCTTCAACAGGCTTTTGAAAGAGCTGCGGCCTTGCCGCAAGAGGAACAGGATAGCTTTGCTAGGTTTCTCCTGGCCGAACTGGAGTCGGAGGCGCGCTGGGCCGCGCTTTTCAGCCTTCCCGAGTCGGAGGAACTGCTGGAGAAAATGGCCGATGAGGCCCTGGCAGCACACCGCGCGGGGCGGACAAAACCACTAAGAATCGAAGAAATGTAGACGTGCGATCGTTTACATTGTCGAGCTTCTGGAGGGCGTACCGGCGCCTCCCGGAAGAGGTGCAACGGCAGGCTCGTCAATCCTACGTTTTCTTCGAATCAAATCCTCGTCACCGTAGCCTGGAATTCAAGCGCGTGAGCCAGAAGCGTCCGGTTTATTCTGTACGCGTGAGCCGGGACTATCGCGCTCTCGGATTATTGGAGGAGAACGATATTGTGTGGTTCTGGATCGGTCCCCATCATGAATATAATCACCTTTTAAGGCGACTGTCAGTACCTCTGACATTCGCTGAAGTCGCACAAGCGGTAGAAAAAGCGAGTTTGACTACTCGACACAAGGTAGTCTAAGCCTGACCGTGGTCTACCAACCGAAAAAAGAATATGTGCCCGCCCAAATGCACCCCGCGCCACTCTCGCTGTCCGTCAGCCCTCTAATGGAAACAAAATAGTCACCAATACCGCGCACTCTTCCTCCGCTTCCAGCGCGTGCATCGTCCCGCCCTCCAAGAAGAGCCAGGAACCTGGAGCCAGCGCCCGCGGCTCGTCCTCGACGAAGAATGTGCAGTTGCCGCTGAGGCAATGGACCGTGATTGGTCCGTCAACTTTGTGCGGAGGAATCTTCTTGCCCGGTCCGAGGTAGACGCGAATCGCTTCGAACTCTTTCTCCTTGACGACGGCGGTCGAAGCCGTGCCGCCAAAGGTGTTGAGGTCAATAACCTTTCCGTGTTCTGCATGCTTGATAGCCATCCCGTAATTGCTCCTCGGTCTTGCCCTTGCAGCCTCTTGCGTCGCATCCGTGGCACCTGAATGACCGCACAGGGTCCCTTGTCCAGTGTCTTGAGCAGTCTTTCGACGGCTTGTCAAATCGTCACCCTCCTACCTGAGCCGTCTGACGCACCAATCGTTCCAGGAAGTTTTTGCGCGACATGCCGCGTCGCTTGGACTCCGAGGCGATAAACTCGGCTATTCCAGCATCCAACGTGATATTCAGCCTCACGCCCGGCTTGTCTGGTGCGGCGCGAACGAATACGATGGATGTTAAGACGCAGCCTTCAGGAACCTCAGTGTCCTCCAAGCTGCTGGGCGGAGCCAGCTTCAGCCCATCTCGCTCCATTTCAATAGCATAGTCCTGTAGTACCGCGGCCCCGTTCAGAACTGCTTCAACCAAGGTCTCTCCCATAGCCGCGATGCCATCGATATCTGGGAACACGATACCTTACGCGCCGCGCTCACCGTCGATTAGTGCTGGATATCTCATTCAGTCCTCCCAACCAGCCTTTTTTGGCAATCGATCGAGCCACCCCAGGAGAGAGCTCTCGATGACGTGGCAGCATATTGATCCCTCTAATGCGATGATGCCGGTAGATGTCGTGATTCTATCCGTGCCTGTACATAAATCAACCCTCGCGCTCCAACCGCCTTGCTACCCTCTCTCGCCGTGTCTCCATTTGCGTGATTCCAGCACTTTGGCGTTTCCCCGTCAGATCTGCAGCTTTCCAAGATCAAGATCCAGAGTTGAAGGGACGGAAAAGCCCTTTTCTTCTCCTTGCGCTAGTACTCCCCGTAGTGTCATCAACGCGCCTATAAAACGGTCGCTTGCAAATGCGCGCCCGGCGCGGCCTGCCGCGGATAAGTATGTGGATTTCCGAGCCGATGCGCGTCATTCCGCGCGGCAAATAACCCAGGCCGACAAATTTGTCCAGCGTCGGGCTCTTCATGCCGGTGGTTACGTGGCCGACCACCTGCCCCTCCAGACCGATGATCCCGTGGTCCTCCCTGGGAACGGCCTTCTCTATCATTTCGAAGCCCACCAGGAAACGCTCCGTTCCCTCCAACTTCACTTTCAGCAGCGCGTTGCGCCCCAGGAATGACGGTTTCTGCAGGGCGACGACCCAGCCGAGCCGCGCTTCGTAGGGGTTGGTCTTTGCATCGATTTCGTGGCCGTAAAGTGACATGCAGGCTTCGAAGCGCAGACTGTCGCGGGCCGCAAGGCCGCACGGCAGCAGACCGTCGCGAGCCCCCTCCGCCAGCAGCGAATCCCAGAAAGATACCGCCTTGTCGGGAGGCAGGTAGAGCTCGAACCCGTCCTCGCCCGTGTAGCCGGTGCGGCCGAGGAGCATGTCGACGCCACCCACTTCAGCCTGCAGGGCCGTGCGGGCCGGCGCGGCTGCCAGGTCGGCGGCGCTCATCTTGTCGAGGATCGCAGCGGCCTTGGGGCCCTGCACGGCCAGCATATAGGTTTCGTCCGAAATGTCGGTCAGTTCGACGCGATAGCCGTGGGTGAAGCTCTGCAACCAGGTGAAATCCTTTTCCCGGTTGGCCGCGTTGACGACGATAAGCCACTTTTCCGGTAGACGGTAGATGAATATGTCATCAACGATGGTGCCGTCATCGTAGCAGAGCAGGCTGTAGCGAGCTTCCCATTCGTCCAGAGAGGCGACGTCGGCGACCTGCACATACTGAAGATAGGCCAGTGCGTCCTCACCGCTCAGCGCAAACTGGCCCATGTGGTCGATGTCGAACACGCCGGCGGCTGTACGCACGCTGCGATGCTCCGCGTTGGGGCCGGCCGTGTACTGAACAGGCAGCTCGTAGTCGGCGAAGGGAACCATGCGGCCGCCCAGTTCCACGTGTCGGTCATACAGTCGGGTCTGTTTCATTGCTTCCTTGTCTCCAATACCGCGCCGGGCTTCCCCGGAATCGCTCAGCACAAACAGCACTGATCATACAACAAAACGGCAGGGAATTGGCAAATAATTGCAGGTTTCGTAGTCACTACAGAAGCGTGATGAAAACTGAGGTAGAATGGCTTCTTCTCCGACTTCTAACAGACGGAAAAGCGTGCGCGTTGACAAGGAATGTTCATTCGTTATATTCTGAAAGTTCAGTGACCAGTGATGGGTCGCCAGATAACCCTCGCAGCGACTGGGATAGCCGGGCACTGGTCGCGACCCACTGGTTTTGCGCGCGAAAAGTAATGTTCAAACGTCCATTAGAAACAGACAGATTACACAGGCGGGCGGCGCTTCCGCTGGCCGCAGCGGCCATCGTCCTGCTTCTCTGGCCTGCCCAAATCTACGCCCACGGAACGCTGATCCCTCCCTGGTCCGACTACACACAGGAAGACGGCCTGGCATCAAACAACGTTCTGGCCGTGGCGGTCGGCGTTGGGGAGGTCTGGTTCGGGACCGACCACGGCATCAGCCGCTACAACGGCGCCTGGTATTCGTGGACGGAGGGCGCCGATCTGCAGGGCGGCGTCCACAGTCTGGCTATCGGAGCGTCGAGCTCAGAACTGTGGGCAGGCACGGCGACCGGCGCTGTTCTCGTTTGGGATGGGGACGCCTGGGAGTTGCTGACACGGTTGGGCTCGCCGGTGCAGGCGTTGCACTACACGCGGGGCCAACTATGGATCGGTACGACGGCTGGCCTCTACCTTTGGAACGGTGAAGCGCCTTCCCGCGTGACGGGGCTGGACGAAACATACATCAACGTCATCGGCAGCTCGGACGGCGGAGACAACCTCTGGGTCGGCACGTCCGACGGGCTATGGCTCAGGCAGGCAGGCCGCTGGAGCGCAATTGGCGAAGCAGAAGGACTGCCAGCACGGGAAGTTACCGCCCTATGGGCCGGTGCCGCCGGGCCGGTGTGGGTTGCGGCCGACGGCAACATTGCCTGGCGGAATCCCTCCAGCGGCGCCTGGGAGCAGGTGGAGACCGCCCCTCTGCACGCCCGGGAACGCGTACGCATCACCACACTGGCCGGAGACAGATCCGGCGCCGTCTGGGTCGGTACCGAAGGCGGCGGATTCTTCCGCCTCGTTGAAGGCGGGACGGCAACCTCGTCTACGCCGCAATACGACCTGATCCCACAGTCCATCAATAGCGGCGAAACTTCCTTCATCCATGCGGCCGCGGTCGATCAGGCGGGTTCTCTCTGGCTGGGAACTGTGTCCGGCGTTTTCCGCTCGGACAAGGAAATCTGGGGGCGGGAGATCCATCCCCCGGCCTCGAGCCCTGCCAACGAAATCCAGACGATGCTCGCGGACGAACAGGGCCGCCTCTGGATCGGAACACGAGGTGAGGGGATCCGCCGCAAAGCCGCCGGCAACGGCTTGGCAGATGAGGCTTTTTTTGACGTGGAAAGCGGTCTGCCCAGCCTTTTCGTCACCGACCTCGCACTTGACGCGGATGGCCGCATCTGGGCGGGGACCTGGTGGGGCCTGGCGTCGCTGGAACCCGACGGGGAACTGTGGGAACAGCCAGTTCCCACGGAGACTCTCCCTTCGGCACTGGTCACTGCCGTCCTGGCGCAGGCGGGTCAACTCTGGATCGGCACCGACAACGGCCTGGCGCGTTACGACTTTGCGACCGGAGCACTATCAATCGAAGAGGCTCTGAGTCAACAGGAAATTCAGGACCTGGCGCTGGACTCCGCCAACCGCCTGTGGGCGGCCACGGAGAACGGCGGCATATTCGTAGGCGGGGCAGACGGTGGCTGGGTGCGTTATCAAGCCAGCTCGGAGTTGGGTCAGTCGATCTTCGGGGACAATGTTGCCGCTTTAGCGTCGGACCCGAAAGTGCCTGATGCCATGTGGGCCGCCGTCAATCAGCACGGCCTGATCTATTTTGACGGCCAGGTCTGGCAGGATCGCACGCCCTCCGCCCGTCTTCCCAGCAAGCTGTTTTACGATCTGTACGTCGACCCGGTCGACGCCTCGCTGTGGATTGGCAGCGAGGGCGGCGTCACCCGCTATGACGGACGCACATGGGAGACGCTCATCGTCGAGTCGGTGCTGCCGGCCACTTCCATCTCCTCAATTGTTCGCACACCGGGCGGCCTCTACTGGTTCGGCAGCAGAGATGGGCTGACCTTCCATCGCCCCGACTCGATACCTCCCTGGATCAGGATTGAGAACATCTCCGGCGCGGCCGAACTCCTATCCGCAGACGACTGGAAGGTTGAATCGGATGGCGACATTATCGTCGGCTATGAGGCAGGCGATCTCTATACGCCCCAATCCGATCTCGTCGTCCTCTATCGCCTCAATCCGCCCGGGCAACTCGACGAATGGCAGCAGTTGGATAGACCCTTCCTGGAGTTTTCCGGCTTCACCGAAAAGGGCAAGTACACGCTCGAATTCCAGGTGCGGGACTTCGCCTTCACCTATTCCGAGATAAGCAGCGTATCCTTTGAGGCGGAGCCGCTGCCGGCGCAGATTCGGCTGCCCGTTCTGGGGTCGATTCGTACAGACTATCTCATCACGCTCGTCGTCACCGGCTTGCTGGCGCTTATCGGCTTCGGCTACATGGGCATCGAGGTCATTCAGACCCGCCGCCGGGCCCTGGATGCCGTCGTCCGCTCCTTCAATCCCTTTATCAGCGGCGAACCGGTACGGCGCGAGGACATGTTCTTCGGCAGAAGGGATATGCTGCAAAAGATCGTGGATACACTGCACAACAACAGCATTATGATTCACGGGGAACGCCGCATCGGCAAGACGACGCTGCTCTACCAGCTGAACAACCATCTCTGGGGACTGGAAGACGATGAATACTGGTTTGTGCCGTTGTACGTGGACCTGGAGGGAACCGAGGAGGATACCTTCTTCCATTTTCTGATGGAGGAGATCCTGCACACGGCCTCCACCCTGTCCGGGCTCACGCAGGCGACGAAAGACGCCCTCCAGGACCTTCTCTACTATCGCCCCGGCCACGAGCAGTACACCGACAGAGAGTTCATCAGAGATTTGCGCGACGTAGTCAAAGCGCTGCAACACTATGGCGAGGAAAGTCATCCCGGCAAGCATCTGCGTCTGATCCTGCTCATGGACGAAATGGACGTTTTCAATGCCTACGATCACCTGATGCAGCAGCGGCTGCGGCGCATCTTCATGCGTGATTTCGCGGCAACGCTAGGTGCGGTCATCGCCGGGATCCGTATCAGCAAAGAATGGGGTCGCATCGAGAGCCCTTGGTACAATCTGTTTAACGAGATCGAACTGGAGCCCTTCACCCGTGACCAAGCGCTAGAGCTGCTGACCGAGCCTGTACGAGGCTTTTACCGCTACGAACCGGGGGTCGTGGATTTTATCATTGAGAACTGTGCCGGGCGCCCCTTTCGCATTCAGCAGTACGGCCTCGAGGCCGTCGGGCGCATGCTTGCCGACGGCCGGCGCACGATTACGATGACCGACGCCCTGTTCGCTCATGGGCACATACAGCAGATGGGTGATACCATCAATATCGGGTTGAGCGAGAACGACGACTCGTAGTCTCCGGATCGGGCAGGCCAGGCAGTCCCCGTCTCCCGCACGAATCTGGCTGGTGCAGTCCAAAAGAGGAATCCACGAAGCGCAATGCGTAATCCTTACACCGTTGGCCGCTGGCTGCGCGGGGCCGACCACTACGGACGGGAGCAGCTGCTCGAATACCTGGTGAGCGCCGAGGACCCGGCCATTTGGGTCGTTGGCACGCGTCGCATGGGAAAGACCTCGCTTCTGCGGCAGTTGGAATGGCTGTTGACCACGCAGGAAAACGCAGACTTCGTTCCCCTGTTCTGGGACCTGCAAGGGAGCGAAACCAAGGACGATTTCGACTACGAGCTATTCCTGGCCGTCGAAGACGAGATGGCGAGGTTCGAGGCCCTTGGCGTCGACGTAAGCGCTCTCTACAATCGGGATGCCATCCAGATCCTGCGCACCTTGCAAAGGGCTCTGAAGGCCCGCGACAAACAGCTGCTCCTCCTCATCGACGAGGCCGAAGCCTGGATCAGTCTGGCCAAGAACGACTACCAGGCCCTGGCGCGGCTTCGCAAAGCATTCCAGAGCGGCGGGATGCGCACGATCATGACGTCGACCAAGTTGCTGATGCAGCTGAACGACCTGACCCGCAACTGGCTCACCAGCCCGTTCCTCTTCGGCTTCACCCTCGTGCATCTGTGGAGCCTGGAGCCTGAGGCAAGCGTCAGTCTTGCGTTGCAGGAACAGAGCCACTCGCCCGTCAGCGTCGAGCGTGAGCGCATAAACGAAGTTCTGCGCCACTCGCACCGCCATCCCTATCTGGTGCAGACTCTCTGCTACCGTCTGTTCGAGGAAAAGCATGGAAGAGGCTCTCTGCGCGAGATCCGGGAGGAAGACCTGCGGGCCGACCACCTGCTGGCCGGTTTTTTCGAGGTCGACTTCAAGTGCCTTGCCCCGACCGAAAGGCAGATCCTGTTGACCGTTGCACGCCAGGGTGTCATCAGTGAAGAGGAGCTGGTGGCCAAGACCGACAACGAATCGATCGATCAGATCTCAATGTACGTGCATAGCATGAACAACCTCGGCTACCTGCAGAGGGTCTACAGCCGGTCGGACGGTGCAGCCGCCCCTGCCCACGATGAGTTTCCGCGCTGGACAATCGGCAACGAGTTCCTGCGCCGCTGGATGCTGGAAAACTACCAGGAGCTGGCCCAGACCCTGTACTCCGACGTGAGCGATTACGGCGTCGAAACGCTGCTTGAGATGGGGCGGAAAGTTGAGTTGGACTACCTGCAGCACGAGATCCCGGAACTGCAAGGGCGGTTGGAGTCGTTACTGGCAGCATATAGCGGACACGCCGATCAAACGCCGCCGGAGATTCTGCAGGAAATCCAGGAGCTGCGCAGGGAGCTGGAGAGAGCCAGCGGACAGCTGCGCAATCTGGCCGAATAGCTGGGAAGAATGAACTCGTCCACCCCTCCCCCTGCCGCCGAAAAAGCCGTATACGTCAACCAGATGTTCGCCGGCATCGCCCAACGTTACGACCTGGTGAACAGGCTCATGACCGGTGGCCAGGATGTAAGCTGGCGTCGCGAAGTCGTCGCCCTGTGCCGGCTGCCCGCGGGCGGCCGCCTCCTCGACGTGGGTACCGGCACCGGTGATATCGCTTACGAAGCCAAGCACACGCATCCCGACGCCGAGGTGATAGGCTGCGACTTCACCTTCGAAATGATGGATGTAGGACGCCGGAAGAGAGCACAGCAGTCGCCTCGGATTCGCTCCGGCAGGCAGCGGGACTCGGTTGAATTCGTTCAGGGCGACGGGCTGGACCTGCCATTTGCCGACGGCTACTTTGACGCCGTAGCCAGTGGCTTCCTTTTGCGCAATGTGACCGACGTAGACACCTGTCTGGCCGAACAGCGCCGGGTGACGAGACCGGGAGGGCGCATCGTCTGCCTGGAAACATCGCCGCCGCCGCCCACCCTCCTGGAACCGATGCTTCGTTTCTATATGCTCAGGATCATTCCCGTAGTGGGTCAGTTGTTCGCGACCGGAATCGGGACCCAAGGGAACAGTTTCCGCCCGCGAGACTCGGCCTATCGCTATCTGCCGCAAAGCACTGTCGCCTTTCTGCAGCCCGATGAGATGGCGCAGAAGTTTGAGCGGGCAGGATTTCGTCACGTCTCCTATGTGCGAAAAATGATGGGAACGGTCGCCATTCACGTGGGTACCGCATGAGCGACTTGCGCACTCCAGTCGTTATTGACTCCGGAAGGACAAGGCCGTGACTGACCAGCCGGACCGCACAGCTCTGCGCGGCAATCCATCATTCGTCTGGCGCGCCGGCCAGGAAAGGCGCCTGCAGATGATTCTTGACTGGGCGCCGCAGCCGCTGCATCGGGCGCTGGTCGATGGCTGCGGCGCGGGCGTCTATCTGCGGGCGTTGCAGGAGTCCGTGCCTGAAGTCCACGGGATCGACATCGAAGGCGAGCATCTGCGGATGGCCTCCGCAAACGTGCCCGGCGCGCCTCTGAACATCAGCCAGTGCGAGCAGCTCCCTTATCCGGACGAGACCTTCGATCTTGTCCTGTCCCACGAGGTACTCGAGCACGTTCAGAATGACCTCCAGGCCGCTGGCGAAATCGTACGCGTCCTGCGGGTCGGTGGCCGCGCTGCCATCTTCGCGCCCAATCGACTCTTTCCCTTTGAGACCCACGGCCACTACTGGCAAGGCAACTATCATTTCGGCAATACGCCGCTGATCAACTACCTGCCGGACGCTTTGCGCGACCAGCTCGCGCCCCATGTGCGCGCTTATACGCAGCGCAGCCTCCTGGACCTGTTCATCGGGTTTCCCGTTCTCGTCCGGCAGCACGCGCAGATATTTCCCGGTTACGACAGCATCAATGCCCGCCGCCCGGCCGTGGGTCGCTTCCTGCGCGAAATCACCTACGCCATGGAACAGACCCCACTTGCAGTATTCGGCATCAGTCACTTTCTCGTGCTTGAAAGGGTAGGCTAGCCGGTGTTTACCATGGCCGCGCCCGACCCGGCACCTGGGCCGAAGGTAACCCCTCGCTTCTCGTCGGTCCCCGCCGCATGGCGTTGCGTTATTCAGCCTCTTCTCGCCGGTTGGATGAATCTCAGGACGATTTGGGTCGGCATTGGGCAGATGCTAGAATGCTGGAACTGGCAGTCAGAAAACTATTCATGCTATCGAAGGAAAAACGACGACGTTCCCAATGAGTGATACGAGTGCACGTAAAGAGAGCAGGCACCCCCTCCCGCCGCTCGCAAAAGGTTGGTCGGCGTGGCTGAGATAGATCGCAGGCCACGACCGCCGGCGGGGCCGGTCGGCCCCAGCAGGTCCGCCCGTATCCTGGCACAGAGGCGGCGGCGCCAGCGGGCAAAAGCCAACCGCGCGCGGCCGTGGTTATGGTTGTTGCAGGGGACAGCAGCGGTGCTCCTCGCCATCTTCCTGACCGTGGGAGGCGCGGTTGGTGTCGCCGTCGCCAGTGTCTTCGGCATCTATACCTTCTATGCAGCGCAACTACCCGACGCCGGCATCATTGAACGCCAGCAGGAAAAGTTCGAGACCATCCGCTTCTACGACCGCACGGGCAAGCACCTGCTCTATGAAAGCGTGGACCCCCGCCCCTTCCGCGGTGACCGCACCTACATGCTTCTGCGCGAGATGTCTCCAGCCGTCATTCAGGCTGCGGTCGCGCTGGAAGACCACAACTACTGGGACAATCCGGGCATCAATGTGCGCGGCCTGATGCGGGCCTTCGTCTCCAACCTGCAGGGCGGCAGCGTGCAGGGCGGCTCGTCGATCACCCAGCAGCTGATCAAGAATGTAGTGATTCCGGTGGAGGAACGGACCCAGCAGTCTTACGCCCGCAAGCTCAAGGAAGTCATACTGGCGATGGAAGTGACGCGGCGCTATGACAAGGGCAAGATCCTTGAGTGGTATCTCAACTACAACTTCTACGGCAATCTGGCCTACGGCATCGAGGCGGCCAGTCAGGTCTATTTTGGCAAGAGCGTCTCCGATCTCAGCGTCGCCGAAGCTGCCATGCTCGCGCCGATTCCCCAGTTTCCGGCGCTCAATCCCATCGACAATCCAGAGGACGCCAAGATTCGTCAGGGCGTGACTTTGCAGGTCATGGTCGATGCCGGCTATATCTCCCAGGCCGAAGCCGACGCGGCCTTTACCCAGGAGCTCGATCTGCGGGGCTCGGTCGCCGAGCGCTTCGATATCATTACCGCACCGCACTTCGCTCTATATGCCCTTGAGCGCATTAAAGACGAATTCAACACCGCCGACGATCCCTACCGCATCTGGAAAGAGGGGCTGACCGTCTACACGACGCTGGACGTCGACCTGCAGAAGTACGCCGAACAGGTGGCCCGCGACCATATCGCCAGGCTGAATGAACAGGACAGAAACGTAAACAACGCCTCGGTCGTCGTGATCAAACCGGAATCCGGCGAGATCCTGGCGATGGTCGGTTCTCTGGACTACAACAATGACGAGATCGATGGGCAGGTCAACGTAGCCATTTCAGAACGGCAGCCAGGTTCCAGTTTCAAGCCCTATGTATATCTGACCGGCCTTCTGCAGGGGATGAACGCCGCCTCGATGATCCTGGACGTTCGCACCGCGTTCCTGCAGAACGACGGCTCCGTCTACGTGCCTGAAAACTATGACCGTCTCTATCACGGACCTGTCGGCCTGCGCGACGCCCTTGCCCAGTCGCTGAACATTCCCGCCATTCGCGTCATGGACCAGGTCGGCGTAGCCAACGCCCTGCGCACAGCCCACCAGATGGGTATCAACGGCCTTGACCGCGGCCTCAACTACTATGGTCTCAACCTGGTGCTGGGAGGCGGCGAGGTAACGCTGCTGGACCACACGTACGCCTACAGCGTGCTGGCGAACGGCGGCGTTATGGCCGGCAAACCCGTCCCCCCGGAGTCCAGGCGCAGCGGGTTTCGCAACCTTGACCCCGTTGCCATCTTGCAGGTCCACAACACCGAAGGCGAAGTCCTGAGCAGATACGACAGCCCGGACCAGGAGCGCATCATCAGCGCCGACGCCCAGTTTATAGTCGCCGACATCATGAGCGACAATGTGGCCCGCTCTCCCATGTTCGGGATCAACAACAATCTCGTGCTGCCGGACCGCAGGGTCAGCGCCAAGACCGGTACGACCAACGGCTGGAAGGACGCCTGGACAGTCGGGTTTACGCCCCAGTTGACCGTCGGCGTCTGGATTGGGAATACCGATAACGAGTCGATGAACAATGTGACCGGCGCGTCCGGCGCTGCGCCCATCTGGAAGAGCGTGATGGAGCGCTATCATGAAGGCCTCCCCTACCGCTGGTATGAACGCCCCCGCAATGTCGTCGCCGAGACGGTCTGTCAACCGAGCGGTCTGCAGCCTTCGGACGACTGTCAGCGTCAGAGGGTGGAGCTGTTCATTGCGGGCACTGAGCCAAAGGTCGTCGATAACCTGTGGCAGCCCTTCGATATCGACAAGCGCAACGGACTTCTCGCCAGGACCTCCACGCCGGAAGAGGAGCGGGAGACCAAGGTGTTTCTCATCCTGCCGCCTGAGGCCGAAGACTGGGTGAGCAGCAGCGGGATCGAACAGCCGCCCCAGGGCCAGAGTCCGGAAGACTTTATCGACTTCGACCCGGATGTTGCCATCACGGTCCCCCCGCCCGGCGGCTACATCGGCGGCCAGGTCGAGATCCTCGGCAATGCCCGCGGGGGGAATTTCGCTAACTATCGCCTTGAGTACGGAAGCGGCCACCAACCAACACAGTGGACGCAGATCGGGCCTGAACACGGCCAGCAGCATCAAAACGGGAGGCTGGAGGTGTTCAATACCGAGGGCCTTGAAGAGGGGCAGTATACATTGCGGTTGACGGTCCGGTATCATGACGGCAACGTGCGCACCTGGGACGCGCCCATCACCATAGACAATACACCGCCCACCGTTGAGATCAGTGACCCCAAGCCGGACGCCCTCTATGTGATGAATGAGGATGATCAGATCAACATCAACGCGCTCGTCAATGACGAATGGGCGGTGGACCGCGTCGAGTTTGCCATCGATGGGACCTGGTTCATTACCCGTACGGTTGCCCCGTACAACGAGCGCTGGCCGCTTGAACTTCGATATGAGTCGATTGATTCGCCTGAGACCCGGAACTGGCCTGCATTTGAGTCGGATGACGAGGACATCCGCCCCGGCCGGATTCTTGAATTTGAGGACGGTTTCGCTGCGATTTACTCCGGCAGCGGCATCTATCTGGAGCGGCATCTGATAAAAGTACGCGCCTTCGACCGCGCCGGCAATGAGACGGAGAGCGAGGAAGTGCAGGTTTATGTCCGACAGCCGCTGCCCGACCAGTGACCGGGGTAACCGCCGGCCGCTCGCAGTCGCAGCCACCACGCCATTGTAGCAATGTCGAAGATTCTGGTTACCAATGACGACAGCATTCACGCGGAGAGCATTCGCGTCCTGGCGTCTGCTCTCGACGATTTAGGCAGCGTTACCGTTGTCGCCCCGGAAAGAAACTGGAGCGCGGCCGGGCACCCCAAGACGCTGCACAAGCCATTGCGAATGGCGCCGATGACGTGGCCGGACGGACGCCGCGTTTACGCCTGCAGCGGCGCTCCCTCCGACTGTGTGGCTCTGGCTATTCTCGGCGCGCCGCACGCGCCGGACAGTTCATCGACGCAACTGGCCGCAGGCGAGCCGAGAGACGGCTACGACCTGGTCGTCAGCGGTGTGAATGATAACTTCAACCTCGGTTGCGACGTTCTCTACAGCGGTACAGTGGCCGCGGCGCTGGAGTCCCTGGTTATGGGTGTACCGTCGCTTGCCTTCAGTACCGGACCCGTAGAAGGTTTCGAAATCGCGGATAGCGATGCCTGGCAGAACGCCGCCTGCTATGCCCGCACGCTGGCGGCCGCCGCGCTCAACCGGCCGCTTCCCCCGCAGACGATGCTCAATGTCAACGTGCCGCGGCGTCCTTCCGCCCAGATCCAGGGCCTGCGTTACACGTTCCTGGGCAGGCGCATCTACGGGGACGTACTGGTCGCCCGCGATGACCCGTGGGGCAAGCCGTACTACTGGTTCGGCGGCGAAGTCCCCACCGGAATCGCCGACGCAGGCAGTGACTTTGGCGCCATCGAAAGCGGATATGTCAGCATCTCACCGCTGGGCATCGACCTGACCAGGCATGAAGTCCTGGCCGACCTGAGCACAGGCGACTGGCCACTGCCAATTTGAGTGTGGTCCGGACCCCGCAGCGGCGGCCATTTGGCAGCTTTCGAAGTGGGCTCTAGCCTTGGGGAGTATCATCGGGGCGCGGCGTAGCGAAACTCTTCCGGGCAGCGGCAAGGGAACTCATGCCGTTATCTGGCAGGAAGAGCCGTTAACGATTCGGCTGTAGACTAGCTTTGGCGCGTCATTAGAGGACGCGGCGCAGGGGTCATCAATTTGTCACGTATGGTGTACACACCGCCTTCAGATGGGTCTCGGTGGCTGGGATTGGCGGTGCTCTGCTGGCTGCTCGTGACCGATGCAATCCTGCTGGCCTGGGTTTCGCTGAAACCGGTGGGCTGGCTGAGCTTCCTCCTTCTTCTGGTTTTTGTTCTCACATTGCCTGCCATAGTCCATCTGACGACGCGTACCTGGGGGGCTTTCAACCTGGAGTACTGGCTTGACCGCAACGCTCTGCGAGTCCGCTGGGCCGGCACGCGCCAGGTCATTCCGCTCCACAGCATACGCCGCATCGTCGAAGGCGTTGACGAGATGTCCTCCCGGCCTTCACTGCTGGACTGGCCTTCTCCCTTCGTTCGCATAGTAGAAGGCGGGCAAGGGAAAAGACTTGTGCGCCTGGCAAGCGTCCCCCTCGACCAGTGTTTGCTTATAGAGACCGACGGCGGAATCTTTGCGATTTCCCCCGATGACCCTGTCGGTTTTCTGGAGGAGCTGCAAGCCCTCAATCGTCTTGGCCTGTCACGCACGCTACCGCTGGAGCGCGAGCAGCCTACCAACTACTACGCCCTGGCGACCGAGTCGGACGCCGGCCGCTGGCTGCTCCTGGGCGGACTGATTGGCTGCCTCGCCCTCTTTGGTTATCTCATGATCCTCTTTCCGGATTTGCCGGAAGCGCTCGTGTTTCATTACAATCGGCAAGGTGTGCCGGACAGCGTCCGACCCAAAAACGCTCTCTTTTTGCTTCCTGTCATCGGCCTCCTGACATATTTGACCAATACGCTGGCCGGCCTGTGGATGAGGCTGCAAGGTCAGCATTCGGGCGCCTACCTATTCTGGACCGGCTCGCTTCTTGTGCAAGCCCTTTCGCTTCTGGCTCTACTGAGCCTGACAACCTGACCCGAGTAGAGGCTCTGTGCTTGGCGAAACTTCTGCAAGTGAATTGAAGACAGGGACTATAGAATCGTGCGACATGTCACACGAAGACTTGGCGGACCAAAGCCCAACGGTTTTCGCTGCGACCCATTCGACCGAGGAGTACTCTGTGCCGCGCCCTTTTCTGACCATCATTATTCCCGCCTATAACGAAGCACAGCGTCTTCCCGATTCACTGACAAAAATCGTCGATTATTTGCGCAGTCAGTCCTTTACATCCGAGATTCTGGTGGTGGAAAATCGCTCAACCGACGAGACCAGCGCTGTTGTTCGCGACTTTGCGAGAAAGGTCTCCGCTTCTGATCCATTCACGCTGGAGCTGCTACATAGTGCGCCGGGGAAGGGTGCAGCCGTGAAGACGGGGATGCTCGTGGGCAAGGGGGATTACCTGTTCATATGCGATGCCGATCTTTCCATGCCTATCGAAGAGGTCGCGAAATTCCTGCCCCCGCAGCAGGAACCGGATGGATTTGACGTCGCCATCGCCAGCCGCGAGATTGCGGGCGCGGTTCGTTACAACGAGCCCTTCTATCGCCATCTGATGGGGCGGGTGTTCAACCACGTAGTGCAGAAGCTGATCATGCCGGGGATCGAGGACACGCAGTGTGGTTTCAAGATGTTTACCCGGGAGGCGGCCGCCCAGGTCTTTCCGCATCAGACTATCGACGGCTGGGGATTCGACCCCGAAATTCTGTACATTAGCCGCATCCGCGGCCTGCACCTGGTCGAGGTACCGATCAACTGGTATTACATGGCAGAGAGTCGTATCAATCCTGTCTTCGATACGATCAGTATGGTGCGCGAAGTCCTGCGCATCCGTCTGAATGGAGTGCGCGGCATCTATGAGCAGGTCCCCAGGTCAACGGAGTAGCTACGCCTCCTCGTGTCCCCATGCAGGCCTCTCCACCTTCCGCCTGCACAAGCCTCGCTAGACAACACCAGACCGTACCGACCCTCTGTCAGGAATTTGAAGAAGGGCCAAGCTCCCTGCTTGCCAGCCATATCTGTACGCCGTTGGCAACGAAGTGAGCGACCAGCGGGGTGAGCAGACTCTGTTGCCAGACGAACATGAAACCAAATATCGCGCCGGCTGTCCCCGCGCCGACGATGCCCCACACCCCCTGCGGGCTGTGCAAAAGGCCGAAGAGCACGCTGAAGCCAAAGATCAGCCAGGTGGTCGGCAGCAAGGGAGATAGCCCGCCGATCAGCAGGCTGCGAAACAGGACTTCCTCGAAAAGAACGCTCAAGAGCAGCGCAAAGGGCAGCAGTCCTGCCTCCCTCCGATCCCGGGGGACCACCAGACCTAGAATGGAGCGGTAAAATCTGGTATCGGTGTAGCGCGTGACAAACCGCCCCATGCCCACGAAGAGCACAGCCAGTCCCAGGCCTGCCAGCGCCCCCGTCACAATCTGGGACCCGGCATCGGTGAACTGCCACCCCAGCGTTTCCGGCGGCAGGCCGCTGCCCCTGCCCAGCAGCAGGCATATTACCAGTATGATACCTCTGAGAACGTTCTCAGCCGGGAGCAGCAGCAGGTTTTCCTGCGGTTGCCAGTGGCGCAACAGGCGGGCAGTCGTGTACGAGCCGTAGCCGACAATCGCGGTGATGAGCAGGGTCAGTCCTGCAAACAGTGCATAGCGCCAGTCCATGACTTCAGTGTAGGTTACTGTTGGCGATGTCTTCAAATGCAGGCACATCCAGTTCTGCCGACCGGAAATCCCCCCCGTGTACCAGCTCTGCGTCCCACGATTCCCGGCAGCCCGGCAGTGAGTTCACGCTTCCAAAACAGCAGTGCACGCCACGTGACCAGGCACTCGCAACGGTCTCGCCATGCGCTGGAACCGCGCCCCCGGTTTTTGCGAGTTTCCGAACTATTGCTATACTAAGCGCCTGATTATTATTGATTTGGCGCGCCGCTGTTGGGCGCGCCGAAGAGGGGAGTTCCTCTTCTTCGGCGGAGACAAAGGCGTCTCCGCCTTTTTCTTCGACTCAGCGTCGTATCCTGCCTTTGCAGTCCGCGGCTAATGCCACTGCCGGCAGCCGGGAAAGGATCAATCGGATGGCTTCTACAGACGAGCTGCTGTACACGGAAGAGCACAATCTCGTCCGCAAGATGGCCTATGACTTCACCCGCAATGAGGTCATGCCAATCATTGCCGAGCACGATCGAAAGCATACTTTCCCTTTCGAACTGCTTCCAAAGATGGCCCAACTTGGCTTTCTTGGCATCTGTCTGCCTGCCCGATATGGCGGCGCCGGGATGGACTTTCTCTCTTTGGGCATCGTTTCCGAAGCGCTGGAATACGGGGATTCGTCCGTGCGTGAGACGGTCGCGGTCCATCTCGCCCTGCACGCGCTGCCGATTTTTCAGTGGGGAACTGAAGAGCAGAAGGAGACCTTCCTGCCGGGCCTCGCATCCGGTGACCATTTCGCCTGCTTCGGTCTGACCGAACCGGGCGCGGGGTCGGACGTCGCGGCCATCCAGAGTCGTGCAGTTCGACAGGGGGAGGAATACGTCCTCACCGGCGAGAAAATGTGGATTACCTTGGCGGACGTGGCCGACCGCTTCCTCGTCTTTGCCAAGACGCAGCCGGACCAGGGCGCGCGCGGCATCTCCGCCTTTGTCCTGGAGCGCGGCTGGCAGGGTCTTACCACCGGCACACTCGAGGGCAAAATGGGCGTCCGCGCCAGCAATACCGGCTGGATCAATATGCAGGACGTGCGCGTGCCGGCCTGTCACCGGCTGGGTGAGGAAGGCGAAGGCTTCAAGATCGCGATGAGCTGCCTGGATAACGCCCGCTTTGGCGTCGCCGCCGGATCGGTCGGCATCATCCGCGCCTGCATCGATGAGTCGGTCAAATATGCGCTGCAGCGCCGGACCTTCGGCAAACCGATCGCCGAACACCAGCTCGTGCAGCAGATGATCGCCCACATGCAGCAGGACCTGGACATCGGCGAGCTGCTGGTCTGGAAGGCCGGTAACCTCAAGAATCAGGGCGTCCGCAATACGCGGGAGACTAGCATGGCCAAGTGGTTCTGCACCGAAGCCGCACGCCGGGCCGCCGACAACGCCGTCCAGGTCCACGGGGCCTACGGATACTCCGATGAGTACAATGTGGAACGTCATCTGCGCAACACAAAGAGCGCCGTGATCTACGAAGGTACCAGCCAGATTCACACGTTGATGCAGGCCGCATACACGCTGGGAATGCGCGAGGACCGCCCCTTGCGCTGTCCCATGCCAGCCTACGACCCGGATACCTGGCAGTAGTTCGCCCCCGGGCAACACGACCTGTCGACCAGTATTTTCTGGCGGCTGCCTGGTCGACTGAAGTTTCACAGAAAGGAGCGCCGCGTGAACGTAGCTGTGCTTATCAAACAGACACCTGATACCGCTGAGCTTCCCAAGGTTACGGTGGCCGAGGCGGAATCTGGCGAACTGCAGGCGACAATGGTCATCAACCCCTGGGATGAGTTTGCGGTGGAGGAGGCGATCGACCTGTCCGACAGATTCGGATGCGAAACGGTCGCCATATCCCTGGGCCGTGAAGGCGAGACCGACGCCCTGAAGCACGCGCTGGCGATGGGCGTGGATAGCGCCGTGCACGTAAATGAGAGCGTCATTGACGGCGGCGACGAGTGGGCAACCGCCGGGGCCCTTGCCGCAGCCGTCAAAAAAGTAGGCGAAGGGGAGGATGTGGAGCTCGTGCTGGCCGGCAAAATGAGCGTCGACGGCAACAGCGGCGTCATCTACGCCGGCGTTGCCTGCAAGTTGGGATGGGATCTGCTGGTCAATGTAACCCGGATCGTTGATATCGTTGATGGCAATCTGATCGCGGAACAGGCCTTTGAAGGAGGGCAGGAGACGGTCGAGGTGCCCCTCCCGGTCGTGATCAGCGTGGCCAAAGAGATAAACGAGCCGCGCTATCCCAGCTTTATGGGTATCCGCAAGGCCAGCCGTGCCACCATTCCCTCGTTGGGGCGTGACGAGCTGGAGATCGATTCCTCCAGCACGACCCGCTGGACCGACCTGAACAAGCCGGAGCCCGAAGACGTACAGGTACGCATCTTCGAGGGCGCAACTGTCGAGGAAAAGGCCGCACAGCTGGCGGATGCTCTGATGGCTGAAAAAGTCATATAGAATGAGCAAGTTGGGGCGAGAGGAGAAGGCTGCCCTACCTCTTTGAGTGAGTTCTCCCGGAGAGAGGAAAACAATGGCGATTCTCGTCTGGATTGAACAGAATGACGGTCAGGCCGTGTCCAACTGTTGGGAGCTTCTGGCCAAAGCGAAAGAACTGGGCATGGAGCTCGGCGCCAGGGTCGCGGCCCTTCTAATCGGTGGTGACGTCAGGGAAGCGACACAGCAGGCAGTCGCCTACGGAGCCGATCTCGTCTACACCGCAAGTGCTTCCAATCTGGAACACTTCCGGCTGCAATCCTATGTCGCTATCGCCGAACAGGCGGTGGAGCGCACTGACGCGGTCGCGTTCCTTGCCAATGCATCAATTCGCGGTGGCATCCTGGCCGCGACGGTCGCCTGCCGCCGGAATGCAGGCATCGCGGCAAACGCAACGGACCTGTGGGTGGAAGAAGGCAAACTGGTCGCCGCCCGAACCATCTATTCGGGCAATATTCGAACCAGGATAGAGTTTGAGAGTTCGTTGGCTGTGGCCAGTGTGCGTCCGCGCTCCTTTCCCATGCCGGCGCCGGTCGAAGGGACCGGTGAAGTGGAAGATTTGAACGTTGAGCTGAATGAAGATGACATTCGCCTCAAAATCAGCAGTTTTCGCGCGGCCGACGCCGGCGAAGTCAGCCTGACCGATGCCCATATCATCGTTTCAGGCGGCCGCGGTGTGGCCGAGGATCCGCAGAAGGGCTTTGAGCTGGTTGGCAAACTGGCCGGCACACTCGGCGCAGCCCTCGGCGCCAGCCGGGCCGCGGTCGACGCCGGCTACATCCCCTATAAGCACCAGGTGGGACAGACCGGGAAGACGGTCCGGCCGGACCTCTATATCGCCTGCGGCATCTCGGGCGCCATCCAACACCTCGCCGGAATGGGGAACAGCAAGATCATTGTCGCCATCAACAAGGACGCGGACGCCCCAATCTTTCAGCGCGCCAAGTATGGCATCGTCGACGATCTGTTCCAGACCGTCCCCGCGCTGACGGCCGAGTTCAGCAAACGGCTCAAGTAATGTTGTCTCGAACCGGGGGCCGCGTTCGCGGCTTTTCGCGCTGCTCTCGACTGTTGATCGCGCTGTTCATCTGTGCTATACAGGAATGATGGGTGCTCCTGCTGCGGACCGGCTGTGAGATTCCACGGCAACGGGACGCCGCCTGCCCTGCCATCAGCAGGTGAACAGTCAGGAAGCGCAGGGAACGCCTTGTCACAATAACCAGGTTTTCGCGGTCCCACCGGCCCTGTGTTCGCGGGAAGGCCGCGAGTCCGTTTCCCAGCGTGCTGGAAAGCGCGCCGGCGCTGTGGTGAAGCGCAATGACCGAGTACAATGCCCACTTTCGCTGTTTTCGGGGCTGCGCAGGTACATACTCAATATTTGAGGTGCTCTATACCTGTCCTCAGTGCGGAGGTCTGCTGGAGGTAGAGCACGATATTGGCGCACTGCGAGAAGGTTCCGCTGACAGCTGGAGGCGGCTCTTCGACAACCGCGTCGGCACCACCGAATGGCCCTATGGCAGCGGTGTCTGGGGCAAGAAAGAGTGGATTATGCCGACTATTGCTGACGACAACGTGGTCAGCATGTACGAAGGCAACACCAATCTCTTTTGGGCCGAGCGGCTGGGCCAGCAGATTGGTCTTTCCGACCTCTGGGTCAAACTGTGCGGCAATAGCCACACAGGCAGCTTTAAGGACCTTGGCATGACGGTGCTGGTCAGCGTCGTCAAGCAGATGCGCGAGGAGGGCGTTCCGGTCCGGGCCGTGGCCTGTGCCAGCACCGGTGATACCAGTGCCGCGCTGGCCGCCTACGCCGCCGCGGCCGGCATCCCCGCCGTCATCTTCCTGCCTGAAGGCAAGGTCAGCCCCGCGCAGCTGATCCAGCCCATCTCCAATGGCGCCCACGTACTCGCTCTCGACACGGATTTCGACGGTTGCATGCGCGTGATTCGCGAAATCACCCACGACGGTGACAGCCCCGACTCCTCAATCTACCTGGCCAACTCGATGAACTCCTTGCGCATCGAAGGCCAGAAAACGGTCGGCATCGAAATCGTGCAGCAGTTCGACTGGGAAGTACCGGACTGGATCATCGTCCCTGTCGGCAACCTGGGCAATATCAGCGCCATCTACAAGGGGCTGAAGCTGATGAAGGACCTGGGTGTGGTCGACCGGCTGCCTCGCCTGGTCGCGGCCCAGGCTGCCAAAGCGAATCCCTTCTATCTGAGCTACCTTAACGGATTCAGCCAGAGGGTGAGTGTGGAGGCCCAAACGACCTTGGCGTCCGCCATTCAGATCGGTGATCCGGTCAGCTACGAAAAGGCCGTGCAGGCGATTCAGGAGACAGAGGGCATCGTCGAGCATGTGGAGGAACACGAAATGGCCGCGGCCTCTGCCATGGCTGATGCCACCGGGATGTACACATGTCCGCATACCGGGACAGCCCTGGCCGCGCTGTTCAAGCTTCTGCAACGAGAGGTCGTACAGAGCCACGAGCGGGTGATCGTTGTCAGCACGGCCCACGGGTTGAAATTCACGCCCTTTAAGATCGGCTACCACGAGGGCACGCTGACGGAGGTGGAAAGCGATCTGGCCAACCCGCCGGTCTATCTGCCCCCCGACGCCGGTATCGTGCGCGATACAATACAGCGGAAACTCGCATGATCGGTACGGGCCGTTAAGTCGCCTCCTTGGCGCGCTGCCGTTGGCGGGTGAAACGGTCCCTGTGAGGCCTTGAACATCTCTCGAACGCGGTGACCGAACAAAGCAGGGCTCCTCTCGACTACAGTCCCACCTCCTTTTCCCAGGGCCGGATGGACTTTTCCTGGGAGGAGTTGACGCCCCAGCAACGGGCCCGGCACTACGCCGACTGGCACGCCGGCAAAGGCCTCATCGGCGGCGATCCCCGGCGGCGCCCCGATTCCGAAATCCTGCCCGCCTGGGCGAAGGACCGGTCCCTTGTGCGCGCCCTGGCCCTCGACGATCACCGTGCTACCAATGGCGAGCGGTTCCGCCGGCAGATCGCCGGCGCACGCCCTCTTGAAATTGAGATCGGATTCGGCCGCGGCGACTTCCTGCTGGACCGTTCGGACCGTATGCCGGATCGACTCTTCGTCGGCTTTGAAGTCAAAACGAAGGCGGTGCGCTTGGCGCTTAGCCGCCAGGAGAAGCAGAGTCTGGAAAATCTGTGGCTGAGCGACGACGACGCCAGAGTGGGCCTCCAGATGGCGATCCCCGATCGACGCGTCGACGCAGTTCACGTGCTTTTTCCCGACCCCTGGTGGAAGGCCCAGCACAAAGTCAAGCGCCTGTTCTCGCCCCCGTTCGTCGACCTGCTGGCGGGCAAATTGCGTCCGGGCGGTTATCTGCACCTGAAGACCGACGTGGAGCAGTACGGGGAACTGATACGCCATCTGCTGTCCGGCCACCCGGCATTCTGCGACCACCGCCCGCAGCTGGCTGACCGGGTCGGGCCATACCGGCCCACGCATCGTGAAAACTGGTGTCAGGAGAATGGAATGCCGGTGTGGACGTACTATTTTGCCAGGTATCACGGAGCATAGCGGTCAGTCAAGCCGACGCTCTCAGCAGAAGAGTCAGCTGCGTTTACCTGGCCCTTTCTTTTGAGCGACGCACTCTCACCTGTCCGTACACAGTGGCTGGACCTGGGGCACTGTACAAGAAGACGGCCGAAATACCGGGTCGAAGAATGGTATTCCCGGCTGGAACCGGCTGGTTGGGCAGTGTAGTGTAGAGGGGTAGCGGCAGACTGTGCTCGGGGAGTAGCCTGGCCCTCACCGCCGGTGGGCGAGGTGTATCTGCTGCCGCAGCTCGTGACGGGCGGTGTTGAGGTTCTCCTTGATCTTGAAGAATACCGCCTCCGTCACCTCCATCTCCTGCGAAATCAACAGCTCTTCCAGTGCTTCCACAATGCGCAGGACCTTGGCTTCCAGCAGTTCGACGGTCGTCGCATAGAGCGATTCGGGCAAAAAGTAGAGTAGTATGACCAGGCCCCAAGCGCCGAACGCCAGAAGCCTGTTTCCGCCCATACCGAGTTGGTCGCGCAGCAGGAACAGCGAAAGTACCCAGAGTACAACCGCTGCAGCCATCAGGTCGTAGCGGGTAATCGGGCGCGCCGCGCTGATATCCTGCATGCTCGGGGCCAGCTGATCGTAGGTCTTTAGTCGTGCCAGCCACATGTTGAAAAGCCGGCACTGCTTGCGGTTGACTCTATTCTGATCGTAGTGGGCCAGTTCCAGCGCACGTTCCCGGCACTGGTCGGCCAACTCATAGAACTCTTTGCGGGTCAGTTCTACCATGGAACGAATCTGTCAGATACTCGGAACGGTCCTGTCGTCAAGCGACGGCCAACCGCGTCTGGTCGCGGTTCCGGCCTGATGATGGCGCTGAGAAGGTACCTTCCGCCCAAGCACGTTTCCACTGGCTGGATTGCGGGCCTATGTTGGGCACAGGTGAACCAGGATCAGATGATCCACATGGGCACAAACCAAAGCAACCCAGCCAGTATCACCGCGTTGATGGCGTTATCCACCGTTCCTATGCCCGCCTGCCGGGAAAACGGCCATACCCGTGCCCGGGCGAATGCCCGCAGGAACAGTGGGAACGCGCCGAGAATAAGAATCGTCCACACCGGCACAGCCCCCGATGCCATCAGCAGAATCAGAGCGATAAACCCGGCAATAGAGATTATCGCGGCAACGTCCAGACCCCGTTCGGGACCGAATACAACTGCAAGTGTGCGTCTGCGCAGACGCCAGTCCCGGTGCCAGCTATAGAAGCCGTAGGACTGATAGGCCAGCCAGACGAACGTCGCCGGTGCGAAGGCGATCAAGAGGACGAGGCGCGTGATCGTTTCGGTCAGTACAAAGTAGGTCCCCAGCAAAGGGATGAAGCCCAACCCCAACCAATAGGCGAGGTCGCCGAGCCACCAGATTCTGCGGGCGAAGCGGATGCCCGGCCACAGGGACACGCTGCACATCAGCCCGCTGATCAGCGCGAAGAACCAGACAGGCCAGCCGGTGAACAGCCCGAGCCAGAGTGCCGCAAGCACAAAGATAGTCCCTGAAGTCAAACCAAGGCTGAGGAATGTCTGGGGCCGCAGCAGGCCTTGTTGCATCCAGTCAAAGCCATCAAAGGGCCACGCCGGCAACCCCCGCGCCGAGTTGCGCACATTCTCTCCTGAGGCGTACTGCCCTTCGCGGCGAATATGGCGCATGTAGTCCACGTACGCGCCGAGGTAATTGCAGGCCAAAGCCAGTGCGCCGTAGGTCAACACCAACACCGCTGCCCACCAGATGCTGACCGTCTCCGTTTGCCAGCGGGCGGTTGCAGCCCCCCAAAGGATGGGCGTCAGCAGCGCTGGAATTGCTCGCATACGCCCCATTTGGGCGATAACGCGGAAATAACCGATACGTCTGGAACCCATCCGGGCGTGCTGGGTTCGGGCAGCTTCTGCGTTACTTTGGTGTACTTCGGACGGTACTCGACTGTACATTTTTTGTCTGTTAACGTCTCCTCCCTTGCTCGTCCACATTCTATCAGCTATATCCGATATGCTCAACCGGGCAGGAAAAGCTAGCCACACCGCCGCGGCCGGTCGTCCAAAGCCGTCAAACCGGGTACTGCTGCAATGAAACAGTCCAACAGGTCCGGAAACGAAATCGGACAGCCGCGACGGGCCTCAGTGGAGGACCCGCCAGCGCTCGTACAGCGGGGTACCGTCCTGTTGCGCATACACCTTTTCGAGCTCCAGGCGGCCGCTCCTTTCTTTTACGATTCGCTCGAAGGCTTCACGCCTTCCTCGGAAAAGCTCATTACCCGGCGCTCGCAGGAGGTAGACGTTGTCAACGTTTTGCAGAAAGGGCTCGATGCGCTGGATGAATGCCCCGTCCGGCTCCGACAGGGAACTATAGCCAAATACCTCCACCGGCCTGACGCTCCCCTCGCTCAGAAATCGGACTGGCGCCTCCATCCCCCAATCGAGAACGATTGGAGCGCCCATGCTTCCGTGGCGCAGGTCATAGGCGAGGTGGTAGGAGGCGTCCGAATGGTCCACCAGCCCACCACTGCGCGTCAGCGCGCCGTGGTAGGCGGCGGTTGCTCGCAGATCGAGCAGCACACCGGCACACACAAAGATCGCAAAGATGAATTGGAGAGGAGACATTCGTACGATGGGCAGCTTCATCCGGTAGCGCGAGGCCAGGGCGCGAAGCCGTTCAGTCTCCCAGATTCTGCTTTTCTCGCGAACCTCGCCTCCTGTGCCGTCAGGTAGCCGCGCTCCGCTCGTCTCCGAACTCACTATCGGAGCAGAACTTCGCCAGAGTTCATGCAGGGCAACGCCCGTCACGGCGATCACGAGAGGATGAAGCAATGCGTAGTGGGTAACGAACAGGTCGCTGACGGTGAACAAACTGGCAGCAAACGCCGCTGCGAGCAACAGGAGAGGTGGACCGGCTACACGGCGGCCTGCGGGGCGCGACAGGGCGACCGCAGGGAGTACCAGCGCCAGCCAGGGTGCAAACGCGTTCCGCTCGATCGCACCCAGATACCAGAGATGGTCGCCGCGCAGTGTCTGGAGCAGTTGCTGCCAGCGCACCGACGCATTTGTCCAGATTGCGGCATTGTCCACGCCATAGTAGCTGCTGCCTAGGTTTTGGGCGACCGTCGTCAGCGTGCCGCCTGTCTTGAGATTGAACAGAATGAGGGGAAACAAGGGCAGCGCGAAGGCGAGAGCGGCTGCAAGCGGCAAGACAGAGGGTCGTAAATGGCGCAGCCAGGAAAGTTTGCTCGAAGACCGTGTCGCGAGGGGATTACGGTGGACCTCCCCTTTAACTGCACGAAGTGCGTGTCTGCCCCTGTGCCACAGCCACCAAAAGGCGCAGATAGTGCCGAAGGGCAGGACTATCCACGCCGCCAGCAGTTTTGCGTAAATGGCAAGCCCGCCGCAGAGGGCCGATAGTATCAGGGCGCGGCCTTGCCCGAGCCGAAACCAGCGGATCGCCAGCCAGATACAGGCGAAAGTAAGTGGAAACGTGGCATTCGTGACGAAGATCCCCTGCCGTTGCCAGAATACGAAGCTGGGCGCGGCGGCCAGAAGGGTCAGGCATGCGAGAGCGGCCGGATAAATGGGAGCAACGGCGGCATCTTTGTATTCGCTGAGGGCCAGCCATTCCGATACGCTTCGTTCCAGCGCCAGCATACCAAGAACGGCCAGAGTAAGAGGCAAAAGGCGCAGATTGGGCACGCCGATGCCTGTTGCCGCCAGAAACGGCAGCGCCAGATAGACGTTCAGTGCGCCGATATAGTCCTGTACCATCAAAGGAAGGTCGAGGCCGAAGACTGAAACGGTCGCGTCGCGGAACGCGGTCACCGGCGTGCCATGGAGAAGCTCCATCGCGTTGACGCCAGCCTCTTTGGCTTCGTCGTAGTGGAGACCGGGCAGACCCAACTGATTTGCGGCCAGAAAAAGAAAGAGGCTGACTGAAGCAACCAGCCAGCCAATTCGTACCTTGCTTTGCCTGCGCGTCATTCGACGATCAGTTCCAGGTCGCTGGCGAAGGACCGGTAGTTCCAGCCGCTGGCATAGAGCCTGATGCTCTCGATATGGGCCGGCGGCGTCGCGTCAAGCAACTCCATCAGATTCTCCGACTCATAGCTATGCCAGTTGAATAACGGTACCTGTTCGCCGCCAACCAGAGGATACTCCTCGAGTGGTTCCATGTTATAGAAACCATGCCCCCACTTTCTTTCCTCGCCGTATATGTCAGTAAAGGTGATTTCGACGCGCAAAGGGAATTCAGAGCTCTGCTCGCCCGCTCCGGCCAGAGTCTGCCAGATCAGATTGACGTCCAGCTTGACAACGAGAGAGTCATAGTTATGTACATCCTGGTTCACATCCTGGCGTATTCCAATCTCGGTATGCACCTGATCTGGCCCTCTATACAAGAAGCGGGCCGCGTGGCGCCCGTCCTTTTCGATGAAGTCAACCGTTCCCGGCGTAACATATGGCGGCGTGTAGCTTTCCCAGACCTCCCCCAAGGGTCTGGTGAATGCACTGTCCTTGAGAAGGTTATGCACCGCCGCAACTGCTGGCATGATCGACCCGTCCGACTGGATCCATGAGCGCAAACCCGGTTGGATCTCGACCGGTTCTCCTCCCGGCTGCAAGACCCTGGCAACACCCTGTTTCACCACAATCTCGCTGCTCTCGGGGTTGACAAAGAAAGCGTAGTTCCCTTCCTCAAGCTGGGCCTCGCCTTGGGGTGTCTCGATCTGGACTTCGACGGGCCTGTCAAATCCGCTCCTCGTAAACAGTCGAACTTGCCCCTCCTGAACTCGAATGCGCAGTGTATAGGGTTCTTTGCTGCCGGCAAAGTAGGGACGCCGGCTCAACACAATTTCCAGCGTTGTGTTGGGATAGAGGAGGATCGTTCCCATCAGTTCATCACTCTGGCCGCCAACGGGGAGGCCCAACACGCCCTGGGTCGCCGGGCCCATCTTCAACCGGCTGCCTTCGCTGATTCCTTCGCGCCTTTCCGTCAGGGCTATCCCTTGGTCGGAATTCGGCAAATAGAGGTGACCCGTGCCCAGCGTGGGCTCAAACTGGAGAGACTGTCGTGCGGCGGCCGAATGGTAGAGGTTGCGAACCGCCAGAGGGATTCCCGTTACAAGGACGAGAAAGAAGGCAAAAGAGAGTAGAAGGACGACCCAGGCAGCGCGTTCCGGGCGCTCACGCCAGCGGGGCATGGGTTGTGATTCAACGGACGACGTCTCGTCTACTGTGGGGCTCGGCGATACCGACGGTTCCGCCGTCATCGTTACATTCCCTCTCCGCCCTGGCCAGGTGAGCGGCCGTTCGCGCTGCGTTTCCCGTCCCCGCGTCCCTGCTGGGAGCGGCCTTGCCTCTTTTCGCGTTCCCTTTCCACCAGCTGTTCACTGAGTTTTTCCATCCAGAAGCGGGCGTCGCGGTCATTGGGATTGATCTCCAGGGCCCGCTGAAACATGGCAGAAGAACGGCTCAGGTTTCCTTGCTGTTTGTAAATGAGTCCCAAGTGGTAGTGAACATTCGGTGTGGAAGGATCAATCCAGAGCGCCCGTTCGTAGGCAGCAATAGCCCTCGCCTGGTGCTTTGGGCCTGACGTTTCCAGCCGGCCCAGATATGCGGCTGCAAGATTCGTCCACAGCAGGACATTGTCAGGTGAAGCATCCACGGCCCTTCTCAAGGTTTCGACCGCCTTCGCCCACTTTCGCTGCAAAATCAGTGCCCCACCCATGTTGATGGCAATGTCGGGGTCGTCAGGCAAGTCGGCCTGTAGCGGTTCAAGCACGGCGATAGCCTCGCCGGGCCGGTTCGCGCGCAACAGGCGGGCACTCTCGTTGAGAATCCTGCGGTAATCGGCAGAGGTGCCGCGGTCTTCAGATGTCGAGTTGCTCTGGTCGCTGTCGGTCATCGCTATCTGCGTACTTTCACTTGAAAGGATAAGGCCGGCACAGTGTTACGAAGATACAGTACAATCGAAGTCAGTCCGCACGCTCCAACGCTTCGGCAGGGCCGTCAGTTCCCTCGTCCAAATTGTGAAACACTTCGTATTCATCTAATGTGGGAGCGAAGAACTCAACCACAAATTCGTTGGGCAGACCCATTGGCAGAACCAGCTCGCTGAGTAGCGCCTGCACGAACATGCGCCTTCGTTCCGTTTCGATCTGCTGCGAGGCCATATCCCACAACAGGAGCGTTCCATACGTGCCCTCACCTGTGTAGTGAAGATCGAGTTTGCCAATCGTCAGGGGCTGGTCTTCTTCATCTGTCTGGGTCAGGTCAAAGAGTGCGTACTGTTCAGAACTGTGCGTGCGCACCAGGCGCTTCAGCTTCAGATTCACCACGCCTCCCAGTCATCAGCGTCATCGTCCCAGTCTTCAAGAGATTCATCAAACAGCGGAATCCCCTCGGCGTCTCCGTAGAACAGAGCCTCTTCCAGTGCATTGTCGGCAGTCTTGGCTTCGTCCGCATCTTCACTGGCGCTCATGGCGTTCAGCATCTCCTTTGCCCGCCGCCCGCCCAGCCGGCCCAAGGCGAAAATCGCAGCCAGCCGTACCGCCTTACTTTCGTCTGATAACAGCTCGATCAAATCTTCAAGCGCGTCGCGGGCCTCCAGTTCGCCGCAGGCCCGCGCCGCGGCCGCGCGCATTTCCGTATCAGGACTGCCCAGCTCGGTCTGGACGGTCGGGCGCCAGCGCACGTCTGCGCTGCGCCCCATTGCACGCAGTGCAGCCACGCGCATCTGGTCATCGTGAGAATAATAGCAGTCTTCGATCAAGTCCCGGATGCCCGTCTCTCCGGAAAAGGCGATGCTCTCCAGCGCGTAGGCCTGAACCGCCACCGGCTCCATGTCGGCGTGCAAGACAGCCAGCAGCGCGTCTTCAGCGCGCATGGCCAGAGCCGGCGAGAGCTCGTCCAACTCACCGGCCAGCACGAACGCGCCCAGGGCTTCGGCGGCGGCTGCTCGGACCGTGTCGTAAGGGTCGTTGTTCAGTATGTGAATCAGAGGACCGACAAGATCGGCTTCTCTGTCTTCCCACAGGCCGCGAATTGCGAGAACGCGCACGTCGGCCAGTTCGTCCTTCAGCGCCAGTCGCAGCAACCGGCCCAGCTGCAGGTGCAAATTAACCACGCTTTCTTCCACGAGCGACTGTATAACATGCAGCCTGCAGCCGTCACTGATCGTGTCCCACGCCTTTTGCACGCGCCGCAAGTCGGCCAGACTCAAGTCCGACAGGACCACCAGTTCCTGCGCACTTGGCCGCACGTCGTCTTCGCGCAGTTGGGCTAACAAAACTTCGACGGTCTGCGCCGGCCTGGGTTGCGTCTGCGCGTCGCTGCTGGCTGTGACGGTCTCGGTCACTTGCCCCCTCACCTTCAAAGAGTGCAACTTGCTTGAAAATGGAGCGTCAATACCTGCATGGGCTGGCTGAATTATAAACGACATTCGCACTGTTGCCAGATGAGCGGAACGCCTTGCCGCGCAGCCGCAACGAGCTACCCGGCAGGTGTCGCGCTCGGTGTTTCGGTGCTGACCGGTTCCGGCGTCGGCGTGGCCTGGAGCAGTCCGGGCAACACGATCACGTCCCCTATCTGCAGTCTCGTGACATCCCGGGGAGTGAGATCATTTGCCCTGAGCAGCTCCTCCTGCGGGATGCCAAATCGATTGGCAATCGCACCGATTGTATCGCCCGCTCTAATCGTGTAGGTCAGCCATGCAGGAGTAGGCATGGCAGTCGGAGTCGGTGTCACCGTTGCAGTCGACGTCGCCGTTTCCGTTACGGTCGGCAGCGGAGGAAAAGGGGAAGACGCCGTTGCCGTATTCTCCACCGCGGCAGCGGTTGCAGTAGGCTCCTCTTCCACCGCCGTCACCGTTTCAGGCGGCGTCTCGACAGGCGGGACTGCCGTGTCCGCCGGCATCGAACCGGCTTCCGAACCGTCAGCTGCTGTGCCTGATTCCTCCGGCGTCGGCGTCGGTGTTGAGTCCGCGACAGCCGTGGGCTCTGTATTGGAGCTGGCCGACCCGTCCGACTGGCCGGGGCCGCTCTGAACGACTGCGGGCGCCAGGCTCTCGCGCGCGGGGAGTACGTTCGGTTCACTGTCTGAAGAAGCTGGTGTAATGACAAAGTTCTGGAGCAGAGGAAGGCTTTCATTCTCTTGCAGGAGAGACGGCATCCCGCGCGCGATGAGCACGATTGCCAGTACCCCGACCAGCAGCGCTGGTACGCCAAAGGTGAGCATCCGCGACGGTGCGGCGTGCAGGTTGCGCCCACAACTGGGGCAGATCACATGGTCTGAAGTGGCATGCTTTCCGCAGCGGAGGCACCGGATTTTGCTGACACGCGGGACAAGGCGGGTGCCGCACTCCGCGCAAACGGTCTGACTATGTAGGACTACGGAATAGCAGGAAGGGCATCGCTTCGCGCCCCATGACGGGACCTGCGCCCCGGAGCGGGCTTCGTTTTGAGGTGGATTTAGCTGATCGGAATCGGCATCCGAAAAGTTTGTATCATCTAGAGACATTGTCGGGGCATGGTTCTCGCCAATTCGGGAACAGTCGGGTTATGTCTGCGCTGTCACGGCCCCAACAGCTGGGACCAGTCGATGCCTTGTGGTCCGGAGCGGATGTCATTGATGGTGATGACGACCATGAGCCCCAACAGCAAAACGAAACCGACAAGATGTATGACGCCCTCCTTTTCAGGAGGCATTCGACGCCCCCGCAGCTTCTCAATGAATATGAACAACAGCCGGCCTCCATCCAGGGCGGGAATCGGTAGCAGATTGGCAATGGCCAGACCGGCGCTGATAATGGCTGCCAGCTGCCACACAGGGAACCAGAGGCCGGTGTCCGCGGTGGCATTGACCGCCCCGCCCACCAACTGGGCGATTCCGACCGGGCCGGAGAGCGCCGCATCCTGGGGCGCCAGTTGCCCGGAAATCAGCAGAACCGGCAGCGCAATCACCGCCTGCACGTAGTCGACGATGCCTACAACGCCCTGCCAGATACTGCGGAAAAACGGCAGCGTAACCAGCATCAGATTGCCGCTGATGCCAACGCCCATCGCACCCTGGCCGGGCGGGGGATCCTGACGGGCCAGCACATCGCGGGTATACAGCTCATCCCCGCGTAGCATCGTCACCGATATCGTTTCCCCCAGGTGCAAACGGACCACCTCGCCGAGACCGCGTTCAACTGTTACGATCTCCCCATTGACGGCGAAAAAGACGTCTCCCGGCATTAACCCGGCATTTTCCGCGGGGCTGCCCGGCGCCACCTGTGTGACCTGCGTGTGCAGAGCGGGGTGGGGTGAAACGTCCTCCAGCAGACGCTCCAGTTCGTTGCGTGTAGCAAAGGGAACCTGCAGCGTGTGCAGGGTACTGTCGCGTAGAATGACGATGGTGCCGGCTTCCGCGGAAATTGTGGGCGTACGCTGTTTCGGCCTCAGCAGTTCACCAGTCCGCGCGTCGATATAGACGGGCTGTCCGTTGAATCGGAGCAGCGTGTCATTTTGCTCGAGCGCAGCCCCCATCAGTTCGGTGCCGGGCGGGACGTCGCTCAGGAGAGGATGCGCGGCGCCGGCGGGAAAGCCGGAAAAGACACTGGCAATGGAGAAGAAAATCGCCAGCAGGAAATTCATGGCCGGTCCGGCAAGAAGTGTCAGGACGCGGCCGCGTTTGCGGGCCGCGTTGAAGGAGCCGGGACTGGTGTCGGCCATGTCCTCTCCCTTCATGCGCACGAAAGCGCCGAAGGGAATCGCATTCAGGGTGAATACCGTCCCGTCATACGTGAAAAGCTTGATCAGACGCGGCGGAAATCCAAAAACGCCGAACTCTTCAACTTCAATCCCATTGCGCCGCGCAACCAGGTAGTGGCCCAACTCATGGAAGAAAATCAGCAGGCCTAACAGAAGAAAAAATGATACGATCGTTAAGAACATCCGAATCCTTACTCCGGAGTCTGCAGAAAGGGCGCAAACCGAGCCCTCTCTCGACTCTGCATATCGTGGGCGGTGGGAAAATACGCACCGCGCAAAGGAATTTTCCTGGCGCGCCGGCAACAGGAGAAAACGTTAGATGACGCTTTGGAACACTCTCTTATGCAATCATTATACTAGGACGCCAAAATAGCGGGCAAATAGTTCAGTCCTGCCCTCTCCTCGTGTTCTGACCTCGACCCGTTGCCAGAAATCGGCCGGTCTGCACTCACCGGAGGCCGCACAGTGATTATGAATAAGCGTAACTGCTAAGTCCTTGCCCAAAGGCGCTCATGATTCGGCATGGCGAAAGGCGTTTCTCTTTCCCTATCAAACCTGTCGCCCTTCAAGTGTTGCTTTCACTGACCACTGACCACTGACTACTGACCACTGCAGTTGGGCGGTCGGGCCTATTCGGCCCTCCCTTGTGCGGGGGCTCCGCCCCCGCAAC
>JAPOVP010000077.1 GCA_026708085.1 Caldilineaceae bacterium
CGTTGCGGGGGCGGAGCCCCCGCACAAGGGAGGGCCGAATAGGCCCGACCGCCCAAAAGCGAGGAGAGAGTAAAGAGAAGTGAGGAGAGAGTAACATCTTTCGCCATATTGAATCATGAGCGCCTTTTGGCAAGGACTTAGCAGTCACATGAAGGGTAGAAAAGCGGCCGTGAGGTAAGCAGAGTCGGGCACGCGTAACATTCTTTCCTGCCCCGATCGCCCGTCCCAACCACAAAGTGATGTACTGTGGGCCGGGCCGTAAAACCGGCCTCAAACTATCCAGTTCGTCCCAGAAGCCACTTCACGAGCAGGAGAATGGCGAACGCGGTCGCCATGAGGACGACGGACAAGGCCAGGGCTACGTCAAGGTCCAATTCGAAACCGATATAGATGGCCAGGGGCATCGTCTGCGTACGCCCGGGATAGTTGCCGGCGAAAAGGATGGTGGCGCCGAAATCACCGAGAGCCCTTGCCCACGTCATGACCAGCCCACCCAGCAATGAGGCGCGGGCGAGGGGGACCGTTACGAAGCGAAAGATCTGCCTGCCGTCGGCCCCGTCCAGTGCCGCGGCCTCCTCCAGCGCAATCGCGCTGCGGCTGAGACCGCCGATTGCGGCGCGGATATAGTAAGGAGAAGCCACGAATAGCTGCGCTAAAATGACCGCCAGCGAAGTAAAGGCGATCTCTATTCCGGCCACTGACAGCCCCTGCCCCAGCATTCCCCGGCGGCCAAAAGCCATCAGCAGGGCCAGCCCGGCAACAGCGGGAGGCAGGACGGTCGGCAGATCGATCAGCGTGTCCAGTGCACGGCGTCCCCGGAACTGTCGCCGGGTCATCAGCACCGCCAGCGGCGTGCCCAGAAGGACTGACAGAAGCGTCGCCGTGGCCGATGTCCACAGGCTCAGAACGATAGCCCGGCGAGCCACAGGCTGGGCCAGATGTGTACTGATTTCGGTCAACTCTGTGCGCCAGATCAGTGCCAGCAGAGGAAGCGTCAGAAAAAGGATCATGGGCACGGCTGACCAGAAGAGGGCAATGCCCGGTCGCGAGAGGCGATTGGAAGAGCGCTGGTCGTCCCGCGCCCGGTCGACTGGGATGCCCATCGCCTCGGCGGCTTCAGTCGTACGCATGACCCGATCCCTCTGCCACCGCAGCCTCTGAGGCTCCCCTTGAAACTTCAGCCCGGCATTCGGTCGAAAAGCCGTGCGATTCCAGTACAGCGGTGCCTTCTTCAGAAAACAGGAAGGTGACAAAGGTTGCCGCCTGCTCCGGCTGCCTGCTGTCCTGGGTCAGAGCGATCGGATAGACTGCTGACACGTTGAGATGGGCTGGAATCTCCATGCCTTGCAGCTCGGTACTGCCAACGAGGTCGCTGGCGTAGACGACGCCGGCATCGGCCTCGCCCAACTGCAGTTTGCTGAGAATGCCCCGAACATTCTGTTCTTCGGACACGATATTGGCCTCGAAGCCGGCCCGAAAACTGGGCCCGAAGCGGTCGTCCTGCGCGGCATTAGCCAGAAACTGACGCGTATACTGCCCGATTGGCACGGCCTCTGCGCCGACGACAATCTTATGGCCGGGCTGGGCCAGTTTCAGCAAAGATTCAAGCCCCGGCGCGGCGTCGGAAGCACCCGTGACCCCGCGGCCGTAGCCGATTACCAACCGATTGCAGGCGAATGTCTTCACGCTCTCCATTTCAATTCGTCCGGTGTCAACTGCCGCCTGCATCTGCATCTCGTCAGCCGAGGCGAAAACATCTGCGCGCGCCCCTTCGCGCAGCTGACCGGCCAGCTGCTGGGAACCGGCAAAGTTGAATTCGACGTTACCTGTATGGCCGCTGCGGCTGAACGACCCGGCTGCCTCCTGGAAGACATCGGTTAGCGACGCGGCCGCGAAGACCGTCACCACGGCTGTCTCGGACGATGTCGTTCCGCCGGCAGCTGGCCCGTCGCAACCGCCCAGAAGCAGACTGCCCAGTAGCAGAGCGGTCGCTGCGTTGAGTAAACAGGCACGCGGCAAAGCCCGATTCAGGGCATGCTTATCCCTCTGCAATGCGCTCTTCCTTCTCTACCGAGCTTCCGCGTTGAAGGCAAGCGACCAAGATCTCCCGCACGCCGCCGCTATCAGTCTGAAGGCAGTTTTCGTCGAAAGCAGCCACAAAGATGACACGAATTTGACGATAGCAGTGAGCCGTGGCCGTGTCAAATTTAGACCGTTTCCACTCTGGATGCCGGCTATCCGATGGCTCTAGGCGGCAGAGAGATATGACTGACGCAGGCTTTCCATTCTGTTCTGGTCAGTATGGTATGATCGACAGATGGCGCCGGTAACGCGGCGCGGCTGCGTAAAACGATGAAGGCGAAGCCGCAAGTTCAGCGCCTTCCGGCCCAGCCTCTCTTGGCCGGGGATGCCAGCGGGACGACAGGGGGAACAGTGACAGATCAAGCAGCTGAATGGAATGAGTTCGTCAGCAAACATACCGCCGGCCATCTATTGCAGACGAACGAATGGGCGGCCTTGAAATGCCGCTCAGGCTGGTGGGCCAGACGCGTTCTCCTGCCGGAAACCGCAGGCGGCGGCGCCGCACAAGCCGGAGCGATGGTCCTCTTTCGCAGAATCCTGGGCCAGGTTCTGGCATACGTCCCCAGGGGCCCGCTTGTAGAATGGTCCGACGCCACGCTGACCGAAGCAGTGGTGGCGCGCATGTGCGATGTTGCCCGGCAGGAGGGGGCGTTCGCGCTGAAAGTCGAGCCGGGCCTGCTCGACACGGCCGCCAACCGTCAGCGGCTCACCACAGCCGGCTTCCATTCCAGCCCCCAAACAGTTCAGCCTCGCAGCACCGTCGTCGTCGATCTGCAGCCGGACGACGATGCGATCCTCGCTCGCATGAAGAGCAAATGGCGCTACAATATCCGGCTGGCCGCGCGTAAAGGCGTCAGCGTGCGCGAGTTGGAGGCGAATGAGCTGCCTGTGTTCCAGCAGCTGATGGAAGAAACGGGAGAGCGGGACGGCTTTTCCGTCCACAGCGCCGCCTACTACCGGGACGCCTACGAGTTGCTGGCCGCACGCTGGGGCGCCTTCCTGCTGGCTTCCTATGAGGGCGACCCCCTCGCCACCATCGCTGTGTTCGCCACCGGTTCGACCGCCTGCTACCTCTGGGGAGCCAGCAACAACCGCCGTCGCAACCTTATGCCCAATCACGCGCTCCAATGGGAAGCGATGCGCTGGGCAAAGGAACGCGGCTGCTTACGCTACGATCTCTGGGGCATCCCTGATGAGATCGGCACCATAGCCACCGGACTCTGGGAAGAAGGGCGCAAGGCCGTTTCCGCCGAGAAGGCGCCGGTCGACCTCAGTGCGCTCCCAGCCGGTGATCTTTGGGGGGTTTTCCGCTTCAAACAGGGCTTTGGCGGCGCACTTGAGCGCACAGTCGGAGCCTGGGATCTTCCCTTGCAGCGACAGGTCTACAACCTCTATCAGGGCGCACTGCTGACGAAGGACCGGGCCGCGCGCAGCAGGCACGGGGCAAAGAAGCAAGAGGCGCGAGCGAAGACCCCCTCTCCTTCCTCCCCCGGTGTAGCCTTGGAGCCGGTGGTGACGGCCGCGGCGTGGGAAAAACAGTTGGTCCAGTTGCCGCCCGACCGCAGCCACGTGCTGCAAAGTTGGTCGTGGGGCGCCGTCAAAGCCGGCAGCGGTTGGCGCGTGGAGCGCTGGCGCCTGCTGCGCGGCGGCCGCCTCTTGGGAGCTTTCCAGTGGCTGTCCCGGCAGCCTTCCCCGGCGCTGCCCTTGCGCGTTGCCTATGTGCCCAAGGGTCCCCTGCTGGATTGGTCGGATGACGAAGCAGCTGCCCTGGTACTGGCGCAGATCGAAGAACTGTGCCGGCGGCGGAAATGCGTTCAGGTAAAAATCGATCCTGACGTCGGCGAAACGGATGGCGAAGGGGTCCGCCTGAAGCAACTGCTTGTCCAGCGTAACTGGCGTTTCAGCCCGGAGCAGATTCAGTTCAAAAACACCGGCTTCACAGACATCACCCAATCCGATGAAGACCTGCTGGCCTCGTTCAAGAGTAAATGGCGCTATAACATCCGGCTGGCCGAACGGCGTGGGGTGACCGTCCGCTGCGGCGACGTTTCAGATCTGTCAGGCTTCTATCGACTCTACGAGGAGACGAGCGCCCGCGATGGTTTTCTGATCCGACCCTTCGCCTACTACGACGCCTTGTGGCGTATGTTCCTGAAGATGCAGGAGGACGAGGGGACGCGGACCGGCGGAGCGCTGCTGTTGGCCGAGCACCCGCAGGAATCTCAACCGGTTGCCGGGCTGTTTCTGCTCCGTTACGGTCGCCAAACTCTCTATTTCAACGGGGCCAGCAGCGCCCGGCGCCGCCGCGACATGCCCAACTACCTGTTACAGTGGCGGGCACTGCAGTGGGCCAGGGCACAGGGCTGCACGGTCTATGACTGGTGGGGTGCGCCGACAAACCCGGACGATCCGACCGATCCCCTCCAAGGCGTATGGCGCTTCAAAGGGGGCTTCGCCGCCCGCATGGCCGTGCATACGGGGGCGTGGGACTGGTCGCCCAGCCCGCTGCTCTGGCACGGCTATCACAGGGGCAAGTCGTTGCTGCTGGAACAGATGCGCAAGCGGCACGGCTAGCAGCCGCCCGATCGCGGCCGGACATCCACCGGCCGCAGAGAACCTGGCTAACCGGAGAGGATGGCGCCGTCGGGGATATCGACCGGCGTGTCCGAGTTGTTTGACAAACAGACGTCGCCTTCCACCGTGACCGAGGCGCCAAAGGTGTAAGGGCCTGCAACCGAAAAGCTACGGCACCGGAGCAAGGAAGGCGGCCCGTGGGGAAATCGTTCCTGGATCTGTTCGATGAACTGGTAGAAACGGTCGTCCAGCTCGACAAGGGGCGCACCTGCAGGAAAGGGGTCGGTACCCCGCCGCGGATCCAGACCGATGCACTGTTCCTGGCTCAACCGGTAGGCATCGGAGCGTAACGCAAGCAGGTCATTGCATCTCTTGACCGGCATGAAGCGGTCGCGCGGCACTTGGATCGCCTGCGCCCCTTCGAATGCGGAGATCGCCAGGCCAACTGCCGTTTCCAACTGGAAGACCGCCGGGGAGTCCGGGCGCGAAGGGTCCACCGGCTTGTTGTTGACGATCATCGGCAGATCCAGAAAACCATCCCGTTCCTGCAGCAGTTCTCGCAACGAGGGCAGGTGAATCCACAGATTGTTGGTATTGAACAGCCGGTAGCGGTCAATGTCCTGAAACTGTGCGATCTCCTCTGGCGGGCACTGGGCAATCTCGCGCAGCAGCAGCCGCCCATCGGGACTCTGGGCAAGGTGCCCCCCCTTGCGGTCGGCGGCGGTTCGGGCGGTAACCTCCATCAGAAAGGGTAGCTTGCTGGCCGAGAAATAGCCGAGAATGTCGGTGTCGACCGTTGCACCCAGGTTGTCGGCGTTGCTGACAAACATGTATTCGTAGCCGAGTGAGAGCATCTTTCTCAGCATGCTGCTCATGTGCAGGGTGAGGTAGATGTCACCGTGTCCGGGTGGGCACCACTCCTTTGCCGGGTCTTGATGCCACGCCACGGGCTGCAAAGTCTCCTGCCATAACTTGGGAACTTTGTTCTGCAGAAAAGTGAGGGGTAAGGCCCCGGCGCCGCATTCGGTCAGCTGCGGATAGTCGGCAAGTGCCTTTTGCGTAGCTTCCTGTGTGCTGTAACTGTTCATGAAGATGAGGGGCAGTCGCGTCTTCATCTTCCGACGCAGGTGCAGGACATGGCGGACGATTATATCAAGGAAGCGCAACCCGTCTTTCACCATCAGCAGCGACCTCGGCCCGTGCAGACCCATCGTCGCGCCGAGTCCACCGTTCAGTTTCACGACGACGAGCCGGCCGACCGCGTCCAGGCCCTCTTCATGAAAACCGATGGCCGTGGAGCTCTGCGCAATGTCTGATGGTGGGCGTGCACTGGCGCCGGGGATGTATCCTGTGGCGCCGGCGCAGAGTTGGGCGTAGTAATGTTCAAAACTGCGAATCAGCAGGTCGTCAAGACCCGCGCGCTTCATCTTCTGACGAACCGGTGCGAATGACACCGTGGGGATTTGACCCATTCAATAACCTCGGACTTGCGTGATGCCAGGGGACCTTAATTGTTACCGCCGGGCTCTCGTTACCAGCCGACAGCGCAACCGTCCTTGCGCGGGTCGCTCCCACCGGTCAGGACGCCGCTTTCCGGATCGCGGACGATTATCTGACCGCCGCCGAAACCGCTCCGCCCCGCCCCGTTCACCGGCACCACCCGATGTCCTCGGCGGGACATTTCCGCCAGGATTTCGTAATCCCAGCCTTCTTCGATCGACAACACGCCCCCGCCTTCGTCCGCGCCCAAACCTGCATGTGGGCCGCTCAAAGACCAGCGGGGCATGTCCAGGGCCTGCTGCGGGCTCATGCCCAGCGCCACCATATTGACCAGCATCTGCAGATGTCCCTGGGGCTGCATATAGCCTCCCATCACGCCGAAGCTGGCATGAAATGCCCCGCCCCGGGTCGTCATCGCCGGGATGATCGTGTGATAGGGGCGCTTGTTCGGAGCGAGACTGTTGGGATGGTCGGGATCAAGTACAAACAGCGCGGCCCGGTTCTGCAGGCTGACACCGCTACCGGGCACAACCAACCCGCTGCCCACTCCCTGGTAGAGGCTGTTGATGAAACTGCACGCGTTCCCTTCGCCGTCCGCAGTCGACAGATAGACGGTATCTGAACCGGCCATGGGGTAACCGCTGGAAACCGACGCTGCCGCGCGCTGCGGGTCAATCTCCTGGCGCCTCTGATCAGCATATGCCCGGCTGGCGAGTGTGCTCAGGGGAATCGGTACCACATCGACGTCACAGACCCACTGCTGAGCCTCCGCGTAGCCGATGCGCATACACTCCACCAGCGTGTGCAACCGGTCGACGCTCGACATCTCGGCCAGGTCGAAGCCATCCGCCAGATTGGCGGCGATGATGGCCGCCAGTCCCTGCCCGTTGGGCGGGCATTCGTACAGGCGAACATCACCGAAATCAGCTGTGATGGGCTCCTGCCAAGTGCTGGTATGGGCCGCCATATCCTGCGGCGTGATCCAGCCGCCGTAACGCTGAACATGCTCGCTCAGCTTGACAGCGAACGCCCCACCGTAGATTGCCTTCTTGCCGTCCGCGGCGACCGCCCGCAGCGTCTGCCCCAAAGTGGGAATACGCATCACCTGACCGGGCCGCGGCGCGCAGCCGTCAATGAGGAGTTCATGACCGCTGGGCTGCTCCGGCCCGTTGTCCAGGTCACTGCTGACCCAGTCCGGCGAACGCCGCAGTTTCGCTGCCTGGGCCGCCCAGCCCCGCCCTATCCATTCGGTGACGGGGTAGCCCTCTTCGGCCAGATGGATGGCCGGTTTGAGCACTTCCGCCAGCGTCATGTTGCCGTGCTTTTCCAGCAGATCGCTCCACCCGGCAACGGTCCCCGGTATGCTGACGCTGTGGCCCGTAAACTGCGGCATGCGAGAATAACCGAGACGCCGCAGTTCGTCGATCGACGCCCCACTTGCAGAGCGGCCAGACCCGTTGAGCGCGGTCACACTTTTCGTCCTGGCATCCCAGTAGAGGGCGAAACAGTCGCCGCCAATTCCGGTGGAGGTCGGCTCGACCACGTTCAGAGCTGCGGCTGTGGCGATGGCGGCGTCAGCTGCGTTGCCGCCCGCCTGCAGAATCGACAATCCAGCCTGGGCAGCAAGTGGTTGACTCGTGGCAACCAGTCCGTTGCGCGCCAGGACATTGCTGCGGCGGGAGCGAAAAACGAATTCAAAATTCATGGACAGATCTTTCCGAAGCCTTCTGATTGGGGCAAATGGAATAGACTATTCATGATAGTCCATTGGTTGGGAATAGGCAAAGCGGTCAAGGATCGCACCGGCGCCGTAGCCGACACGCCCAGGCGTCCCTCTCTTAAGAATTCAGATCCTTTTGGCGGAACTACGCGGCTACGGTAGACTATCTGGATAGCGTCTGTTCCATCTCCACCTGGTTGCCATCTTGCTCCCGGACCTGTCGTCCGCAGCAACCAGCTAGTCTGTTTGGCGTCCCGGTTCAGTAACTGCCAATGGGTTTTCTGGTTGAGGCCATTGCCAACATTGCACCCTATATCTATGCAACGTGTGGTCTGCTGGCTCTATTTCAACTATATCGCACGTGGCAGGTGCGCGCCGAGCGGCGACAGGCCGTCTTCTCCCTGGAGCGGGACAAAGCAATAGACGATCTGTATCGCATCTTTCTCTCAGCCTTGCTGATGCTTGTGGTGATGGGATTCACCTATTTCGCCAGCACAACGCTGCGCGAGGCAATGCTTGCCGTGGAGTCATCCTCAGGTCTCTTATCGCCGGACGACTCTTCAACATCCCCGGATTCGCCGCTGTCTGCCCTGATTCCGACACCTACATTCACGCCGGAACCACCGACTCCCACCCCGTTGCCGACCCGCATCGTTGTCTCCACACCTGTACCGGACAACCAAGAGGAAAATTCACAGCCGGAGCAGCTTGATCCCACCCCCAATCCTCTTCCTGTGGCTCCGGCGCTGTGTCCGGACGGACGTGCTGTTATTCTGTCGCCGGGAAACGGGGCGGTCGTAAGCGGGCAGGTCCCAATTGTGGGTACAGCCCAGCACGATCAATTCTCCTTCTTCAAGCTGGAATTTGCACCCAGCGGCGCAAATCAGCGTTTCAACTGGTTTGACGGCGCTGAAAACACCGTGGACGGCGGGATTCTCGGTAATCTGAACAGCACTGCCATGGCGAACGGCACCTATGTCATTCGGGTCGTTGTGGTGGATGTCACTGGCAACTATCCGCAACCCTGTAGCGTGACGGTGACAGTACAGAACTGATGACGTCGAATCCTGAGAAATGCGCTGCCGCTTCGTATTCTGAGCGCGGCCGATGAACAATAGATTCCTGCGTCTGGCGAAAGCGCTGGCTTCAGGGCGGAGTCTGATATGGGGGAATCCATTGGCGGCCGGCGTAGTTTTCGCCATCGTCGTTTCGCTGCTGGTGCTTCTGTCCCTCTTGTTGCGCGACGTCGGTCCGGTCTCCTTGCCAGCTGCCGACAGTAGATCGACCGATGTTTCGGCGCTGCAATCGGACCCGTCGGCCAACACGCCTACGGCCACCCCGGCAGCGATGGCCGCCCAGGCCGATGTCGCAACTGCTCCCCCTGTGGCAACCGACGTCTCTGTTGCAATAGGAACGGCTACCGGCAGCCCGACTCCGGCACCGACTTCGACCGGCGCGGCCACCCCTTCACCAACCTGGACAGCGACTGTCACGCCAACCCCGACAGCGACGGAACTCTATGTGCCGGTCAGCGTCTTCCCTTCCGAAATTGTAATTGGCGCGCCTGACAATGTGACGGGGCGTGTCGTTCTGTTCCCGGCCCGTCTGCGGGCCGGGCCCTCCACACAGGATGACGTACTGGCGCGCGTGGGCCAGGATGTCCAGGTCACCATAGGGGGCATCGTCGCCAGCCGCACCTGGGTCCTTTTGAAAGTTACGGATACGAGGACGGAACAGCACGGCGAGGAAGGTTGGATGGCTGTCGAGCTACTGGAGATCGAAGGCGATCTGACGACGCTGCTGAACTATACGGATGAGGGCATCCGCATCCGGCCGTTCGGCTCCCGCCCGCCCGGCATTGGGATCAAGGTGACGCCACTGCCGACTGCAGCAGCCCAGTTGGCGAACGCCGCGTTTGCTGCCACGCCGACAGCGCCGCCCACAATAACGCCGACGGCAACAGCGACGCCCGCGCCGACCGAAACTGAGACCCCGACAGCCGAACCTACGGCGACATTCACGCCAACACTGACCCCAACACTGACGTCAACACCCACTGCGACGTTCACGCCGACACCAACGCCGTCCTCTACGCCAACGCTGACGCCAACGCCTACGGCGACACTCACGCCGCTGCCAACGTCCACGCGGGCTGCTTCAACGCAAGCAGACGACTACATACCCACTGAGCTGTCCGCCATAGACCTGCAACCAGCGCAGGTCCCTCCACCACAGGCCGATGAATTTGTAGCGACCGTACTCGACGAGACGGATCCGGCCGATCCCACCGCACTACTGTCCGTGCGCACCGATGGCGGTGAACGCCTGCTCTTGGATATCGACCCGCTTGCAGAGCAGATCATGATGTGGAGCGGCATCTTTGGGGCCTCCAGAGGTGAATGGCTGGACGCCGGTACGGCCTTCCTCTGGCCGGGTACAAAGGTCTATGTGGCCGGGCGGAGAGAAGAGGGTGGGAGCGTGACCGTCTCTAGTATGCGCGTGGTCGCTCCTCCTGAGTTCCAGCGCGTCAAACGCATGGATGTGCCCACGTTCGGCGCCGCCGTAGAGAGCGGCAAAGCGGTCGCACTGCTGGGAAGGCGCGGCGACCCCGGAGTCTTCCTCTTGCACCAGGATGGTGTGGTGACCGTCGTTCGCGAATCCGGGCACAGCGTGCTGCCGGTCTTCGAAGGCGCCAGGGGATTCGTGGTCCCTGATGCCAACACCCCGGCCGACCGAAACGGATTCCTGTATGTGCGCGGGGATGGAATCGGACTCTCCTTCCAGGCCTACCCTTTCAACGGCGTGCGCGGAATCGTAGCCGACGAGCGCGGCGACATCTGGTGGCTAGAGACGCCACAGGTCGGGCTGGCTCAGTGGCGGCTGTGGCACTACAACAGCCAGGACGGCGAGATTATTCTGCGCGTGCAGGCTTCTACCGCCCTGTTGGGGGGAAGTGCCAGCATCTCAATCGAACCAACGTTGATCGCAGCCCTGGCCGGTGCCGCAGAAGGACGATCGTTCGTGATCGATACCGCCAATCCGGACGCAGGGCGCCAGTATACCGGACTGTACCGCGTCGATCTGCAGTTGGAAGGAGAAATTGACGTGAGCCGGCTGGCGCCCGAGGGCATCTACCGCGGGCCTTTCCAGCTCAGCCCCGGCAACCTCCGCCTGGCCCATCTGGCCTACGACCCGCAGCATCCGAGCTTGACCGTCGGCTTTGTGCGGCCCGCCAACCAGCTCTGGGTGCGGGAGATGGCTCCCAACGGCGCCGGGGCCCGTGGCCGCTTGAGCGCCCAAACCCAGACTAGATTCGAGTTCTTCGCCCCGCAGGTGGCTTGGCGGGACGATGATCGGATTCTCCTTGCCCGCAGCCGTTTCTCGCCCCAAGGTGTCTTTTCACTGGAGATCTTCGGTATCACCGAAGTGGATCTGCGCAAGACCGGTGCCGCAGCCCGTTCCTCCTATCTTTACCCGCTGGGCGATGTGGTAGGGGATTACGCCGCCTGCGCCGATGGCTCGGTCCTGATCAGCGTAAGATCTGGGAACAGGGTTCCGCGGCTGGAGGAGTGGACAGGCAAAGGCCGGCCTGAGATGCGGGGCCAGCTGCCGGGATACTATGACCGTGTCTTCCTCTGCTGGCAGCGCTATTCCGGTCCTGTTCGGATTCGCCGGTGATGCGTGGACAGTGGCCGGTAGCAACGACAATCTGGCCCGAAGGCTTGATACATTTCGCCGGCATCACACATCTGATCATGGGGATCGTCGGCCTTATTCTGGGCGCCCTGCTGTTGATATGGTGGACCCAGAATACGGGCCGCTGGTACGCAGTCTTTGCCGTCACGCTTCTGTTCAGCATGGTCTTGAACGTGGCGGCCTACTATCTGTTCGTCGTCCCGCCTCATAGCGCCGGTTGCATTGACCTCTGCCCCGGTCGCATCGGTTTCCCTCTCCCCTTTGCCACGCTTTCCACTGCGGGATCAGTGCAGATCTATATCGGTGACTTTCTTCTGAACCTGCTGCTGTTGTGGTTGCTGCTGTTTGGGTGTGTGGTTCTCTGGCGTATTCTGAGCGAGGCTATTCAGCTGGGAGAGAGGGGGCTTCGTTTTCGGATACTGTACTTTGTGACCTTCGTTCTCCTGTCCTGGGGTCTCCTTCCCCGCTACATCAGTCCGCCGGCCGCACATGTAACAGGCGACCAGTTGCGGCTTTCGGTCAATGCCCGCCGCGCCGCCGAATCAACCTACGGGGTAACAGGGCTGTGGGTCCATCGACTCGCCCTGGAGGATATTCGTTACGTCCCAGTGGAGGCTCCCGACGCCTTTGGCGACATCGACAAGCCGCAGGCACAGGTTTGTATGCGAGGCTATACCTACTTCTATCTTCCCTGGCGCCGCTATCGAGTCAGGCTCGATCAGACGGGAGTCACCCCCCTGAATTTCGCGGAGATTTCCCTGGCCGGAAGCTGCTGGCAGCCATGAAAAAAAGCAGCCGGCAGCCAGCGAATCCGCTGACCACCGGCCGCCGAACTCAGTCTGTGCCGTAAAGCTCCGTGGCCGGGAAGAAAGCCGCCCACGCAAACCAGAAGTGATCAAAATGGAGGATTGGGGTCAACGTCTCGCCCGCCAGGGGGCCGTCAACGGCCTCTCCCAGAATGTCCCAGGTGCTGCCCGTCTCGGCGTCGCTGAAGGTGCCATCTTCATTGGGTGAAAAGGTCAGAAGCTGATCACCGACCTGCCGTTCGTAGACTGCCACGGCGCCAATGTCGCGGCCTTTACTGATCACCGAGCTGTCTAACGCGCTCGCCAGCCCGGCTTTGTGGAAAATCGCAAGCTCAACCCCGCCGAACAAGTCATGAACGACGCCCGCCTCCTCCAGGGCCGGGAAAGGATAGGCGATGGCCTCCGTCTCTGTCGTCAGGCCGAGAACACGCTCAGCCGGCTCCAGCCGGGCGTCCGGTGTGCCCAGGAAGAGGAAGGGCCGGGAAGTGCTGTCGTATCCCACATACGGGTTGTACCCGTAGTTGCGAGGCATGTTCGGCCGCGCCAGCACCTCTCCATCCGGATGGGCCTCCTTGAAGTCCCCCCACGAAATCACCTGGGTGGACAGGAAGTTCAACTGCTCGCCCGCATACTTGCCGACGATTCCTTCTCCCGTAAACTGTTGCCACCAAGTCTCCGTCTGGCGGTCGTACATGATCAGATCGCTGTTGCGAAGCCGCCCGGTCGTGCCGAAATCAAGCACCTGACCGTCAAAGTTGCGGTCAAAGGCGATGCTGGCGTTGCACAGCGGGCAGAAAGTGATCGAGACCGGCTGGCCGTCGACCTCGTCGTTCACAATCTCGTGCCAGATGAGGATGCTCAGAGGGTAGGCGCGGGACACCTCGCCGTGGCTGTACAAGATCACCGGCTCCAGGTCCTCCAACCACTCATCCCCTGCTGATATCGACTCAAACTCCGGGCTGTCGACCGCCGGAATACCGTCCTTAGGCGGGCCGCCGGAAAGGATCGAATCCCACTCCACCGTCCTGCGTGAGAAGTCCGTTGAAAAATTGCGCGTGCGGAATGGTGGCGGAACACCGTCCGTGATCAGGTCGGCGCTCAGTTGTGGCACGCCCGCGTTGAGGCTGGCCGTCGCCTCAGCGCTGGTGTCGCTGGTGTCGCTGCTGTCTGCGTCGTCGCTGCCCGTGTCGGCTGTCACCGCCTCGCCGCTTTCGCTTTCCGTCGCCGCTGCGGACTGCGCCGGCGCCTCTTCCGACCCGATCGGAACGCAAGCCAGCAGAATGAACGCAGCGATCATGAGCAGACCGCCCAGCTGGATCCATCTATTCCTCAACATGGGATTCCCCCCCTAATGGTTGAAAACAGTGGTGGTCAGTGGTCGGACATCCATAAGCCGCGATGCCGCCGCGCCGCTGCACCAATGAACTGTATCTTCGTCTGCATTTCGACTGCAGGCAACTCACCTGCCGTACATACGCCAATTATGCCGCAACAGGAGGCCCCGGGCTGTAGTGAGGCTTACGCGAAAGCAGTCCATTATGGCTGTTCACGTAATGATTCCAAGCACCCCTTCGCCATCCAATCGGGATCAAAAGTGAAATTGGGTATTGACATACTAGAACAGGCGTGCTATATTGAATCTGTAGAGTGAAATCCAGCCAACTGAGCAGGGGACCAAAGAGGAGTAATCATGGCGAAGGACATCAAGAGGATGACGCGGATCGAGTTGGAATCTGAACTGGTTGCCGAGCGAGCCGCGACACGACGAAGCAACACGATCATCCTGATGATGACCGCTTTGGCCGTGCTGGGGTTTATCGTAATGACCGGTACCGTTCAGCCGTTTGCCGGTTGATGCGTTCTCGCGTACTTGCAGCAATAGGGCGGACAGACCTCAACCTTCTGGCCCCGGCTTCTTTTGCAGCGCCGCGCCGCGGGCCGGCCACTTCGCTGTCGGAGCGGACTTTCCTCACTGTCTATCGCTTGCTGTCACTTGGCGCCCGATATGGCAAGGACAGCCTCCCAGATGGTCCCCCTGGTTGTTGCAAGCTATATTCCCCTTCTCAATCGAAAGTCCTGCGCCGGGACTCCCCATAGCCGGTTCACTTTAGCGCCATAAGACGCCTCGATACGTAGCCTCTCGGACCTCTTTCAAAAGGCTTCCCCTTCATCGATTCGAAAAGTCTTGGAGTGGTCGTCGTCGGCTTAGGTGGGAAGTTGCAGCGCTGCTTTCGGATGCGGCCGCGGCAACCGTTAGTGTACGCTGCGCAGCCAGGATGCGTACTCTGGCGCGTCAAGACCGATGGCGAAACCGGTTACACCTGAGCCATCGATCCGACGATAGGCCTTGTAACAGTTCTGCCAGCCGATAGACAGAGTGCAAGTATTCTATTGAAATTGTAACAGTTTTGCTCGAGGACTGATTGAATGTAAGTATTCTGCTCGTTCTGTAACTGTTTTGCTTGATTTCTGATAGAATGTAAGTATTTTGGTGGAGTTGTAACTGTTTTGCTCGAAGTCTAGCTAGAATTAAGCAATCTGTAGGCGTTGCAACTGATTTCTTGGAGAAAGTCCATGATAAGAGTCGATCAGGAGAAGTCGACTTTAAGGCCTGCCGGGTATGCGGCGCTAATCGAGAGGTACGGCCTCGATGTTATCCCCAACTGGCACATCTCTCGCGTGACGACCAGCGGGGCTCACCGGATTGACTCCCAGACGGGGGTCACTGAGGAGGTGTACCCCCCGCAATACTGGCCAGGGGACAAGCTGGGCGATCATCTTGAATTCGCACTCAAATACGACGGCACGAATCTCGCGATTCTCGTCCGCCTATTCCAAGAGGCAGTTGAGGACGACCTGGTAAAGTATGTTCGCTCTAAGCCGAACGGAAAGTATGCCAGGCGAATCTGGTTTTTCTATGAGTTCCTGACTGGAAAAACGCTTCCCTTGGATGATCTGAAGCAAGGTAACTATATCGAACTGCTTGAGCCTGGGGAGTACTATACAATTTCATCGCCCCGCCGAATTCGCCGTCAGCGCGTCTACGACAACTTGCTAGGGAATGACCGCTTCTGCCCCACGGTCCGACGCACAACGTCGCTTCGAGAGTTTGAAGAATCCGACTTGCCTCTACGATGCAGACAGGTAATTCGTGAATATGTGCCCGCGCTTGTGGCGCGTGCGGTGAAATATCTGTATACAAGAGAAACTAGGTCAACGTTTGCAATTGAACGAATCACACCTTCTGCGACCCGCTCTGAACGCTTCATGACAGTACTGGAACAGGCGGGACGAGCAGAGTTCGTGCAGAAACAGAAGCTTATCGAACTTCAAAACGAAATTGTTGACCTTCGTTTCCGGGAAACCGACTACAGAAAGACACAAAACTATGTTGGGGAAGCGGTAGGCTTTCAAAGGCAAAGGATTCATTTCGCCTGCCCAAAGCCCGAAGATCTGGCCGACCTCACTGACGGACTGGAGGCCGCACATCTACGCATGGAGGGCGGCGGCGTGCCCGCAGCCATTCACGCCGCGGCGATCGCCTATGGATTTGTCTTTCTCCATCCATTTGAGGACGGCAATGGTCGCATTCATCGTTTCCTGGTCCACAATATCCTGGCTCGCCGCGACTTCACGCCCCCAGGCATCATCATTCCTGTCTCAGCGGCCATGTTGGAGAACTCCGCCGACTATAACGCTTCCTTGGAGACGTTTTCTCGCCGACTGATGCCTCTGGTGGACTATACACTTGATGAGGTTGGCGGCATGACCGTTCGCAACGACACAACTAACTGGTACCGTTACATCGACATGACGCCCCAAGCCGAGGCGCTCTTTCACTTCATTGAACGGGCCATCGACACAGAACTTGCAGATGAACTGGCCTTCTTGAAAAACTACGACGAAGTCAAGAGTTCGATCAGGGAAACTGTAGATATGCCTGACCGTCAGATCGACCTCTTTATCCGTTTCTGTCTCCAGAACAACGGCCGGCTCTCCAGACGCAAACAGGCCAGCCACTTCGACTTTCTGACAAACGAAGAGATCGCAGCCATGGAACAGGCAGTGCAATCCGCCTATGGAAACGCAACTGCACCCCGAACCTGATCTGCATCCGATCTCCTCTCCTCTATCAGCTCGACTGACCGTCCTCGCCGTCCCCTATCGGCTGGTGAAAGTAGTAACAGAGCCCATCAGGCGCGATAACAAAAAAGACCTGTAACTTCTGCCCATCGTTCTCGTCTACGCGCCAGTTCCCGATTTCGATCCCCTTACCCTCCAGCTCCTGGCGAGCTCTGTGGATATCGGTCACTCGAATTGCCGCGCCATCGTTACTGGCATCACCGCCGTTTATGGCGAACCCAATGCGAACGCCGTCGCGCTCAAGAATAACCGTCGGCACAGGGTCATCACGCCGTTCGACCTCTGTGAGTCCAAACATATCTCGATACCACGCAGAAGCTTGATCGATATCCTCAACCGGCAGTGCCAGGACATCTTCCCCATAGGGAAAAGCAGCTTCATACAGCTTAATTGAGCCCATATCTTGGTCTCCTTTTTGGGCTAGAGTCGAGTTGGAGAGGGAAAAGCATCTCTGGATCGATGCCAATGTCTGAACTCGGACCAGATACAACCAAACCACGGGGGGATCGCCTGCCGGGGTGACGCCCGCATTGCCGGGTTGCCTGAAATGACGAGTGATGGTTGTTGTCAGCAAGTTTCGTGAAAACCGCTGTTCCTATGACCGTGAAGAACGCAAGGAATCGCCTATCCTTGTCAAGGATTCAGCCCCCGAGAGTCTCTCTGCGCTTATCAAGTGCTTGCCTGATTTATGCCTGGACTGCCGGCTGATTTGCGTCATCAACTGAGCGAATCTTTACATGGCGCATTCTGGCGCCCGTCCCTTCCAGCAGACCCTCCGGATCTGCCAGGTCTACACCTTGGTAAAAGCCGAGATTGACCCATTTCTTATGCGGCAGAATATAGGTGTAGCCATCGATCATTTTCCGTGGACCCACGCCGTAGGTCGCAGCTCGGTCGCCAAGGCGAACCACCTCGCATGCATTCTGATCGACTTGGAACACGGTTTCCCGAAGCGCTGTTACAATAGGCCGCATAGTCTCTTCAGAGAGCTGAAGCAACTCTTCGAATGTTCCGAGTTTCGCTTTGGTCATTTTGGATATTGCTCTCTCTTGGTCTCTTCCCGAGGCCTTTATCCTGATCCGACGCTTCCGCCGTATCTCCTACTTGGGGACGATAACATCCACATCATTTTTTCGGTAGATGACTGCGTTGGTCCGGCCGGTGCCCCACTTGTCGGGACCGGAACGGGGTTCGCGCACCGGATTGAGGAGCCTGTGGGAGAAGGTCTCTGTCTTCTGAAAAACGCCAGAAAGGGCGAGGTCCTGAAGTGAAATCCCTTCAGGACCTCGCGTTAGCTATCGAGTCGTCTTGGTTGGCGGCCGTATGTTCAGGCTCCTCGGGTTGGATTCGAACCAACAACCCTCCGGTTAACAGCCGGATGCTCTGCCGATTGAGCTACCGAGGATCACGTCACTCTTACTGTAGTCGCCTGGGGCCCGCAGAGGGCGGAAACCACCAAGACAACAAGTAGCCAGTATACCAATCTCGCCGGTCAACTTCAAAATTTCGACTTTGCCGAAACGGCTCTGATACATACAATCAGCCCAGATAGTCGCGTAGTTTCCGACTCTGCAGGGGATGGCGTAGTTTGCGCAAAGCCCTTGCCTCAATCTGGCGCACACGTTCGCGGGTGATATTGAACTCCTTGCCCACATCCTCCAGTGTCTGGCTTGTACCATCTTCCAGTCCGAAGCGCATGCTGAGCACCTTGCGTTCCCGCTCAGGCAAGTCGTTCAGAATTTCGTTCATCTGCTCCTGCAGCAACAGGCGGCTGGCTGAATCTACAGGAGCGGGAATGCTTTCGTCTTCGATAAAATCGCCCAGGAAGCTGTTCTCTTCGGCCCCAACCGGCATGTCCAGGCTGATTGGCTCCCGGCTGAGCCGCTGGATGCGCTGTACCTTGGATACAGCCTGGTCGAGAATGACCTTGAGATCACCCGTGATAGGCCGCTCCTCCTCCATCGCTTGGCGCACCTCTGCAGCGACATCCGGTTCCAGATAGCCCATCTCCAGCGCTATCTTTTCCGGAGTGGGTTCCCCACCCTTCAACTCCTGTTGCAGTTCTCTTTCGGCGCGCATCTGGCGGTTGATCGTTTCCACCATATGCACGGGAATGCGAATGGTGCGCGCCTGGTAAGCGATCGCCCGACTGATAGCCTGGCGAATCCACCAGGTGGCGTACGTGCTGAACTTGAACCCCAGCGTGTGATCGAACTTCTCCACCGCACGCAGCAGACCGACATTCCCCTCTTGGATGAGGTCCTGAAAGTTCAGGCCGCGGCCAATATAACGTTTGGCGACACTGACGACCAGGCGCAGGTTGCTCTGGGCCAGCTTGCCCTGCGCAAGTTTGCCATCCGCGACCGTTGCTTCCAGTTCTTCGATTTCTTCCGGGGCCAGCTCTGAGGTGGGCTCATCGCCGTCGGCAGCAGCCTTTTGGATGCGCTCCTCGGCCTGCAGACCGGCCCGGATCCGTATGGCCAGTGCAGTCTGCTGTTCGGTGGTCAGCAGGTCGTGGCGGCCGATCTCGCTCAGGTACATACGCATCGGATCCAGTACCTGACCGACCTCCTGCACATCCTCTATTATCTTTTCTACTGGGATCTGCGTTTCCTGCTCAATCTCCTCTTCCAGCTTCAGATCGCGTTCGATCGAAGGAAGGGAACTGTTCTCCTGCCTATCCTCTGTCTCCGGAAACAGTTCTGTCTCTTCAAGAGATTCTTCGGTCTGTGTGTCTTGATAATCAAGCTCGCTGCCGGCACTTGGATAGTTGGCCGAGGCGCTGGCAGGCTTCGTCTTTGATGCACTGCGTTTGGGTGCCATTTTTCCACCTGTATTGGGGGATCTCAGGCGATAGCGATGCCTGATTCAACTCGTGTTACTCCGTAAGAAACCTGGATACTGCGCGCCATTACGTGTTCCAGGTGATGGCGGTCGCGTCGATTGGCGTTTATGATCGATGAAAATTCCAAGATCGCTTCACGGTTCTCGTTTTCCTGTGCATCGTGCAACAGAAACTGCATTGCCGACAGACTTTCCCGCAGCCGCGCATACCGAAGGCGAATCAGCAATTTGAGCAACGCATTCCGAATAACCCCCTGCTCCCGCTCCGGCATCGCTATGACCTGAGTCGTCAACTGCGATAGGACCGGGTGATAGCTGGGGCTGAGTGTCTCCTGAAATGCTCTGGTGTCCCAGAGTTCATCGCTGGCTATGAAGCGCCGCAACGCCCCGAATATCTCCCGGTATTCGATCTGTTGGAAATCTTTTCCGCTCAGGGGAGCGATCTCCAGCTCCTGCGACTTCTCTGCCAGCCATATCAGCAGGTCCGGCTCGTCGATCAAAAGAGCCAGCAGAAAGACCTCCAGTTTTGTCTCCGGCACAATAGCTGCCAGGTCTGGCGGCGGTGACAGCGTCTCCCCATTGGCTTGGTTGCTTGCAGCCAGGCCTGGGTCGGCGGCATCCTCAGGTGGCGCAAACTCCGAATCCGTCTCTGGGTCCTCTGCCGTCGTGGCCTGCCCACCCTGTGGCCGCGTAAACCGACGCCGGTGGCGGCCCTCCTGCGGCGGATTCCGCAACTCGCGTGCGCTGGCCTTCACTCGCTGCTCAATCGTCCGTTCCTCAATCCGGACAAGCCGGCTCAAGCGCTGGATGTAGTGCTGCTGTTCCTCCTCATCGCCCAGTTCAGCGATGAGCGGCGTCAATTCGGCTACGGCCTCTCCCTTGCCTCTGGCACTGTCCAGATCATACTGCTTGGTGACAATCCCGAAATAATAGTCGACGAGGGGTGTTGCCGTGCCGATCAGTTCCTGCCAGGAACCGGTACTCTCGCGGATAATGTCATCGGGATCGCGGCCCTCCGGCAGTGTGGTGATGCGCAGGTTGGCGCTGAGCCTGTGTTCTACGTGCATCCGCCCCGTTGCAGTAAGTACCGGTTTGGCTTTCCTCTTCAAGGCCTGTCGCGCCTGGTTCAGACCGCGCAGCGTGGCCTGCTCGCCGGCCGTGTCCGCGTCCAACGCCAGAATGAAGTTGTCAGTATAGCGGTGGAGCTGGCGCAACTGCTCCTCCGTCAAGGCTGTGCCCAGGCAGGCCACGACATTCTCAAAGCCGAACTGATGGGCGGCTATCACGTCCATATAGCCTTCGACAATCACGACGCTGTCAGCCTGACGGATAGCTCTGTAAGCCCGGTCCAGCCCGTATACCACGTGTGATTTGTGGAAAAGCGGCGTTTCTGCCGTATTCAGATACTTGGGAAGCGAACTGTCCAGGACCCGTCCCCCGAAGCCGATTACTCGGCCCTGACGATCGTGGATGGGTACAATCAGCCGGTTGCGAAAAGAATCGTAAAAGGAGTCGCGTTCCTGGTTGTGCTTGACCAGGTCGGCCCGGTGCAGGGCATCAGGCGAGTACCCGGACTGTACCAGATGGTCGCGCAGCGCATCCCAACTGTCCTGCGCAAAACCGAGTTGGAACCGGGTGGCCACCTCGGCATTGATGCCGCGCTGCTGCAGATAGTCGCGCGCCGGCTGCGCCTCCTGGCTGCGGTGAAGCTGGTTCCTGAAAAAGAGGGTTGCTCTGTCGTTCAGTTCGTATAAAAGGTCCCGTCCCCGGTATTCACCTTTATCGGACTCTTCAGGCAGTTGAATGCCGGCATCCTGGGCCAGGGCCTGCAAAGCCTCCCGAAAATCCAAGTTTTCCTTCTGCATCAGGAACGAAAATATGTCGCCGCCGGTGCTGCACGCGCCGAAACAGCGCCACGTGCCGGTTTCGGGGAAAACGACGAAGCTGGGCGTTCGTTCCTGATGAAAGGGGCAACAGGCTTTGAATGAGCGGCCGGCGCGTTGCAGGGGGACATAACGGGAAATGAAGTCTACGGCATCGATCCGAGCTTTGATTTCTTCCGTTACGCTCATTTGCAGTGGTTGGTAATCCGTGTCCGGCGTTCAGGTTTTCCGGCGGTCAAGTAATATGAATCCAATTATAGCTGTGCCCTAATCGGGTGTCAAAGAAGGGCGAATTATGTCTATGACAGCCCGGTCCTCTCGACCCCTGCCCACGGCGTCCACGGAACGGCTCTCAGGAGGAGGAATCCTCTTCAGATGGCGCCCCGAGCGATGCGCTCCCGCTTCGCTGCATAAGCGCGTAGGCCCGTTCCGCTTCGCGGAACAGATCGGTCAGGTTCATGGCGAGAAAGATGTTGCCGCTTGACTGGATCTGGCCCCCGAAAAAGGCATCCTTCAGTTTGCGGCGGCCGCACCAGACTTCGTGCAGAAGATCGGCTGCCATTGTCAATTCCAGGTCCGCCTTGCCTGGCCGTGCCCCAAAGAATACCTCCAGGGGAGGCTGGCGGCCATCCAACAGCACCTCCGCATCAGGATCGGTCAGTCGCAGGCGGATAACAAGATTGCTGCTGGTAAATGACTCGATCGCGCCGGGACTTTCCTTCACCCTTTCGAAAACGCGCTCCAGGACCCTATAGAGTTGCTCGGCATCGGCGTAAACAGGCATAGCACGTCTACTGGTATGATCGAATGTGAATGCAAAAAGAAGTATAGGGTTGCTGTCGAGCGCGTGTCAAGGACAAACGCACTGCGATCCCTGAACCAGGCTCTGAAAATTACCCGTCAATACCGCTTGTGAAAAAGTGGGAAGTGTGCATTTGCCGTTTCGTTGTATAATAGAAGGATACTGGGATTTCGCTGCGTGTCTTCCTCGATTACATCGACATCGAACCCAACCTGTAGGGAAGCTGGGCGAGAAAGGAGAAGCAATGTATGCCGCTTTTCAAACGTGGTAAGAGGCAGGACGAAGAAGATCTACAGTGGCTCTATCGTAATCTCCAGGAATTGGACGATGACGAGTCTGCGGGCGAAGACGCTGTAGATGACGTGCCTGCCGAAAACGATGAAGATGATTTTAATGCGGAGACTGCAATGGAATCGCCGCTTGAACCTGAACGATCGGAATCACCGCCGCCAGAGCCGGTATTGGGCGAGCCGGAACCCGATATGGACGAAGTGACTGCACCGGAACCTGCCTCGGGCGAAATACCGGCGCCTGTTCTGCCGGATCCGTCCCCACCCGAATCGACGGTGCCCGAACCTCCGCCCGTGGAGGTTCCAACCCCGGTTTCGAGGGAATCCCTGCTGTCGCAGGAAGACGTTACGGCCAAAACGAACGAATCGTATGAGAGGAGAAGTCGACAGATGAGTGGGAACCGCCGAGAAAACGCGCCGTTCGCCAACCGAGGTCAGCAGCCGCCGCAATCCCGCCCGCAGCGGCAGGAGCCGCCGCAGGAAGAAGGAACAGCCGACACCATTGTGGGCCCTCAATCCTACTTCACCGGCACCTTCCGTTCAGAAAAAGACCTGCGTGTCGAAGGAACCCTGGAAGGGGAGATCGACTGCCGCGGCACAGTTATCGTTGCCAAAGACGCAACCCTTTCGGCCACCGTCCGCGCCCGAAATATCGAAATCGCCGGGTCGGTCACCGGTGACGTATTCATTGAGGAACGCCTGCACCTGCGCTCTTCCGGTGAAATGCGGGGCCAGTCCCATGCCGCATCGTTTATCGTCGAAGAAGGGGGCTATTTCGAGGGCGAAATGAAGATGGGTGCCCCCGATCAGGCGGAGTGGCCGACCATCGGGAGCGGATCCTCTTCAGAAGGGCTTGGACTTTCGGTCGAATCAACCCAGTGGTCTACAAAGCGTACCGAGGGCCGCCCCAACAGGACCGGTACAAGTTCCATCGACAGTGGACTCGAAGATGCCGGGAGCGGTCGGCACCGCAGCATCTGAGGTAGTTCCATCTGACGGCCCGTTCGGCAGGACACCTAATGCCGTGTTGATTGTAAACAAGGGCTGTTGGGGTTCCGCCCTCACGAGGGAAACAGAATTAGCTGGAAGTTGACGGCACAAGCAAGTAGGTGTGAGATAATGGCGCTCATGTGTTTGCGTCTGTCTCCCTACGGCATGAGTTAGCCGCCACTAAACGCCTCGACATCTTCGACGGCGATTTTCCAAGATTCCCGCCCCAGTATAGATGCCTGACATCGCGTTGCCATACCCTCTTCCCCCAAGTTAAGCGTTACGATCTTAGCACCCTTGCAAAGCCCCAAACCATACCCTCAAACTTGCCGTTCCCTTTCAGGCATCCTGAAAAAATCACGCTTGGTGTCCACTATAAGTAGAACTGTGATTTCAGGGAATAGATTTCTCTTGTTGAGACAGCTTGAGTCCCACATATGCCTTCACCATAGAGAACACTTGATTTCCCAGCACTAACTTGGATTGCCTATCCACTTCTTATATCCTCTCCGCAAAAGAAGCGCCCGAAATTGCAACAAAGCGTCGATTCTGACTTATATTTCAGTCACAAAAAGAGTCCTACGACCGATGTGATGATGTTTTTCAAGAAGGCTTTGATATATTCCGGAATCGACTGTTGGGCCTGAATCGAAGATGTAGCGATTTGAGAGTAGATTCCCGTCTCGTCATCCCCCTCCCAAATCAGGTCTGTGCGACGTACCTCCTTCGTCGCAACGTGGGTGTAGGTAGTTGGTTGTGCCCAATAACATTCTACACAGACTGTCAATTCCTTTCGTTGCCAGTTTGGGCAATGTTCGCAAGACCAAGACTTCGCTCGATTACACGGTCCGCAGAGCAACATGTAGGAAGAGGTGTCATCTTCTTCGTATTTCTTTTCTCCTGCAATCTCAAAAGGAATCCTATGATCGATTTGAAACTCGCGGGCCGCAAAGTGGCCTAGGCAGATCGCACATCTGCCTTCCTGCTGATCAAATAGTGATTGTTTGAACTTCCGCGGCAGTGCTATTCTACCTCTGGAATGTTCTGTTCTTACCTCTGATGGATCGCCAAAGCGATATTCTGCAATATTGCGTCCGTCGGGCAACTTGACTCTATACGTTTCAATCGGGATGCCCTGCTCTCTTACATCTCTGACTGCCCGGGGCGGGTGCATGTAGCCGTAGATTTGCTCTAAGTCGTCAGTAGTAATGAATCCATGTTCAAGAATATGCTCCACGACTATTCTTGAACGCTTGCCGGTGACGTGGTTGAGTTGATCAAGGAATTCCTGCGGTAGACTGCTATCACTCATAAGAGTGTCAGTTCAAGCTGCTCAGATGTCGACTTCCAATTGGAGATTATTTCAATTTTCTCTGCGACAGAATCTACCCGTTCGATCAGTGCCTGTGACAGATAGAGCGATTCATGAGTAATGTCCTGGCGCCCAAGCAATGTAGATTGTGTAGAGCGCCCAGTCTTGATCATGACATGAACCAATTTCAACTCGTTTGGCAGCGTCCTGCCGTAAGTTTTCGACCCTTTTCGACCATCATAGCTCAGCACATACATCACTCCCAGTGCATTGAGTTCCGCCAGAAATTTTACGAGAGTCGATAGTTCGACCCCGCTACAATATCGCGAATTCCGTCCACCTGAGGTGCCTTGGTATGGGGGATCCATGTAGACTAGATCGGTAGCGGGCTCCATGTGTTCGATTGTGGAGGTGAAATTGCATTTGGTAATCCGAGTCCTTCCTTTCAACAGTTGAGAAACGGCAAGTATATCTTCTCTCATACTCTGTGGGCGTCTCCCTTTGCGACGGTTGTCTGGACTTTGGTTGAATTCACCAGCAGCGTTGTACCTTACCGATGCCTTGACGCAGCGTGCGAGTAGATAGAGCAATAAATCAGGACGATTGGTCGAATTGAACCGGGCGCGCACTTCATCATAAAAGTCCCTTTCGCGTCCCGACTGCTGATGCCAAAGCTGCTCGTAGTCAGAAGCGATCTTGTTGGGATCGTTTACAATTAGATTGAGCAGGTCCATCAGCGGCCCGTTTAAGTCGTTGAGATGAAAGGAACGCGCTACCCCGGAAAATGCCGCACGAATCGATAGCGCAGCTGATCCTGCAAATGGCTCAATTAGTGTTTCGATGTCAGTGGGCAGCATGGAGAGGATCTGCGCCGCGATGTTTCTCTTACTCCCCTGATAGGGTATGGGCTGGGGCATCCGTTTCACGAAAACTCCCCTTTTCGTAGTTATCGAACACGTGTTCAATTCATGGTACAAAATTTTCTGTCCGCGCGCAACCGCCCGCCCGTTCACCCCCCGGCGCTCAGCTTGCGCTCCAGGCGGGCCAGCCGGTGGCGAAGTTCTGTTTGGGTCTCATGGGAACGGTTTTGAGGCGGCGACCTCTCCTGCTCGTGCAAGGCCCACTGCGTCCACATTGCCGCCTGCGTCAAGTCGCCGCTCTGCCATTCGTAGAACTTTGCCAGCTCCACATAGGGACGGCTGTCCGGGCCACCCACGGTCGTCAACCACTGCTGCCATACGACCGTCGCCTCTTCCCAGCGGTGCTGTCGTTTGAGCAGGCGGCCCAATCCGTCAAACGACTCGGCCAGGTGCGCGCGGCCGCTAAGTTGGTCCAACGCGGCGCGGAACAACATTTCCGCGCTCTCCAGGCGCTCCAGTTCCGCCTGCAGCCGTGCCATGCTGAGCAAATCGAGTGGCTGCAAATGACCGGTACCGGCGGCAACAGGATCGGAAAAAACGCCGCAGACCACCTCCGTCAGCGCGGCCATCGAAACAATATCCTCACGATTGTGGTAGAAGACGCGTTGCATCATACGGCCGTCGCCGTCGTGCAGATAGTCGGCGTACAAATGCGGGATGAGGCTGCCGGGCACATCGTCCTCTGCGCGGGAATAGCCCAAAACTCTCCGTTCCAGATTGGTGAGAGCGCAGCTGCCCAGACGTTTGCGCCATAACCTCCGCGCCGGGTGCAGGAGATCGAGATGCGGTGTCCCATCGTCCAGCGCTTGCGGCGGGCCAATCTCCGCAGGCAGAAAGCGTCCTGCGTACCGGTATCGCCCGCGCAAAAAGGGCGCGTCGAAAGATCTCCCGTTGAAGGTCACCAGGCTCTCGCAGCCTTGCAGCAGGTCCGCCAGCGCCGTCAGCAGGGCCGGTTCCTCTCCGGGATGACGCATGAATAACTGGCGCACCACAAAGTTCAGACGGTCCTCTGAACTGTCCGCACTCTTCTCCTGCGGCTCGAATGTTCCAATTCCCACCATAAAGGCGTAGATGCCGGCTCCACCGCCCAGACCGGTGGTCTCGATATCCAGGAATGCCGATCTGCGAAAATCAGGGCAGTGCTCCAGCCGGTAAGCGGGGTAGAGTTGCGCCAGAACCGATGGATCGCGTTCCAGAAGGTTTCCGAGCACGGACGGTTCGCGCAGAGCCTGCGGCTGACTCTCCTCCTGTCCCATTGGAACGCAATTCCGCGTAACCAGATAGCACTCGCCGGCGCTGTTCTCGACCATCTCGCCCTCCTCCAGCGCTTCGATCGGGATAGCCTCGGTCTCCCAATCGGACGCCGAAGCCTCGGGCTGCCCCTGCGTGTTCATGTCGGCAGCTTCAGCGGCTGTTCGTCCGCGGCGCAGACCCTGCAGGCGGCGCAATCGTTCAGAAGTGGAGGACATTGGTAAGGGTTTGAAGGGCGAACGGTTCAGACTGGATTTCTATTTTAGCCCAGCCGGATTATGGCGGGAAATTCCCCATTTCTGCGCTCTCGACTATAATTGGGCTCTGTGCACTGATTCCATCACCTCCTGGTGGAGAAGCCACTTTGTCGGCAACTGACAAACACTGGATCCTCTATCCGCCTGCGCCAGAGAGTTTCCTGGAAGGCAACCATGTCCATCCCGCCCTGCTGCAGGTGCTGTACAATCGCGGTCTGCGTGATGCCGCTGCTGTGGCCTCCTTCCTGCAGGTCGAGGACGCGGTCCAGGAGAATCCTTTCCGCCTGACCGATATGTCGGCTGCCGTTGCACGCATCGTCCGCGCCATCGAAGCCCGTGAGGTGATCTGCGTCTACGGGGATTTCGACGCCGACGGCGTCACCGCCACAGTCCTGATGACCACCGCCTTGAAACGCGCCGGCGCGCTCGTCGGCGCATACATCCCCAACCGGGTGGACGAGGGCTACGGCCTGAACGTCGAAGCGCTCAAGTCTATCGCCGCCAAAGGGGCCCAGCTGCTGGTTACGGTGGACTGCGGTATTCGCAGCGTTGCAGAGGTGGCGCAAGCCGCCGAGTTGGGGATGGAAGTCATTCTCACCGACCATCACACGATCGGTCCGGACCTGCCGCCGGCGCTGGCGGTGATCAATCCGCGACGGGACGGCCGCGCACGGACGTTTCAGCCGCTGGCAGGCGTTGGTGTTGCCTACCGGCTGGCGCAAGGCATCCTGCGGGCCGTCTCTAAACAGCCCTGGAGCCGGCTCTCGGAGGACGAAGCCGCGGCCGAAGAGCAGTCCCTTCTCGATCTGGTGGCAATCGGCACCGTTGCCGACTTGATGCCCTTACAGGGGGAGAACCGTTCGCTGGTGCGCCGCGGGCTGTCGGAGCTGAGTCAGGGCAAACGGGTGGGGCTGTTCGCGCTGATGGAAATGGCCTCGGTTCCTCCGAGCGCGATCGATAGCTCCGCAATCAGCTTTCGCATCGCCCCCCGTATCAACGCCGCCGGTCGTCTGGCCAGCGCTAAAATGGCCTATGACCTCCTGCGCTGCCAGGACTACGAAGCGGCCTACGAAATGGCAACCGGCCTGGAAAGACTTAACCAGCAACGCCAGGCGCTCACCGCCGAAGCCTATGCAGTCGCCGAAAGAGAGATCGCCGGCCTCGATCCATCCACCGCGCCGATTCTGATCGTCGCCAGCGAAGAATTCCAACCCGGGATTGTGGGACTGGCCGCGGGGAAGTTGAGTGATCAGTTCTATCGCCCGGCAGTCGTCATCGAACGGGGAGAGGAGATCTGCCGCGGTAGCGCCCGCAGTATCGCCGAATTCAACATCATAGCCGCACTCGACCGGGTCAGTCCTCTGTTGGTGCGCCACGGCGGTCACAGCCGCGCGGCCGGCTTCACCGTGCGCACCGAGCAGCTGCCCGCGCTGCGGGATGCCCTCGCCGAGATGGCCGCCCAGGAGCTCGACTCCCTTCAGGATCTGCGGCCAAGCCTGTATATCGACGCCGAGTTGACAGTCGATCAGATCGACTGGGCATTGCAGGGCCAGCTTGCCCGGATGGAGCCGGTCGGCCAGCAGAATGAGCCCGGTCTTTTCCTGTGCCGGCGCTGCCGCGTGCGCAGCGCACGCACCGTCGGCGGAGGTAAGCACCTGAAAATAGCAATCGACGGCCACGATCTTTCTCAAGTATTGGACGGGATCGGCTTTGGCCTGGGCGGTCAGGCCCCAGACCTGCGAATTGGCAGCCTGATCGATATCGTCTTTCATCTTGAAGTCAACGAATGGCAGGGTCGACGCTCTCTGCAGCTGAATGTGCAGGATCTGCGGAGCAGCGCGAACTGATCAAGGAGTCAGCGGCGTTGTCCGTTGTCGCACACCGCCCGTCGGAGTCGATCTCTGACAAACAGTTGAAAGGATCATAGAGTCCACTCATGGCACAGAGAGCAAACTTGAAAGAGGTACGCGCCGTTCTGCTGGACATGGACGGCGTTGTTTATGTTGGGGAGGAGCCCCTGCCCGGCGTTCAGGAGCTTCTGGACTATCTGAAGGCGACCGGTCGGAACTGGCTCTTTGTTACCAACAACTCTTCGCGCACGCCGGTCCAGTTCGTCGAAAAGATCGCCCGCATGGGCATCGGCGCCGACGAAGCCCATATCCTCAGCAGCGCCCTGGCGACCGCCAGCTGGCTGGCGGAGCAGTATCCCGATGGCGTATGCGCCTTCATGATCGGCGAGGACGGCCTGCGCTGGGCGCTGCAGCAGGAAGGAATCACCTTGGTCGAAGATGCCCAAACGGCCGACATCATCGTTTCCGGCATCGATTTCAGTGTGCGCTACGAGCGCCTGGCCGACGCCGCCTTGGCCATACGCGCCGGCGCCCGCTTTGTCGGCACCAACAGCGATACCTCCTTCCCCAGCGAACGGGGCCAGATTCCCGGCAGCGGCGCACTGCTGGCCCTGCTGGAGGCGGCCACCGGCGTCACACCCACGGTGATCGGCAAACCAAACGCCGGCATGTTCGAACAGGCCATGCACAAGCTCGGCACGACCCCGTCCTCAACGCTGATGGTCGGCGACCGCTACGAAACCGACATCGCCGGCGCCATCGAGTTGGGAATGACTACCGCCGCCGTGCTGACCGGAATCACGACCGAGGAGGAGTTCCACACGGTTGTGCCCGGCCCAGACCTGATTCTGCCAGGGCTGCCCGAGCTTCTCGACGCCTTCCGGCAAGCCGACAGCTGAACCTTCCTCGCGGGAGGGCGCGATCAGGGCAGTTTTTGACCGCAACTAAATGGCTGCGCTACAATTGTAAAGATGAAAACCATTCCACTCACGTTGCCCGGCGACGCCTCGATCAGCCGTTCCCTATTGGACTGCTCTCCGCAAGAGCTTACCGATGTCGTCAACGCGCTGCCGGCTGGCAAAAAGCGCGCCAATGGAAAGGCTGCCGGAGTCCCCGCCTATCGCATCCGACAGATTCAGGAGTGGATCTACAAGAAATACGCTCGCTCCTTTGACGAAATGACGAATCTGCCGCAGGCCCTGCGCGACGGGCTGGCTGCGACGACAACGCTCACGCCCCTGAAGCCGGTTACGCAGCGTGTTTCCAAGGCCGGGGACACACTGAAAGTTCTGTTTCAGATGCCGGATGGGGAGACGGTCGAGGCTGTCCTGATGCTGTATAACCGGCGGCGTACACTCTGCATCAGCAGTCAGGCCGGCTGCGCCATGGGCTGCACCTTCTGCGCGACCGCTCTTGGTGGCCTGCGCCGCAATCTGACTGCAGGCGAAATCGTGGCCCAGGTGCTCTTCTTCGCCCGTTATCTGAGTGATGCCGCCGAGGGGCCGAAGATGCGGGTGAAACGGCCCACCACGGTCACCAACATCGTGTTGATGGGGATGGGCGAGCCGATGCACAACTACAAAAATGTGTGGACGGCCATCCGCCGCCTGACCGCCGCCGACGGTTTCGCCCTCGGCGCACGTCATATTACGCTCAGTACGGTGGGCCTGATTCCGATGATCGACCGCATGGCAGACGAGGGGCTCCAGGTGAATCTGGCCGTCAGCCTCCATGCACCCAACAACGACCTGCGCAGCAAGCTCGTTCCTCCCAGTCGGCGCTATCCGGTCGATGACCTTCTGGCTTCAGTTCGCCGCTATATCGCCAAGACCAATCGCCGTGTAACCTTTGAGTACGCCCTGATGCGGGGCACGAATGACAGCCCCGCTCTGGCCGAGGACCTGGCTGACAAGCTGCAGGGGATCCTGTGCCATGTCAACCTGATCCCCCTTAATCCGATTCCCGACAGCCCGTTTCAGCCGACCAGCGACAAAGACACGCAGCGGTTCGCAAATATTCTGCTTGCGCGCGGCATCTCGACAACTGTGCGTATCCGCCGCGGCATTGAAATCGATGCCGGCTGTGGTCAGTTACGCAATGCCGCGGCGTCTTAGACCGGTGTCTTTCGTCACAGAACTGTCTCCGGCGCCACAAAAAAGCGCCGAGCGCAATGGCTCAACGCTTCTATAGGTCTGACTAAATTGCTACAACAGGGGAGTTCAGGCCTTCGCAAGCGTGCGGATGCAAGAGGTGCAGAGGCGGCGGGAAACCAGCCTGTCGTTTTCCAGGATTTTGACCTTCTGAATGTTGATCTTCCACTTATGACGTGTGGCCTTTCTGGACCAGGGACGGTTGTTTCCAAACTGAGGACTCTTGCCACACTTTTGGCATTTCGCCATGATCTGTTCCCTCCGGTTCCTCATTGGCCCGTGGTCAGTGCATTCCCACCAACGCCCAACCAATGATCACGTATCACTGAATTGTCAGAGATTATCATACGGCAAAAAGGTTGTCAAAAGTTGGAGCTTCTTCTGTGAGCAAGGTTCGTATCGTAACCGATAGTGACGCCAGCATTCCCGCTGACGTCCTGGACAAATATTCGATTGAAGTGATCCCCCAGGTGCTGCGCATAGGGCGGGATCGCTACGAAGATACCGAGGACTTCAACGCCGACCGGCTCTTTCAACTGATCCGCGAAAACCAGTCCGGAGGACGCATTCTGCTGCCGGAGGTGGAAGCCCCGGAGTTGAGCCGCCTCATGGAAGTCTATCAAAAGCTTGGACAGGATGCCGAGGAGATCGTTGCCATCCACATGAGCAGCACGCTCAGCCCAATGTGGAGTCAGTCGCGCAAGGCGGCCGACATGATGATGGGACGCTATCGTATCCGCGTAATGGACAGCCAGACCACTTCCATGGGACTGGGTATGTTGGCTGAACTGGCCGGCCAGGCCGCCGAAGACGGCGCCAACCTCTATGAAGTCGCCCGCATCGTCAACGGGGCTATCCCCCACATCTATGTGACCTTCTTCGCCGAAACGCTCTACTACCTGGAACGCAGTGCCCGCCTCGGCGCAGCCCAGAGTGTGCTCGGGACAATGCTCGGGATCAAAGCAATGGTCACGATGGAAGACGGACAGCTGATCCCGCTCGAAAAGGTGCAGACCCGGGAGGATGTCGCCGAAAAACTGTACGACTATACCGCAGAATTCGCCCAGAACGAACGGATCGGGCTCGTGCAGCATCGCTATGAACAGACCCAGGAACACCTGCTGGAGCGTCTGGGGGAAGGGCTCCCGGACATTTCGGCCAATGTGTGGCGCTACCCACCTAGCCTGGCGGCCCATCTCGGACCCAATGTGATGGGAGTCATCGTGTACGAGGGTCTTGGTTGACAATGACTGAGAGAGCCCTGACGCGGTTGCGCAATCTATTGAACCTGGAGACTCAGACCCGCTGGCGTGAGAGGGCCTTCGCCGGCGGGGTGGCCGCCTTTTGCGAACGATGGGAAGCCGACGCCAAAGCCGAAGCGGTCCAGCCGGGGCTCCTGCAGGAAATCATCGATCGTCTGTCACAGTATGCCGATGCAGAAAACGATGATAGGGAGCGGCTACTCAACTCCCTGCTCGAGCTGCTGGATGAACTGCCGCCGCCGGATCCGGCTTTGGAGAATATAGACCGGGTCGGCCAGGGGCAGGCTCGCCAACCTGAAGCAACCCCGGCCGGTGACAGGACCGAGACCAGGTCGGCGCATCAGCCTTCGCCCTATAGCGAAACGGCTGAAACCGAGGCGCCGGAGCCGTCCGACACCTTGGAACGACCGATTACCGACCTGAAAGGGGTTGGCGCAAAGAGAGCAGAGCAGTACGCACGCCTCGGGATCGAGACCGTTGAGGACCTCATCTGGCATCTGCCCCATCGCTACGATGACTTCAGCCGCGTGCGCCCCATAGCCGATGTCGAGGAAGGCGAAAGTCTTTCCATCGTCGCCAACCTGCGCGGGTTCAGTCAGCGCAAATATGCCTACAGGAAGGAGCTCCTGCAGGCCAACTTCAGTGACGGCAGCGGCACGGTCAGGATCAACTGGTGGAACCAGTCCTGGTTGAAGAATCGCCTGTCTGTCGGAAAGACTTACCGTCTGAGCGGCGTAGTCGGTCTGTACATGGGGCACAAGACCCTGGAGAATCCCTATTTTGAAGAGATCGGTCCCCACGCCATCAAAGATGGGCCGATTATGCCTGTGTACGGACTGACTGCCGGTCTGCGCAACAGCGATGTCAGCCGCCAGGCGCAGCAAGCCCTTAAGCTGGGCCTGGCATCCCTGCAAGATCCCCTGCCGGAACAGCTCCGCCGCCATTACAGTCTGATTCCTTTGACCGACGCACTCCGGCAGATTCACTCTCCGGAAACGCCGGAACAGCTTGACAACGCCCGCAAACGCATTATCTTTGACGATTTCTTCTATCTCCAGCTGGGCGTACAGCGCCGCCGGCAGGAGATTCAGCACTTCAACGCCCCATCGATGGCCGTTGACGACGAGCTGCTGGCAGCCTACAACTCGGCACTGCCCTTTGCCCTGACCGGCGCACAGCAGCGGACGCTGGACGAATTGCGGCAGGATATGGCCCAGCGCGCGCCCATGAGCCGGCTGATCCAAGGCGACGTCGGCAGCGGCAAGACCGCGGTGGCCGCCGGGGCCATGTTGATCGCCGCAGCCAACGGCTTCCAATCCGCCCTGCTTGCACCGACGCAAATTCTCGCCGAACAGCATTTTCGCGCCCTGAGCAAACTGCTGGCGGACGTCGAACTGCCGGGCGGCGTCATACCGAACGTCTCTCTCCTGACCGGCCGCGTCACCGGGCAGGAGCGCGAAGCCGTTCTCGCCGGATTGGCGGACGGAAGCGTCCATGTCGTGGTCGGTACCACCGCCCTCATTCAGGAAAACGTGGATTTCGCCGACCTCGGATTTGTCGTCGTGGACGAGCAGCACCGCTTTGGCGTCGGACAGCGTGCAGCCGCACGCGACAAGGGTGGTGAGGCAGCCGTGCCCCATCTGCTGGTGATGAGCGCCACACCCATCCCCCGCAGCCTCGCGCTCACGATCTACGGCGACCTCGATGTCAGCGTAATCGATGAGATGCCTCCGGGGCGGACGCCGATCAAGACGAAACGGTTTCTGCCCACCGACAGAGAACGCCTCTACAGCTTCATGCGCCGGCAGGTGCGCGACGGCCGTCAAGCCTACGTGATCTATCCTCTTGTCGAGGAAAGTGAAGTCCTGGATGTTGGCGCGGCGATGGAGGCGCACACCCGCTTGAGCGAAGAGATCTTCCCCGACCTGCGCGTGGGGCTGCTACACGGCCGTCTCAAGGGCGCCGAGAAAGATGACGTGATGCGCGCCTTTGCCAGCGGCGCTCTCGACGTTCTCGTCAGCACCAGCGTTGTCGAGGTCGGGGTTGACGTTCCCAACGCCACCCTGATGCTGATCGAAGATGCCGAGCGGTTCGGTCTCGCGCAACTGCACCAGTTCAGGGGTCGCGTGGGCCGGGGTGGGCACGAAAGCTATTGCGCGCTCATCAGCCGGGTAAATGGCGGCGCTCAGGCCGAACGGCTCAACGTGCTGGCGGAGACGACGGACGGCTTCATTCTGGCGGAAAAGGATCTGGAGTTGCGGGGCCCCGGGGACTTTCTGGGTACCCGTCAGAGCGGCCTGCCGGACCTGAAGTTGGCGAATCTCAGCGATCTCTCTACACTGCATCGGGCCCAGGAGGCCGCGCAAGACCTTCTGCGCCAGGACACCGATCTCAGCAACTATCCTCAGGTTCGGGAGAAAGTGGAGCGCTTCTGGCGCGGCCACGGCGATCTTTCATGATCCGGAGGGCATGGCCGCTGACCGCCGTCTGCCGACCTTAGCCCCGCTCGTCCATCGACAGGTAAGGGCGCTCAGCCTCACCAAGATAGATCTGCCGCGGCCGGGCGATGCGTTGCTCCGCGTCGCTCATGAGTTCCATCCACTGCGCCAGCCAGCCCGGCGCCCGCCCCAGCGCAAAGAGTACCGGGAATATCTCGACCGGAAACCCCATCGCCTGGTAGATGATCCCGCTGTAAAAGTCCACGTTGGGGTAAAGCCGGCGCGAGACGAAATAGTCGTCTTCCAGGGCAGTCCCCTCCAACTCGACCGCGATATCGATCAACGGGTTGGTGTCTGTCACCTCGAAGACTTCGTAGGCAATCTTCTTGACGATCTGGGCGCGCGGATCGTAGTTTTTATACACTCGGTGGCCGAATCCCATCAGACGCACCTCCCGGTTTTTCACTTTGTCCAGAAAAGCCGGGATGTTCTTCGTGCTGCCAATCTCAGCAAGCATCCGCAGGACCGCCTCGTTCGCGCCGCCATGGAGAGGGCCGTATAACGCTCCGATTGCGCCCGCGATCGCGCAGAACGGATCGGCGTCGCTGGAAGCGATGTTGCGCAGCGCCGAGGTCGAACAGTTCTGCTCATGATCGGCGTGTAAGATGAACAGTACATCCATCGCTCGTGCCAGAACGGGGTCGACTTCGCCGTCACCGGAGAGACCCATCATATGCAGAAAGTTGTCGCTGTAGCCCAGAGCGCCGTCTGGGTCCGTGGACGGGAGGCCCAGCTGGTTCCGGTAAGCGAAGGCGACTGCCGTGGGCAGCTGGCCGAGTAATCGCACGGCCTGCTGCAGGCGGCTCTGGCCGTCATGGACCTGCTTGGAATCCGGGTAAAGAGCGGACATCGCTCCCACTGTACTGACGAGAATACCCATGGGGTGGGCATCCGCGCGGAAGGTCTTGAGTAACGCTTTCAAGCCCTGGTCGATCTCCGTCTGCGCCATAACGCGCGCATTCCAGTCGGTCAGTTTGCTCGCCTCCGGCAGTTCGCCGAAGAGCAGCAGGTGCGCCACCTCCAGAAATGTGCTCTTCTCCGCCAGCTGCTCAATGGGATATCCCCGGTAACGAAGTATCCCCCTGTCCCCGTCGACAAAGGTGACACGACTCTTGCAGGACGCGGTATTCGTATAGCCAGGATCGTAGACCATCATGCCAAAATCATCGGCCTGCACCTTGAGTTGGCGCAGGCCGATTGCCGGAATGGTGTCATGTTCGATCGGCAGTTCAACTGTCTGGCCGGTGCGATTATCGGTGATAGTTAGCGTCTGCTCACTCATTGCCGGAACATCCCTTTCCGTTCGGTTGTGAAACCGTTTCTGGTCGTTTCGGTTACTGTATACTATTTTGACAAATTTTGTAACACTCTTTCACCTGCCCCGCTTGCAGCCAGCTCGCGCCTGACGGCGCTGCTACGACAACTCGACTCCGTTCGGCAACGGCCGGCCCTCGACGCCGGCGAGCAGATTCTCGGTCGTCATCACCGCCATCTTCGTGCGCGTGGCCACGGTGGCGCTGCCGATATGGGGCAAAATGACGCAGTTATCCAGCGAGACCAGCGGGTGTTCCGCAGGCAGAGGCTCCGGATCGGTGACGTCTAACCCAGCGGCAGCAATCTCGCCATTCACCAGCGCGTCGTAGAGCGCTTCCTGATCAATGACCCCGCCCCGGCTGGTGTTGATTAAGACCGCCGTCGGTTTCATCTTGCGAAAGGCCTCGGCGCTGAACAGGGAGCGGGTCTGGTCGTTGAGCGGGCAGTGGACCGCCACGAAATCGCCCTCTTCCAATAGTGTGTCCATCGGCACAAAAGTCGCGCCCACCTCCCGCGCCGCCTCCGGCTTTTCCCTGGGCCCGGTATATAGTATGCGGCATCCGAAACCGCCTAGCATACGCGCGAACGCGGCGCCAATCCGCCCCAGGCCGACCAGCCCCACCGTGCTTCCGTGTATGTCGCGGCCCGTCATCCACATCGGTCTCCAAGTGGGCCACGTCCCGCTCTGCACGGCGTGCGTACCCTCCGGCAGCCGCCGCGCAGTGGCCAGCAGCAGGGCCAGCGCCAGCTCCGCCGTCGTCTCGGTCAACACGCCTGGTGTGTTCCCCAAGGGGATGCCCCGTTTGCGCAGCGCAGTCACGTCCACGTGATCGTAACCAACCGACATCGTGGCCACAACCCGCAGCCCGGGCCCGGCCGCGTCCAGAAGTTCATCGTCAACTGATTCGGTAAGCAGGCAGTAGAGTCCGGCCGCGCCTTGCACCCACTCCAGCAGTGTACTGCGCTCGATCGGCTCTTCGCTGTCCCAGTAACGGGCGTTACATCTTTCCAGGATCGGCGCGATCGCCGCCTGCGGCAACTGGCGGGTTACGACAACTGTAGGTTTGCTCATCTCTTCTACGGCTTTCTGTTGCTGTGCGAGTCGATAACGGCCGGCTGGCCACTGAATTTCAGCGCACTGACCGGCCTTCTATGGTGTTTCTGCCTGGAGGCTATCCGCTCCCGCCACGCTCCAGGCCTGCACTCGGCTGACCAGATGGGCAGGCAGCCTGCCCTCGATCAGCGTCCCCTTCTCGGTAAATTCTTCCCGTTCCACGCGGCCGTGCTCATAGATAAGAGAGACCAGATCGCCCTTGCTGTAAGGCAGCAACAGCCGCAACGGCGTCATCGTTTCTCGCAGCATCCCATCCACCGCCGCCAGCAGTTCGGGGATGCCTTCCCCTGTGCGCGCGCTGATCTGAACGGGAGAAATGTACTCCTGCAACGCCCGTCGCAGCTGTGCCGCAAGGCCGGGCTCTTCCTGCCCGGCGGATTCTACCAGGTCGATCTTGTTCAGCGCAGTCACCAGCGGTTTGTCGCCGGCACCCAACTCCTCCAACATCTCTTCCACCGCCGTTACCTGCTCATCGGCGTTGGCGTGCGAGATATCTACCACGTGCAGCAGCAGGTCTGCCTCCGTGATCTCCTCTAGGGTCGCCCGGAACGCCGCCACCAGCGCTGTCGGCAGCTTCTGGATGAAGCCGACCGTATCCGTGAACAGGGCCGTGCGCGCGCTCGGCAGCTCCACGCGGCGGGTGGTAGGGTCAAGGGTGGCAAACAGCTGGTCCTGGGCCAGAACGTCGGCATTACTGACCGCATTCAGCAAAGTGCTCTTGCCCGCATTTGTGTAGCCAACCACAACGACGACCGGTGTCGACGACTTCTGCCGGCGCTGTCGGTAGCGTTCGCGGTGGTGACGCACCTCCTCCAGCTCCCGCTTAAGATGGGCGATGCGGCGGCCGATCTCGCGTCGGTCCACTTCCAGCTGCGTTTCGCCGGGTCCGCGCACACCGACCCCGCCGCTGGCGCCGCCCGCCCGACCGCCAGCCTGCCGCGCCAGGTGAGTCCACGCCCGCGTCAGCCGCGGAAGCCGGTACTCGTATTGGGCCAGCTCCACCTGCACCGCACCCTCTTTGGTCTTGGCGTGGCGGGCGAAGATGTCCAGGATCAGGGCCGTGCGGTCGATCACCTTCACCTCCTGTCCCAGCACCCGCTCGATCTCTCGCTGTTGACGGGGCGAAAGCTCTTCGTCGAAGATCACGACATTCGCGCCCAACTCCAGGACCAGCGTCTTCAACTCGCCCAGTTTGCCCGCGCCGATGAACGTAGCCGGGTGGGGATGCTGCAGCCGCTGTGTCAGCTCTCCCTGCACCTCCAGTCCCGCGGTCCCGGCCAGCAAGGCCAGTTCGGTGAGCGAGTCCTCCATCGACAGAATGCCGGGCTGACCCGCAAGGCTTACGCCGACCAGGACCGCCGTCTCCTCCGGCTTGTCGGTCAGGATCAGGCCCTGGTCATCACGCACGACTGCGTAAACGCTGCCTTCACCTGTGCCGGTGAAATCATCGACCGCCGTAAGGCCGCCTGAACGGTTTTCGTGTTGACTTTCTGACATTCGATTAACTGTGCCTTTCACAGCGTTCATCCATGGGGGGATGTCAATGTGCCCGCTGATAGGCTAACGCTGTACTACAGTGCAACAAATCCAATCACAAGCCGCCGCCAGGTATGAGTGGCTTCCAACGGCGGTTACTCCCTATACAATCACAAGCTATTCGTTGGAGGGCATCTGCTGCGCCCCCCGTCTGCGGGCCGGCGGCCCGACAAGCCATCGTTCACAAAGTAGTTAGGCCAGGAGAGCACTGCTGACAAAAGTGGCGACGAGCAGAGCCGCGTCATGTCAGGCCCGGCAAGATTCGCACATTGTACACGATTTCGCCATTTCGCGCCCGTCGCCGAAGCCTGCGGGTGCAGTCCAAAACGGGGCTGAGTTCTCCTACACCTCTGGCAGCAACTAAACCATCGCCATTCCGTCATCCAATTTGCGGCAGAGGAAACGGCAGTTCTCTCTCCTCACTCCTCTCCCCTCGCATTTTGGGGCGGTCGGGCCTATTCGGCCCTCCCTTGTGCGGGGGCTCCGCCCCCGCA
>JAPOVP010000138.1 GCA_026708085.1 Caldilineaceae bacterium
CTACTGCTCGTAAACACGGCCTCAACGCCATTGATGCCATCCACAACGCCTTTCTTGACCAACCCTTCATCCCTGATACCTCTCAGGCTTAGTAGTTACCTGAAAACTAAGAACTCACCCAGCCATCCACTCACGCAGAACCCGCGCATGCTGTGGAATGGCGATCTCCGGCTCCTCGACCTCAGGGTGCCACGCCTTCTCCCACTCGGCGCAGATATAACCGTCGTAGCCCTTCGCCGCCAGCAGGTGTAGGATCTCCCGGCAGGGGACCTCGCCCTCGCCCATCAGCTTCAACTCCCAGCTGCCGTCCTCCCGCCGCAGAGCGTCTTTCATGTGGACATGCGCCAGGCGTGAACCGATGTAGTTCCACGTATCCTCGGTCGATTCGCCCATCCGGAAGGGATGATGCACGTCCCAGACCGCCTTGACCCACGGCGAATCCACTTGGTTCAGCACGCCCGCCACCTCCTGCCCGCGGCAGAAAGCGTCATGGGTTTCCAGGCAGATAGTGACGCCGTGCCGTTCTGCATCAGGCGCGGCCTCCGCCAGGCTGGCGGCAACCAGATCGATCACGTCCTCCATCGTCTGGCCCTCAGAAGGACCGCCGCCGAAAGTGCGCACGATCGGCACCTCCAGGTCGCTGGCAAGCGCCAGATAGCCGCGCAGGTCGGCCAGATGCTTGGCGCGGTCGTCCGCGTCCGGCGACGAGAAGCGGGTCGACGCGCCGATGCCGGCGATAACCAGCCCGTGCTCCTTCATCAGACTGCGGATTGCGGCGCGGCGCTCATCCGGCAGGTCCGGCGGAATTACCTGGCCGTCCAGAATACGGACTTCCAGCCCGGCATAGCCGTCAGCGACCGCCTGCTCCGAGGCGCGTTCAAGCGACCAGCCCGGCGAGCCAAGAGTGCTGAATACGAGTGGGTAGGGATAAGGCAAGAGTGTGATCCTTTCAAGTGTTATACGTCAAAATTAAACTGAATCTCTCATCTTGCGGAAAAACGCCACCTCACGCACGAAGGTCTCGAACCAGTCCTGACCTTCCTCAATGTCATACTCGCAGTGAATCGACAGGAAACCGTCATACCCGATCCGGCGCAGCTCGCCGAATACCGCCGTCCAGTCGACGATCCCATCTCCGGCGTCCACCCAGCGCGGTTTGGCCGCGCCGTGCCCGTTCTTCTCAACACGCCCGACGAGGACATCCTTCAGCGAAAGGATACTCAGATGCTCGCGCGCCATCGCCAACCCGAAGTCGAACGGTTCACCGTCCACCGCGAAGTGACCGGGATCGAGATACGCGCCCAAATAGGCGGGATCAAAGTCGCGCAGCAAGTGCATCAGCGCCGCCGCGTTGAGGCCCATACAGTAGGCGGAGTGCGTATGATAGCAGATCTTGACGTTGTAAATGCTGGCCAGTTTTTCCCAGGCGGCAAAAGCCCGCCGCACATTCTCCACCTGCTCCCAGTAGTCCATCGTCTGCGGCTCGAACCTGAAATAGCCCAGCTTCAGCAGCCGCACGTCCGCGCTGTCCATCGCCGCCAGCAGCGGCTCCGCCAGGGGGTGGTCGGCCGTCAGGAGATCGAAATTGCCCGTAACCATGCCGATCTGCAGCCCGGCCTGCTTCATCTCCGCCTGCGCCTGCGGCAGGGCCTCAGCCGCGTTGTCCGGGTTGACCGGATGACCGGGCCGCACCGCCAGGTCATAGCCGTCGTAGCCGTGCTTCTGCGCCAACTCGATCAGCTCGGCAATACTCTTGTCCTGGAGCATCTTGCTGAAAACGATCAGTTTCATACCTTACACTCTCCCCTGACTACTAACTACTGACAACTGACTACTGCCGTTCACAACCGGTGCATATGAAATCCGCCGTCAACGTCCAGAACCGCACCGGTCGAGAAAGGAAACAGCCCCTCCGCCAGGGCCGCGACCGCCTTGCCCACGTCCTCCGGCTGCCCCCAACGGCGTATCGGCGTCAGGCCGTCGCCGATCAGCTTGTCGTACTTCTCCTTCACCGTGCTCGTCATGTCCGTCTCGACGATCCCCGGCCGCACCTCGACGACGTTGATGCCGCTCTCCGCCAGCCGGTCCGCGAACAACAGCGTCATCATGCCGACACCGGCCTTGGAGATGCAGTATTCGCCGCGCGCCGGGCTGCTGGTGTAGGCGCTGATCGAGCCGATATTGATGATCTGCGGCGCGCCGCCATCGACCTCTGCCGGCCCGACTTCCAGCTGTTCCAGCATCGTCCGCGCCACCAGCTGACTGAGGAAGAAAGGCCCTTTCAGATTGACGTTCATTACCTCGTCGTACGACTCTTCCGTCGTTTCCAGAATGTCCATACGCGTGCGCGGCCCCATGCCGGCGTTATTCACCAGCAGATCGATGCGGCCGAACTCGTCCAGCGCCGCCTGCACCAGCCGCGCCCGGTCCGCCGCCGAGCCGATATCAGCCTGCACCACCAGCGCTTCGCCGCCCGCATCCCGCACCATCCCAGCGGTCTCGCTGGCCGTCGCCGCATTGCCCCGATAGTTGATAACCAGCGACCACCCTCTCTCCGCCAGCGCCAGCGCAATACCCCGCCCAATCCCCCGGCCCGCACCGGTCACCAATGCCACCTTGCCCATAACACCACCCTTCCACTCCCCAGTTTCCAGCCAAAACGAACGGCCGCCCACCACTGGGGGTTACTAAAAACTAACTACTAAAAACTAGAAACTGCCCTACTCCACTCCCAGCACCTTACACACCGCCTCCAGGAAAAAGTAATCCCCCCACATCACGCTCTCATTCACGCCCAACCCCAGCCGTTCGTGGTACATGCCCTGCTTGAGCACCCCTTCCCAGCCCTCATCGTCGAACGCCACAAACTCCGGCTCGGTCAGCGTATCCACGATCTGCAGCGCGTAGTCGTTATACTGCTTGCCCAGCGTCGGGTCGCCCACCAGCTGCGAAAGCTGGATCAGGCCGCTGGCGGCGATAGCCGCGGCCGAGCTCTCGTGCGGGTTCTGCGGCTCCGCCTCCATCCAGTCGTTTTGCGGCACACCGTGGTCCGGCGTGTTTTCCATGTAGAACCAGGCGTTGTCCTGGCTGGTCTTGAGAAAGCGGGCGTCCCCCGTCAACCCGTACACCGTGCCGAAGCCGTAGAGCGACCAGCCCAACCCCCGCGCCCACGAGGAATCGTCGCGCCAGCCCTGATGCGTCGTCTGGCGCAGGAACTCGCCCGTCTCCAGGTCGAAGATGCCCTCGTGCGAGGTGCTGCCGTCGCCCCGCACCAGGTAGCGCCGCGTGGTCAGGCAGTGGCGGTAGGCCGTCTCCCACAGCTCCTCGTCGTCGGTTTCCTGCGCCGCGTAAAAGATGATCGGCACGTTCATCATAATGTCGATGAAGAGGCTCTCGTCGGAGACAAAGGAGCGCAGATATTCGCCCTTCTCCTTAAAGCGCTTGGCCAGCGTCTGACCGGCCTCGACGACGACCGCGTTCTTGTCCTCCTCGCCGGTCAGGTCGTACCAGCGCTTCCAGGTGGAGAAGAACAGGAAGCCGAGATCGTGGACGTTGCGGTCGGTCTTGCGGTGTTCCAGCAGGCGCGAGTAATGCTCGGCCTTCTCGCGAAAATATTCGTCGCCGGTGGCCTGGTAGACCAGCCACAGCTGTCCGCCCAGGAAGCCTTCACACCAGTTCGTCCACGCCTCGCCGCTGTGCATCCACTTCCCGTTCTGCGTGTACATCGGGAAATGGTCCGGGTGCGCCTCCACCAGGTTGCGCAGCTGCCCGGCCGCGAAATCGACGGTCCTTTCACACTTGGATTGCAGATTATCTAGGTCAATCATCGGGTTTGGGTCTCCCAAGCTCGTTTACATGTATTACATTTCGGCGGACAACTCTTCCATATCACCGCTAATACAGGATCAATTCAATCTCAGTTCTCCACAGCTCCCGCGGCATCCATCACCTTCCGCAGCGACTCCACCGCGTACGCCATGCCGTCCGGGCCGCTGAATCCGCTGCTGTGCGCGGCGATCGCCAGGTGCGGCTCCAGCGCCAGCATCCCCTGGTACCCGCTGCTGATGAGCCGGTCCAGCAGTTCGGGGATCTGCCCGTCGCCTTCACCCGCGGCCTTCACGCCTCCCTCCAGTTTGCAGTCCTTGATATGCACATAGCCCACCCGGCCGCCGATCACAGGCCAGCCCCGCTCGGTGATCCGCGCCTCGCCCACCTGCACAAAGTTGGCCGGATCCCACAGAAACACCAGATGCGGGCTGTCGATGGCGTCGACCAGCTTCACGCAGCGCTCCAGCGTATCGCCGACGATGCCCTTCTCGTTTTCCAGCAGCAGCGTCACGCCCTCCTCTGCGGCGACCTCCGTCAGCCGCCGCAGCCGGTCGATGGCCGTCTCCACGAAGCTGTCGTAATCGTCGCTGCCCTCGGGCGGATGGAAGGAAAAGATGCGAATATTGCTGGTGCCCAGCTGGCGGGCGATCTCGCTCAGGCGGCGCAAGTTCTGCACCTCCGTCTCGATCGGCGCCTCGATCGGGCTCTTCCCCACCGGGCTGCCGATCGCGCTGATCGTCACCCCGTGGTCGTCGCACAGCGCCCGCACCTTCGCCACCCGCCCGTCCGACATATGCAGCACGTTCTCCCCCCACGCCGCCCGCAGCTCCAAGCAGGAAATTTTCAGCTCATTGAGCGTCTCCAGCTGTGACTCCAAATCGTCCGCGATCTCATCGCCAAAAGCGCTGATAGTAAAAGATGCAGTTGTCATATCTCCATATCTCTCCGAATGAGGCCATCCATCTCGTCAATCTGTGAAAACTCAACCATCGTCAGTTCGCGACCGGCCATAAACGATGCACGCCGCCTCTGACCACTGACCACTGCAGTTCTGGGCGGTCAGCCGCAAGCGGCCTCCCTTGTGCGGGGGCTCCGCCCCCGCAACGCCCCCTCTCCTAAAACATGCCTCGCCGACCATACGCCGCCAATCCACCGAGTGCCCCCAGCGACCGGTACAAGACCCCCGCGCGTGCTTCCTATCATCCCACGCCGGTCCCAAGGTGTTCACTAAAAACTAACTACTAAAAACTAGAAACTATCCTCATACACCGCCAAAATCGCCGCCAAACTCCGCCTCCCCTCACTCCCGTCAATGACCGGATCCTCCCCGCGGCCGATGCCCGCGATGAAATCCTTGAGAATAGCGATATGGCCGCTCGTCGAAATGCCGCGCGGGTCGCCCGCCATGCCCGGATCCACCTGCTCCGTGGCAACCGGCCACGGCTCGACCGTCCCTTTGCTCTCGTCGGCCAGACCCCAGCGCAGCACCGACTCCCCCTCGATCTGGATGCCGCCGTTGGTCCCGTAGACCTCCAGCCGGTGCGGGAATCCCGGCTCCGTGGCCACCGTGGCCGTGATCGTCGCCACCGCGCCGTTGCCAAAGCGCAGCACCGCGCCCGCCGTGTCCTCGATCTCAACCGAGCGATGCCGCGAATCGGCGAACGCATGCACGTCCACCGGATCGCCCAGGAACCAGAGCAGCAGATCGACAATGTGAATGCCCTGGTTCATTAGCACGCCGCCGCCGTCCATCTCCCACGTGCCCCGCCACTCCGCCTGGGCGTAGTAGGGCTCATCGCGGAAATAGGGCATCGTCACCACGCCCAGCGTGATTTCGCCCAGGTCGCCGCCGTGAATGGCGTCGTGGACGCGGCGGAACAGAGGCTCCGCCCGGCGCTGCAGACAGACGCCCAACTGCACGCCGTTCTTCCGGCAGGCCGCGATCATGGCGTCGGCGTCGGCCAGCGAGAGCGCCATCGGCTTCTCCACCAGCACGTGCTTGCCGCTCGATGCGGCCGAAATCGCCTGCTGCGCATGCTGACCGCTCGGCGTGCAGATGCAGACGGCATCGACCGCCGGGTCCGCCAGCAGCTCGTCATAGGCGCGGGCCAGCGCGCCGAAACGCTCCGAAATCTCCCCGTAGCGGGCCGGGTTGTAGTGCCCGACGCCCACCAGGCGCGCGCCCAGATCCGCGCACTCCTGGATCGCATTCAGATGGTACTCCGCCACCATCCCCGCGCCGAGGATGGCAAAACCAAGTTCGTTTTGTGTCATTTCGTCTCTTCCCACATGCGGCGCAGATATTCCCCGGCAGGGGCTGCCTGGGCGGCCAAATCGTCCCAACGGCACTCGATCGAGATGCGTCCGCTGTAGCCGCCCTCATGCAGGCGGCGGAAAAACTCCCCGTACGGATAACTGCCTTCACCCGGCGCAACGCGATGCGTGTCCGCGACATGCACGTGCTCGATCCATGCGGCGCAGGTGGTGATGTTTTCCAGCGGTTCGTCGTCCTCCATCATATGGTAGAGATCGGCCAGCAGGCGCACCCGCAGATGCGCGGTCTCCCGCGCCAGCTCCATGCCTTCGGCGACGCTGGTGATAATGTTCGAATCGCGCGAATTCAGCGGCTCGATAACGATGGTCACGCCGTTGCGCACGGCTACGTTTCCGGCCAGCCGCAGAAAACGCACCAGCTGCATGAACGCCTCCTCCTTGTCGAACCCGTCCGGCACATTGCGCGCGCCGCCGCTGCCAAAGACGATCTTCTCGCCGCCCACCGCGGCCACGCGGCCGATGGCGGCCTCCAGATAGCTCTCCACCTGCTCCCAATTTACATTCGGCCCCGTGACAGGCACCTCCGCGGGCACGAAGACGTTGAAGACCGGCGTCGGCAGCGGCGCGCTGTCGAAGGGCGCACGGATCGCGTCGAAATCCGGGTCCAGCGGCGACAGCGATCGCACCGTCGGCTCCACAAAATCGAAGCCGGCCGCTTGCGCGATGCCCGCGTCGGCAATCGGTAAACAGATTCCAAATTGCATGGGTGGTGTACTCCAGGGGCGGCAAAAATCAGGATTTTTTTGCTGTGTGACACAGCATGGACTGTATTCTATAATAGGATTCTCACAGGCGCTATATTTTCCGGGGTTCATTGGCTTTGGAATCTCACTTTCGAAATGACCTGTCCGCCGCCACTGCCAGGAACGTGAAAGGAGGGATTTAAGGCAAAGTAACACACTTCTGTACTTTCGATGCACAACCCAAGGGGGAATGACCGATGACCAGCAAGTCAAGCAGACGCAGTTTTCTCAAACTGTCTGGTAGCGTCGTAGCAGGTGCGGCCGTGGCCGGATGTGTGGCCCCCGTCGCGCCAACCACGATGGATTCTGCAGGCCCTACCTCTGAACGCGTCGCCCTGCGCTTCCTCAACAAGTGGGGCTCCGGCGTGCGCCGTGAGCTGATGAACGGCTTTCTCGACAATTGGGCCGAACAGAACCCCGATATCGGCATCATCTTCGAACCCGTCGCCGACTTCGACCGCCGCATGCCCATCCTCGTCGCCGCTGGTGAGTGGGGCGACATCATGTTGTTCTTCGATCTGCAGCTGAGTGCGTTCCATGAAATCGCCGCCGATCTCACCCCCTACTTCGAGGCCAGCGGCACGCCCTTCCCCGGCAAGGAGGGCAGCGAGTTGATCCGCATCCCCAATCATGTCGGTTACGAGCCGGGCAAGGTCAAGGCCGTCCCCTTCCAGCTCAATATCGTCATGACGGGCATCAATAAGGACCTCTTCAGAGAGGCCGGCGTGCCCATGCCCTGGGAACACGACCATAACGGCGACAAATGGTGGGACTGGCACGACTACCGCGAGGCCGCCTGCGCCATCAACGACCTCGGCGAAGACATCATCGGCTCCAATTTCAGCGTCGGCAACATCGAGCAGGACGGCCTCGTCAACTGGAGTGTTGCCAATGGCGGTCAACTCATCGACGTCGAGAACAAAAAGGGATCCTGGAACACGCCTGAGTTCATCGAAGGCCAGCAGTTCGCCGTCGACATGATCTGCCAGGACGGCTGCATGTTGAACGTGGACGACTATCAGGGCCTGGGTCAGGCTCTGGGCATCTACCCTTGGGCTGCCGGCGTCCAGGGCATCGCCTCTCGCGGCTCCGGCTACTGGGTAAGTCGCAGCGAGGCCGACCTCACCCAGGTCGCCTGGGTCCGCTCGCCCAACACCGGCCAGAGCGCCGGCCTTGGCTCCATGCACTTCCACATCGTCACCACGCAAAGCCAGCACCCGGCCGAAGCCTTCGAGTTCATTACCTACCTCGCCAACTTCGAGAACCAGAAGAACATCGCCCTCTCCGGTACGGCCGAACCGGTCAACGCCGGCGTCTGGGAAGACGCAGACTACCAGGCCACGTGGGGCGGCCCCGAAGCCGTCGAGGCCTATCTCGATGCCCTCGACAACTTCATCTTCACGCCGCAGCTCCCCGGCGTCCTCGAATGGTTCGGCGAGATCAAGATCCTCTGGGGCGACGTGCTGCGCTGCGAGGTAAGCGTCGAAGAACAGGTCGCCATCGTCGACCAGAAGACCGACGAAATCCTGGCCGCACACGCCTGATACCTTCCGCACAACAGTGGATAGTGACTCGCAATAACGCGCGCCACTATCCACTGCTCACTATTCACCACTCTCTATCCTCCTGGATCGCCAATGCAGACCCCCAGGACAGTTGCGCCGAATATCAATTGGGCCAGGCTGAGGCCGCACATCGTCGGCTGGGCCTTCATCTCCCCCTGGCTGGTCAGCTTCAGCTTCCTGATGGTCTACCCCTTCATCGCCTCCTTCGTCCTCAGCTTTACCCGCTACCAGCTGATCGGCGAGGCGCAGTTCATCGGCTTTGAAAACATCCAGCGCATGCTCTTCGAGGACGAAAGGGTCGCCGACGCCCTGCGCGTCACCTTTACCTATGTCCTCCTCACTGTCCCCGCGGGCACGGCCATCAGCGTCCTCGTCGCCATCCTGCTCAATCAGAGCGTGCGCGGCATCCCCTTCTTCCGCACCTCCTTCTATATGCCCAGCGTCATCGGCGGTGTCGGCCTCGCGCTGTTGTGGACGACCATCCTCGCCAAGAACGGGCCTATCAACGCCGCGCTCGGCTTGGTTGGGATCGAGGGACCGAACTGGCTCTTTGAAACCGCCTGGGCGCTGCCCTCCCTGGCGCTCAAAGCCATCGCAACCGCCGGCGCCGCCATGCTCATCATCCTCGCCGCCCTGCAAGGCGTGCCCCAGCATCTCTATGAGGCCGTCGAGCTCGACGGCGGCGGCGAATGGGCCAAGTTCTGGCACGTAACCCTGCCCCAGATCTCGCCCGCTATCTTCTACAACGTCATCGTTACCACGATCGGCGTCATGCAATCATTTGTCGAGGCCTTCATCATGACCAATGGCGGCCCCGGTACCGCCACCCTCTTCTACGGCCTCTATCTCTATCGCCAGGCCTTCGAGTTTTACCGCATGGGCTACGCCTCCGCCCTCGCTTGGATGATGTTCCTCATCATCCTCGCCCTGACCATCGTCAACTTCCGCGTAGCCCGCTACTGGGTCTACTACGAGGGTGAGGAGTAGCCGCGCCGTGTCCGTTCTGACTGCTTCCTGGACAAAGAGCAAGACCACCCAGCGCCGCCTGCGCGAACTGCTCGCCTACACCTTGTTGGCCGTCGGTTTTGTCTGGTTCATCTTCCCGCTCTTCTGGGTTATTATGAGCTCGCTCAAAACCTTTGAAGACTTCAATCAGATCCCGCAGCGAGTCTTTCCTTCCGAACTCTACCTGGGAAACTACCCCAGCGCCTGGAACAGCGTCCCCTTTGGCCGCTACTTCATCAACACCGCCATCATCGTCTCACTCTCCGTCGTCGGCGAACTGATCAGCGCCTCCATCGTCGGCTTCGGCTTCTCCCGCCTCAAGTTCTGGGGCCGTAATTTCCTTTTCATGGTCCTCCTCAGCACCATGATGCTTCCCTTCTGGGTCGTCATCATTCCCCGCTTCCTGCTCTATAGAGATATCGGCTGGGTCGGCACCTGGCTGCCCCTCATCGTGCCCAGCTACTTCGCCAACCCCGTCTACGTTTTTCTCATGCGCCAGTTCTTCATGACCCTGCCGGCCGAGCTGGACGACGCCGCCAAAATCGACGGCTGCAATGAGCTGGGCATCTTCTGGCGCATCCTCCTGCCGCTGACCAAGCCGGTACTGGCCACCATCGCCATCTTTTCCTTCATCAACGTTTGGACCGACTTCGTCAAACAGGTCATCTATCTCAACCAGGACAGCACCTACACCGTCGCCATCGGCCTCGCCTTTCTGCGCTGGCAGATCGCCCAGGGCGACCCCGTTCCCGGACTGCTGATGGCCGCCACCGTCTTCACATCGCTGCCCATGATCGCGATCTTTTTTATCGGCCAGAAATATATGGTGCGCGGCATCGCGCTCACAGGACGCACCGGCACATGATCGACAACAGATACCTGCTGCTGGATACCGCCCTCTGGGCGCAAGCCGATCATCTTACGGTGACGCCGGGACAGGCGCGCAAAGCAGGCCAAAACCCTCTCTTCGGCGAAGACCTGCCCTGGGAAGTCCGCCACGACAACCTCTACCCCAACGTGATCTTCGACCCGACCGACAACCTCTACAAATGCTGGTACAACCCCTTCATCATCGACGTGGCCACATCCGATACCCCGCCCGCACAGCGGGAACGCGGCGCCTATCGCGCTGCCCTTGACCGCGCAAGAGCCGCCGAACACGTCAGGAAGCACCGCGAGATGGGCGTCTGTTACGCCGTCTCCACCGACGGCATCCACTGGGACAGGCCCGAGCTCGACCTGATCGAGTTCAATGGCTCCACCCGCAACAACCTCGTCATGCGCGACGTGCACGGCGTCGGCGTAACCCTCGACCCCCATGATCCCGACCCCGCAGGCCGCTTCAAGGCCTTCATGGAGGGCGGCACAGCCAGTTCGCCCGACGGCCTGCACTGGTCCCCCATCCAGCCCTGCCCCGAGATCGACGCCCGCTGGGATACCCACAACAATCTGTTCTGGGATGAACGCCACGGCAAGTATGTCGGCATTACCCGCCTCTTTGATGGGCGCCAGCGCACCGTCGGCCGCACCGAAAGCGAGGATTTCAAGACCTGGACGCGCGCGGTCGAGGTCCTCCGCGCCCTGCCCGAGGAGCCGGACCGCCAGACCTATGCCCTGCTCGCCTTCCCCTGTGCCCAGATCTATCTCGGCCTCCTGATGATGTTCGATACCGCGACCGACCTTGTCGACTGCGAACTGGCCTGGAGCCGCGACACCGTGCGTTGGGAGCGCATCTCACCGGGGACGCCCCTGATCGAACGCGGCGCGGAGGGCAGCTTCGACTGGGGCTGCGTCTACGCGGCGGCCTACCCGTTCCTCAAGGATGGGCGCCTGCAGCTCTATTACGGCGGCAGCGACGGCCCCCACACCGACTGGCGCTCCGCCTATCTCGGGCTGGCGACCCTGCGGCCGGACGGGTTTGCCGGGCTGAAGCCGGTCAATAGGACACAGACCGCAACGCTCGTTACGCAGCCTGTACGGTGCAGCGGGGGTCAACTCCGCTTCAGCGCCGACGCCGACAGCGGCCAGGTCAGAGCCGCGCTCGCCGGTGTCGATGGCAAGAGCTTCGCCGATTCAAATCCGGTTCAGGCCGATGTCACCGATCAGCCCCTGCAATGGCACGACGGTCAAGACCTGGCCGCGCTGGTAGGCCGGGAAATTCAGCTTATCTTCGAACTGCAGGACGCGACGCTCTATTCCTTCTCTTTCAGCGATTAACCCCTTGTCTGTCTAGCGGGCAGTCTGCCGCCCGCGCCATTCCACAAGATGCACGCCGCCTTCAGCGGGTGATTCTTGCACCACCACCACCGAATATAAGGAGAAACACATGGGAACGAGAATGGAAGGCAAAGTCGCCATCATCACCGGCGCAACCCTGGGGCTGGGCAAGGCCGGCGCGCTGGCGTTGGCCCGCGAAGGCGCCTCCGTCGTCATCTGCGACCGCGGCCGCACGCCGGAGAACTCGCAGAAGGTTCTCGCGCAGGCAGAAGGACTCAGCGGGGAGATCGCCTACAAGCGCTGCGATGTCATGATCAAAGAGGACATCACCGCCCTGGTCCAGTTCACCGTGGAGCGCTATGGACGCGTCGACGTCATGGTCAACAACGCCGTCATCGACAATCCGGGGGGCCTTTTGGAGGAAGTCACGCTCCAGGACTGGGAGGACGGCTTCATGTGCCACGTCACCGCGCCGCTTCTCTTCTGCAAAGAGGTGGTCCCGCTCATGATCAAGCAGGGGGGCGGCAACATCATCAACGTTTCATCCGGTATCGCCCTTGCCGGCAGTCCCAGCATCTCGTCCTATGGCCCGGCCAAGGCCGCCATGATCAATTTCACCCAGCATCTGGCGGTTACCTATGGCCCCGACGGCATTCGCGCCAACACCATCACCCCCGCCCGTATGCTCACCGAAAAGAAATACGAGATGCTCGCCAACAATCCGGCCGCGGTCCGCACACAGAAATTCGCCTACCCAATGGGCAGCCCTGCCCTGCCCGAACAGGTGGCCGAGGTCATGCTGTTTCTGGCCTCTGACGAGTCCGTCGCCATCACCGGTCACAACCTCATCGCCGACGCCGGCAACACGGCATTCGGCCCCGGCGGCATGATTGGACGGCTGGAGAAGGATCTGCGCGCCAGGTTGGAGGCCCAAGGTTCCGAGTGGCTGAAAGACGAAATGTAAACATGAATGTGACTGCTAAGTCCTTGCCAAAAGGCGCTCATGATTCAGTGTGAGAAGGGTTTTCTCTCCCCTCGATTTTCTGGGCGGTCGGGCCTATTCGGCCCTCCCTTGTGCGGGGGCTCCGCCCCCGCAACGCCCCCTCTCCTACAACCTCGCGTCGTAGCCAGTAGGTGGGCAATACGAAATTGCCGACCCGTGTCGGCCCACGCTACCCCCCGCCAACTGGCAGATTCCGAATATGTGCCAGGCGCGAGCAAGACAGGCGAGGCCACGCCCATATATGCCCAACGTTCACCGCCATGACCATCGAGAGCCCGCTACAGAAATGCTGACGGTACATCCCCCCACACAGACCGTACACAGAACATGGCTTGGTAGTTACACATGAATGTAAATCCCGTCTGATACCAAGCCCTCTCGAGCGGGTTACGCAATGGAATCGCGCCAATCTTGCCCGCCTCTACGCAATACGCAATACGGAATACGCAAATGTGATGGATCCCGCCCGAAAGGGGCGCGCAGGAGGAACCATGGCCCTCATCAACATCGCATCAGACAAGCAACTCTTTGCCGACAACTACCTGATTGAGAGCCTCAAGGACGCCAGGCAGGTGATGAACCCGGCCCGCAAACTGGAGAACAACCCCATTCTCTGGCCGGAAAAACCCTGGGAAGGGGACTACCTGGGCGTGAGCGACGTCTGGTTCGACCACGCCGACCAGGTCTTCAAGATGTTCTACCGCCCCGCCACGCACAGGGCCTACCTGACCCCGGACGGCACACTGGCAGCCGAAGCCCCCACAGACGACGACCCGATTACCGCCTGCCTGGCCCTCTCGGACGATGGCATCAATTGGGAAAGGCCGGAACTGGGCCTGGTCGAATACAAAGGCTCAAAGAAGAACAATCTTCTTCCTGAAGATGCGTTCATGCCCTACTTCTTCCAGGACCTGCACGAAGAGGACCCGCGCAAACGCTACAAGGGCCTGATCCGGACCGGTTCGACGACCACCACGATGACGTTCGACCTCTACTACTCGCCCGACAGCCTCAACTGGACGCCCTGCGAGCACAACCCCGTCATCGACACCGCGCCCCGCATCGGCCGCTGGGGGCCGACCAAATTCATGGGCTGGGACCCCATCCGCCAGGTCTATGCAGCCCATATGGAGAACTGCCACCACCGGCGCTGCCCCCATGACAAGCGCCTCATCGGCCGCGCCGAAAGCCCCGACATGGTCCACTGGAGCGACCCGGAAACGATCCTCATGCCCGACGAGCAGGACCCGCCCGACACCGAATTCTACGTCATGCCGGTCATCGTTTACGCCGGACTCTATGTCGGCCTGCCCTGGATCTTCCGCACCAACGACTCCACCCACCACCCCGAGCTCGTCTTCAGCCGCAACGGCATCCACTACGAACGCAACTACCGGGAGCCGTTCATCCAGCGCGGCGCGCACAGCGGGGAGTACGACGCCTCCTGTGTCTACAACCTCGAGCCCCTTGTCCATAACGACCGCATCTACACCTATTTTACGGGTTCCAACTGGCGCTCATATCGGACGCTGTTGGAGCTGGGCGATCGCGGCGTCGGCGCAATCGGCGTCGCCGAGACGCCGCTCGACGGCTTCGTGGCAGTGGAGGGAAAAAAGCGGGGATACAGCGAGATGGTCACGCGGTCCTTCGGTTTCGCCGGCCGCCAGCTGCGCCTCAACCTGCAAGCGCACCTCGCCGACGACGTCCTGCCAAACGAGTGCGAGGTGCGGGTCGCGCTCCTGACGCCCAATCACCAGCCCTTACCCGGCTTCGGCTTCGAGGACGCCGATCCCATCACGACCACCGGTCAGGCCCACCTGGTCTCGTGGCAGGGTCGTACCGATCTGAGCGAACTGGCCGGCGGCCCGATCAAACTGCATTTTTATTTCAGAAACGCCAAGCTGTTCGCCTTCCAGTTCATAGACCCCGCCGAATAAACTGAGGGGCAGAATTCAGTTCCAGCTGCCGATAAAGTCCCCCAGGGTGAAATCGGCCGGCATCTCGTTGAAAAAATAACGCATCGGCCGCGCCTGAAAACCGGGCGCGAAATGCTCGTCCTCCGCCTGCAGCTTGTCGTCCAGGATCGCAAAGCGCCTGTGGAGAGCCGCGGCCTCCTCCACCGTCAAGCGGTTGGCGACGCTCAACAGTTGGCGGCTTATCCCCAGCTTACTCTCCTGCAGCAAAACCTCGACCGTGCTGGCCGTTGTTTCGTCCATCAGCTTGTTGTAAGAGACCAGGCGCGGCTTCGGGCGTGTTTCCAAATCGCCGCCGGGCGGGTCGTCCGGACCCCGCTCCTGCGCCCAGATTCTCCTCCGCCTTCCGACCACAGGGTTTCAAAGTCGGCCTGCAGTTGCTCCAACCGGGCCGGTGGGATGACCTCCCGCAGGGCGAGATACCCTTGTTCCATGAACTGTTCGCGGCTGATCTGCATCGTTCGTCCCCCTGTTCGCTTCCGTTCAGCGCGGCCGAAAACTTCTGCGGCGTATTCGTCCAGCGATCACCTCTGCGCCTTGCGCGTCTTTCTGGCCTAGGCGCTCATCCCGTTCCTGCAGAGAACAGACACAACCCCAAAGGCGGTCGCCACCCCAGGGCCCGCCAAGTACTCTGGCAACGCGAATCCGTCAAGCTTACTGACCTCTCCCCACCATCCAGACAGTGCCTGCTTGGACGAACGTGCCTCGCCTCAGCAAGATTCGCTGGGCTAGGCTGAGACCACTCTCAGTCGGCTGGGCCGTTATCTTAGGGCAATCTCGAACCTGAGATTTCCGGCTACGTTCGCCCACCTGGTTGACACAATGGCAAGAGCAGGTGCCGTCTAGTCGAAAACAGGCCAGCCTATACTCTTTTCCGTTCGGAAATGGCAGAGAATCCGCTGTTGGAACAAAGCTCGCGTTTGGCTTGGCTGGGTGCATCCCCAAATAGGAAAACGTAGTCAGATACCACCCCATTTTGGGGACACACCCACCTGATTTTTGGGAGTTGACAGAAGGTTTTCCATCATATATTATTATAATGACACAAGATCCGAAGCGTTGAAGCGAGTGAGCGTTCGCTAGGCGCTGCACTAGAAAACCAACGACGAGTCAAGAGAGCGAATCCCTTCTAATCTTTAGAGCACAGAACATGTAGCAGGCGAAAACGCAATCGCTGTGCGACCCAATCTTGGAGAGGGCCGCGCGGAGTGCCATAAAATCGGGCGAGACGTAGTTTCTGCCGAGATCGGTGCGACGTTCGAGCAGCAGACAAGCACCATTGCGATCGAGAACGGAAGCGGACGTGACAAAAAGGGCCAACACGAGTCCCATCGTATCGCTCAGGATGTGCCGTTGGCATCCGCTGATCCGTTTGCCGCCATCCAGGCCTCGTACTCCTGTGGGTGTGTAGTCAGTCGTGACCGTCTGACTACCCAACGGCGCCACGATGCCCGCAAGATGGGAGACTGTATCGTCCTGCCGGGTGCTTGTATCGCCCCTCTTGCTGGCGCCCTTCAGCCCGTAGCCTGTCATGAGTCTGTGACAACGACCATCCCCGGCTACTTGAATGAAGAAGGCATAGGCGCTGCCGACAACGCGGTTAGGTATTTGGCAGCGTGCGTCATCGGACACACTACCCACAGTCAAATAGAAAACTTCGTTAACGACCTGGCGCACATTCAGTCTGCGCGGCTTGGCCGCTGGAACCGGATCCAGGAGCAGGTTCCAGCGGCTGTCGGCCTAATCTGATGGGTATCGTTGGGTATTCACAAACACATCGCTTTCCATCATTTGGCCGACAGTTGTTACCTTTTGAACAGCTTTTGAAGGCAGTGACGTGGAAGAATGTAACGCATTTCTATTCTTTCAACACAGGTCCAAAGGAGGAATAACCGATGACTATCAAGTCAAGCAGACGTGATTTTCTAAAAGTGTCTGGTAGCCTGGTGGCGGGTGCAGCCGTGGCCGGATGTGTGGCCCCCGTCGCGCCGCCGGCAGCGGGTATGGAAGATTCCGCCCCTTCCTCCGAACGCGTCGCCCTGCGGTTCCTCAATAAGTGGGGATCGGGTGCTCGCCGTGAGCTCATGAACGGCTTCCTCGACCAGTGGGCCGAAGAGAATCCGCAGGTCGGCATCATCTTTGAACCGGTTGCCGACTTCGATCGCCGCATGCCTATCCTGGTCGCCGCAGGTGAGTGGGGCGACATTATGCTGTTCAACGACCTCAAATTGAGCGCATTCCATGAGATTGCCGCCGATCTTACTCCTTACTTCGAGGCAAAGGGCCTTCCCTTCCCCGGCGAAGAGGGCAGCGAAATGATCCGCATCCCCAAACATGTCGGTTACGAGCCGGGCAAGGTAAAGGCCGTGCCCTTCCAGCTCAATATCGTCATAACAGGCATCAACAAGGACCTCTTCAAGGAAGCAGGCGTCCCCATGCCCTGGGAACACGATCATAACGGCGACAAGTGGTGGGACTGGCATGACTACCGCGAGGCCGCCTGTGCCATCAACGACCTCGGCGAAAACATCTATGGCGCCCAATACAGCGCAGGTCATCTCGAGCAGGATGGCTTGATCAACTGGAGTGTTTCCAATGGCGGCCAACTCATCGACGTCGAGAACAAGAAGGGCTCCTGGAACACGCCCGAGTTCATCGAAGGGCAGAACTTTGCAGTCGACATGATCTGCCAGGACGGATGCATGTTGAACGTAGATGACTATAACGGCCATGGGACGGCTTTGGGCATGAATCCTTGGGTTGCCGGCGTCGTGGGCATAACTTGCCGCGGCGATCTGGCATGGGCAGCCCAAAGTGAGGCCGATCTCACCCAGGTAGCTTGGGTTCGTTCCCCCAACACCGGTAAGAGCGCCGGTCTTGGATCCATGCACTTCCACATCGTTACAACGCAAAGCCAGCACCCGGAGGAATCTTTTGATTTCATCAGGTACCTGGCTAACTTCGAGAACCAGAAAAAAATCGCCCTGAGTGGTCAGGCTGAACCGGTCAACGCCGGCGTCTGGCAAGACGCAGACTACCAGGCGACATGGGGCGGACCCGAGGCGGTCGAGGCCAGGCTCGATGCCTTTGACAATTTCGTCTTCACGCCCCAGCTTCCGGGGGTCCTGGAATGGTTCGGAGAGATCAAAATCGTTTGGGGACCTGTCCTGCGCTGTGAGACAACAGTGGAGGAGCAGGTTATCGTGGCCGACAAGATGACTGACGAAATCCTGGCGGCGCATGCCTGATTGTTTCTAGACAGCAGTGGATAGTGGCTGGTGAGGAACGCTCGCCACTATCCACTATCCCTTTGAAGACAGATGCAAACCGCCATGACGATTGCACCGAGCCTCAGCAAGATTCGCTGGGCCAAGCTGAGACCACACCTGATCGGTTGGGCCTTTATCTCGCCTTGGCTGGTCAGCTTCGGCTTCCTGATGGTCTACCCCTTTATCGCTTCCTTCGCCCTTAGCTTTACCCGCTATCAGTTGATTGGCTCCCCTGAGTTCATCGGCTTCGAAAACATCCAGCGCATGCTGTTTGAGGATCCCAGAGTTCGCGACTCACTAAAGGTTACCTTTACTTATGTCCTCCTCACCGTTCCAGCCGGCACGGCTATTAGCATATTTGTTGCGATATTGCTCAACCAGAAAGTGCGCGGCATCCCTTTTTTCCGCACCTCCTTTTACATGCCCAGTGTGATCGGCGGCGTCGGCTTGGCCTTGCTATGGACGACGATCCTTGCCAAGAATGGCCCCGTTAACACGTCGCTGGCGTGGATTGGAATAGAGGGGCCGAACTGGCTCTTCGATACGACTTGGGCGCTGCCATCACTGGCTCTGAAAGCCCTTGCCACCGCCGGCGGCGCCATGCTGATTATCCTCGCTGCGCTGCAAGGCGTACCACAGCACCTCTATGAGGCGGTCGAACTCGATGGCGGGGCAGAATGGGCCAAGTTCTGGCATGTGACCCTGCCCCAGATTTCGCCAGCCATCTTCTACAACGTCATCGTGACTACAATCGGAGTGATGCAGTCATTTGTGGATGCGTTCATCATGACCGATGGCGGCCCCGGCACCGCCACACTGTTTTATGGTCTGTATCTCTATCGAGTGGCTTTTGGATTCTTTCGCATGGGTTATGCCTCAGCGCTGGCCTGGATGATTTTCCTCATCATCCTGGGGCTGACCATTCTCAACTTCCGCATTGCCCGCTACTGGGTCTATTACGAGGGTGAGGAGTAGCCCGCCTTGTCCGCCCTGACCGCTTCCTGGAACAAGAGCAGAACAAACCAGCGACGTCTGCGTGACCTGCTGGCCTACCTCCTGTTGGCGGTGGGTCTTGTCTGGTTTATCTTTCCGCTCGTCTGGGTTGTCTTGAGTTCGCTCAAGACCTTTCAGGATTTCAATCAGATTCCGGCGCGACTTCTGCCTTCCGAACTCTACCTGGGCAACTATCCGCGCGCATGGAACAGCGTTCCCTTTGACATCTTTTTTCTCAATACCACCATTATCGTCGCCCTGTGCGTCGTCGGTGAACTGATGAGCGCTTCCCTGGTCGGGTATGGATTTTCCCGCCTCAAGTTCTGGGGGCGAAATTTCCTCTTCATGATCCTGCTCAGCACCATGATGCTGCCGTTCTGGGTGACCATCATTCCGCGTTTCCTGCTGTATAAGGAAATCGGGTGGACCGGAACTTGGCTGCCTCTCATCGTGCCCAGCTACTTCGCAAACCCCGTCTATGTCTTTCTCATGCGCCAGTTTTTTATGACCCTGCCGTCCGAATTGGACGACGCCGCCAAAATCGACGGCTGCAACGAACTGGGCACCTTCTGGCGTATCCTCTTGCCGCTGACCAAGCCGGCGCTGGCCACCATCGCCATCTTTGCATTCATCAACGTGTGGACCGACTTTGTCAAACAGGTGATCTACCTGAGTCAGGAAAGTAAGTACACTGTCGCCATTGGCTTGGCCTTTCTGAGATGGCAAATCGCGCAGGGCGATCCGGTGCCAGGATTGCTGATGGCAGCTACTGTGTTCACCTCATTGCCTATGATTGCGGTCTTTTTCATCGGTCAGAAATATATGGTGCGCGGCATCGCCCTGACGGGACGGACCGGAACATGAACAATGACAAATACCTGTTGCTCGATACCTCCTTGTGGGCGCAAGCTGATCATCTGAAGCTGACACCAGGGCTGGCACGCAAAGCAGGCGAAAACTCTCTGTTCGGCGAAGAACTGCCTTGCGAGGTTCGCTACGACAACCTGTACGCCAACGTTATCTTCGACCCGACGGACAACCTCTACAACTGCTGGTACAATCCCTTCATTTTCGATGTGGCGACTACGGATACCCCGACCGTACAACGGGAACGCGGGGTCTATCGCGCCGCGCTGGCCGATGTCGACGGCAAGGGTTTGGCCAATTCGATTCCGGTCCAGGCGGATGTCACCGATCTCCCCCTGCAATGGCGCGATGGTCAGGACCTGGCCGAGCTGGTGGGCCGGTAAATCGAGCTTATCTTCGAACTGCAGGACGCGACGCTCTATTCCTTCTCTTTCAGCGACTAACCCCATGCTCGTATAGCGGGCGGTCTGCCGCCCTCGCCATCCCGCAAGATGCACGCCGCGCTCAGCGGGTGAATCTTGCAGCATCGCCACTGACCATAAGGAGAAACTCATGGGAACGAGATTGGAAGGCAAAGTAGCTATCATCACCGGCGCAACCTTAGGGCTGGGTAAAGCCGGCGCGCTGGCGTTCGCGCGCGAAGGCGCCTCCGTCGTCATCTGCGACCGCGGCCGAACGCCGGAGAACTCGCAGAAAGTACTGGCGGCGGCGGAAGGTCTCAGCGGTGAGATCGCCTACAAGCGCTGTGATGTCATGATCAAGGAGGATATCAGCGCTCTGGTCCAATTCACCGTGGAGCGCTATGGGCGAGTCGATGTGATGGTCAACAATGCCATCATCGACAATCCGGGTGGAATGTTGGAGGAAGTCACGCTCGAAGACTGGGAAGACGGGCTCTTCTGCCACGTGACAGCGCCGCTTCTGTTCTGTAAGGAGGTCGTTCCTCTCATGATCAAACAGGGCGGCGGCAGCATCATAAACGTCTCATCAGGCAATGCTCTCTTCGGCAGCCCCAGTATGTCATCCTATGGCCCGGCCAAGGCCGCCATGATAAATTTAAGCATGAATCTTGCGATTTCCTATGGCCCTCAAGGCATCCGCGCCAATACGCTTACCCCCGCCCGTATGCTCACCGAGAAGAAATACGAGATGCTCGAACAGAATCCGAGCGAGGTCAGAAGACAGAAAATTGTCTACCCTCTGGGCAGCCCCGCCTTGCCGGAACAGGTGGCCGAGGTCATGCTTTTCCTGGCGTCGGATGAGTCGGAGGCCATCACCGGCCATAACCTGATCGCCGACCGGGGCGTGGCGGCATTCAACCCGCTCGGCGTACCTGGCAGGCTGGAGAGCAATCTGCGCGCCGAGTTGGAAGCGCAAGGCTCTGCGTGGTTGAAGGAAGAACAATAAAACTCAGTTCCAGCTGCCGATAAAGTCCCCGAGGGTGAAATCGGCCGGCATCTCGTTGAAAAAGTAGCGCATCGGCCGCGCCTGAAAACCGGGAGCGAAATGCTCGTCCTCCGCCTGCAGTTTGTCGTCCAGCACCGCAAAGCGCCTGTGGAGAGCCGCGGCCTCCTCCACTGTGAAACGCTCCGCGAACTGCGGCCCCCAGTTGATCGAGATCGAATGTGAAGAGCGCGCCCGCTGGCGGTAGTCCTCGGTTATCCCCTTCAGAGGATCGGAGTCTGCCCCACTGTCCTCGTTTTCATGCTTCACAACCTGGAGATGCAGAATCGCCTTGGAGAGATAGATCGTCAGGACCATCTTGCCGTCTTCACCTACGCCGGGCTGCAGCGCTTCGAGCGCGTTATAGTAGGAGTCGGCGTTGCCGTTCAGTGCCTCCCGTAACGCAATCTCGGTCAAGTCCTGCAGCGCCGCGCTCTTCCCGTTCCACTGCCTGAATGACGCCCGCCCCCCGGGCGAGAGGTACTCAGTGAAGGAGATGTCGGGATAGTAGGGGAAGATCGAGTGCCCCCCGTGGATGGTGCGGCGCGTCTTGGGGCTGTAGTTGCTGCCCCAGTGCAACATGTAGTTGATATACACGACCGCGTCGCCGGCGTTCAACTCCACCGGGATGCCGCCGGGCACTGTGCGCCGCGGGTCTGCCGACAGCGACCGGTTTTCGTCCTCCGTGTTGAGCCGCAGGTGGCTGCCCGGCACAACCCAGAGCACGTCATCGTCATACAGCGGGATGTTCCACTGCACGTATTTGGGCCCGTTCTCCACCAAATCCTTCTGCAGACCGGACAGCGGCGCCATGTCGATCGGGTGGATGTCGCGATGCCACGCAGCCGGGCCATGATCGCGCACCGGGCTGCACATCAACATCATGCCGGCCACCGACGCCGCCTCCGGGACGCTCAACAACTGCCGGCTCACCCCCAGCGTACTCTCCTGCAGCCAGACCTCGACCGTGCTCGCCGTCGCTTCGTCGATCAACCCGTTGTATGAGACCAGCCGCGGCTGCGGATTCGTTTCCCAGACGCCGCCGGGCGGGTCGTCCGGCCCCCGCTCCCGCGCCCAGATCTTCCTCTGCCTCCCAACCAGGGTCTCAAAATCGGCCCGCATCTGCTCCAACCGCTCCGGCGGGATAACCTCCCGCAGCACAAGATACCCCTGCTCCATGAACTGTTCGCGGCTGACCTGCATCGTTCGTCCCCCTATTCTGGTCAGTGCGGTCACTGAACAAGAAGCCCCGGCAGTCTAATCTACCGGGGCTCGTATATGTCTGAGGCACATCCGTCCAGCGATCATTCCTGTGCCCTGCGAGTTTTTCTGTTCAGGGCGTTTGCGCCCTGGCAACAGAGGTCGGAGATTATCCTGAACAGGTCAAGGCTGTATGCCACAACCAACACGGCAATCCCCAAAACAGGGCTCGCCAAGAGCTCTAACAACGTGAAACCAACAAGATCGCCAGCCGTGCTCCACCACCCAAGCGGCGTCCGCCTGTCGGAATCGACGCGTCCGCTCATCGGCGGCGCGTAGCTCGTCATCGTCTGACGCTGCGCCGATCTGTAAACCATCTCCGGCTCTTGATACATCACTACCTCTTCAAGGCGGGCCATACACGGTCACCGCCTCTGCTGGCAATATATCACACGCTCGAAGCGCTGTTAAACGACTAGATCGCTGGTGCGCCCAGATGTCTGGGCAAACGTTGGCTGAAGCAGGATCCCCACGATATGTCGAAGGACAGGACTGGGGCCGATGGTCCGCCCAGTATGCTACGTATCCTTTTTCTGTCAGTCGAAAAGACGTGTCGCAGTGGTGCAACCCAAACAGATTGACATCGACCTATATGGAATGTATATTGCTTCTGACAAGCACAAGAACATCAATAATCATAAAGAGAACAAGGAGGGCTGACGACAATGTCACCCCCTTCTTATTGTCGTTCCCTCGTTCTCTCACCTTCAATTGATTTGTGGCTCTTCTAAGCGAGTCACTGCTCTAACAGCAGGTGCGAAAAAGATGATTTGGAAACTCAAATGTTCGGTCGAAAAAGACGGCGAGTGGTACGCTTCTTTTTGTGAAGATCTGGGCATAGCAAGCCAGGGGGAGACCGTACAGGAGGCGAAGAAGAATTTAGAGGAAGCAGTCGAGATGTTTTTTGAAGATGCTTCGCCTATCGAAATCTTGAGCCATCTTGGTCTTCTTGAGGCGGAATCACCTCTCGAAATTCGTCGCGCTCCTCACCAGGAAACGCAGGCAACTGAGTGGGAGCTTGTCGTTGCCTAGACTGAAACTGATGTCAGGGCGCGAAGTCTGCAAAATACTTTCCAGACATGGATTCTCGCAAGTCAGACAGAAGGGCAGTCATATACAAATGCGAAAGGAGATAGAAACCGATCTTGGGAGGGCAGTATAACGGTCACCGTGCCGGATCACCGAGAGATCGGCTTGAAAACGCTTTCAAGAATTATCCTCAGATCTCAACTGCCCCGTTCCCTCTTTGAGAGCTAGTACCAAGCCTCGCATTAAATCAAAAAAGCGCCTGGCGGCCATTCCGCTAGGCGCTTACTCTTAATTGACTCACACAAACATACAAGCTGAAAAACTATAACTGATGTCCCGTCACTGTGGACGTGCAGCTAAAGTAACCGCAAGATGCTAGAACCGCGAGAAGCAAGTACTGCCCGTCTCTCACTCCTCTCTCCTCTTCACTCTCTCCTCACCCCCTAGACATCCTCCGCCTGCAACCTCTCCAACAACTCGCTATACGCCTCCCTGTCCAGCGGCAGCTCCACCGCCTCACCCGTAGCGCCGCTGTAGATCATCGCATTCGCCAGCTCCAGCGACTTCAACCCCTCTTCGCCGTTGCAGCGCGGTTCGCCGCCCTCGCGAATCGCGCGGTGGAAATCATTGTAGACGGCTGCATGCCCGTGCTGCTCCGGCTCATCTTCGACACCGGCGTCGGCATCAGCCGGCTCCGTGCGCACGAAGGGCTCGGGACTGTCGGTGATCAGCTGGCGCAAATCGGTCTCGTAGCGCTCGTACTCGATGCGGTCCTGGTGCAGCACGATCTTCCCGCCGGTGCCGGACACCTCAAAGGTGCGCGGGCCGCTTTCGGTCGTGCTGAAATAGATGGTGCCGTGCGCATCCTCCGGCCACTCGAGCAGCGCGGTCGCGGTATCCTCAGTTTGAATCGCATGTAGGCGCGTGCAGGTGGCCGCGTAGACCCGCTGCGGCGAGCCGACCAGGTGGCTTACCAGGTCCAGGTCATGCGGCGCCTGGTTCATCAGCACCCCGCCCCCTTCGCCTCGCCATGTGCCCCGCCAGCCCCCGCGCAGGTAGTAGGCCGCCGTGCGCATCCACGGGAAGATCCCTGTCACCCGTTGGATACGGCCCAGCTGCCCGCTGTCGATTAGCCGCTTCATTGCCCGCACGTGCGGCAGCTGCCGGTACTGGTAGTTCACTGCCAGCACGCGGTTGTTGGCCCGCGCCGCCGCGATCATCGCGTCCGCCTCCTTGACCTGGATGGCGATCGGCTTTTCCACCAGCACATGGCTGCCGGCGTTGAGCGCGTCGATCGCGATCGGCGCGTGGAAGGGATGGGGCGTGATGATCACCGTCACGTCCGGCTTGGTCTCTGCCAGCATCTGCCGGTGGTCGGGATAGAAGGGGCAGCCCCACTCCTCGGCCCGCTCCTGGCCGGGCTCCGGCGCCACGTCCGAACCGCCGACCACCTCGACTTCATCGAGGCTGAGCCCCATCGAGTGGGAACGGAAAATCCCCGCGCCCATGCCGACCACCGCATGGCGCAGCTTCGATCCTTGTGGGGAGGGAGAGTTCGACACGTTATTTTCCTTTGCTTGTTCGTTTGTACTCTATGTGAAAAGTGGGAACACCGGGGCGTCGTGGATGGCGGCCGGCGGCACGCCACGGTCAGGCCGGGAAAGTGCTCGAAATCGGCCACCACGGTTCAGAAATGCAGCATCGCCTTGACAACCTGGTTCTCCGGCTGGCTCCAGCCAGGGAACTCGCCGATCAGTGCTTCCGGTGGCGCACTGTGCGTAAGCCACGGGGCCAGGTCGATCGCCCCGGTCTCCAGCGTCTCGACGACGCGGGCGAAGTCGGCGCTGGTGGCGTTGCGGCTGCTGATCAGCGTGGTCTCGCGACGGTGAAACTCCGGGTCGGGGAAAGTGATATCATCCTGCACCAGGCTGATGAAGACAACGCTCCCGCCCTGTTCGATCAGGCCCAGTGCGTTCATCATCGAGCGTGCGTTGCCGGTGGCGTCGAAAACGGTCAGGGGCAGATCGCCGCCGAACACCGCCCGCAGCTGGGCCTCCGCGTCCCCGCGCCCGTCGATCAGATGCTCCACCCCCAGGTTTTCCTGCACAAAGCGCATCCGGTTCTCGTCGATCTCCATCACCGCCACGTCAGCGCCGGCCAGGCGCGCAAAGGCCACCGCGGTCAGCCCGATCGGACCCGCGCCGATCACCAGTGTCGACTGTCCCGGCTCCAGCCCGGCCCGGTCCGCAGCGTGTGCGCCGATGCACAGCGTCTCGACCAGCGCCAGGTGTTCCAGCGGCAGCATCTCCGAGCGGTGCAGCTTGTCGATCGGGACGGTGATCAGCTCGCGCATGCCCCCATCCATATGTACGCCCAGCACCCGCAGATGGGCGCAGCAGTTTATGCGCCCGCGGCGGCACGCGCTGCACGCGCCGCAGTTCAGATACGGTTCGACCGCACAATGGTCGCCCGCGCGCAGGCTGCTCTCGCTATCCGGGTCGACAGACACGATCTCCACGCCCAGCTCATGGCCGAGGATGCGGGGGTAGCTGAAATAGGGCTGCCGCCCGCGAAAGGCGTGCAGGTCGGTGCCGCATATCCCCACCCGGTGCACGCGCACAAGCGCCTCGCCCGCTCCCGGTTCAGCCGGCGGCGCGGTCTCCGTCAGATGCAGGCTGCCGGGTTTCTCCAATATGACGGTTTTCATCGGGTCTTCTTGAAGTGGAATGGCTGACAGCAGCGGCCGGGGAATGGAGTTGGTCCGCCAGGATTTGCCTCTTGTTTAACCGCTTGCCACCGGCCCGGCGGCGCCCACAACTTCTGGTGCGGCCGCGGCAGCGGGACCGTGTCCGTTGCCCAAGCCCTCTATGTCGATCTGTCCGTCTTTCAGATACAGGACATAGTCCACATAGTCGTCCACAAGGCTGTCGTGTGTCACGATCAGGAAGGTGACGTTCTGTTCGCGCACGATCTGCTGGAAGAGGCTGAGAATCTCCCGCGCCGTCGTACTGTCCAGCTCGCCGGTCGGCTCATCCGCCAGGATCAGCTTCGGGTCGTTGGCGAGCGAGCGCGCAATGGCCACGCGTTGCTGTTGCCCGCCCGACAGCTCAAAAGGCCTGTGATGCATCCAGCGCGTCAGCCCGACCAGGTCAAGGCAGTTCACCGTCTTATCATGGCGTTCACGGCCCTTGACACCCGACATGCGCAGGATCAGCTCGACGTTCTCGAAAGCGGACAGGCTGGGCAGCAGCCCGAACGACTGGAAGATGAAGCCGACCTGCTCCCGGCGCCAGCGCGTCAGCTGGCGTTCGCTCCACGAGTGAATCTCTTCGCCGAAGATGCGAATCTTCCCGTCTGTCGGTGAATCCAGGCCGCCAATGCAGTTGAGAAGCGTGGTCTTGCCGCTGCCGGAGCGTCCCTTCAGCGCGGCGAAGGTCCCCTGTGCAATCTGCAGGTTGACGCCTTTCAGCGCCGCGACTTCCAGGCTGCCCGTCTTATAGACGCGCCAGACATCCTCGGTTTCGATGGCCGTGTTGGGGTATGGGTTGTTTTCCATCTCTGTTCCGGTGTCCGATCCTTCGTGACCGCGCGCAACTGATCAGCGCAGTGTACCGGCTGTTACTCACTCTTTTTGCGGCGAAAGCGGCTGAAGAAGCCGCCGATAGCGCCGGACTGTTGTATCCGCCTGGCCACCGCTTCCTCTTGGGCCACAAGCTCCGGCGCCTCCGCATCCTCTCTCTCCACCGGCCGGATCAGGATGCCCTCATCGGTGATGTCGAGCATCGCCCGGCCTTGGATCGAGAACTGTTGCAGGACATCCTTCGGGATCTGCAGGCGCCCGGAACTGTCCAGTACGACCAGCTCCTCGAAATGCTCTTCGTGTTCCTCCACGATGCCGTCGCCGCCGCTGTTGAGCGACGCTTCGTCGAAGCGTTCGACCGTGCGCACCTGACGCCGCGTCTCGCTCGCCAGCATCCCATCGCGTATGGCGACCACCCGGTCCACGTGGCGGGCGATGGTCGGGTCGTGGCTGACGATAATGGTCGTCAGGCCCAACTCTTCGTTGAGCGTGCGCAGCGTCGCGTAAATCGTCAGCGCCGTAGCCGTGTCCACTTCGCCGGTCGGCTCGTCCGCCAGCAGAAGCGCCGGGTTGTTGGCCAGCGAGACGGCGATGGCCACGCGCTGCTGCTCACCGCCGGACAGTTCGCGCATATGGTGTTTCATGCGTTCGCCCAGCCCCACCCTGTCCAATAGCTCCTCGGCCCGTTTGCGCTTCTCCCTGCCCGCGAAACCCGCCAGCGTCATCGGCAACTCGACATTCTCGACCGCGTTCAGATAAGGCACCAGGTTGCGCGCGCTCTGCTGCCACACAAATCCGACCTGCTCCCGCCGGTAGCGGTTGATCGCCCGTTCCGACATCTTCAGCAGATTGAAGTCACCAACCCGTACCTGCCCCGCCGTCGGCCTGTCCAACCCACCCAGAATGTTCATCAGCGTGGACTTGCCGCTGCCGCTCACGCCAACGATCGCCATCAGTTCGCCGGGACGCACCGACAGATTCAATCCCTGCAAAGCGACCACTTCCAGGTCCGCGACCTGATAGATTTTGACCAGACCTTCGCACAGAATAAAGGGCTCAGACGTTGTCATCGCTCAGTTTCCAACACGCAAAATCACCGCTCTTTCGCGTCCAACGCAGTTACCAAAAAATGACTACTAAAAACTATAAACTGCAGTTCAAACCGTTTCGCCCAGCTTGATCGCCTGGAATATCTTCATGCGCATCAGCAACGTGATCAGAACACCCAGCGCGGCGACAAACAGGACCCCGAACAGCGCATACACACGCGTGATCGCCGGCCACGCGATCCCCACCAGGTACGGCGGCGTCAAATCCGCGGCCGTGTTCCCCACCTGCAGGTAGGGGATGAACTGGTTGCTCACCGATGTGCCCAGCAGTGTCCCCGCGCCAATCCCAACCAGGATCAGAAAGGCCAGCTCCCATGCCAGGAACATCGTCATCTGCCCCGATGACAGACCGATCGAACGCAGCGTTCCCAGCTCAATGAAGCGGCGCCGGAACGAGAACAGCGTATACAGCAGAAATCCCAGTACCGTCAGCAGCGCCGCCGCCAGAAAACCGACCGACAGAACGCCGAACAGCCCCTGTCGCTGCGGCTGCTTCTGCTCGTCCGCAATCCGCAGCCGGGCCGAATAATAGTTGATGACGTTGATGTCGTACTGCCGCAACTCGCGCGTGAGACCTTCGTAGTCGGTGCCCGGCTCCGTGCGTACCAGCACATCGTACGGGAACTGTCCCCCCATCCGCTCGAACAGATAGTCGAGGTTGCCGACGACCAGCGGGGCGTCGGCGTCCGGGTACCAGGTCGGGAAGTAGCGGAAATCGCCGACGATCTTCATCTGCATCTCCGCCCGCAGCCCGTAGCGCGCCGCACCGACCAGGATCGTATCACCGACCAGCAGATTGTGATTGCGCATGAAGTCACGATGCAGCAGGACACCCTCGGAGGCCAGGGCCAGCGAGTTCATCAGCGAACCGAGTGACGCCGCCGCAAAATCCCGCCGCCAGTAGGCCGCCTTGGGGAAGTCGAGGCGGTCAATGCCGAAGACATGGGCATCCCGCCAGCGTCCGTCCATGTGTACCCGCGCCTCGAAACGGGCAAAGCGGGTGGCGGCACTGATGTTCGGAGAGCGCAAATGTTCCGAAACCGGTACAAAGGTCCAACTCGCCGTCTCTGGTGCGCCGCCCGACGAGGACGACTCCTCGCCGCCGCTGCCAGGGAAGCCGCCTCCTCCGGCTGAAACCGGCGTGTCGCCCAGCTCCGCCAGCCGCCCATCGGCTCCCACCCGGTAGTAGGCGCGGTCAAACATGTGCCCGTCCAGCGTCTGCGCCAGCGATGTGGTAAATGCGGACAGGCTCAGCGTCAGCACCAGCAGAATCATCGGCGCCGTGTACATGCTCCTGTTGCGCGCCAGCTGGCGGCTCGCCAGCAGCACCCCCACACCGCCCCCCTTGGATGCAATCCACGCGATGATCTGCATGAAATACGGCAAGATCCGCAGCGTCACCAGCGTCAGCGCGAAAATCCCCAACGCCGGGATCAGAAACAACAGTGGATTCTGAAAGATCGTGTCATCCGTGACCGCGCCCGGCATGCTGATGCTGCCCTGTTCCTGCAGAAGATAGATGCCGTATCCGGCCGGAATCAGCAAAAGGATGTCCATATAGGAGCGCTGCCACCACGGCGGCCGTAAGGTGCGCGCCATCTCCATCTTGTAGGTCACGATCGTGTGACGCGCCGCACCGAACGAGGGCAGCGTCTGCGCCAGAAAGGCAATCAGGACCGCAAAGATGCCGAACTGAAGCGTGGACTGCGTCAGCACCAGCCGCAGGTCCGATTCGATCGTGAAATCCAGGAAGCTGCGTGTCGATCCGATCAGCCTCGCCACCGAGAAACTGAGCGGCATACTCACCAAAAGCGCAAGAATGCCCAGACACAGCGCCTCCAGGCCCGACATGCCCGCCACCTGCCCCACCGTCGCCCCGCGGCTGCGCAGAATCGCCACCTCATTGCGCTGCCGGGACACCGCCAAACCGACCACCAGGCTGATAAATGCCAGCAACAGACCGATGATCGGCACGCTGAAAGCGTAAAGCAGCGTTGTCAGCAGACCGCTGGCGCGTTGATAACGGCGTAGCGCGTCCAGGGGCGAGATGCTCAACTGGCTGTTGGCCATCAGCGCCGACACCTTCTGCTCCGCCCTGCGCCCGCGCACCAGCAAGCGGCCTACGTCACTCGAGGTCACATCCGAGCCGTCCATCACCAGGTACCACAGGCCCAGATTCACGTCCTGCGGATAGACGGGCGCAACCCGATTGTGATAGCTCTGCTCTGGGATGACAAACAGCGTCTCCAGAGTCGACGGGTTGTAGAACCAGACGTCGCTGCTCAGGTCGGCAGGCTCCCACACGCCCGCAACCTTCACCGGTGTCTGATAACGCTGGCTGTCGCCATTCTCGGACCGGATGCGGCGGAACAGCATATACTCTTCGCCTACCTGCAGCCCGATCTCATCCGCCAACTCCCGGTTGACCAGTACCTCGATCGCCTCCTCCGAGTCGGACGGTGAGACCGCCGGGAAGGCGCCTTCGATGATATTGATCGCCTCTTCAAAGCCGGAAATGAATCCCAGATTCACCCATTCCAACGGATCGGTTGTGTCTGCATACGCGATCTGTTCCGTGGGGAAAAGGCGGAAATTGTCCGTCTTGAAATAGCGGATCGTCTTCTTATGCGGAATGCCCAGTTCGCCTGCCGCCTGCTGGCTGAGGTAGATGTCCAGCGGCGCGATATCTTCCCACTCCTGCGGACCGTACGTGGAGCCCAGGTAGCGGAACATATACGCAAACGGCGGGCGCGAGTAGGTCTCGTTGATGCCCGTTTCCGTCAGCTCCTCCTGCAGCAGCCGGTAGTAGACCGCATCGGCATAAAGAGGAATGCTCATCACGAGCACGATCGAGGAGATCAGACCCAGGACCAGGGCAAGTGCCAGCCACTGCTGGGCGAAGATACGTTTAATGGCGACAACAATAATCGCCGCGATACGCAAAAGAAGTTTCATAACCGCAGCGGAGAGAGGTTTGTAATGCCCTGCCGTCCTCTCTCCACGCTTTGCTCTCCGGTTCTATTGTCCGACTACAACCTGGCCCTCTTCCAGCCCTTCTTCGATCTCCACCCGATCGGGGGTCTGGATACCCACCTTCACATCGACCCGCCGCTGAATGTCGCCGTCCTGGACTACGACAAACCGCCTGCCGTCAAAAACGCGGATCGACTGCGGCGGCAACCAGAGGACGGAATCTTTGTGTTCGAGTTGGACCCGCACCTGCACCAGGTCGCCCAGTTCAAAGCCCGCGTCTTCCGCCTCCTGGTCGATCGTGATACGGGTGGATTTGTCCGGGTCGATCACTTCGCCGCTGCCGCCGCTCCCGAACGGGTAGGGCAGCCGCCGCACGAATCCGGTCAGAATCTCCCCGGGCCGGCCGACAAGTGAAATCTCCACCACCATCTCTTCGGCCAGCTCGTTCATCTGATCGCTGATCAGATCGGCTTTGACCTCCAGATCATGAATGTCCGCGATCGAGACAACCGAATCAAAGGCGTTCACCGGGCGGCCCCCAGTCAGCGAAACGGAGAGCAACTTGCCGTCGAAGGGTGCCGTTATCGTGGCGTCGGCGATCGCGCTCTGCAGCTTCTCGACCTGAAGTTGCGCCCTCGCGACGTCATTGATCAGGAGCGGATCTACGCCTTCGGTAAGCTGCTCCAGCGAGAGTTCGGCCAGCTCGACCTGCTTGCCCTGGACCGATATCGCGAAATTGTCATCCGGACGCTCGGTTCGCAGATTGATCAGTTGCAGCGAGGCGATGTCAAGGTTGATCTGCGCCCTGCGGATCTGAAACTCGAGATTCCTCTCCGCTGTGTACAGCCGCGACTGCGCCCGCTCCAGGCTCAACTGCGTGGAGGTCAGCTCCCGCTCCAGGTCATCGATCTCCAGGTCCGCGATGATCTGGCCGGCGGTGACGAGGTCGTTGCGCTTGGCGTAGACGTTACGGATACGGCCGCCCGTCCGGAAGAATAGCGCCTCCTCTATCACCGGCGCCACCCGGCCGCTGAACGTCCGTTCGCGCATGATCTCGCCCACCTTAACCGAATACGTAGGCTTGACCGGCACCACCGAGGTCGGGATCGGGGTCGGCGTGGGCTCATTGGCCGCGATCTCTGCGCTGCGGCCCGCCGGCAACAGGGCGCAGCCGGCCAGCACCAGGCTGAGCGCAATAGGGAAGATTGCGCGCCAAATGCCCCCACAAGGAGCCAGGGCGGCCCCTGTCCTGCGGGTCAGACGCCTGGCAAAAGGCAAACAGGCAGCGTTTCTGACTGCCCGTACGCGCCCATACCGGGACTCCATTCGAAGGGAAGGCAGACAGTTCATTGGATCAATTCTTCTTCTCTGATACACAGGATTGGTTCCAAACGCAGAGATGGGGATGCACAAGGCATAGGGAGACTCTCGTGCCTGGCGAAGGATCTGTCCCCCGTCCCGCAACAGATTGCGATTCGACGGCGACGAGAACGAAAGACGGGCTACGGTGCAGTGTAATCGTATGTGACATCTTTAGGTCAGTTGACAGAGAAGTATAAACGTCCATTCCCAAACTACCAAACTCCACACTCCAACTTCTCTATTCCTTTCCTCCGGCAGCCAGCCGTACAACTGACAACCACCCGTCGCTCCAACTGCAGCAAGTGCCGTCCAATTTCAGGGACGACCTTCCGAATACCTCAAGTAGCGACTGTGATTATTCAGCCATAGCCACTCCGCGATCAACACTAAGGCAGGGGAAGCGCCCTCACTGACCACTGACCACTGACTACTGCATTTCTGGGCGGTCGGCCGCAAGCGGCCTTCCTTGTGCGGGGGCTCCGCCCCCGCAACGCCCCCGGTCCTGCTCGCGCCGCAGTGAGATTAAGGCCAGTGTGACGGTGTCCGCCCGCGGCGGCCGCGCTTCGCCCCATCCCCCGTCCCGCTCCCGTAGGTGCCGGCCCTGTGCCTGCCCATCTGCCACCTGGTCGATGGACAGCAAGCGATTTCAGCCACCACTGGCGCGATGCCCTCACCTGACCTTTCTCGCCCCACAACTGAACTGCACCCGTTACCGCAGTTGCCAATAGCGTTCCCCGGAGTGATGGGATAGAATGCCTGACCATGTAACTTCGGGCAGTTCAACCCACCCGCAGAACTACCGGCTTTCCGCGCCCCCGCCTGCTGGGGCGTATCGAACACCGTCAGAATCAGACTTCGGAGGAAGCAAACTATGCCCCGTCCATCATCGCGCGCAATCGAAGAGGCGGCAGCGCCAGCAACATCCGAACGGCCCAATGTCATCGTCTTTTTCACCGACCAGCAGCGCTGGGATTCAACCGGCGTCCATGGCAACCCCCTCGATCTGACACCCAATTTCGACCGCATGGCCCGGCAGGGCACACACCTGCACACCACCGTCACCTGCCAGCCCGTCTGCGGCCCCGCCCGCTCCTGTCTGCAGACCGGCATGTACGCCACCACCACCGGCTGCTTTCGCAATGCGATCCCTCTGCCGCAGGATGCGCGCACGCTCGCCCATTTCTTCGGCGAGGCCGGCTACGATACCGGCTACATCGGCAAGTGGCATCTTGCCGACAGGGGCATCACCGGGCCTGTGCCCGAATCAAATCGCGGCGGCTACAAGAGCTGGCTGGCGTCCAACGTGCTGGAGTTCACCTCCGACGCCTACGATACCGTCATGTATGACAACGACGGCGAAGCCGTCAAGCTGCCCGGCTACCGCGTCGACGCCCTCACCGACGCCGCCATCCGCTACATCGACGATCACCAGCAGGACCCGTTCTTTCTCTTCCTGTCCTATATCGAGCCGCATCATCAGAACCATCTTGACGACTACCCCCCGCCCGACGGCTACCGCGAACGCTACGCCGGCCGCTGGACGCCGCCCGACCTGCTCGCCCTCGGCGGCTCCTCCCAGCAGCATCTCGGCGGCTACTGGGGCATGATCAAACGGCTGGACGAGGCATTGGGCCGCCTGCTCGACGCCCTCAAAAGTCTCGGCCTGAACGAGAACACAATCGTCCTCTACACAACCGACCACGGCTGCCATTTTAAGACGCGCAACGACGAATACAAGCGCTCCTGCCATGAAGCATCCGTGCGCCTGCCCACCGCAGTGACCGGCCCCGGCTTCTTCGGCGGCGGCGAAGTGCGCGAAATCGTCAGCCTGGTCGACCTGCCGCCGACGCTCCTGGACGCCGCCGGCCTCGAAGTGCCGGAACAGATGCAGGGCCGTTCAGTGGCGCCGCTAGTCAGCCGCCAGTCCTCAGACTGGCCGCAGGATGCCTTGATTCAGATAAGCGAGTCCCAGGTGGGGCGGGCCGTGCGCACGCAGCGCTGGAAGTATGGCGTCACCGCGCCCGACTCCGATGGCAGGCAGCATGCCAGCGCTGATCGCTATGTGGAGCAGTATCTGTACGATCTGCAGGCGGACCCGTACGAGCTGACCAATCTCGTCGGCCTGGAGTCCCATCGCCGCGCCGCCGACGTGCTGCGCGAGCGGCTGCTCCGCCTCATGGGCGAAGCCGGAGAGGCGCCGGCCGCGATCGACCCGGCCCCGCCGAAGCCAAGCAGGCAACGGATTGTGACAGAGGAGGAGGCTCTTTCCTAGAGGGGGTTAGCGGCCGCGAGCCGCTGAAGTTTCAATCAATTTCAACCCGGCCGCGCTGGCCGCCGGGTTTTTCCTTCCGCCGTGCCGCATCTGCCTCGCAGCGCGCCAGCGCCGCGTCGATCAGCGCACGGCAGGCCAGCAGTCCCTCCCGCCGCGCGGCGTAGGCGTGCGTCCAGAAATCAGGCGGCAGACCGAGATCGTTGTGTTGCAGCTCCTCACACAGGCCGGCCATCCCTTCCAGCAGCCACGCGGAGAAGGTAAAGGCCTCTTCGCGCTCGGCACGCGGCTGGCGCGGCGGCGGCTCCCGCTGCGGCTCCGCGGCCGGCCCCGACCCCGCACCGTTCTGTTCACTGCCGTCACTGATGGGAACTGATCCGTTTTCGGCCATGGTTCAATCCCTCCCGCCGCGCCCCGTCAAGCCGAAGCCGTCGCGCCTACCTTCCCAGCCGCAGGCGCCCGTCCAGCCCGTCAAACCGGCTCATTGATGATCAAAGTACGCATGACCCGGTAATCGTGGCCGCCGAAGCGGTACTTGTACTCCTCATCGCCCTGCAAAAAGTCGAATACTTCGATGCCGCGCGCGATCGCGTGTTGGATCACATAGCCCAGCAACACCCAACCGGGGCTGTACCCGGCCCACTTTTCAGTATCGTAACCGGAATTGTAAAGCAGCAACTCCTTCTTGTATTCGAACGCCAGCAGCGCCGCCGCATTTTCACCGTTCAGAGAGAGAAAACTGAGATGGAGATGCCCCGTTTCGAGCATGCGGCCTGCCATGACGCGGAAGAACCGCTCCATGTGCGGCGTCATGAACGACTCCTTGTCCGGGCGGCTCATACGCTGTAAACGCAGGAATTCATCCATCGCCCCCTGCAACTCGTCCATTGACTGGATCAACGTAAAGCCGACATCCAGCTCCCGTTCCACCCGCCGCTGCTTGCGGCGAATCTCGTGGCGCTGCTTCTTGTCGATCTGCATCAGATAGTTTTCATAGCGGGCCGGGAGATGCACGTGCGGCGCCACATCCTCCTGGTCGACCTCCACCCGCAGACCCGCGTTTTGGAAAATCGAGGGCAGCGCATTGTAACTCAGACTGTCCTCAGGCAGATTGCACAGGTCCAGGTAGTCCCACGCCGGCGCCTCCTCGCTCTGCAGCCAGTCCAGCAGACAGTAGTAGACCTCCTTCTCCCAACCGGCGGCGATGATGATGTCCAGGAAGTCGCTCACCTCTACACAGCCGACTAGTTTCAGACTGCGCTTCCCCGCCCATTCGCCCTCCTTGTGCTCACTCAAATAGAAAGGCGCAATCCCAACCAGCCCGGACGAATCGGGAGTGGAGCGTGCAGGGTCAGCCGGCTCTTCTCTCTCTCCTCCCTCCTCTTCACTCTCTCCTCGATAAAACGCCAGAATCCACAGATCGCCCGCCCCCAACTGCTGCCACCAGACCGACTGCCATTCATGCGTCAGGAAGAAGGTATCGTAGCGGCTGCGGGCCAGCAGATCGTTCCATCCCGACGCCAGCGCGCTGAAACCATTGGGATAGGTGGTTGGACCATAAATGGTTACGTTAAGCGAACAGGGTGGGACTGCATCGCGGTCTGTATCCTGCGCAGACGTCTCGTTCCCCGGGGCAACGCCGTCTCTGTGGTGGCCGTCGCGCCGCAACCGGCGCGCCACCGCAGGCACGTCCGGCGCCGGGGATTTCGTGATAAGCATAAGTTCCTCTATCTGCTTGTCTGAACCTTGTCTTCTGGTATTGAGGGACGCTGTATGATCCGCGCGTTCCACTACGAATATCGTAGTGAGCACAGCCATTCTAGTCCAATTGGTGGGGATTCGACAAACCCAAGTGACCGGCGCGGGGACAGGAAAGTGGCCGCCGGCCTCTACGGTGGAGGACCTCCGCTCCCGCGAAATCGCAGATAGCCGATGGCGACGAGAACGATCAGCAGAAGGAAGATAAAGGTCTGCCCCTGGGCAGTCTGCGAAATGCGCACGAACCGTTGCCACACCGTGACCTCCGCGACCTGTGCCGGCGCGGCGGATGGGCTGGACCTATGAATGATTGATGAAGGCGTTGACACGCCGACTGCGATCATCGTGCCGCGCGCGGCCACGGCCGGCGTCGCGCTCGCATCCGCTTCCGGCGTCTGGGGGCTGGAACCGGGCTGCGCGGCCGTGCTCTCCTCTGTCGGCGAAGCGGATACGTCTGGCGACGGCGAGGCTGGCGGTTGCGTCTTGGACGCGCCGCCCGCGCTTGGCGCGGCCGCGCTCCCGTAGCAGACCAGCAGCTGCACGTCGTCCAGGAACATCCACGTGCGCAGGCCGTTGCCGTCGTTAAAGACATTGAAATAGAGAATGTACGACCCGTCCAGGTAGGGGGTCAGATCGACCGTCATCGTCTCCCAGGCCGCGTTCTCCGCACGACTGCGATAGAGGATCGCCTCGGTCGCCAGAGACGATGTCAGCAGGATCAGCTCCTGGCGGTCAGACGCCAGCGCCGGGCTGAGGGTCGCCGGTTCCTGGCTGCGCGAGAGATGCAGCCAACTCAACGACACGCTCGACGCACCGGCCGGCAGTTGGATCAACTGGCGCACGGAGGAATAAGATTGGATATTCTGTGTGCCGCTCCCCGGCGGGTTGCCCAGCCGCAACGACAGCGCCCCCCCGGACGGTTGGTTGGCGAGAACTGGAGGTACCGGCGATTCGCCCACGGCCCAGTTGGAAGAGCCGTCCAGCACGCTTTCGAAGTCGCCGTTGGTCAGCGAATCGCTCGCGACGCAGCCGCCCGGCACAGGCGTCGTGACCGGTTGCGGTGTTGTGGCCGGCGACGGTGTCCCGCTGGGCGGGGGCGCCGCGGTCGCCGGCGGCGTCACGAACGGCGTCGCATCCGGTTCACAGGCCAGCAGGCTGACCTCGTCCAGGTAGAGCGCGGTGCGGCCGCCGCCGCCGTCGTTATGCACGCCGAACTCGATGCGCAGCGTGCGCCCCCGAAAGTGGGTCAGATCGATCAGTTCGAACTGCCACGACTGCTCGTTGGAGAGCCGCGCCCACGGCTGCGCCAGCCGCACCCCGGTTGTCGCTTCATAGATGTTCAGCAGCTGCATGTCGCTGCCGGGCGTATCTTCGTGGCTCGCCCAGAAGTGAAAGCTGAGCGTGAAATGCTGCGCAGAGTCCGGCAGAGCGATGTCCTGGTACAGGCTGTCGCTGGCCTCCAGGTTGGCGCTGTCCACGATCCCCAGCCGCAGCGAGCGCTCACCCGCGTGCGATCGTGCCGTCGAGTAGCTCGGCGGCAGCGCCGAACCCGCCAGGCCCCAGTGCAGATCGGTCGCCTCAAAGCCGCCGTTGATGATCAGCTCGCTGCAACCGTCAGGCGAGAGATGGGCCGCGCCCACCTCACTGTCACCAGGAGCGGGCGGCGGCCCCTGCGCCCTCGTCGTCCCAGTCCCCTGCCACAGCACCAGCGCAACCGCCAGCAGCGTACACAGCGAAACAACCCCCCGCGCGCCCCACACCTTCCTCATCACCCCTCGCATCCTGTCCACCCAAAAAACTACCCCGCCGCGGCACGTACGTCCCTCCTGTTTCTGCCAGGAACCCCAATTGTAGCACGGCCCCCAAATCATGAACAACGGCAGCGCGATAGGGTGCATCCCAAAATGGGGGTGAACTCTCGCATACCTTCGGCAGCAACGAAACCATGGCCAGTCCGCGATCAACACCAATGCAGGGAAGCCTTGCAACTGACCACTAACCACTGACAACTGACCACTGCAGTTGTGCGGTCGGGCCTATTCGGCCCTCCCTTGTGCGGGGGCTCCGC
>JAPOVP010000042.1 GCA_026708085.1 Caldilineaceae bacterium
GAGCCCCCGCACAAGGGAGGGCCGAATAGGCCCGACCGCCCAGAACTGCAGTGGTCAGTGGTCAGAGGAGGTGCTTCACCTAATTCAGGGTTGAAAGCGGACTGGACATAGCTCCGCTGCTACCCGAGGTACAGGAAAGTTCACCCCAATAATGGGATGCACCCACTAAGTCAGGAGTGAGCATCGAGCGCACTGCCATGCTGGCAGGCGCCCTCTTCTTCCCTCACTTTACGGCGTATTCTCTGCACGCCAGCGTCCTATGAAGGCGCGTAACGCGTCCTCCCCGTCCAGGCCGCGCGCGTTCGCCAGAGCGACCAGCCGCCACAACAGAAGGCCCAGCGCCTTTTCGTCACTGCCTTCCGGCAACAGGCTCACCAACTCAGGACTGCTCTCCGCCAGCGCAACGCGGTCGAGGAGACCGGCCTTGTCGGCCTTGGACTGCATCTCGCGCGCCTTGCGCAGCGCCGGCAATGCCGCCGGCACAGCATCCAACGGGCCGCGCGCCGGTCTGTCCTGGGCCGCTCTCTCTTCCGCCTTGATCTCTTCCCAGCGTGTATACAGATGCGCCATATCGTCAATGTCATCTTCGCCGAATACGTGAGGATGCCGGCGGATGAGTTTCTCGACGCTCAACCTCACCGCGTCCGCAATTTGGAAGCGGCCCTCTTCGGTCGCGATCTGCCCGATCATGGCGATGATCCCAAGCACATCTCCCAATTCCTCGGCGATATGCGCCTCATCCTCGCCGTCCATCGCCTCCAATGCCTCACCTACCTCGTCGAGAAGGAAGGCCCGCGTGCTCGCCAGAGTCTGCTCCCGGTCCCACGGGCAGCCGTACGGCGCCCGCAAGTGTGCCATCACCTCCTGCAGATCGGCATAGCTGCCATGGTGCAGGGCGGGCACGTACAGGCATGCGCCCTCGCCAAAGCCGGCTGCCGCAGCAAGATCCGCCAGCGGTAAAACGCGCGCAGAGCGAGCTCCATTGCCTTCCAGGCAGATTAGTTGCAGCGGGTGGTCGTCGGGGTAGGCATTGCCCAGCACCGCACGCACCCCCTGCGCAGTCGGTTCATCGGTGATGTCAAGCACCAGGGCCGGCCGCCCCAGGTCGAAAGGCGGATGATGGCGGTCGGCCAGGCGCGCCGCGCCGATGATCTGCATGCCCTCATGCGGGTCAATGCCGACGGTTCGCGCCGCCACTGCCGCCGCTTCGATTGGATCACATCTGGTCATGGTCGTCCGATCCCGTCAAATGGGCCGCTTGAACCTGTCTCTGTCCGCAGGGGCTTCTGCCTTCAGAGACAGGCAACTGTGCCCTTTGATTCATCGTTTGCCGCCGGTCATTTCCTGTGGAATGGTGGCTCTGAGGCTTGGCATCGATATTGAATGCTGCTAAAGTAGGGCCCAGCGGCCTGTCAAACGGCGGCCAGCCCACCTTGCTGCTTTTCTGAGACGATCCGTGACGGATATCCTGCCCAACTGGTATACTCAGCCCGCCCGGTCTACTGCCATCACACGCCAGGCGCCGGATGGGCGTGAGGTTCGCATTTCGGTTATCGTACCCTGCCGAAACGAGGGCCGCAACATCCGACCCGTGCTCGAATGGGCCGCGCCCTATGCGGACGAGCTGCTGGTCGTCGACGGCCACAGCAGCGACGATACGCGGGACATCGCCGCCGAACTTGGTGCGACCGTAGTTCTGGATAACGGCAAAGGCAAAGGCGACGCCATTCGGGTCGGCATCGCCCGCGCCAGCGGCGATATCCTCGTTTTCATCGACGCAGACGGCTCCCATGACCCCCGCGACATTCCGGCGCTCGTCCAGCCCATCATCGACGGCAATGCCGATCACGTATCCGGCTCCCGCATGTTGGGAGGCAGCGACGAGCTGCACGCTACCATCAATCAGTTTGTCCGTCTCTTTGGGAGCCAGGTCATCACGCTGAGCATCAACTACACCCAGGGCGTGAGCCTGACCGACTCGCAGAACGGATTCCGGGCGATTCGGGCCGATCTGGCCCGCAGCCTGGCGTTGCAATCCGAGATCACGACGATCGAGCAGGAGATGATAATCAAGACCGTGCGCCGCGGGTACCGCATCTCTGAAGTCGCGACCCATGAATATGTGCGCTCCAACGGTGAGTCCAACTTTCGCGTCCTGGATGTCTGGTTCCAATATTTGAGGAACTGGCTCTACTATCTCTTCATCTGGCGCCCGCCAAAATCAGCTGCAAAAGGCGATATTGCAGAGACTCCGGGGCAGTGCGGCACTTCCGCAGAGGAGACGAATTCGCCCGGTTTTCAAGAGCTATCCGGGTCAGGAGAACAGATACCGAAAGCCAGCTCCAGGTAAATGTCCCAGTCCCGCGAAACAGAGGAGGCGCCGCGCCGATTCACTCCTGCTCTCCCTGTTGTTCGTCCCACGATTCGCCATCTTTTGGCGCTTTACCTCCTTCTTGCCAGCCTGTTCAGTTTCGTAACCCCGCCATTCGAAGCGCCCGACGAAATCTGGCATTTCGCCTTTGTTCAACATCTGGTGACGCAGCGGAAGCTGCCGGTAGCGGAGCCGAATACGCGCGCGCTCTGGCGGCAGCAAGGCACGCAGGCGCCTGCCTACTACGCTGGCGCGGCTCTGCTTACCGCACTGATCGATCAGTCCGACTTCCCTGAACTCTTTGCGCGCGCCAATCCCCACCGCGCCATCGGCCAGCCCGATACGGCCATCAACCGCAACTATCTGGTCCACCACCAGCAGGCGGAACGCTTCCCCTGGCGCCGTTCGATCCTGGCTTTGCACGTCGCCCGCCTCTTTTCCGTCTTCCTCGGCGCCGTCGCCGTCTACGCGGTCTACCGCACGCTGCACCTCTTTCTCCCCCCGCAAAATGCCCTGCTCGGTGCGGCCTTCGCCGCTTTCATACCCCAATTTGCCTTCATCAGCGCATCTGTCAGCAACGACAACGCCGTCAACGCGGCCGCTGCGCTCGTCCTCTGGCAACTGACGGAGATGCTGGTAGAAGGAGGACAGCCGCAAAAAAGCCGCCTGCTGAAGCTCGGCGCCGTGCTTGGCTTGGCTCTCCTTTCCAAACTGAGTGGGCTGGGTCTGGCCGGCGTCTCCGCGACCGCAATTCTGTGGCTGGCCTGGCGAAACCGCAGCCTTCGCCCCATCCTCGATGCAGCCTTGTGGACGGCCATTCCCGCCATCCTGATAGCCGGCTGGTGGTACCTGCGCAACTGGCGGCTCTACGGCGACCTTCTGGCCTGGGAGATGTGGGAGGCGAATATCCTGTTGCGGGTCATTCCAGCTGGTCCGTCGCAAATCCTGAGCGAGATGGGAGGGCTGGAACGCTCCTTCTGGGGGCTGTTCGGCTGGCTGAACCTGCCATACCCAGCATGGATCTACCTGGCGTTGCGAGTCGTCGCCGTTGTCGTTGCGCTTGGGCTGCTGTTTCATCTTGCCCGCGAGACGCGCGCCGGCGGCGCCCGCCTCGCCTCCCGCGTGCCCCACGCCTTCCTTCTGCTGTGGCTGCTCGTCCTGACCATCTCCTGGCTGCGTTTCATGCGCGTGGCGCCGGCCGCGCAGGGACGTTACTTCTTCGCCGCCCTGCCCGCTCTGGCCCTGCTGTGGGCGCTTGGCTGGTCGGGATGGGGAAGCAGATTCGGACACAGGACCGGCTGGAGTGTCACCTCTGCCCTCGGGCTGCTCACGCTGGCGACACCCTTTTTCCTGCTCCAGCCCGCTTACAGGCCCCCACCGATGTCAGCTCCTGACAGCGCTTCGAACACGGCTGTCTCCCCGACGCCCCACTCCCTCTTTCTCGCCGAAAACTCCGAAATCCAGTTGCAACACGCCACCGCATCGTATAGCGGTCTGCAAGGGCAGGCGAGCGAAACAGATCCTCAACCGTTGACCGTTTTCCCCGGTGACGAGATCCAAGTGGATCTGGCGTTCATGTCCAACGCCCCGCCGGCCGTTGACTGGTCCCTATTCATTCATCTCGTGGACGGCACCGGTCTGACCGTAGCCCAACTGGATACCATGCCCGGCGGCGGACTGCGCCCGACCAGCGGCTGGCAGCCCGGACGCCTTCTGCTCGACAGCTATACCGTTGCCATTCCGCAGACGGCCCATACACCGAATCGGGCCAGCTGGCAGGTTGGCTTCTACGACCACCGCAGCGGCGAGCGTCTGCCCCAGGTCGATGGCGGCACGAGCTATACCTTCGGCGAGGTGACCATCTGCCCCGCGGGGTTCGCCGTTTCGGACTGCCAACCCGGCGGGAAGGCCGACGTCTCCCATGACGGCGACCGCGACATTCCCATACCCGTGCACGTGCAGTTTGCCGGCAATATCACCCTGGCCGGCTATAGCTTCAACAGCCGCACCCCGGTCCCCGGCGCAGAGATGACCGTTACCCTGTACTGGACCGCATCAGGGCCGGTGGCTGAATCGTATACGGTCTTCGCGCATCTGCTGACCGACAGCTTCGAGATGTTCGGCGGCGCCGACCTGAAACCGTCGCCGCCAACGGAAAGCTGGGCGGCCGGCGAGACCGTCGCCACCGTGCACACATTCACCGTCCCGTCGGACGCGCCCCCCGGGCTCTATCAGGTCGAAATCGGCCTGTACACCCGCCCCGATTTCAGACGGCTGCGCGTACTCGACAGGATCGACCCCGCGCAAGAGGACCGCCTGCTGCTCGGCCCTCTGCGCATCGAGTGAGCACCGTAACCGCTTCACAAACACCCGGGCACCTTGATTCACAGCCCAATTTCGACTATGATTCGGTTGATTCATGGGCCTTAATCTTTGCTACGTTGAAATTGTTCAACGCTTCCATCACTTGAATCAGGGTCGGAAAGGGACAGCGCATGAGCCGCAGACGGGGCAGACGCCGCCGCTTGAGCCGCAACGAAAAGATATTCTACTTCCTCAGCCTGCTGATTGCGCTCAGCATGGTGTTGAGCCTGGTCTACGTGGCGATTACGCCCGCCGCTCCTTAGAACGGCCAACAGATCTCCACGCCTGGAAACACAGGTTTTACACACGCGTTCAGTCTGGACCATTCCCGTGACAGTCGAAGAACGCCGTGGGCTGGCCCTGGTAGCGATCGCCGTTCTCTTCTTCAGCACCAGCCCCGTGCTCGTGCGTTGGGCCGCCCGCTCGGTAACCTCCTTTGAGATCGCAGCCGGTCGTCTCCTGGTGGCCGGCATCGTCGTGTCAGGGGTGGTTCTGCTGCGCAATCGGGGGGCGTGGGGCGCCGCAAACCCGCGCCGGCTGCTGGCGTCCGAATGGCCCCTGCTTGTCCTCGTCGGGCTGGTCGCCGCTCTCCATTTTTTCTTCTACGCCTACTCTCTCGAATTTACGACAATTACCAACAGCCTGGCGATCATGTATACCGCCCCTATCTGGGTCGCCCTCCTGTCCCGCTTCGTCCTCCGGGAGCCGCTGTCGAAGCGCAAGTGGCTGGGCATCGTTGTGGCCGTCCTGGGCGTGGCAGTTCTCTCCGGGTTCGAGCCGGTACTCGCGCTCGTTCAGCAAAACGGCAGCGCATCCTACATTTTCACTCCCCGCATGTTGATCGGTGATCTGCTGGCTCTGGGCAGCGCCATCACCTACGCCGTCTACAGCATAGCCGGCCGCAGCCAGCGAGAACGTTTTCCACTGCTGGTGTATGCCGGCGCAGTCTACATGCTGGCTGCAATCTGGCTGCTTCCAGCCGCGGCCGCGGCCCACACCCCCGGCAGCTTCAACTGGCCCGCCGTTGCCAGCATCGTCGGCCTGGGTGTCTTTCCGCTGGCTTGCGGCCATACCCTCTACAACGCGGCCCTGCGGCGGGTGAACGCCACCTATGTCAATCTCATCGCCACGCAGGAGGTGCTGGGCGGTGTGCTACTGGGCGCGCTCCTGCTGCGCGAGATTCCCTCCTTCAACAGCATCATCGGCGGCCTGATCACCATCGGCGGTATCCTCATGGTGCTCCTGTAGATTCTGCCTGGTGCCGTCTACAGTCTGTCACACCGCTGTCCGAAACTTCATCGGTTGCCGTCGAAATCCATCCGAACCCAAAGGTTCCTGCCATGTATCGTGACCGTCTCTCACTCCTCCCCGACACCGTTGCGCTGCGTCCCGACAAAAATGGCGCCCCCTCGCTTCACATTGGCGACCGTGACCTGAACCAGCTGGCCGCCGAATGGGGTACACCTCTCTATATCTATGATCAGCGCACCATCGACAACGCTGTACAGGCCTATCAAGATGCGCTCAGTCGCCACTATCCCGGCCCCGCCGGCATCACCTATGCCGGCAAAGCATCTCTCAATCTGGCCATGGCCCGTCTGATGGCGGCTCACGGCCTGCTTCTGGACTGCACCGGCGTCGGTGAGATGCACATCGCCCGCACCGCCGGTGTCCCGCCCGCCCAGATCCTTCTGCACGGCGTGAACAAGAGTCAAGCCGACCTGCGCGCCGGACTCGTCCAGGCCGGCACGCTTGTCGTCGACAACCTGCCGGAGTTGGCGCGCATCGCCCAACTGGCCCAAGCCCGCGTTTCCGCCCCCGCTCTCTGGCTGCGGGTAAGGCCGGGTTACGCCGTCGACACACATCAATTCCGCCAAACGGGTCAGCACGACAGCAAATTCGGGATGGACGCCGATGAATGTGTCGACGCAGTGGCTTACTGCCAGCGCAATGAACTGCGCGTGACCGGGCTGCACTTCCACCAGGGTTCGCATTTCCACGCAGCCGAACAGGTGCTGCCCGCGCTGGATATGGTGTGCGCGCTGATTGGCCGCCTGCAGCAGGAGCTCGACTGGTGGCCCCAGGTGCTCAGCCCCGGAGGCGGCTGGGGCATCGCCTACCACGAAGCCGATCTGCCCCATCAGTCGATCGAGTTCTACGTCGCCACAGTTGCAGCTGCACTGGCAAAGAAGCTGTCGCCCCATTCTCGGCCCCTGCCCCGTCTGCAGCCGGAGCCGGGACGCAGCCTTGTCGCCCGCGCCGGGGTTGCCATCTATCGTGTAGGAACCGTCAAACATGCGGGAGGGCGGCGCTGGCTTCTGCTCGATGGCGGGATGGCGGACAACATTCGCCCAGCCCTCTACCAGGCGCGCTACTCTGCCCTGCCGGTCACCGACCCGCTGGGCAGGCCGCCGGTTTCCGAAAACGCCTGGCTGGCCGGTCCATACTGCGAGAGCGGCGATCTCCTGATCGAGGACCTGCCTCTGCCCGAAATCGAAGCCGGGGAACTGCTTGCCGTTCCGGTCAGTGGCGCCTACCAACTGATGATGGCCAGCAACTATAACGGAGCCCTGCGCCCGGCCGTGGTGATGCTGCGCGACGGGGTCGCGCAACTGGTGCAACGCCGGGAAACGGTCGATGATCTCCTGCTACGGGATATCGTCTAGAGGGCTGAAGAGGAAAAGCTGACGCGCTATGTTTCGAGAGGGGGTTCTTCCGGCTGGCCGACGAGCAGTTGGCGCACCACGTCGTCAATGCGTCGTTTGTACCGCAGCAACTCCCGCCTGCACTCCATCTCCGCTGATGTCTGCGGCTTGAACGACCGCAGCGTCTCCTCCAACTCCCAGTCGATCTGTACGCGGATCCGGTTAATGACTCGCCCCCGCAGATACTCCCGCATCTCCTGCGCAATCACGGTGTCGTAATGCAGCAGGTCGTCATGCAGGTCGACCAGGCGGTCGGAGCCAATAGCAGGGATCGGCAGCGACCGCAGCGTTTCCCACGCTCTGTTCAGTTTTCGACGATTTACACTCATGCCAGGTCCAAATGACGCGCCACCGTTGGGCACAGTTGCCGCGTCGGTTCTGAAGTGGGAATGGAGGTTTTTCTAAACACGTCCGAAGTAGCTGAGATCTGTAGTCCGAGTGAGGGGAACCGCATCGCGCGAGGATTATAGTCGGTGATGCCTTCAATGGACAAGAATTGGATAGCGAAAGAATGCGACTTGCGGGCGCCATGACTGATTCCAGTCCGCTTCGCGTCTCCGTGTGGCGCACCGCATCCGCTCGCGCCCAGTTCCGGGTATTTGGTTCGCAAGGACCAGGACAATATCGACTCCTCCTCAGTTCAATCGCCGCTTCTGCGCGGGCCTGTCGGAGGGCATTCACTCCCCCGCTGGTCTCCCCAGTCTCCTCGCCTTCTGAACACCGATTCACCGCCCCATAGAGGAACGGGAGGCCATCCAAGGACTGATCCGTCGTGCAGGTGATTTGGCAAGATCTGAACACATGTTCTATAATGGGCTCAATCAGTCCTCTCGGGGACTACTCCGGTGCCTTCGCCTTGAAAAGGCGCGCAGAACAGGTCAGAGGATGCCGAAAACAGGCTATAGGGGAGAACGATGACAAAAAAACGATCAACCGATAGTGGGCCGGCCAAAGCGCTGGAAGTTACCATCGCCAATCTGAACAAACGCTATGGCGAAGGGATCATCATGCGGCTGGGGGAGGCAACCCGGCTGGATGTGGCGTCGATCCCGACGGGCAGTCTTAGCCTGGACATAGCGCTGGGCGTGGGAGGCATTCCCCGCGGGCGCATCATCGAAGTGTACGGGCCGGAGAGTTCGGGCAAGACGACCCTGTGTCTGCATGCGATCGCAGAATCGCAGCGGATGGGCGGGGTCTGCGGCTTTGTGGATGTGGAGCATGCGCTAGACCCGGGCTATGCGCGCAAGATCGGAGTCGATGTCGAGGAACTGTACGTATCGCAGCCGGACACAGGTGAGCAGGCGCTGGAGATAGCGGAAGCGCTGGTGCGTTCGGGAGCGATGGACATCGTGGTGGTGGACAGCGTAGCCGCGCTGGTGCCGCGTGCGGAGATCGAAGGCGAGATGGGAGACAGCCACGTCGGCTTGCAGGCGCGGCTGATGAGCCAGGCGCTGCGCAAGCTGGTGGGTGCGGTGAAGACGACCGACACGAGCATGATCTTCACGAACCAGCTGCGACAGAAGATCGGGATCATGTTTGGCAATCCGGAGACGACGTCTGGCGGGATGGCGCTGAAGTTCTACGCCAGCGTGCGACTGGACGTGCGGCGCATCCAGTCGATCAAACAGGGGAGCGACGTGATCGGGAACCGGACGCGGGTGACGGTACGCAAGAACAAGGTGGCGGCGCCGTTCAAGGTGGCGGAGTTCGATATCATGTACAACGAGGGGGTCAGCACGCAGGGAGACCTGCTGGACCTGGGTGTCGAGTTCGACATCATTGAAAAGCGCGGCGCCTTCTACCGCTTTGGCGATCTGCGCCTGGGACAGGGCAGGGAAAGCGCTAAAGCCTTTCTCAGCGACAAGACCGACGTCGCCGCGCAGATCGACGGCCAGATTCGGAAGCAAGCCGGGCTGCCCATCAATCTCGCGCTGCAAGAAGAGGCCAAAGATACAGCCGCGCAGGACAGGGAAACTGGGGACAATTCGCAGGAAAAGCTCTTCGCCGAGGCGGCCTAACCTGTACAGACCCGAGGACGGCCGCGAAGAAACAAAGTCCAATTGTGCGCAATCTGTACGGCCAGGCGCCGAGACGTCAACCCACTGAAAGGTGGTAGACTCTCCGCAGAAAGCTGCGCCGCCCATTGAAGCCTGCTCAGGCAAAGAGGAGACCGCATGGACCCCAAAGAGAGCGCCCATAACATGTCGAAAGAACAGGCTGAGCCATCCCAGGCGAAGGGCGCCACGCAGTCCGACAAACTTGCCGACTCTGCCGGCTCTACTGAATTGGAGCGTATTGAAAACCGGGCTCCCGCCCACGGCCTCCGAGTTACTTTGGAAGAATACTGGAAGAAGTGGTATGAACGCCCTCATCCGCATATCGACGTCAGTTACGAATGGAACAACGGCATCCTGGAGGCCAAACCCTTACACAATTATGCCCAGACCGAACAGTACCGTTGGTTCTTTCGCCTCCTGAGCTTCTATCTTGACGAAAACCCCATTGCAAAGATTTTGTTCCTGGAAACCGGCACCTACATGTCGGTCCGAGATGAGAGTCTGCCTTCGGGGAAGTGGGAAGTGGTATTCAAGCCTGACATCGGCATCATCCTGGACGACAATCCGGCGCCTTGGGGAGCGGATGATCAACGCTCCTACATCGGGGTCTGCGACATGATCGTGGAGGAGCTGTCCGATTCGACATCGGCAGAAGTGAAGCGGGATACCGAAGAAAAAAAGGAGGGGTATGCTCGCGCCGGGGTCCGAGAGTACTTCATACTTGACCCCAAGGACGGGCATATGCACTTCTACCGGCTTGGCGTCGCGGGGGACTATGAAGAGATCGAGCCGGACGAGGAAGGTGTGATCCGTTCTGAAGTGCTGCCCGGCTTCCAGTTTCGCCGTGAGGATCTGCTGCGGGAGCCTCTACTTGTGGAACTGGCTCGGGACGATGTGTATGCGGACTACGTCATTCCCGAACTCCAGGTCGCTGAGACCAGAGTCGAAAAGGCGGAAGAACGCGCTGACGTCGAAGCACGGCGCGCCGACGCCGAAGCGGCCGCCCGGCGTGCTGCCGAAGAACAGGTGCAAGCACTGAAAGCCGAACTGGCCCGTCGACGTCATTGACGCACCTGTATTCGGTTCGTTTTGGTTTGGGTTATGCCCGTTTGAAGAAAACTGCATTGACAAAGCAGAAGGAATGCGATAGCGTTTTTTCTGCTTTTCTGTTGCCACAAATTCTGCCAGCTTGATTCGAGACCGATGTGACCGCACAGTTCACCTTTCAGATTCACAGAACGGACGGCCAGGCGCGCCGCTCCACCTTTTACACGCCCCACGGTCCCATAGAGATGCCGGCCTTCGCCCCTGTGGGCACCGCCGCCAACGTCAAGACGTTGGAGCCGCGCGACCTCTCGGAGTTAGGTACTTCCATCCTGCTGGCCAATACTTACCATCTCTATCTGCGCCCCGGCCACGAGCGGATCGAACGTCTGGGAGGCCTGCACAGTTTTATGGGCTGGGACGGACCAATTCTGACCGACTCCGGCGGCTATCAGGTGTTCAGTCTGGCCCACCGGCGCCAGCTGGACGCCGACGGCGTGACCTTTCGCAGCCATATCGACGGATCGGCCCACCGCTTTACGCCCGAACGCGTGGTCGAGATCGAGGAGAAACTCGGCGCCGATATCGCGATGGTACTGGACGAGTGCGCCGAGCCCCTGGACCCCGACTATCTGGCCCAGGCGCTTTCACGGACCCACGCCTGGGCAGAGCGCTGCAAAGCCGCCCATTCGCGTCCGGACCAGGCCCTCTTCGGCATCGTGCAGGGCGGCATCTACCCGGAACTGCGGGCAGAAAGTGCCAGGATACTGGCCGGGTTGGATTTCCCCGGCTATGCCATCGGCGGACTGGCTGTCGGCGAAACCAAAGAGCAGATGTACAACACGCTCGACGCAACCTGTCCCCATCTGCCTGCGAACAAACCGCGCTATCTGATGGGTGTCGGCGCGCCCGAAGACATTATCGAAGCAGTCTCGCGCGGCATCGACCTGTTCGACTGTGTGCTGCCTACACGCATCGCCCGCAACGGCGCGCTGCTGACGCCGACCGGCCGGCTCAACATCCGCAATGCCCGTTTTGCCGAGGACAGCCGCCCCATCCAGGAAGCGTGCGCCTGCTACACATGCCGTACCTTTAGCCGCGCCTACCTGCGTCATCTCACCGTCAGTGGTGAAATCAGCGGCCTGCGCCTGGCCACCATCCATAACCTGCACTTCATGCTTCAGTTGATGGAGCAGATTCGAGCGGAGATCGCGCAAGGAACGTTCGCATCCTTCCGTACCAACTTTTTGCATGCCTATCAGATAACCGATCAACGGGTCCGGCATGAACAGCGCCGGCGAAGAGTAGAGGCGCTGCCGGCCGCGTCATGACAGGTCAGCCCGGATAAGGGCGGACAGCGAAAGGATATAGCTTCCCCCTCTTTGCCGCCGACGGGTACAGGCGAAGTATTGCGATTCCATGTTTGATCTCTTCAAAGCGTTCGTCCTGGGTCTGGTGCAGGGCGCCAGCGAATTTCTGCCGGTCAGCAGCAGCGGCCATCTGGTCATCGTCCCCTGGCTGTTCGGCTGGCCCTCTTCATCCCTTCTCTTCGATACAGTCGTGCATTTGGGGACGCTTCTCTCAATTCTGGCCGTCTTTGGGCGGGACTTTGCCGGCATCATCCGCGCTACCCTTCGCAGCCTCCCGGTCCTCCTCAAACCGAGAGATCGGAGATCCTCTTTGACCGACGTCAACGCCCGTCTGGGTTGGTTTATCGTTTTGGGGTCGGTCCCGGCTGCCATCACCGGCCTTCTGTTCAAGGACTCGCTCGAACAGCTCTACCATACACCGCAGGCAGCTGCCCTATTTCTCGCGATGACCGCTCTTCTGCTGGCTGGAAGCGAATGGATGACCCGCAATGTGGTCGCGCGCGCGCCCCTGACAGCAATGTCGTTGCGCCAGTCCTTCATCATCGGCTTGGCGCAGGCCGCAGCGCTGGCGCCTGGCATCAGCCGCAGTGGTACGACCATTGCCGCGGCCCTGGCCCAGGGCCTGCGCCGTGAAGCGGCAACTCGCTACAGCTTTCTCTTAGGCGCGCCGGCCTTCCTGGGCGCCGGCCTCCTTCAGGTCGGTGACATGCTGGCTACCGAGCCATCGGCTGTGCTGGCTGAGCTTCCGGCCCTGCTGGTCGGTTTCACCACCAGCGCGCTCTGCGGATATGCCGCGATCCGGTTCTTGCTGGCATATGTGCGCCGAAACAGCCTCTACCTGTTCTCCGGCTACTGTCTGATCGTCAGCCTTACCGTTCTGACACTTTTCACTCTGCGTCTCCGATGAACTGTCACCAGAGTAGCCAGCGTCCAAGCCTTCTTCGCAGACTGCTCACACACCTAATTCTGGCGGGCTGTCTGCTTGCCAGCTGCGTGCTGCCACAGGGGGACGGCACAGTCCCCGCCCCCGCACCGGTCACCTTGACCGTCGCCGGTTCAACCGAGATGCGCCCATTGCTTCTCGAACTGACTTCCGTCTACAGCGAGCGCAATCCCCATGTGCAGTTCACGCTGCTCGGCGGTGGCAGCCGGATGGGAGAACAGTGGGTGGCGGCCGGACAGGTTGACATCGCCGCCAGCACAGCGGCCTATCCCGACGTTGAAACACCAACCGGCCTTGTCCGCATACCGGTTGGGCTCGATGGGATCGCGGTCGTCGTGAACACCGATAATCCGGTGGAGTCACTGACCATGGTACAAGTTCGGGATCTCTTCAGAGGCCGTGCCCTGAACTGGGAGGAAGTTGGCGGTGCTGCCAGAGAAGTGCTTCTGGTGAGCCGCGAGCGTGGCAGCGCCACCCGTGAACTCTTCGAAGAACGCGTCATGGACGAAGACCTGGTCGCTCGGACAGCGGTCGTCATGTCCACCAGCAGCAATGTCGTGGAGTATGTGGCCGCACACCCCGACGCAATCGGCTATGTCACGTCTGCCTATCTTTCGCAGACTGGAATGCCTCCATCAGCGAATGGGGAGAACGCCTCAGAGACCAGTGCTGCTGCGCGAACGGTAAAATCTGTCTCCGTCGAGGGACGAATCCCGTATGACACTGACCTGGCCAATCACCAGTATCCACTGGCGCGGGCCCTTTACCTACTCTTCCAGCAAAGCGGCGACCCGTCGATACAGAAAATCGTCGATTTTGTACTCAGCGAAGAGGGGCAGGCTATCATCGCCCGCTATCATGTCCCGATCCGGTAGCGCCCCACGCACATTCTCCCACACTCTGAACGGTTCCGCAGGCCCGACAGCTCTTGTACCAGCAGCCTTCCCTGGGACCGGCCATGCTCTTAACGACCTGCTGGCCAGACTCAGCCCTCCAAACCGGGAGTTGCCCTCAGGCCTGCAATCTGTTATACTTGTAACCAATCGGCATGAGCTAGTATGATTTGATAGAGTTGTGTTTCTGAAGTGGGTTCCGCCCACTTTTCTTATTCTACGGGATCGTTGCCTGCCGAACCTGTTGGGATCACTTGTCTACCTGTCTCTGTGTTTTCGTCTGCTGACGACCCTATCTCTCAGCCTTCCGTCAGCAGCCAATATGTTGAATAGGCAAGTTTTCAGGAGCAGTTGAACAAAAATGTCTAAAGAACTCATCGCTGGGATCAATCAGGTTGCGTCGGATAAAGACCTCGACAATGAGGTGATTTTTGACGCAATTGAGGCCGCCCTCATTTCGGCCTACAAACGCAATTACGGCTCCGTTGCCAATGTCACGGCTGCGGTGGACCGGGCCACAGGCGAGATGAAGGTATTCGCCGAAAAAGAGGTTGTCGAAGATATCCTCAACCCGAATACCGAAATTCTGTTAGACGACGCCAGAACCGTGGAGCCGTCTTCTGAACTGGGTGATGTCGTTCTGGTGCAGAATACGCCCGGCAACTTCGGCCGTATCGCCGCCCAGACCGCCAAACAGGTGATTTTGCAGCGCATTCGCGAGGCCGAGCGGGACACAGTCTACGAGAATTTCGTGCACAAAGTAGGCGAGACGATCACGGCCCAGGTCCGCAGCGTTGATCTCGTGTCTGGCGCCGTCACCATCCTGATCGACGACAGGCACGAAAACCTGTTGCCCCGAGAAGAGCAGATACCGTCGGAGAACCTGCGCCGCGGAGACTATATCTGCCTGTATGTGGTTGATGTGCACCGCAGCAGTCGGGGCCCGATGATCAAGCTGAGCCGTACCCATCGCGATCTCCTCCGCCGCCTGATGGAACAGGAGATCCCGGAGGTGCGGGATGGCACGGTCGAGATCAAGGCCATATCCCGCGAACCGGGCGCACGCAGCAAAGTGGCCGTGATGGCGACGCTGCCCGGCGTGGATCCGGTGGGCAGTTGTGTGGGGATGCGCGGCCTGCGTATTCAGAACATCGTGACCGAACTGGCGGGCGAGAAAATCGACGTCGTCGAGTGGAGCGGCAATCTGCGCACCTACATCTCCAACGCTCTCGGACCGGCCAAAGTACAGAGTGTGATTCTCGAAGAAGACAGCAACATCAAGACGGCTATCGTTATCGTGCCCGATCGACAACTCAGCCTCGCCATCGGCAAGGCAGGGCAGAATGCCCGCCTGGCTGCTAAACTGACCGGGTGGCGGATCGATATCAAGAGCGAAACCGAAGCCCATGCAGAAGGCTTGGACCTGCTGGCAGCCGAACAGGCGCAGATGGCGGCCGGTGACCAGGATCTGCTCAGCATGGCGGAGAAGATCCTGCGCGACAAAGAAGAGTCTACTTCGAGCGAAGACACGTTCCGTCAGGCCGCGGAGCTGCTGCAAAGACGCGATGCTGCAAGCAGAACGGCCGACCAGGGCACAGCCGCCGAGTGGCCCGATGCCATCCCCCCACAAGAAGAAGGACGCGGCCTTGGCGTCGATGCCGAGGAGGCGTTGAGCGCTTTCGAGCGCGCCGCCGCAGCCGTCCAGCAGGAAGATCCCTCTATCCCTTCCTTTGAAGATTTCGCCGTGGAAGAGCCGGAGCCGGTCAGCTTCGGCGAGACACTCGACGAAGAGGAAGACGTTATAGAAGAGAAGGAAGAAAGTCCTGATGTGGAAGAAGTGAGTGAACTGCCCGCCCTTCATCCCTCGGAGCTGCCGGTGGAGGCGGAAGCGGAAGAGCCCGAGCCGGAACGTACGCTCAGGCCTGAAGAGCTGCCACAAGTGATTACCGCTGACATGCTGCGCCAGCGTATGGCCGCACGCCAGCAGGGAAGCTCATCGGGCCCCGTGATCGGGTCACTGGACGACCTGGAAGTGCCCCCCGAGTTGCTCGACTCTTTGGACACGGTCGAAGAACCCAGTGATGAGTTTGACGAGCAGGAACCCGGACGCAGTAGGGCACGTCGAGGTGGCCAATCAGCGTCGCGGCGGCAGCCAAAACGTCAGAGAACACGTCGATCGCGGGACCTCGAAGTCGACTTGGATGAATTCGAAGAAGGCGAGTTCGACCTCTAGGCTGGCTGTCGGTTCGTAATTCGTGCCAGACATTGTTCACCTGCCGGGCGATACCAGGAATGGCAAAAGGGCTGAAGGGGTCGAAACAGCAGCGGGGGACCTTCCGGGCTCCCCAGCGAATGTGCATCGCCTGCCGGGAGTCTGACGGAAAGCGCGACCTGATTCGTCTGGTCCGGGCTGCTGACGGGGTCCACTTGGATGAATCCGGCAAGATGTCCGGGCGCGGTGCCTATGTCCACCCGCAGGTCAACTGTTGGGAAAAGGCGCTGGCTGGTTCGTTGATTCAGAAAGCGCTGCGAACCAAGATCAGCGCCGAAAACCTGACAACACTGTCTGCGTCCGTGTCAACTCTGCTGCAAGTGACCGACGAGACCGCTTAGCAAGGAGGGAGAGGCCAACTCCACCGTTAGTTTTTCGCTTACTGGAAACCCCTCCTCAGATCAAGACCTTGCGCGCGGACTGCCGGAACTGGGACCTGTGCGATTGAAGGGAGGGCTGTGATTACTTGGCAGGCGTTTCAAGCGTCTTTGCCCGGCGCAGATGGTACGTTCCAAGGTAAGGGCATATTCGCTGACTGACAGGAATTTTCCAATGAACGCAAGCCGATTGTCTGCTCCTCGACATGTGTCGGTTTAGTGGGCTAAAATTGGCTGTATTGCAGTTTGGGATGGAGAGGGGGAAGGCTGCAGGGAAGCGAGGGGTAGTCGTGTAACGACTTGTCTGTCCACCGTAAACGCCTCTTGGCTCCCCGCTTCTGGTCTCCTCCGCATCACGTGCGCATGCATTCCGTCCCAGCCAAAAACCTGTGAAAAGTTTGAGAAGGAACACGCAACTCGGAGCGTGAATGCCTCTCAGCTTCCCCCCTCTGTTCTCAGAGGGACGTTTTCGCTGTCAGCCTTCGACCGCACGGCGGCATATAGAGCTGGGAACCGAAGACGATAGATGAAAGGAAGGCCAAAATGGCAGCCGCAACGAAAGATCCGACGAAGGTCCAGAGTGGCAGCCCGGCCGAAGACACCGCCAACGGTGAAGCCGCTGGGCTGCCTTCTTCCATCATCGTGGAGGAGTACGTCACCGTCCGCGCATTGGCCGAACGAATGGATCGAAGTCCAATCGATCTCATTAAAGTGCTGATGCAGTTCGGCATTATGGCGCCGATCGATCAAACTCTCGACCATGATACAGCCGCCATTGTGGGCGAAGAACTCGGCATCGAGGTGCTGTGGCCGGTCGTGGAGGACGAAGAGCCGGAGGAAGCGCCCGACGAGGATCGAAGACCAAAAGAACGGGTGATGATCCAGGAAATCGTGGCCGAAGAGGCGGAGAAATATCTCGTGCCCCGGCCGCCTGTTGTGGCGGTCCTCGGCCACGTGGATCACGGCAAAACGACGCTCCTCGACCAAATCCGCCGTGCCAACGTTGTCGATACCGAAGCCGGCGGCATCACCCAGCATACCGGTGCCTACCAAGTGGAAGTCGACGGCAAGAAGATTACCTTCCTGGATACCCCCGGCCACGAGGCATTCACCGCGATGCGGGCCCGCGGCGCGCAGGTTACCGACATCGTCATCCTCGTCGTAGCTGCCGACGATGGCATTATGCCCCAGACCCGGGAGGCAATCAGCCACGCCAAGGCAGCCGGCGTGACCATTATCGTCGCGATCAACAAGATCGACCGCCCCAACGCCAACATCAACCGCGTCATGGAGGATCTGTCCACTGAAGACCTGACACCGGAGGAATGGGGCGGCGAAACCATCACGGTTCCGATCAGCGCGCTCATCGGCGACGGTGTCGACGACCTGTTGGAAAATATCCTCGTCGTCGCTGAACTGGACCAGCACAATGCCAATCCCAACGGACAATGTGTCGGCACCGTGATCGAAGCCCAATTGGAAAAACAGCGCGGGATCACCGCTACACTGCTTGTGCAGAATGGGACCCTGAAACGCGGGGATTCGCTGGTTGTCGGCGAAAACTGGGGACGTGTCAAAGCAATGTCCGACTACGAGGGCAATCAGCTGAAGAAGGCCGGGCCGAGCACACCGACGGTAATTCTGGGCCTTAACGGCGTGCCAGACGCCGGCGAGGTCTTCACCGTAACCAAGAACGACAGAGCGGCCCGCACGCTTGCCGCCGAACGGCAAAATCAGGCCGCCCAGAATACCGGGGACACTTCACATCTGCCCATGACGTTGGAGGATATGTTCGCCCGCGTCGAAGGCGGCGAAGCCGAAACCCTCAACATTATTTTGCGGGCCGATGCGCAAGGTTCGCTGGCCCCAATCGTCCACAGCCTCGAACAGCTTGACAACGATGAGGTCAAAGTCAAGATCATGCAATCGGCTGTGGGTGACATTACCGAGTCGGACGTAATGCTCGCCGAAGCCAGTCAGGCGATCATCATCGGGTTCGGTGTAAATATCGACAAGGCCGCCCTTGTGCGCGCAGAACAGTCCGGCGTCGAAATCCGACACTATCAGATCATCTACAATCTGATCGAAGATGTGGAACGGGCGCTTACCGGAATGTTGGATCCTATCTTCGAAGAAGTGGTCACCGGTCATGCCGAGGTGCGGCAGATGTTCCGTGTACGTCGCGGCGGCCTGATCGCCGGCTGTATGGTGCTGGACGGCGTTGTCAGACGCAACAGCCAGGCCCGGCTGCTCCGTAACGACGCAACCGTCATCACCACAACCATCGAAAACCTCAAACGGTTTACCGAGGATGTCACCGAAGTTCGGGCCGGATACGAGTGCGGAATCAACCTGGCCGGTGTCAATACGGACCTTCAGGAAGGCGACATTATCGAGGTCTTCGAAAAGCAGCAGGTGCGATAATAGTTTCTGGTTTTCAGTTTTTGGTTTATAGTGGGCTCGTGTGCCCGGGAACCGGAACGAACGACTAACGGCTATAGTAACGATGACGACCACAATTCGTCAGGAGCGGGCAGCAGAGCTCCTCTATCAGGAACTATCTATCTTGATCGGCGCAGAGCTGGATGACCCGGCGTTGGAGCTGCTGGAGGTGACCAACGTGGTGGTCAGCCGCGACCTGCGCGTGGCCAAGGTCTACATTCATCAGGACAGCGACATCCAAAGCAGTGTAGTCCTCGCCAGACTCAAGAAGGCCGCCCCATTTCTGCGACGTCAACTGGCCCAGAGCCTGACCTTCCGCGCCGTACCGGAACTGCTCTTCTACTATGACGATACCCCCGACCAGGCCGCTCGGGTGGATGCACTTTTGCAGAGCATCGCCGAGGAACGAGAGATACGTCAACAGGACGCAGGGAGCTCTCTTTCACCTGTGTCCCCGTCACTCTCTTCCCCGGATTTCTCCTCCATCGATGCCCAGAAAGAGGATGCATGACCCCGAATGCGTCCCTGCTCAAGCAGGGTGATACATGCGGCCATGAGGGCGTCCCGCCACCCCCTCTCCTGCTCAGTCTCCTGGAATCCAGCCACAACATCCTCTGCGTCAGCCACGTAAGCCCGGACGGAGACGCGGTCGGAAGCCTGCTCGGCTTGGGCGCTATTCTGCGTTCGCTGGGCAAACGGCCGACACTCGCTCTTCAGGACGAAGCGATGTCGGAGTTCCAGTTTATGCCCGGGGTGGAGAACATCATCGGACCGGCGGAGGTCGCACATAATTACGATCTCATCGTCTGCCTGGACACCTCCAGCATTGACCGGATCGGCACCGTTTACAGACCCGATATTCACAATCAGATTCCCCTTGCCGTCATAGACCATCACGTTACCAATACGCTTTTCGGCACCGAAAACTGGGTGGATACCGGCTGCGCAGCCACATGCCAAATGCTTGTTCGCTTGGCCGATGCCCTGAATGTACCGCTATCTGAGGAGATTGCCGTCTCCCTTCTGACCGGCCTCGTTACCGATACTCTCTGTTTTCGGACCGCAAACACGAACACGAATGTAATGCAGACGACCCTGCAGCTGTTGAACGCCGGCGCCAGTCTGGACTACATCGTTCGCAACACCCTGGACAGCAGATCTTTCAGCCTTGTGAAGCTGTGGGGGGCCGGTCTGGCCAATGTACAAATAGAAGACGGCATCATCTGGGCGACCCTTAACGCCGAGAGCCGGCAGCGCAGCGGTGTGGAACCCCACCAGAGCGACGGCTTAGCCAACTTCCTTGTCACCGTGCGCGAGGCCGACATCAGCGCAACTTTCGCCCAACGATATGCCAAGAACGGACAGGAGTTGGTCGAATGCAGTTTTCGGGCCAAGCCGGGGTTCAATGTGAGCCAGGTCGCCTTTTCATTCGGCGGCGGAGGACATCCACCTGCCGCCGGCTGTACCGTCGCCGGCACGCTGCAGGAGGTTTCTGCTCGCGTTGTGGAGGCGCTGCACGAACTGCGCCGCCAGAGTATTGATGGCGAGAGTGGTTAAAGGACAGGGAGCAGCGCCCTTTACATACCAGTACCATGACCGATTTACACGGAATCCTCCTTGTCGATAAACCGGGGCGCCCGATTTCCCAAACGTACGCCGACGAGCCCGTCTCTGCGAAGCTGCCTACCAGCCACGACATTGTACAGCGCGTCCGGCGCTGGAGCCGGCAAAGACGCATCGGCCATACCGGCACGCTGGACCCAATGGCCAGTGGGCTGCTCGTGCTGTGCCTCGGCGTTGCCACCCGGCTGGTGGAGTACTATCAGGGGCATGACAAAACATACGAGGCCCGCGTAACACTGGGCCGCGCCACCGATACCTACGACGCCGTCGGCCGGACCGTCGCCCAGGCCCCGGTTCCCTCCCTGACCGGCGCTGACGTGGAGGCCGCACTTGTCGCATTCCGCGGCCGGATTGACCAGAGACCACCGGTCTATTCGGCCCTGAAGCAGGGCGGCGAGAGTCTGCACCGTAAAGCCCGGCGCGGTGAGGTCGTAGATGTGGCGCCGCGGGAGGTTACCTTTCACGAGATCGAGCTTCTCACCTTTGCGGCGCCCGCAACGATTTCTCTGCGGATACGTTGTTCCGCCGGGGCATACGTGCGTAGTCTGGCCCACGCGCTGGGGCAGGCACTGGGCACCGCCGGCCACTTGAGCTACCTGCGTCGATTGGAAGCCGGCCCATTTTCCGTCGCCGACGCCTCAGATCTACCGGCCATTGAAAGTGCAGCGGCCGCCGGTGGGCTGGCCGATCTGCTGCTGGCGCCCGATGCCGGCCTGGGAATGCCCCGCCTCACTGTCAGTGAGGAGGAGCAACTCCGGTTGGGTTACGGGCAAAAAATCTGTCAACGTCGCGCATTTCCTGCCCAGGACACCCCCCTTTCCAATTCCCACAGCTCGGGAGGTGGGCACCGGGATGGACTCGCGGCCGCCTATGATCGCCGCGGCCGCTTTCTGGGAATCGCGCGCGCGCGTGCCGTCGATGGGAAGGGAGACGGCACAGTATGGAAAGCCGAAAAGTGGCTCGCCCAACAGTTGAGTAGTCTTTCGTAGGCCGTAGCCTTTGAATAGGTATGCACCTGCAGCCTGAAAAACAGCCTATTACCACATCTTGTATCGCGTAGGGGCAGGCGGGACGCCTTCGTTCCTGCGGTGCAAACCGCCGGAGAGCACGGGTGGCAAACGGAATTCACGTCAAGAACCAGAAACTGATCTGAGATGAGAATCTGGCGCAGCGATCTGCGATCTCTCCGGTTTCCCGGCCCAACTTTCCTGACCATTGGAAATTTCGACGGTGTGCATCTGGGTCACCAGTCCCTCTTGCGTACCCTGCAGACTGAAGCGGAGTGCCATGCTCCTGCCGCCAGGATAGCCCTGCTCACGTTCGACCCCCACCCAATGGCCGTGTTGCGGCCTGACCTCACCTTGTGCCTCTTGACCACGCCACAGGAGCGTCTGCGCCTGATTGAACCGTTCGGTCTTGATCTGGGCATCATTCAGCCCTTTGACATGGACTTCGCCAGTCTGACGCCCGTGCAGTTTATGACGCTACTCGTCGAACGTTTGGGGCTTGCCCGGCTGTTTGTGGGGCCCGATTTTGCCCTGGGGCGAGGACGCAGCGGCAATGTCGACCTTCTGCGGGAGCTGGGTACACGGCTTGGCTATGAACTGTCTGTGATCGAACCGTTCGCATACGATAATGGAGAGGTCCACAGCCACCTGATCCGCCAGTCTCTCTTGGCCGGCGCTGTACAGGATGCCGCCCACATGCTGGGCCGGCCCTACCAGATCGCCGGCATCGTCGAAGAGGGCGAACGTCGCGGGCGCCAGATTGGCGTGCCCACCGCCAACATCCGGCTCATTCCGCACAAGCTCGTCCCCGCCGATGGGGTATACGTAACTTGGGCATATCTACCGGACAACTGTTCTCCCAACCCTCGCGCCAGCGTAACCAATATTGGTGTGCGGCCCACTGTAGACGGCCGCCGCCGCCGCATTGAGACCCATCTGCTCGACTATCCGGCGGCTGGTGAGTCCGACTCACTGTACGGAAAGGAACTCACCATCTCCTTTGTGTCTCGCCTGCGCGACGAGCAACGTTTTGACAGCCTGGAGGAACTCGTCGCCCAGATTCAGATGGATATCTCCGTCGCGCGTCGTACTTTGACAGAATTCTCGGCAGTTTCCGACTCAATCACAGGGAATTAGGAACTCATCCTGGCGCAGCATTTCCACGAATGAGGGCGCCCCCATGCAGCTTCGCGTACAGGTTCTCTTTCAATGAGTCATTGCCGCCGTCCTGCCCCGTTTCCTGTCATCCCACTATTCGTCTGTGCGGTTCTATTTCTCGGTGCATGCGTTTTTCAACCGATCGGCCCGGTCAGTCCTCAAAGTGGCGACTCCGCTGGAACTGCCAATCCAGAGAAAAAGTTGCCGCCTCTGCCTTCAGTTCGCCCCGATCCGATGGGCGGGACCGCTGACATTGCCCTGATCCATGGTATGGAAGAAGCCATCTCTTGCCTCGCCGGGGGCCAGCCGGTCTATGCGGTCCTGCAACGCAACGCCAATGTGCGCAATCGACCCTATTTCGAAGGCTGCCTTCTGGGTCGCGTGCCCGCAGGCACACTGGTACGCGTTGAGGCGGTCTTCGGACAGGAGCAAGCGATTCCTTTTGTCTCACTCGACCGCTCCCTCGGCCGAATTCCAATCGCCGCGCCAGGATTCGATGAGGACATTCAGCCTCTTCTTGAAGAAAACTGCGGCGCCTGTCATAGCGCTACTGTGAAACAGGGGGAGCTGCAGGTGACCGAGTACGAACCCTTAATGGCCGGAGGACTTAACGGCCTCGTGGTGCAACCGGGCGTTCCTGAAGAATCCACACTTTGGACACAGGTCTGGTCCGGCACCATGCCGTTGGTGGGGGAGCTCGGCGATGACGAAACAGCACTGATTTACGATTGGATCATGGCCGGAGCGCCAAGGCAGGGCACAGAGCCGGCGCCCGTGGCCGAAATGTGGCTGCGTCTGTCGGGTGAAGATTTCACCCGGGCGCCCAATAATTGTGCCCAGGATGGCGGTACCGTTCCCTTTGTCAGCGCACAACTCGCCCTGCCCGCAAGTTGTGCCGCCATGCCTGATGCCGAGGAGATCGCTGCATATCTGCCAAAAGTGGAGCCGGTGAATGCGGCCCCCCCTCCAGCAACAGGCGATTCCGCCAACAATGCTGATGCCAACGACGGCACAAATGCGGGCGATAATGCCGAAGCCAAACCGGAAGAAAACACGCAAAACAGTGCCGCCGCCGCCCCACCGCGGGGTATGGCTGCCGGTAGTGTTGGCATTCGCGTCGCTCCCCTCAATCTGAGCCCCCCCTCTGAATCCGATCCGTGGCTGATTCCCTTGGGTGGCCTCTGTGCAGAACAGTTCCTGGCCGAGAAACTTCAGGACAAACACAGCATTACCGCTCTGACTTTTGCCCCGGACGGCAGACTGTTCATCGCCTTGGACCATCCGGCCTCCGGCAACTCCGAGCCCTATGCCTTCTACGATCCTTACCACGCCAGCCGCTCTATCGCAATCTGGCACAGCGTTTCCAGGGACAGCTACTATGAGATCCTTCGCGAATCCAGCCGTGTCACAGGAATGGCCTGGCATGCGGGCGCGCTCTATCTGAATCGGGCCGGTGAAGTGGGCCGCATCGTCGACGGCGGCGGATATGAACCTCTGGCCGGCGGCTTCGCCGTCGCGGGCCATCTCTTCCATGCCAACAACGGTCTCGTGATCAGCGACGGCTGGCTCTATGTTTCCGCCGGCGGTGTGCGGGACGGCTACTCGGACGGCATTATCGTTCTTCATGATGGCGAACTTCCCGCTGAAACCCTGGCCACTAACGTGGCTGCCGGCGGCAATCCCTTCGCTGCCCGCATCGTACGCGCCCGCCTCGACAGGCTGATCGCCGAACGCTCAATCGGCGTCTTTCAGACCGCGGCGCGCGGTGTGCGTAACCCCTACGGTATCACCGTCGACCCGTTCGGGCGCATCTGGTTTACCGACAATGGCGCCACCAACGTGCACGGTGATTTCAACGCCGGCGACGAAGTCGACCTGTTGGATCCGCGTACCCTCTCCGCTGCAGCCAATGCGGGCGATGTGAACGCTACCCCCTTCTACGGCTTCCCGTTGGCGTTGGGCGGGGTCAACAAAGATTGGTGGACCGCTCCCGTTCTGGTCCTGCCCAACTCGGCCGCACCCACCGGCATCACCTGGGCCTACGACACCATCTTCTTCGCCAACTACGGCCGCGATCCCGGTCTGTTTCGGATGGCGAACGCAGGCGGCCGGATAATCGCCGAACGGATCATGCACAACTGGCCCGTGCAAGCGGTCACGACGGCGCCGGACGGGGCCGTCTGGATTGGGACCGGCAGAGGCATGCTGTTCCGCCTTGTTCCCGGCTGCGGCGGCTGAGGAGTGCCGCTTGCGCTTTCTATGTATTTCCGCGCAACTGGCGGGCCACCTCGACTGGGGCGGCTATCTGCCCACAGCTGTCGAACTGATGCGGGCGGGCCACGATGTCCTCTGGGGCACCGGCCGTGAACTGCAAAGCCAGGTCGCTGCACAGGGCGTTCCCGTCCATATCCTGCAAGAGACCGGCTGGCGCTGGCCGCCGCCGCCCCCTATACAGAGAGGCACGGCTTCAGAAGAGGAGTTTCAGCGCCTGCGCATGGTCCGCTCATTGGACCAGTGGCTGGACGTGGCGCGCGTGCGTGCGGCAACGCTTGAGCTTATCGAGGTAGCCAAACGTTTCCGCCCGCATCTTATCGTCAGCGAGATGTTCACCGCGGCCGCTGGCATCGCCGCAGAGCTACTGGGCGTGCCTTTCGCAGTCGCCGGCTGGCCGGCCATGCAGACCCAGTCGCCTGGCCCGAAAGCAGACGCGCCCGGCGCAGTCGGAAGACTGGCTCAGGCGCGAGTGGGCGCGCTGCTTGGCGATTTTGGCCTGACCGGCGTCAACTGGGCGCTAGACGGTCCAGCCGCGCTGCGTTCTCCCTCCTTACATCTGACCTACTGGAGCCCCCGTTGGTATGCCGGAGCCCGGCTGCTGCCGCAGACACGAATGGTCGGCGGGGTCGCTCCTTCTCCTCTGCCGCCCGAATCCCCTTGGCTCGTCCAACTTCCAAGCGATCGTCCATGGATCTTCATCACCCTCGGTACCGCATTTACCAGGGACATCAACTTTTTCTTAATCGCGGCCCGCGCCGCGGCAGAGGCGGGGGGCATACCGGTCTTGGCGGTCGGCAAAGGCTTTGCCGCCGTCGGTACAGAGGGGGGCTGGACCCCGCGCGAGGTCGAAGCTCTGCGGACCGGACTGCCGCAGCCCTCAGTTCTGGTGGACAGGGTCCGGTTTGCTGAGGTACTTCCTCACATCGCCGCCGCCATCCATCATGGCGGCGCCGGCACGACCCACGCTCTGGTTACGCACGGAATACCGCAGATCGTGGTCCCAAAGGCTGCGGACCAGGCACGTCAGGCCAGCGGGGTCGCGCGCAGCGGCGTCGGCTACCACATCCCACCCAATCTGCTGACCGTCCCGCTGGCAGCGGAAGCCCTGCAAAAGATGCTGGTCGACGACGCTCCCGCTCGCCTGAACGCCGTCACCTTACAAGAGGAGTTTGCGTCCCTGGGAGGCATTCCCAAAGCCGCCCAAATCCTGGTCGCCACCGTTCAGTGAGACCGCCGTTCAACCGGCCTCACTCATAGAAGATCTCACTCGCCCCGTTTCGCTTCTCTACCCGGATGAGTTTCTCCGTGGCCTGTTCGAACGAATCGTCGTGGCTGATGATAAAGAGTTGCTCGAAGCCGCGCACGCCCACGATCTGCCGGGCCAGCGCGCCGCGCCGGGTTTCGTCCAAGTTCGTTGTCGGCTCGTCGAAAAAGGCGACGCCGATACTGCTCATCTCCTGTAGCAGGGCCAGCCGCACCGCCAGCGCTGCACTCATCTGCTCGCCGCCGGACAGCTGGGAATACGTCCGATCACGCCCATCGACTTCCAGGATGATTCCGTAATCCTCCTCCCAGCGGAGCGTGCGCGTGTAGTCCTCCATGATCTGGCCGAACAACTGATTGGCTGAGTAACTGATCTGCTGGACCAGCGCCTTCGTTACGTGCGGTCCTGCTTCCTGTACCACCGAGCGCAGAAACCGCAAAAGCTCTTCCTGCTCCTTCAACCGGTCGTGCAGAGTTCGGGCGGCAGCGAGCTGCCGGGCCTTCGCCTGCAACTGGGCGATCTCCTCCTCCTCCCGAGTCAGTCGTTCACGCCACTGTCCCAAATCAGTCTCCAACCGTACACGGCGGCTGCGGATTTCGACCACTTGGGCCACTACTTCCTGGAATCGTTCTTCGTCGAAATCGCGCCTGCTGGCCGCCAGCTGTTCCTGTCCGCTTTTCAACCGACTCTGGGCGGCCTGCAACGACTTCGTCGCCTCGTCAACCTCTTGTCTGCGCTGTGGGAGGGCCTCGGCGGCAGCCTGATGATGTCGGTAAAGATCGTCTGCTGCCCTGAATTTCTCCAACTGGGAGTCGATCCGCGCTGCCTGCGCCTCCAGGTCGGCAAACTCTGCCATACGCCCGTCAAGCGCCGCGAGCGTGTTTCGTTGCCGCTCGGCCTGCGTCCCCTGCTCCTTCAAAGCCCTTTCCGCCCGCCCGCGTCCTCGCGCCTGCTGGAGAGCCGCATCCCGCCTCCGCTGCGGGTCGCCCAACTCCTTCATCTTCTCTTGTAGCTGCCCCAATCGATGCGGTGCCTCTCCTAGCGCAGTCGCTGCGTCGCTGGCTGCGGTCAGCCGGGCCTTAGATTCGGACAACTGTTTTTCAGCTGATTCGGCCGCGACCGGGCGCGGGAGAGCCCGTAGGGTCTGCTCACGCTGTCTGAGGGTAGCGCGGGCCTGCACGCTTCCCTCTTCCGCCTCACGGACCGCCTCCGCGGCGCCCTTCGAGGCCTCGCTCAACTCTGCCCAGCGTGTGCGCAGGCCTTCGAGAAGCCGTTGACGATGGTCCGCCGTAAGAGGTTGCTCACAGATGGGACAGATTGGAGATGTTTCCGACGCCCGCAACCGCTGGCCCTGCTCTCGGATCGTCTCCTGTTCCGCGTGAATTCGGGCCTCGTTGGCCTGTTCGGCGGATTTGGTCTGCTGGAAAGCTTCCAGGCGCTCCTGCAGTGGTTCCAGAGATGCTTCAATCTCTCGGGCCTGGGCCAGCTCCTTGCGTAAATTGTCCAGCCGTGCTTGGTCCTCGTTGACGGCAACCTGCTCCCGCTTTTCTCGGGCGCTTGCTTCCTTAAGTCTATCTGACTGCAGTTGCGCGTCCCGCAACTCAGCTTCTGTCTGTGCCTGCTCAGCTGCCGCATCCGCCAATTCCGCGGCCGTTTTCTCTGCCTCCGCGATCTCAACCAAGGCACGTCTGTGGGCATCCTCCTGCGCTTCCGCCCGGGTCAGTCCCGCCTGAACGGCAGCCCGTTCCTCCTCCAATCCCCGCCGCCGAGCCCTCCGTTCGTTTACGCTGCGTTGCTCCTGTTGCGCCGTACGGAATGCCTCATGGCCGGCCCGGTTGGCATCAACGATCGTCACGGCCTCTTCGCTCTCCTTCATCCGTTGCCCGGCCGCGGCCAGCGTCCTCTCCTGCTCGGCTACCACTTGCCCCTGCATCTGCGTCATACGTTGCAGCTCAAGCTGCCGTTCCCGTTTCGCCTCCATATCCTGCTGGGAGAACTCCGCAGCGGCCAACGCCTTCTGCGCATCGCGCAGTTTCGTCGCCGCGTCGCTGATGAGACTGACCAGTGCATCGGCTTGGGCCTGAGCGACTGGCAGTCGCGTCAATTCTCCCTCCAATCTGCTGATTTCAATCTCCCGCTCGTTCAAACGCTGTCTGAGCAGGTTGAGCGGTTCGCGCAATCTCTCAAACGCCCGGCGGTACTCTTCCACTTTCAAAAGAGGATCGAAAACTGCTTTCCGAGCGGACGGAGTCGCCAGAAAGGATACGGTGAAACTGCCCTGGGGCACGCCGACAGCGTTCCTAAACAGGTCATCCGTTCTGGTGTCCCGTTCTACCCCGAGATGCTGGCGCAAGAACTGCATGACGTCTGCTTTGCCTTCGCAAATCTTCATGTCCAGTTCGGAGTCCATGACTGTGTAGATATTGCCGCCGCAGCTCCGAATAACTCGATAGGCGCGTTCATCATAATCGCTGCGAAATTCCACAGTCACGTTCGCCGTCCTCTGACCCGCACGCACGAAATCGGGCTGGCTGTAGGGAAGATGATCGAAGAGAGCAAAGCCAATGGCCTCAAGTATCGTCGTCTTTCCCGAACCGTTGGGGCCAACGATCGCGTTCGTGCCGGGACTGAATTCGACCGTTGCCCTTTCGTAGCTCTTGACGTTTTCCAGGGTCAGCGAACGGATCAACATTGCGTCTTTTCTCCCTGCAGAACCCTCTCCTCGCCCCTTGCCAACTCCTCCAAAATCGCATCGGCAGAGGCGCCGCTGACGGCCAGTTGCTTGATCGCGAGCGTCAGTTCGGTCCATGCGCTGCTTCGGTCGCGGAAACGGTTGTCCCGTTCGAGAAGACCGGCAATAATCTGCCGTTCCAGTTCCCGCCGGCCGAGTTGTTGATCGGCCCCCACTTCGAACTCCGAGGCTCGCGTGTCGTCGCGCACAAAACAGAGCAACGGCTGGTACTGCTCTTTAACTATCTTCTCAAACAGTTTCAAGTCCAGCGCGCCGCGGTCGAAAGGGAGTACGCCGGACAGCCGCAGCTCAACAACCGGCTTCTTACCCCTGAACTGACGGCGCTGGCGCTCGATATAGACCCGGCAATTTTTTTCAAGGTCGCCCGGCGTCTCCAACGCGTCCACCTTGAAGAAAAGGCGTTCAAACGGACGCCGATGATTTGCGTGCAAGACCGGGCGGTGCTTTGGCTCCGCCTCCGTATCCACCTCCACAAGATAGTAGCCCCGCTCAGGCCAGTCCGCCTCGGTCAGTGAGTTGGTCTCTGTGCTGCCAGGATTGTAGACCCAGTTGTCGAATTCATAGGGCTTGTGGAAGTGCCCCAGCGCCAGATAGTCCACGAAGGGGCGAAGGGGAGACAACTCCCGGTGGCTCAACGCGCCACTCTGATGGTCGAGGACACTCTCGATACCGGCGTGCGCCATAAAGATCGTGTACTCGACTCCCTGTTTGTCGGTTTCCACCAGTGCTTCGGCCACCCGCTGCACGACTGGCGCCGTGGCACTACCGTAGTAGCGCATGCCGTAGACCCGCAAGCCAGGAACCGGTTCCACAAAAGCCCCTTCACGTCTGTCGTAGGGTGGGAGGCCGACCTGCTCCCCGTCAATCTGGGGGTTGAGCAGCGTCAGCAATTCATGCTCTGCCAAAAATCGTACCCAGCCGATACTGTCGCGATAGTAGGCCAGTTCATGGTTGCCCTCCACCGCCAGACAGGGTATGCCCGCCCCTTTCAGCCGTTCCAGCCCAGTTATCGCATGACTGAGTGTGATCGGGTCGATAGCGCGCCTTTCAAACAGATCACCGGCCAGCAGAACGAAATCCACTCTTCTGTCGATGGCCACGTCGATAATCTCGAGATAAGCGCGGGTGAAGTCGTTCTGACGCTCCCGGCTGTTGTACTGCCGGTAGCCGAGATGGCAGTCGGCCATGTGGAGAAAGGTAGCGCGCATGGAGTGCCCCAGCGATAATTTGAACTGTAATGTGATGAGGAGATCGGCTGCAGGTCACCGCGCGGCGTCGCACGTGAACTGCGTTCAATCTTTGTCGTCTTTCTCAGAGGAGATGAAGAGACTTAGGAGAAAGCTGACGAAGCTGATGACGATGGCGCCCAGAAACGCGGGGCCAAAGCCCTCTACCTGAAAGTCAACGTTGAGCAGACCGGCCAGCCAGCCGGTCAGAAGCAGCATCAGGGCGTTGACAACAAAAGTGAACAGGCCGAGCGTGACCAGAAAGGCAGGGCAGGTCACAACTTTGACAAATGGTTTGATGATCGCGTTGACAACGCCGAAAATGAGGGCGACCATCAGCAGGCTGCCGAAATCCACCTCACCACCGGCGCCGAACTGAATGCCGTCAATCAGTGTCGACGCCGCGTACAGGGCGACGGCGTTCCCGACCAGCCGTAACAAAAGCTTCATCGGAGCCTACATTCGCAGGCGCATCGTGTACAAAGTACTGCGCACGAAAAAGCCGTGGTCCAGCAGCGTCTGCACTGCGATTTCGTCCTGCGTACTCACAGTGGCCCGCAGCGGCCAGCGGGGAGACTCCTGCAGAAGGGCCAGCGCGCTCAGTACCAGCGGTTGGGCATACTGTTCCTGGGCATCGGGCCGCAGCCAGAGACGGATATGGTGCTCCCCCTTCCAGCACCGTGCGGTCACCTGGATCGCGCCTTCAAAGCGGCTGGTGTAGTCGCGGATAGCGTACCGGTAAATCCGCTGGCGGCCCGCGAGCCTGTTCACCAGTTCGCCTATGCGCTTTTCGAGTGGGACCTGGAATTCGTCTCGCCGTACCGCCCGCCACCACTGAAATTCAGCGCTGGGCCGGCTGGTGGCCAAATCATACAGCAGATTGCCGTCGGCCGCAGAGAAAGCCTGTAGATTGGACAGTACCGGAAATGCGACGCGCCTCGGCGCGCCCGGCGCGGAGAGTTCGGACGTCCCTCCCATATTTTCAAAGCGGAGCCGTTCATAGAGGCCGCGGGCGATCTCGTTCTCCCCGCGGACCTGCAGCACAGCCCAGGACCCACCCATTTCGCGGATATAATCCAGGGCATGCTCCATGAGCGCGCGGCTGATCCCGCGCCCGCGCCAGGCCGGAGAGACGGCTACATTGGCAATCTGCCAGCGCCCGCTGCCGCTGGCGGCACGCTGCACCGTCACGTTCCCCACAACCCGCTTGTTCTCCACCCAGACAAAACCGTTGAAGACGTTCCGAAACTCGCCGGTACTGCGGTAGAGAATGCGCACCAGCCCGCTCATATAACCGAGAATCCGCAGCTCGCGCAGCGCAGCTTCGCCCTGCTCGTCCAGCTCTTCGGCGAAAGCCTCGGTAATCAATCTGGAAACGGCGCGCAGATCGCGTCCGACATCAAAGGGCCGGATGCCTTGCTGGGGGTCTCGAAGACGGCTGGCCGCAGCGGACCGGGTTAGGGCAACCATTTAGAGGAAGTAGTGAAGCGCCCAGCTATTCACTGCGCAACGCGGACAAGCGCCGGGCGCAGTATCCGGTCCTGGATGCGGTAGCCGGTGCGTAATGTCTGGATGATGTGCCCGCTGGGAACATCTTCGCTCGGCTCATTCGAGATGGCCTCATGTTGATTCGGGTCGAATTCACCACTCCTGGCCAGCGGTTCGACCTCTGAACTGGCGAGTATTTCCTGAAGTTTCTGCTGAATCTGCTCGAATCCCTTCAGCCAGGCCTGGTCCTCTCCCGGCACGTCTTCAGGCACATTCTGAAAGGCCAGCTCTAGGTCATCGAGAACGGGCAGCAGCTGACGCAACATACTTTCCGAGGCGCGCTTTATGCGCTCCTCGTTCTGCCGCTCGCGGCGTTTACCCGCGTTCTCATATTCGGCGACGGTGCGCTGCATCTTGTCGAGGTGGCTGGCAGCCTGCACCTGCGCCTCCTCCAACTCCGATTGAAGGCGGGCGATCGTCTCCTCGGGCGTCTCGTCCCGTTCTTCAGCCTCGTCGCTGTCGGATACGTCGCCTGAGTCAAGCTCCTCCGCCTCCAGAACATCCTCATCAGGCAGCTGACCGTTATCTGGCTCAACCGCTGCGTTTTCCCGTTTTTCCTGTTTACTCATGGATGGTCCTGTTACACAAATCTGTTGTCTAACGGCTTGGGCCGTAGAGTTGGTGCATCAGCTCGTTCAAAAGTGTGGCGACATACCGCACTGCGCCAACCGTCCGGCCGTAAGGCATTCGCATCGGGCCGACTACGCCCAACAGTCCGCTGACCCGGTCCGGTACCCCATAGCGGCTCAGTACAAGGCTGATGTCCTGCATGTCGCCAAAACGGCCCTCACCGGCAATCATCACCTGTACGTCGCTCAATTCCATCACGTCATCGTATATCTCTTGCAGCAGCGTGCGCTGTTCGAACACCTGCACGATCCGGCTCACCTGCGGCCCGTCCGTGAATTCAGGCTCGGCCAGCACCTGTGCCAGCCCATGTCGATAAACGCGGTCAGTGATCTGCTCTTCCGACTGGAGTAAAGTGTTCAGCACAAGCTCGCCCACTTCGCGGGTGAAGCCGGTGAACCCCTCCAGCTTTTCCGGCAGATCGACAGCGGTTGCGCCGGCGATTTCAACATTGAGCTGGTTGCTCGCCCGGCTCAGCTCCTCCTGAAAAATCGGTTGTTCCAGGGTGATCAACTGCTGTTTCAGCGTGCCCGTGGCCAGCACCAGCACCAGCAACACCACCGTATCCTGAATGCCGATCAACTCCAGATGTTTGACCCGATTTGAGATGGACCGAGGCGAAGTCGCCAGCGCCGCGCCTGTGGAGGCTTTGGCCAGGACCGCCGTACTCAGACGCAGCCACTGATCGATCTCCCGCCGGGCCTGATGGAACTGATGGCGGATCATGTGACGCTCATGCGACGGCAGATCGGTATGAGCCATCAGATTGGCCACAAAATACCGGTAACCGCCGTCGGTGGGGATGCGCCCGGCGCTGGTGTGCGGATGGGTCAGCAGACCGGCCTTTTCCAGCGCAGCCAGATCATTGCGGATGGTCGCCGCACTGACGCCCAGATCGTACTTTTTCGCGATCGACTGGCTGCCCACCGGCTGGGCATTCTCCACATATTCCTGGATGACGATCCGTAGCACCTGTTTACGGCGCTGGCTCAACTGCAATTCGGTCATGACCTTCTGGCAGATAGGATTGCCGCCTGTCTCTCTTTCCTCCGGCGCGCTGAACGCGCGGCCGAGGGAGCGAGAGTCGAACGGTGAGACAGTTGGCAGCAATCAGACGTTTGAGAATTGCCCTTAGCACTCTTGTGATGTGAGTGCTAGCCAAGTAAGAAGTGTAACAAACCGGGCAGAGGGTTGTCAAGGAATCTGCGTTGGATCAGTAGGCGTTTTTGTTTGTCCCGAGTATCCACTGACCCAATGTGCGAATAATAATTTTGATGTCAAGGGCCAGTGACCAGTTTTCGATATACCAGAGATCGTACTTTGTTCGCTCTTCGATCGATGTGTCGCCTCGCAGCCCGTTCACCGCCGCCCAGCCGGTCATGCCGGCCTTCTCGCGGTGGCGGTCCATATAGCGGGGAATCATCTGCCGAAACTGTTCCACGTAGACCGGCCGTTCCGGACGTGGACCGACCAGGCTCATTTCGCCAAAGAAAACATTGATCAGCTGCGGCAGCTCATCGATATTGGCGCGACGGATGAATGCGCCCAGTTTGGTACGCCGTGGATCGTTCTCCACCGTCCAGCCCGGCCCGGACCTCTCCGCGTCCTCGCGCATGGAGCGAAACTTCAGAATCTTGAACGACTTGGCATCCAATCCCATCCGCTCATGGGTGTAAAAGACAGGACCGGGGCTGTCCAGTTTGATCAACAGCGCCACCAGCATAAGGAACGGGCTGAGAACCACCAGGCCGATTGCGCTTCCCACCAGGTCCATCCCCCGTTTCAGTGTCAGTCTCCAGCCCTGGAGGGCCACGTCGCGGACTGTGACCAGGGGAAGCCCGCCGAGATAGCCGATTGTCACTTCACTGGCCATAATTCCAAATGCATCCGGCAGCACACGAATGCCCACCTTCTCACGCTCACAAAGGCTGATGATACCGATCAGCTCCTGGTGCGTGCTCTCCGGCAGCGCGATGATAACTTCGTCCACCGCAAATTCGTCAATTATTCTGGGAATGTCGGCGACGCTGCCCAGAATCGGCACATTCAGAATCGAGCGCGTACTGCTGTTATCTACGATTCCGATCACCTGAAAACCCAGTTTTGGATTGGCCTGTACTCGCTGCAGGATCATCCGCCCGGAGTCACCGCCGCCAATGAGCAGGACCCGGTCGCCGCCGATCCCTCTGGCCTGAGCATTCCACTGTATTTGCGCATGCAAGGTCCGGCCAACAGTCAAGATGACGATGTTCAGCAACCAGGCATAGCCCAGGAACGTGCGGTGGTACACGAAGTCCCGTAGAAAGAGGCTCACCAGCGCGACGGTCAGGAGAGTACACAGCGTCGTAAGTTTTGCGGTTCGGAAGATTTCGTCGAGATGCCCGAGCGGCCGGCGTCGCTGGTACATGCGCTGCGAAGAGAAGAGCGACAGCAGCACAAGTGACTGTGTCACCGGCAAAGCCAGGAACTCCACGAAGGGGCCGACAATGATATCCGGCTGCAGCTCCATCAGCCGTGGCGTCAGGTTCATCTCAGTGAGCCGGTGGGCCAGAAAGAACGCCAGCCACGTGCATCCCAAATCCACAATTGCCAGCGAGAGCGCGAAAACAAGCTGGGCGCGTTTCGGGACGCCTGGCCGCTGGGCGCGCAGAGCCGAGTATCTACCGTTTGGACTGGAGTATACGCCCTGCTCGGCCGCATCTGCATCAGCCGTAGCCGCGGTCGCGGACGGCTGTGGTTCCGGCAGAGGCTCCTCAACGTCTGGTGTCGGTTGAACCGGTGTCTTCCACATCGTGCCTGATGCTTGCGTCCGTCAGAGGGCGGCCAGTCGCCGTCCATTATCAACTTCACGAAAATCTGGCAGATCGGTCTGCGTTATCGCTTGCAGCGCAAAACTGTGCTAAATCCGCTTCTGTCGCAGTTTCCATAGCCGGATGGCAATGTCAACGCCGCCGATCAAAGAGATACTGAGCCAGATCAGTTTGTCCAGCATCCATGAACTGTTGGCCCGGTAGTGTTTGCGATAGAAGATCCACATGGCTTCATAAAAGGCGCGGCGGGCTTTGCGGCTCCTGCGGCTGGAGGCCTCTTTGACATGCGTGATCTCGACCTCGCCGTTGTACCAGACTTCCCAGCCCGCGCTCTTGATTCGCTTCGCCCAATCGAGGTCTTCACCGTACATGAAGTAGGCTTCGTCCAGCAGCCCGACCTCCAGGATCGCCTGCGTGCGCACCTGCATGTATGCGCCCACTACTGAATCCACAGGATGTACTGCATCTTCCGGCAGGTAGCTCAGATTGTAGGCGTTGAATCGTTTGCTCCGGGGAAACAGCCGGCTCAGACGGGTCATGCGGCAGAAGCTCACCCAGGGTGTGGGAAAACTGCGCCGGCAGGCCAGATCGAGCGTTCCGTCCGGCCGCCGCACTCGCGGACCGGCTACCCCGAGGTCGGGCCGCCCGTCCATGAACTGTATCATGTCGGCCAGCACGTTCGCCGGCAATACGGTGTCATTATTGAGAAGGAGAGTGTAGCGGGGCAGCGGCCTGTTGGGCACTGGTCGGCGTTCAGAGAGGCCGAGCTGGCGCAGAGCCAGGTTGTTGCCTGCGCTGAAGCCGAGATTGGTTTCGGAAAGGATCAAGCCGGCCTGCGGGAAGCGGTCGCGCATCATGGCGACGCTGTCGTCACTGCTGCCGTTGTCAACAACACATACCGTGTAGGAAAAGTCGCCGGCAGAGGCAAACACCGATGCCAGGCATCCGGACAGGAGAGCGCTGGCGCTGTAGTTGACAATGACTATCGCCAGGTCGATTTCCTCAGCAGAAGGAACGGACCCGGAGGGCAACCCGCTCGCTGGCAGCGTCGAAGGCGAGCCGCTGCTCTCAATCCATTCTGGCCAGACGACATGGCGAGGAGACTGCATTATCTGAGTTGTTGTTCAGCCGCTGGTCAACTCTCCATTCGGCTGGAAAGGACCGCGGGCGGCAAGGGTGAGCCAAAATGGCTGTGGTCAACGCCTTCGCTTGCAGATGATTAGCTGTCGCAAAGCCCCAAACAGGTAACCACTGAAGCCAAACAGTTTGCAGATATCACAGCCGGAATTGTCTGCTCTGTGTGCGTCTGATTCTAGCATGGCATACTGCTTTAGCCAAAGGGATCATCCGAGCCTTCCCCCTGGGTTCGCCGTGCATCGGCGTCCATCCGGGCTACGACTCGGCATTGGCAAAGCGTGAAAACGACGGCGCCGTTGTTCACAGACGGTGTGTGCAATGCCGGCTGTGTCCTTCCCTGAACATTACTGCTTAAGCGGAAAACAGTTGCGCCCGGTTCCCCCTACAATTGGCGTAAGGCAACTTCCAGCACGCGGTCCGGGCACAGGTCCGGCAGCAGGAGTGCGTCCGCAGCCGCAGCCAAAGCGCCAGCCGAAAGAGACTCTCCCGCGCTGTCCGTGTCATCCTTTTCGAATCCTGGTAGAGCGCCCGTAGGAATGAGGCCGATCAGTTCGCTACGGTCGAGCGCGATGCCGTAGAGGGCGGCCTGCCGGCGGATTGCTTCGACCGCAGCATTAGGAGATGTGGCGCGATAATCGACGAGATTCATGCTCACCTGGGCCTGTCCATCGACCAGCAGGCCCAGAGCTCTGACCGCCGTCAGACCGCCGTCGCGCTCGCGAACCCGGCGTGCGATGGCTCTGGCTACGCTCACATCGGCAGTACGCAGGAAGACGTTGAAGGCGATGAGTATCGGCCTGGCCCCGACAATGACCGCGCCCGCGGTCCCCACCCTGGCAGGACCGAAATCCGGCGTGCGCCGCGGGTCGTGAATATCCCGGACCAGGGCCTCATATTCACCGCGCCGGACGTCGGCCAGATTACGGCGTTCCCGCCTTGTGGCCGCTCCGCCATAGAGGTAGACCGGCACATCCAGCTCATCACCGATTCGACGACCCAGCCGCCGGGCCAGGAGAGCGCAATCTGCAAGTTGAGAGTTGCGAATCGGCACGAGCGGGACGACATCGGCCGCGCCCAGCCTGGGATGGACGCCCCGATGCCGCCTGACGTCGATGCGGGCGACAGCCACTCCGACCGCGTTGAACAGTCCCTGCAATACCGGTTCCGGCGGGCCCGCAACCGTGAGAACGGTGCGGTTGTGATCCGCATCGCTGCTGCGATCGAGAAGCCGGGCGCCGGATCTCTGGACTGCTGCCGCCAGCTCGTCGATGACAGCGGTGCGGCGCCCCTCGGAAAAGTTGGGAACCCCTTCGATGATAGGGATATCGTCGGAACCGTGATTCATTTGATGAAGGGGTAACTACTAAGCCATGTTCTGTGTACGGTCTGCCTGGGGGGAATGTTCCGTCAGCATTTCTGTAGCGGGCTCTCGATGGTCATCGCGGTGAACGTTGGGCATATA
>JAPOVP010000121.1 GCA_026708085.1 Caldilineaceae bacterium
ACAAGGCCTGCCCCTACCGTAGTTTGTGGGGGTAGGCGAAGAATGCGGTCTGGGTAGGCGTGCGAGGGCAGGCACAAGGCCTGCCCCTACCGTAGTTTGTGGGGATGGGCGAAGAATGCGGACTGGGTGGGCGTGCGAGGGCAGGCTCCCAGGAAGTTGATACGTTTAGATGCAATTGTCCTGGAAGTAAGGTGCAGCGGAAAGTAGGAAAAGCAAAGGAGTGGGAAGCGAGAAAGACTCTTTTCTCACTCCTTTTTAGTTACTCCTCGCCTCTTGGCCACATCTGCGGCCAGTACGGCCCCGCGAAGGGTTCGCCCTTCTGCGCGTGCGGGCCCAGGAAGACCAGGTTGGGATGATACTGCCGCCCGGGCAGGTAGGTGGTGTCGCCGGGCATCATGTGGGAGATCAGGCACATGCGCGGCTCCCAGGTGAGGTTGGGGCCGGAGCCGTGCAGCGTCAGCGCGTGGTGGAAGCTCACCTGGCCGGCCTGCATGATGCAGGGCTCGTCCAGCCAGTCGCCGCTGATGTCCTGGTTGGCAAAGCGGGCCTGCAGGCCGTCCAGGTCCTTGTGCCCGAAGGTGTTGCTGTCCTCCAGCAGTCCCCACTTGTGCGAACCGACGATGGTACGCATGCCGCCATTCTGCAGGTCGGTGTCCTGCAGCGCGATCCAGGCCGTACACATATTCGACGTGCTCGACGACTTCCAGTGCCCATAGTCCTGGTGCCAGCCGATGTTGCCGGCGGTCTCGTCCTTGCCGTCCGGGCCGATGCCCGGCTTGTAGACGGCCTGGTCGTGCCAGAGCCGCACGGTGTCGACGCCCATGAAGCGGGCGCCTATTGCGCCCAGCAGCGGGCTGGTCGTGACCTTGCGGATGACGTCACTGAGCCAGAAGGCGTTGCACTGCTGGCGCACGTCGGGCGAGCCGGGCTCCACCTCCTGCGCGCCGTACTGCGGCAGGATCTCCGAATCGTGCTCGCCGGCCCACATGCGCTCCTGCGCCTCACGCATCTCCGCGATCTGTTCGGCGCTGAACAGCCTGGGGCTGACCCAGTAGCCGCGCTCCTTGTACTCTGCGAGTACGTCGGGGGTGATCAGTTCATCGATGTTGACGCCGTCGACAATCGCCGGCGACTTTGCAGCTGTCATGTCCGTCATTGTTCGCATCTCTCCATGTTGTCAGGTCGCACCGGGCCAGTCCAATGTCTAACCCTTCACCGCGCCCAGCGTAAGCCCCTTGATCAGATTCTGCTGCACCAGCATCACGAGGAGGGTAGGGGGCAGGACGGCGACGGTTGCCGTGGCCATGATGTCGCCCCACTCCACGTCCCGTTCTCCCAGGAAGCCGGAAAGAAAGACCGGCAGCGTCGTCGTGTCGGGCCCGCCCAGCAGCAACGCAAACAGGAACTCGTTCCAGGCGAGCAGGGCGGCGAAGACCGCGGTCGCGGCCAGCCCCGGCGCGATGAGGGGGAGGATGACCCGTCCCAATGCCTGCAGGCGCGAGGCGCCGTCTATCCACGCCGCTTCTTCCAATTCGATGGGCACCTCTTCAAAAAAGCTCTTGAGCATCCAGACTGTAAAGGGCAGGTTGAAGACGGTAAAAATCAGTATCAGGCCGATGTGCGTATTGCGCAATTTGAGCGAGTTGAAGAGCAGATAAAGCGGTACGATAAATACGATGGGGGGCATCATGCGGGCGATGATGAGCGAGAAGCTCATCGCCAGCGAACCCTTGAATCGGAAGCGGGCAAAAGCGTAGGCCGCCCACGCACCCAAAACGAGCGAAAAAAGGACGGTTGTCCCCGTGATGATGAGGCTATTCTGGATCACCTTCAAAAACTTCGGGTCGGTAAAGCTGCTGATATAGTACTGGATCGTAGGCCAAAAAAGCCATTTGGGCGGAATTGAAAACGTGTCCACCCTGGTCTTGAACGAGGTGGTCACCATCCAATAGATCGGGAAAAAATAGAAGATCCAGACGGCCGCCACCACAAAGAACATGGCCACATTCCGGACCCATTTGAGGTTGTTTGCGCGCATCGTAGATTGTCGCATAAGAGTTCAAGCCCGTGTTGCGAAAGGGCAGTTGTTCCGCAGATTACTCCTGCGTAAGTTGCACCTCAGCCTGGCGCACCACCAGCATACGCAGATAGAAGATGCAGATTATCAGTGTAGCGATCATCAGCAGGATCGACGCCGCCGAGGTGAAGCCCAGTTTGAAGTGGCGGAACCCCCAGCGGTAGATGAACATGCTGATCACTTCCGTTGTCGTACCGGGCCCTCCGGCGGTCAGCAGGAAGATCAGGTCGAAGGTGCGCAGCGCATCGACCGTGCGGAAGAGGAGAGCCACGATGATGACCGGCGTGATGAAGGGCAGCGTGATCAGGCGGAAGACCTGCCAGCCGCTGGCGCCGTCCACCTCCGCGGCCTCGATCGTTTCCACCGGCTGCGCCTGCAGGGCAGCCAGCAGCACCAGCACCATGAACGGGCTCGAGCGCCAAACCTCGGTGGCGACGACGGCGTACAGCGCCCAATCCGGATCACCCAGAAAGATGGGCGGATTGGCGCCCACGGTTCGGACCAGATGCGGAAAGATGCCGAACGAGTCATCATACATGATGCGCCAGATAAGCCCTGAAGCCAGCGGCGGCACCATCAATGGAACCAGCAGCCCCACCCGCAGCCAGGTGCGCCCTCTGAACTCCCGATTGAGTAACAGCGCCAGGCTGAGGCCGATAATGAACTCGGACAGGACGCCCACGATCGCGAAGCGCAAGGTCACCCCGACCGACGTCCACATTTCGCTTTTTGCCTCTACAAGATCGAAGTAGTTTTCCAGTCCGACCCATTTGAACGGGACCGAACCGGTCAGGATCTTGTTGGAAAAGCTGAGGACGATCGCATATCCGAGCGGATAGACCAGCAGACCGAAAACGATCAGAAAGGTGGGCGCGATCAGGAGAATGTGAAGGGGCAGACCCAACACCCGGTTTCGCTGCTCCCCGCCGGCTGTGCGGATCTGCCCCTGAGGCCCTTCTGAGATGCGTCCCTGCTCAAAAGAGGCGTGCTGTTCGCCCGATGTCATTGCAACGCGGTTCCCCGTGGTCTCGCGACCGGATATCGACTAGGTCCCGTTGACATTTCGTCTGAGCCAAATCAGTGTAGAAGCAAAGTGCAAGAAAGCGATGAAACGACGTGCGAGTTTTTCATAGCGAGTGGAAATGCGTC
>JAPOVP010000070.1 GCA_026708085.1 Caldilineaceae bacterium
TGCGGGGGCGGAGCCCCCGCACAAGGGAGGGCCGAATAGGCCCGACCGCCCAGACTGCAGTGGTTAATGGTCAGTTGTCAGAGATTGCATTTGGACTGCCTCAGAGTTGAGCGCGGGCTGGACATGGCTCCGTTGCTACCCGAGGTACAGGAAAGTTCGCCCCAGTATTGGGATGCACGCCCCGTGTGCGAGGAGGGGCGCATGAGAACAGTTTCATGCTACACTAACTGCATTGTGTGGGCATATGACTCAAATTAAGGGGAGGAGAGAACCAATGTCTGACCTGAGCGCGGCATCGCTTGAGCACCGTTTGACGGAGGAAGAACGACAGACCTTCAACGAGACCGGAATTATCTACGTGAGGAATGCTCTTTCGGCGGAGCAGGTGGAACGCGGTGTTGAATTGACGGAAGGGATCCACAAGGCGAAGCTGGCGGAGGGGCACGACCCGCGCATTGCGTTGTTCTATCCCAATTTTATTCCTGATGATCCGTTCTTCATCGATCTGATCGATTACGAGCGGGTCCTGCCCAAAGTATGGGGGATCCTGGGCTGGAATATCTTTCTCTATCACGCGCATCTGATTGTGACGCCGCCGAACGGCGAGGCTCCGAATGACAAGACGTTCAGCTGGCATCAGGACAGCGGCCGAGTCAACGTGGAGATGGAGAGCCATCCGCGTCCGCGGCTGTCGCTGAAGGTGGCGTACTTTCTGTCGGATACGAGCGAGCCGGGGCGGGGAAACTTCTGGGTTGTGCCGAGGAGCCACGTGCGGGATACGATCGACAGGCCGGAGAGCGGTAGCGGCCAGCCAAAGGGGGCGATGCCGGTGCTGGCCAAGCCGGGGGACGCGGTGTTCTTTGACCGGCGTCTGTGGCATACGGCCAGTCCGAACTGGTCCGACATCACGCGGCGGGTGCTGTTTTACGGCTACGGTTATCGCTGGCTGCGGACGAAGGACGACATGACGGTCGACCATCTGTGGGATAGCGTCAGCCCGGTCCGCAGGCAGTTGCTGGGCTGGAGCGTGAATGCGAACGGCCGTTTTTCGCCGACGGACGAGGATGTGCCGCTGCGCATGTGGCTGAAGAAGCACAGCCCGGCTGAGGCGGAGTGAACGGAAGAGGAGAGAGCGGAGAGGAGTGAGGAGAGAGTAGCGTTCTCTCACACTTCGACTCCTCTATCCGCTTCAGCTACATATATGGCCAGGCGATTTCGAGGAAGGGCTGGTCCATGCCCGCTTCTTTGTCCATAGGCCTGGTTGCGTAGACTTCGCGGGGGGAGCCGGCGATTTTGTGGCCGTTCTCTTCGATCCAGTTGTAGACGGCGTCGTAGTAGCCCAGTATCTCCGGGAAGTGGGCCTGACGCAGGGTTAACGAAGTGTAAGCGATGGAGCCGCCGGGCAGGGTCCCGCTTTTGATGCTGCCGCTGACAGTGGGCACGGTCTTGACGGGGATGCCGACTTCGACAGGCCCGTTCTTGTCCTTGTTGACTTCGCCGTGGTAGATGGCGACGGGCTTGCCGTCCTGTTCAACGCCCGCTTCGGCAATCAAGGCCGCGATCTGCTCATAGGATTCGCGCAGGTGGACGTGGAGTTCGTCGATATTGACATGGCGGGTGATGCTGAGCATGTGGCGGTCCGGTTGTTCCAATGTACTGACTGTGGGGGACATAAGTGTCTCCTTTTTTTGTAGCTCGTATAGTGAGCCGTTGATGGGTACGTAGAAGGTAACTGTCTGGTCCTGGCGGCGGCGAAGGGCGGGAAGGGCGGTGCTTTCTGCATAGGGCGGCGCGTCGCGCAGGCTGATTTCGGTTTGCGGCAGCCAGCGTTTGTAAATGGCCTGCCACATGGCATCGCGGCGACTACCTTGGTGGTGAAAGACAGCATAGACTCCGCCTGCAAGTTGTTGGACGTCCACGGGTCCGCGCGGCTGGATGGAAGCGTTCTCTTCGAGAAGGATGCCGGCATCTACCCGCATTTTGTCACTAGGGGTGTTGTCCTCGTTGGGAAGGTCGCGGCAGACCTGTACGTAGGAGGGTGGTTCGAAGGGGTCGATGGCGGAGGTTTCGTTGCCGGCTATGCGTGTATGTTGTTTAAGCGTGGTCCAGACGGTTTCGCTGTCCGCTTCTGCGCCGACGCAGGGAATGTAGACCAGCTCGTGATCGGGTCGTTGGCGGATCTCAGGCTGCAGAAGAAGCGGTTCCCAGTTGTTTGCATAGAGTGTGGGCCGCCGGAGGCGGCGGAAGGTGCGAGGGCTGAGCTGGAAGTGTTTCTTGAAGGCGCGGCCGAATGCGGCGGGTGTTTCATAACCGGCTTCCAGGGCGATCTGCGTCACCTGGTCGCTGCTGAGGATGAGGCGGCGGGCGGCCCAGTCGAGGCGGATGCGGCGCACGTAGTCGCTGGTTGTTTCGCGCAGGTATGCTGCAAAAATGCGGTGGAAGTAGTAGGGTGAGAAGCCGGCTACTTCGGCCAGCGTCTCGACGGTGAGGGGCGCGTCGATGTTCTCCTGGATGTGGAGGAGGACGGCGTTGAGGCGCTCGCGATGGTGGAGGATGGTGTCCTCACGCGTCTGTACTTCCTGTTGGGTGGTCATGCGGCCAGTATAGCAGAATGATATTGGGCAAACTATCCCGTGATTGCTATTTTTTGATACTGGTTGTTCAATTCGTTTGGATTAGAAGCGACCACCAGGGCACCCACAAGGGGTGCCCCTACGTTGGGAGTGCGACTACGAGGGCACCCACAAGGGGTGCCCCTACGTTAGGAGTGCGACCACGAGGGCACCCACAAGGGGTGCCCCCACGTTGGACGTGCGACCACGAGGGCACCCACAAGGGGTGCCCCTACGTTGGGCGTGCGACCACGAGGGCACCCACAAGGGGTGCCCCTACGTTGGGAGTGCGACTACGAGGGCACCCACAAGGAGTGCCCCTACGTTGGGAGTGGTCGGTGGGAGCGGCCGGTTGAAGTGAATGGTCAGCGACTATTGGTCGCCAAGCGCGTCGGCCGTCTGTGGCCAGGCGCAATTCAGGGGAGGATTCTTCGATGCGGATTACAGCGGTTACGCCGATTGTCGTGGACGCCGGATGGCGCAATTGGATCCTGGTGAAGGTTGAGACGGACGAGGGCATCACGGGTTGGGGGGAGTGCAGCGATCAGGCGGTGAACGGTGTGGCGGGCGCGGTACGGGACCTGACGCCGGTGGTAATGGGACGGGATCCGAGGGCGTTTGAGCAGCGCTGGTGGGATATGTACAGGGCGTTTCAGTCGAGCCCGGGCGGCATCGGCGCGAAGGCGATTGCGGGTATCGAGCTGGCGCTGGTGGATATTGCGGCGCGGGCGCGGGACTGCTCGGTGGTCGAGCTTTTCGGCGGGCCGACGCGGGAGAGCGTGCGCGTCTACTGGTCACATTGCGGGACGAGCCGGATCCGTGTGCATGGGCTGATGGGCACGCCGCCGCTGCGATCGATGGAGGATGTGGCGGCGCTGGGACGGGAGGTCGTGTCAAAGGGATTCACGGCGCTGAAGACGAACATTCTGTTTCCAGGCGATCCGGGACACGTCTACTTTCCGGGACGGAACCCGGGCGGCGCCACCGATCAGGTTGCGTCGAACGAGTTGATCGATCACATCGTTACGCAGATGGGCACGTTCCGGGACGCGGTGGGGCCGCATTTCGATCTGTTATTGGACTTGAACTTCAACTTCAAGCCGGAAAGCTGTCTGGAGATCGCACGGGCGCTGGAATCGCTGCATCTGATGTGGCTGGAGATCGATCTGTATGAGCCGGAGGCGCTGGCAGAGGTGCGGCGCAAGACGAGCACGCGTATCTGCACGGGCGAGACGCTTTACTATGAGCGCCAGTATCTGCTCTATCTACAGGCGCGGGCGTCGGACTATCTGATGATAGACGTGCCCTGGAACGGCTTTGCGGCGTCAAAGCGGGTGGGGGAGCTGGCGCAGACTTTCCAGATGAACATCGCGCCGCACAACTACTACAGTCATCTGTCCTCGTTTATCAGCGCGAGCCTGTGCGCGGTGCTGCCGAACGTGAAGATCATGGAGATAGACATCGACGACGTGCCGTGGAAGGACGAGATGGTGACGAACGTACCTGAGATCATAGACGGGCAGATGACCACGCCGTGCGGCCCGGGCTGGGGCGTAGATATTGTGGAAGAGGTGCTGCACGCACATCCGGTTGTGTAGGGGCTGGCTTCTCGTCGCTAATTGGCGTCCGGCAAGGTGATGCGAATTACTTCTCCAACGATGCGAGTTGGCCCGTCGGGGCCGGGGATGGGGCGGTTGGGTGTGCCCTGGCCGGTGGAGACGTAGAGTGATCCGTCGGGCGCGAGGGTGATGTTGGTTGGCATGTCGAGGGCGTCGGCCAAGACGGTGGCGTCGTCGGCTGCCTGGTGGGGCGGTGCATCGACTGCGGCGGGCGGTGGGTAGACGGTGACGCGTCCGCTGTAGCGCAGATAGCCGCCGTGGAGGGGCGTCTGGTCCGGGTCAAAGAGGTCGTGGGAGGGTTCGATCAGGTCAGCGTGGCCGCTACACATTTCGACGACATAGATGTTGCCTTCAGAATCGACGGCCACATCGATGGCGGTTGTAAGGCCAAGCACAGCGTCCCTAATCGCGCCGGTGTCGGGGTCTACGCGCACTACTGCGCTGTCGCCGGTGATGACGGGGAGCTTTTCACCTTCGATAACGAGGGCGCCGGAGAAGAGAGCGACCAGGAGGTCGCCGTTACGGGGGTCCACGGCGACGCCGGCGGGGACAGATTGCTGGCCGCTGGCGAGGGCGCCGAACTGTGCGATCTTGCGGTGTTCGGCGTCGGCGATGTTTACGACGGAGAGTGCATTGGCGGTGCTCTCGGCCAGGTAGATCTGAGCGTGATCGCGGGAGAAAGCGAGGCCGTTCATGTTGCCGCGGGCGGAGAGATTGCGTCCCATGCGCTTGTAGGGGCTGATCTCGTAGAGGCCGATGCGGTCGTGGCCGCCGTCAACGCTGAGGTATAGGTGGCCATCGGAGTGGCGCAGCAGGTCGCCCGGCCCGCTGACCTCGTCGCGCCAGGTTGAGTATTCCTGGAGCGCGTTGTAGGTGGGTAGGTGGCGAAACCAGATAGTGAGTTCGCCTTCATCTTCGAAGTCACCATCACGGTTGGTATCCTGGAAGTGAGAGAGTCTTCCGGTCCATTCCTGGGGATCGACGGCGTTGTAACCGGTGCCGGCCTCAGCAACCATGAGTGAACCATCGGGCAGAACAGCGACGCCGCGGGGATTGGACAGCCCGGTCAGGACGGTCTCGATGATTGGCCCTTGGGGCTCGGTGGGGCCGTTGTTACCGCCTTCGTTCTGGGAATCGCGACCGCCGAAGCCAGGAAGGCGGGGCGCATTGCAGGCGGCAGTGAGAAATACGGCAGTGAGGAGTGCGGCGAGAAGTGCCCTGGCGGCAGGGGCAGATGCGATAAAACAACGCTGTTCTAGCATACCTATGACCAAAGGAGCGACAGTTCGGTTTCCGGATCGAAAAGCTGCACTTTGTCGCCGTCGAACTGAAGCCTCACCGGATCGCCAATTTGCAGCGGTTGGCGCGGATCGGCCAGAACGAAGAGATGCAGATCGTCGATACGCACATCCACCAAATTATCGCGCCCAAGCGGCTCAACCACAAATACTTCGCCTTTCGCACTATCGCTTGAAGCGGCGGCACCCGGAACAAGCGATATGTCCTCCGGCCTGACGCCGGCGATTATCTCTTCCCTGCCTGCAGCACGGCTGACCCGCTCCGGCGGCAGCTCGATTTCGAGACCTTGCCTCCTGACAAGGAGGCGTTCCCCTTCGCGGAAAACCTGTACGTCGAACAGATTCATTGGCGGGTTTCCGACGAAACCGGCGATGAAGATCGTGCGCGGCCGCTCGTAGAGTTCGTTGGGCGGCGCGTAGGCCTGGAGCTTGCCCTCCTGCATGACGGCGATGCGGTCGGCCATGGTCATGGCCTCCACCTGATCGTGGGTGACGTAGATGGAGGTGATTCCCAGATCGAGCTGCAGGCGTTTGATCTCGCTGCGCATGGTCAGGCGCAGACGGGCGTCCAGATTTGAAAGAGGTTCATCGAAGAGGAGGAGGCTGGGTTCCTTGACAAGGGCGCGCCCAAGGGCGACGCGCTGCTGCTGTCCGCCGGAGAGCTGTGCAGGGCGGCGGTCGAGCAGGTGGCCGATGCCCATCATATCGGCGACGCGCTGCACACGGTCCTCCATCTCGGCGGAGGGCGATTTCTTGAGTTTGAGGGGGTAGCCGATGTTCTGGCGGACGCTCATGTGGGGGTAGAGGGCGTAGCTCTGGAAGACCATGCCGATATTGCGGTCTTTGGGCGCGACCTGATTGACGACGCGGTCGTCGAAGCGGATCTCGCCGGCGGTCGGCTTGTAGATGCCGGCAACCATGAGGAGCGTGGTCGTCTTGCCGCAGCCGGACGGGCCGAGGAAGGCAACGAACTCTCCGCTCTGGATGTCGAGGGTGATGTTGTCGGCGCCGGTTACATTGCCCCAGCGTTTGGTCAGGTCGTTCAGTTCGACGCGCACTAGGATCCCCCTTTGCTGCCGCCGCCGTAGATATTCAGCAGAGCCTCCTGGGTGAAGATAAAGAAGATGAGGACGGGAATCAGCTGGAAGAGCCCGATGGCGGCGACAAAGTTCCAGCTGACAAGGCTGGTATCGCCGGAAAATCTGTTTATGTAGACGGGCAGGTTGGCGACTTTGGAGCCTATGGTGAAGGTAAACGGGATGAGGTAGGCGTTCCAGCCCTGAATGAACATGAAGATGGAGAGGGCAGCCAGGCCGGGGCGAATCTGCGGCAGGAGGATTTCCCACCAGACGCGAAAGCGGCTGGCGCCGTCAATGAGGGCGGCCCGCTCCATGTCCCAGGAGAGGTTGTCGAAGAAGCCTTTCATGAGCCAGATACCGAGGGGCAGGTCGAGTGTCACCATGACAAGGGCGACGCCGCCGACGGTATTGAAGCCAAAAAAATTGCCGATGAGAGGGATGCCGCCGATGAAGAGCAGCACCTGGAAGATGGCGATCAGGAGCATTTCAGGGCGGAAGGCGTGCAGGACCATGGTCATGCCGAGGAAGCCCTTGCGGCCGGGGAAGTTCATGCGGGAGAGCGCGTAGGCGGCGAGGGCAGAGATGGCGCCGACACCGATGACCATGCTCATGGCGATACCGAAGGAGTTGAGCGTGGCCTTCCAGACATCGGGCTCGGCAAGAAATTGCCAGTTTTGGAGAGTGAGACCGCCGAGATTGCCCTGCGCGTCGCGAGGGAGGAGGCCGTTGGTACGCTGGGAAAAGGTGGCGACAAGGACCCAGGCATATCCGGCGAGGATTGGAATGATCGTGAGAGTGAGCAGGAGATAGGGGAGTGCCTGTCCGGGCGAAATACGCTTGGAGCTCAGGGTCATTTGGACGGTGGAGAGCGTACCCGAGACCTTTACCGGCCCTACTCCACTACGCATATTCCGTCCCTTCGCATCTCAATTTGTCTTCGTTCCATCCGGAATGTTCTTTGGCTACGGACGGGAAAATAAGTCTTCTGCGCCTTACAACACATCGATTTTTGGTTCCTGGACAAGGTCGTTGAAGCGAAAGACGCGCAGATAGATTACGGACAGGATGGCGCCGATCAGAACGAGTACAAAGCCCCAGGCGGCGCCGTAGGCCCACTGGTTCGAGCCGAAATAGGTCTGAAGAGCGCGCTTGTAGGCAGTGAGCGCCCACACCTCGGTGGTAAAGAGGCCCGGCCCGCCGTTTGTGAGGAGGAGGATATACTCGAAGGAGACGAGCAGCGAGAGCGTCTGGTAGGTGACGACGAAGAGCAGGGGCCAGCGCAGCAGAGGCAGGGTGATGTCGCGGATGAGGGCGAGGTCCCCGGCGCCGTCCACTTTGGCGGCGATGATCAGGTCGGCAGGGATGGCTTCGATGGCGGAGGTGAAGATGATCATGCCGAAGGAGGCGCCGACGAAGCCGTTGACGAGCACGACGAAGACCCATGGCGCTTCGGGGATCCAGTAGGGTTGGTTTTCGACGCCGAGCCAGCCGAGAAACTGATTGAGGATGCCGTAGGGAGGCTGCTGGGCGATACGCTGCCACATGACGATGTAGACGACGGAGGGGGTGATGCGCGGCAGCAGCCAAAGCAGGCGGAAGAGAAAGCCGACTCGGCGGCTGACATGGGCCGTCAGAAGAGCGAGCAGCAGGGCCAGGCCGACGTTGAAAAAGAGAAGGGTAAGTACGACGTATTGAAAGGTATTGCGCAGGATCTTGGGGAAGAAGCGGTCGCTGAACATGCGCTTGTAGTTGTCGAAGCCGACATAGGTCCAAGGCTCGCTGAAGTTGGCGCTGGAGAGATCGGTGAGGCTGAGAATGAAAAGGATGATAGCAGGCAGGAAGAAGAAGACGATGACGAGCACGGTGCCCGGGGTCATAAAGTTGAGCGCGTCGAGCGCGGCGCGGAAGGCGGGTTTCTGGATGCTGGCCTCGCGCAGCAGGATGAGGGCGCCGATCAGAAGCAGCAGCAGCGCGATGAAGGCGACAGAAAGTCCCCACTGGGCCTCGACGGCTACTTTTTCCTTTTGGGCTACTTCCTGCGAGGCGGCGAATGCGCCCCACACGGCTACGGACGAGGCTACGCTGATGAAGAGGGCGAGGAGGCCCTGCCATGGGGCGGAACGGCCCGGGAACAGGTTCAGCGCCCCTAGCGCCAGCCCGAAGACGCCGGCCAGGGGAGCCAAGATCAGCCAGAACGAACTACGGTAGAGGAGTCCGCCGTCGGTTGTCTCTACGAGGCCAATGGTTGCAGCTTGCAGCCCTGTCAGCGAGAGGGCAACGCGCTGATCGGCGATGATGACGAAACGCAGCCAGGGCAGCACGAAACAGCCCAGGAGGACCAGACCGGCAGCCAAGAGCAGCCAACGTCCACGGCCGGCGCCGGGGGGCTGGGTTACCGATTCTGTAGAATTCGTCGACATGGGACGGTTGTAAAGGAAGGAAAGAGGGAGAATGAGGGGGGAATGCCTCACTCTCCACTTTGCAGTTCTCCGGCCTGACTCTACTCAATAATCACGTTGTCGCCCAGTTCGTTCTGGAGCTGTTCGACGACGACCTCTATCGCTTCTGAGGGTGAGAGATCGCCGGACTCGACGGCCTGGATGCCCAGGTAGTAGGCCTCCGACCAGGCGCTCCAGTACGGGCTGTTAGGCAAGAAGGTCGTGTGGTCCAAGAGGGGGAGCGTGGCGCTCAGGAATTCGGCGCTCGTGTAGGCGTCGTGGTCGGCCTGTGACTTGAGGATTCCCAGGTGGCCGCTCTCGACCGCGTAGGGCGTGTTCAACTCCTTGACGGTCGTCTTGGCGAGGAGGAGAAGCGCCAGGTCCGGGTGTTCACTCTGGGTGCTGATCATGTAGACCAAGGGATGGGTCAGAGTGATGGGTTTGCCGATGCCGCCTTCCATGCAGGGAATCGGCGCGAAGCCGACATTTTCGAAGAGATAGTCCTCACCGCCCTGATCCTGGAGATAGTTGGTGTGCCAGCTTGCCCAGCGCCAGGTGCCCTCGAAGACGAACATCACGTTGGTGAAGCTGGAGGTGTACTCTTTGTGGTAGTCCCAATCGCCGTCCAGCTTGTTGGGCGTGATGATTTTGCGCTCGTGAGCGGCGTTGTGGAGCAGCTCATAGACGGTCTGGGCGGCGGCGGTGTCGAAGACGAGGGCGTCCATGTCGCTCTCGATTTCGCCGCCGGCGGCGAAGTAGTAGTAGAGGAAGTCGGGCCCGTTGGAGGGGCGATGCCACCAGCCTTCACCTTCGGCGACTACCCCGGCCGCGACGGCCTGCTCGGCGGTGTCAAACATATCCTGCCAGGTATAGTCGCAGCTTTCGATGCGGCCGGGCAGGGCTTCGATCTCTTCGGCGCTCCAGCCCAGCTCGCTCAGGAGCGACTTGCTGAAGTAAAGAGGGCGGGCTTCGGCGTCCTGGGGGATGCCCCAGATCTTGCCGTTGAGCATGGTCGATTCCCAGAGAGAGTCGATGACATCCTCGAATTCGGCGAATTCGCCGCTGTTTACCTGCTCGGAGATGTCGACCAGGTAGCCGGCGGTAGCCCAGTCGCCGATATGCTCGTGGCCGGAGACGATGATGTCGGGGGCCTCGCCGGCGTCGGAGGCCAACTCGAACTCGGTCTTGTAGTCGCCCCATCCGGTGTCGTCCTGGATGGTTTCGAGAGTGATACGGCGGTTGTCGTCACTGGCTTCGAGTTCGGCGTTGACGGCGTCCACGGCGGCGGTCAGGTTGTCGCAGCGGCCGTTCTCGTAGGGCGGGCTGGCCTTGCAGCGGGCCACGAGGTTGACGGTCATGATCTCATCGGCGGCCGGCGCGGCCTCGTCGGCGGCGGCGGTATCAACCTGAACAGGGGCCGCAGTCGTTCCGCAGGCGGAGACGACTAGGGCAAGCGCGATCAGGAGTGCCAGCGGCCAAAAACGTTGATGGTTCATTGGATCCTCCTTAATTGAACTGGATGGGGAACGCGGCGTCTGCTCGAATCAGAAAACATATTCTGTTGGTGGTGCGATTATAGCATGAAAATGCACTGTTGCTAAGTGTTGCAAAGGAGTGTTAAGGCCGGCGCAATACCCAGCTAAGGGCCGGTTAAAGGTGAGGAGAGAACAGAAAAGAGAGAGGGGAGATCGGGCGTCCAGTGGGGACAGGAGTCTGCGCGAAGGGCCTTGCTTCATATAGTACCCACAGTTGCCCCTACTGAAAGGTGGGACAAAAAGAGCCCCGGCGATTGCCAGGGCTTTTTTGCATTAGAAGCGTTGCGAGGGATGGGCTCAGACCATGCGGCAGGTGTTTTCAAGGCGGCCCAGTTTCTCGATTTCGATGACGACGGTGTCGCCGTCTTTCATCCAGACCTGGGGGTCGCGGCCCATGCCGACGCCGTGGGGGGTACCGGTTAGGATGACGTCGCCCGGCTCAAGGGTGAATGCGTTGGAGCTGAACTCGATCAGCTCGGCGACGCTGAAAATCATCTCGCGGGTGTTGCTCTCCTGCATGACTTCGCCGTTGAGGAGGCAGCGGATGCCGAGATCCTGCGGATCGGGGACCTCGTCGGCGGTGACGAAGGCGGGGCCGATGGGGCAGAAGGTGTCGAGGCTTTTGCCGCGGATCCATTGGGGGTCGCCGAGCTGGAGATCGCGGGCGCTGACGTCGTTGGAGCAGGTGTAGCCGGCGACGTAGTCGAGGGCGTCATCGCGGCTGACATGGCGGGCGGTTTTGCCGATGACTGCGGCCAGTTCGGCTTCGTAGTCGACTTCGGCAGTGAGCTGCGGGCTCCAGACGATCTCGTCGCCGGGGCCGACGATGCTGGTTGTGAACTTGGTGAAGATGACGGGTCGATCGGGGGGCGGTGTGTTGGTTTCGCGGCAGTGGTCCAGGTAGTTGAGGCCGATGGCGACGATCTTGCCGGGCCGGTCCATGGGACAGAGGAGGTCTACGCTGCCCCGGTCGACGGAGTCGGTGACGGAACCGGTTTTGCCGGCGAGGATGTCGCACCAGGTGGCGTCGGTTACCTCGATGGTGTCGCCGCTGGCGGCGCCGTAGACTGTTTTTCCGTTATGCTCAAAGCGCAACCATCTCATCTGTTTTGCTCCTCGGCGAATTGGTTGGAAAGGGTGAAGTCAGGTTATGCGGGTTCGCGGCCCGGTGGGGTCGAAGGTTATTGGATTCTGCCCGTGACGAGCGCACGCTTGAAATGGGCGATTGTGCGGGCGACGCCTTCTTTCAGGGGGGTGTACGGCACCTCCCCGAGCAGGTCTTGCAGGGGCTGTTCATTTTGGGCCTCTGCGAAGGGAAGGGGCGTGTCTTCGAAGGTAATGCGGCCGGCTGCATTGGGTTCGGCGTCAACGATTGCGTCTACGATCTCGGACATATGGGCAACGCTGCCGCGGATATTGAAGACCTCTGCGCCTTCGAATGGAAGGCGGGCAAGCTCTATGAATGTTCGGGCGACGTCGTCAGCATACTGGTAGCCGCAGGTGCCGCCGAAGGAGATATGGTAGGCTTCGTTCTTGGCGGCGGCGAGCATGGCCTGGGTGGGGGTAGAGGTCATGCCCTGATCGCGTGCGGGGCCGTAGACGGTGTAGGGGCGGAGGGCGAGGCTGGCGATGCCGTCGTCCTGCCAGTAGATGCGGGCCGTGCCTTCGTTAGCGCTTTTGTAGACTCCGTAAAGATTGAGGGGGTGGAGGAGGTCGCCGTCCTGGACTTCGGGCCCGTAGAGTTCGGCGCCGCCGTAGACGGCCATGCTGCTGGCGTAGACGACGGACGAGATGCCGGCCTGCTTGGCGGCCTCGAAAACGTTGACGGTGCCGACGACGTTCACGGCGGCGCCGAGCGTGGGGTTGGCCTTGCAGAAGGGCACTTGGAGGGCGGCCAGGTGAATGATGCGGTTGGCCCCGCTCTCTACGACGGCGCGGGCGACAGCCTCGGTGTCTGTGATATCGTCCTTGACGAAGTGGATGCGGGCGATCTCGTCCGGCTCCATGAGGAGCTCGAGCCGGTGTGTGCTCTGTCCCAGGTCGTAGACGGTAACATCGATGTCTTCGCGGACCAGATTGTGCACTACCCAGGCCCCCAGGCAGCCCAATGCCCCAGTCACAAAGTAACGTTCGTCAGCCATAATGCACGCTCGCGTGTTGCAGTCTGCCCATTCGTCCAGATGCGGGAGAGTCTCTGCCGACTCCAACATCCGGCCAGTTTCGTGGTATCCTACCACTGGCGTTTCATTTGTCAATTCTGACGGTAGATTTGAGTTTACCTCAGATACCGTTTAAGATTTGCAAAACCCATGCGCTACGCTGCCGGCGGGCCAGGCTTCAGCGTTGCGCTCACCGCGCAGAAGGCGCCACGGACCTACAGATGACTGAAAACAGTTCTACCGAGATAGACCCACGAGAGTTGCGGAATGCCTGCGGCCTGTTCGCGACAGGAATCACGGTTGTTACGACCGAATTGGACGGTGACGTGCACGGCATGACGGCCAATGCATTCATGTCGGTCTCGCTGGACCCGCCGCTGCTGGTGGTGTCCGTCGGACACAAGGCGAGGCTGCATGATCTGTTGCAGCAGACCGGCCGTTATGCGGTCAGCATCCTGCGCCACGACCAGGAAGATTACAGCAGCCATTTCGCGGGCTGGCCGGTAGAGGGGCTGGAGGTCGAGTTCGAGCGCCGCGAAGAATACCCAGTTCTGCCCGATGCGCTGGCCTATTTCGTGTGCAGGGTGGTAGATGCTCATCCCGCGGGCGACCATACGCTATTCATCGGGCAGGTAGAGTACCTGGAGTACGATGCGGGTGAGCCGGTGCTGTTCTACGGTGGGAAGTACCGTCAGATGACGCCCCTGGAAGAGAATTAGGCCGGATCAGCCGGGGGGGTTGGCCTGCGCCCACCGTTTCTTCATAGCCTTCATTTCCTCGTTGACGGGGACGCTCCTGCCGGGAACAAGGCTGTTGTCGTCGTAAAGCCAGTTGCCCTGATTGTCACGCAAAACGGGTTGGCGTTGCGCCACAGGGGGCAGGTCGACTGCCTTTGCCGGATCGGCGGCATACCAGTAGGCAACGGAGGACATTTCGTTAGCGAGATGGTTGCCGTGGCCGTGCTCGATCGTAACTTTGACCTCTTTCTGGAAACGCACGGGGTTTTCGAGGTGGAGCACATAGGAGGACTGGTAGCCTCCGGTGTCTTCCTCGAAAATCGATGAACCATTGCGGAGGAAGGCGTTTCTCTGCATGCCCCAGGCCTGGTTCAGATAGTCCTCGCTGCCGGTGCCGTGGATGTCAGGCGGCCACTTGTATCCGTCCACCCAGATTATTTCATCACCTTCGCCCCACCAGGTTCCCTGGAAGTTGGTGACGGACAGTGTGCAACCGATGTAGTGGCCGCGGCCGTGGGTCTCCAGGATAAGATAGTTGTCCTCCCATGCCTGCCTCTCCTTGTTGACGATATTGGACTCCGGCGTGTTGACAGTGATCTCGTGTCCCCAGCCGCCGAAGGGGTTGGTGCGGCGGAACTCGGCGTGGAAGTAGCTGTTTGCCGCGGGCAGGTCGTCGACCTGTTCATAGTCGAAGTAGAAGTACTGCATGTGGTCTTCGGCGCTATCGTTGATCAGCTCGACGACGGCGCGCTCGCGGAAGGGCATGGGAGCATAGCAGTTGAGAGCGCAGCCGGCCTCGAACTGGTTGTTCCAGCGCGTGGAAGCGGTGAACAACTGGGACTGGTAGGAGTTGACGAGCGCGTTTCCCAGGCCGAAGAAGTCGCCCAAGGGAGCGAGGACGCTGGGGTGGTCGGCGTTGTCCCAGGTGATTTTGAGGAGGCAGTCGCGGTAGTGGTTGCGCTGCGTCATCCAGATGTGGGTGAGGAGGCCGGGTCCGTGGATGTCGGCGAGGACGCGAGACTCGCCTGCTGGGATGGTCCAGCGATCCTGGTTGCGGCCGGTGATGTCCCAGGAAGAGACGCGGCCGGTGCGCGCGTTGGTGATGATTGAGATGTCTGCCAGCATGGGTCTGGTGCTCCGTGGCAAGGTGGCTGAGAGTTTGGTAGTGAGAAGGTGTTACGGAGATAGTAAGGGTCGTAATGGTTGCGGGACCAGTTTTTCGTCTAAAGTCTGGAGTGGTCCCGCAGAAAATGAACAGAGTTTCTTTTGGCGCTGATCTTCTCTTAACCTATAATGTACCACGATCTCTGAACCGGAGTGAATCCCGCTGGAAATCTGAATTCTGGAATTGCCGCATTCGCCAGGCTCATTGACAGTTGCTGCAGCCTGAACGGTGGTGCAATGAGAGGGCAGAAGTTCCAACAGGAAACACCTGTGATTCAGGTAATCGGTCAAATCACCACGTGAACAGGAGCCAAAGCAATGACAAGTAAGTCGAACACGCCCCCGCAGGCGGACAGCGAAGCTCGCAATGTTGGCCGCCGTACTTTTCTGAAGATGATGGCAGCAGGCGCCGCTGCATCAGCACTGGCCGCATGCGCGGCCGGGGCGCCCGCTGAGATGGCCGCTCCCGCTGCCGCACCGACGGCGGTACCGACACCTGAGGCTGTTGCCGGGGCCGGCATGATGCGGCCGGAAGGCAGCCCTGTACGCGGCGGCACGCTGCGGACGGCTTTCGGTGTGACGATGTCGCACTTTGACGCCCACCAGGGCGGCGGCACGCATGTCCTGAGCCACATGTACAACAACCTGGTACGCAACAATCTGGTAGACGGACTGCGCACGATCATCCCCGACCTGGCCGAGAGCTGGGAGGTAGGAGAGGGCGGTCTTTCGTACACCTTTGCGCTGCGCGAGGGTGTCACGTACCATGACGGCGAAGCGTTCTCCGCCCAGGACGTTGTAGCGACATTCAATCGCATTCTTGACCCGCCGGAAGGCATTGTCAGCCCACTGAAGGCCAACTTCACTTTTGTGGACTCGGTTGAGGCTGTGGATGACATGACGGTGCGGTTCAATCTGAATTCGCCGCGACCGTTCTTCCTTAACCTGCTGACGCCGACGAATGCGTTGATCTATTCGAAGAAGTCGCTGGAAGAGCACAACTACGATCTGCGTGAGGTCATCGCCCCGGGGACGGGCGCGTTCCGCTTTGTCGACCATCTGCCGGCGGAGAAGTGGATCCTTGAGGCCAACCCGGACTACTGGGATCCTGAGCTACCCTATGTTGACGGGATCGAGTTGCTGCACGTGCCGGCGTGGTCTGACCGCGGTACGGCGGTGCTTACGGACCAGGCTGACATGTCGTGGAACGTCGCCAAAGAGACGTGGGACGAGGGCAAGAATCGTCCTGAATCTGTGCAGGCCAACCAGCTCGCCAACTTCGGCGCGTACTGGGTCTTCATCAATAATCGCGAGTCTCCTTTTGACGACGCCCGCGTGCGTAAGGCGATCCATCTGGCGGTCAGCAAGCATAACCTAGCAGCGGCGTTCGGCACGCAGGAGCTGATCAACATTACGCGCTGGGTACCCCAGGGTGACCCCTACGCCACTACGCCAGAGGAGTTGTCAACGATGCCTGGCTACAGGGCGGACAAAGAAGAGGATATCGCGACGGCACAGCAGCTGATGGCCGATGCCGGATACGGTGACGGACTTTCGGGCGTCGAACTGTTGGCGGCAGCAGGGCCCCAGGGCGAACTGCTGGCCCCCGCCTTCCAGGACATGCTCAAGCGTCATCTGAACATCGAGACGGAGATCCGCATTGTCGAACGTGCACTGCTTGGCTCTGAACAGCAGTCGGGCAACTACCAGTTGATGGTGCACACGCGCGGGCACAGTGTTTCCGACATCTCGCCGCGCGGCAACCTGTGGTGGGCCACCGGAGGTTCGCAGAATTTCGGCGGCTACAGCAATCCGGACTTCGACGCACTGCTGGCCACGATCGACGTAGAACTGGACGTCGAGACTCGCACAGGTCAGATCGCCGATGCGCAGAATCTGCTTGACGAGAACCCGCCGGAGTACCTGGTCGGCTACACTTACCACCTGCCGATGTGGAACAATCGCGTTCATGGCTTAGCTCTGGACCGGCGTATCTTCGCCGAGTGGGGCCGCATGGAGACTGTCTGGATCGATCCTGATGCATAGAAAAGCGACCGTTGCCTGTGGTCCAGAGTCTTTGAAGATGCAGGGTACGGCAACAGTACGCTGTCTTCGTCAGCCGTGAAGGTTGCGACCAGTTGAAAATAGAATGGGCGGCGCGACGATGCCCGGTCGCCGGGCTGTTGGGCCGCCCATTCGATGAAGAAAAGCTGAACCCCTTCATACGCTCATGTCAAAGTACCTTCTAAACCGCCTGCTGATCGCCATCCCGACCATATTTGGCGTCACCGTACTGATCTTTCTGGCGATGCGGGTTATCCCGGGCGATCCGCTGCAGTTGATCGTGTCGGAGTCGGACGGGATATATGTTCTGAGTGAAGAAGAGCTGCAGGCCGTGCGCGCCAGTCTTGGACTGGATCAGCCTTATTACATTCAGTATTACGATTGGATGCGGCAGGTAATCAGCGGAGATATGGGTTCATCCTTCTGGAACAAGGAGCCGATCAGCGGCATGATCTTGCGGCGGGGCCCGATATCAGCGCAGATTGCTATCATGGCCGTCCTGCTCTCATGGCTGATTGGGGTGCCGATCGGGATGCTCAGTGCGATGTGGCGCAATTCACTGATGGACCATCTGTCGCGTGTCGGAATAACGGTCTTTATCGCGGTGCCAAGCTACTGGTTGGGCCTGCTGATCATTCTTTTTTCGGTTCTGGTCTTTACCTGGCGGCCTCCGATTACGATAATCCAACTGTGGGAGGACCCGTTAGGCAATCTTTCGATGACAGTGCTTCCAGCCATGGCGCTGGGGCTGGGCCTATCGGCGGCGACGGCGCGCATGGCGCGTTCGGCGGCGCTGGAGGTGTTGTTCGAGGATTATATTCGGACGGCGCGGGCCAAAGGTCTGCGGGAGACGCTGGTGGTGTGGCGTCATGTCTTCAAGAACGCGATGCTGCCGGTCGTCACCACGACGGGGCTAGCGCTGGGCGGTTTGCTGGGGGGCGCGGTCTCGGTGGAGACGGCGTTTGCGGTGCCCGGCCTTGGAAAGCTGCTGGTGCAAGGCATGACCGAGCGGGACTGGATGATGATCCAAAACCTCGTTCTCCTGTATGGCTTGATTTACGTCATTATCAATCTTCTTGTCGATCTGAGTTACGCGTTTCTCGATCCCCGCATTCGCTACGAGTAGTGGATAGGGAGCTGTGGGCAGCGGCACAGCTTACGTCAGCCGCCACCCTCTGAAAACAGGCCACTATCCACACATTGAGGAAGCCGACATGGCTACAACCAGCGCGGCGCCTGCCGATTCCAAAGGAACTGTTCTCGATATAGAGAGCCAGCGCCCGCATGTCTTGCTTCGATTCAGCAGCGCAGTGGGACGGTTTGCGCAGTCCTCGCCGATCGGGATGGTGGCGGTGGGCATCTGGCTGCTGATGTTCGTGATGGCTGTCTTTGCACCTATTCTTTCGCCTTACGATCCGCTGGAAGCCGACTACGCCGCGATTCGCGCCGCGCCTACCGCAGAGCACATTCTGGGTACCGATCAGTTGGGGCGCGACCTGCTGAGCCGCATCATTTACGGTGCGCGCATTACGCTGATCGTGAGTATCACGGCCGTATTCGTCGGCGATCTGATTGGATTTGTATGGGGCATTGCGAGCGGCTATTTGGGGCAGCGATTCGATTTGATCAGCCAGCGGGTTGTGGATGTGCTGATGTCCTTTCCCGGCCTGATCCTGGCGCTGCTACTGCTGGTCGTGCTGGGGGCGGGGCTGGTGACGGTAATCGTCGCCATCTCGGTAACGCGGATTCCCTCGGCCACGCGGATTACGCGTGCGGTGGTACTTTCGATCAAGGAGACCTCCTACGTCGAAGCGGCCAAGATGATCGGGGCGTCGAATGTCCGGATCATGGTGCGCCATGTTGCGCCGCAGGCGGTTGCGCCGATCCTGGTGGTGGCGACGCTGCATCTGGGGGGCGCGATTTTCGCGGAGTCGGCGTTGAGTTTTCTGGGGATGGGAATTCCGCCGCCGGCTCCGAGCTGGGGCAATATGCTGGGCGGTGTGCTGGCGGCGGCGTTTCGGCCGCCATGGTGGCTGGTGATTTTTCCAGGGGTGGCGATCACGATTGCGATCATGGCCGCCAATCTTTTTGGCGACGCTTTCAGGGATTTCCTTGATCCGAAGCTGCGGCGGCGAATTGATTGAGGCTGCGGTTCCGTAGCAGGAATCATCTTCCCAAGAACACCCGCGATCTACCAGGATTTCACCTTCAACAGTGAGAAACGAATAAGGAGAAAGCCGTGCCCTTCCAGGTTCTGGACTTCCATAAAGACATTCGCAATGTGCTGACAACGCCGGAGATCCGCGCCCGCTTTTTGCAGGTCGACGTGGGCCACACCGCGCAGAGCCATACGCATGATCTGGGCCATGAGATTTTCCTGATATTGCAGGGGCAAGCAGAGTTCACGATTGAGGGTCACGCTGAGGTGCTGGGGCCGGGCCAGATGTGTATTGCGCTCACGGATGAGATGCACCAGGTGCGCAATGTGGGGGACGAGCCGGTCATCATGTATCTGTCGGTCACGCCGCACATTCAGCCGACGCATACGATGTGGAATGAGGACGGCACGAAGAAGGCGCCCCGATTCGTGCTGAATACCGGCTACGACGTTGAGCCGGACCGCGAAACGCCGACCGACGAGTTGCTCGACCAGCAGCTGGCTGCGGCCGAAGCGTGGTTGGAGGCGGTCGAGGCGAGTACGGAGACGCAGCGGGCACAGATCGCGGCATTTCGGACGGCACGGGAGGCGGGGGATGAAGAAGCTGCCCTCGCGGCCCGCGACGAGATCTGGGCATCTCTTTATCCGGCATTCCGGCGTGCCTTCGCGCTGGCAGATGTTTGGAACAGCTTTACTTCGCGCCCTGTGGACACGGAATATACCGGTCCCTAGTTTGCCTGCAACGACCAACACACCGACTGCCACTGACCACCGACCGGAGAAGAGCAAGTGAGACGAGTGAAAATTGGCGTCATTGGATGCGGGGCGATTGCCCAAGTGCATCATATGCCCAACCTGAAAGAACTGCAGGACGAGTTTGAGGTGACTGCTGTATGCGACGTGTCGAAAGGCGCGGCCCAGTACGTGGCCAACCGCTTTCACGTGCCCCAGTACTTCACGGACTACCGCGATCTGCTGGCATCCGACGTGGAGGCGGTGCTGCTTTGCCAGACGGACCCGAAGAAGGGTGTGGCCGTTGACGCATTTTACGCGGGCAAGCACGCTTTTGTGGAGAAGCCGGTGTGCTTTTCGTTGCAGGAGTGCGACGAGATGATTGAGGCGTGCAGGCGCGCGGGGACAGTGGGGCAGGCGGGCTACATGAAGGTCTATGACCCGGCGTTTGAGCGGGCAAAGCAGGAAGCGGCCGATATGGATGTGCGCTTTGTGCAGATCAATCATCTGCACCCGAACAATGCGTTGCATCTGCAACAGTTCGACGTGCGCAGCTTTGGTGATCTGCCGGAGGGGGCGATCGAGAGCGCGATGGAAGGGAGGCAGGCGGCACGAGAGCAGGCGATCGGCGAGGTGCCGCCCCACGTAGAACGGGCATTCCATCTGCTGTCGGGAAGCATGATACACGACCTGTACGGCTTGCGCGAGATCATGGGTCTGCCGGTCGAGGTGTCGCATACGGAGATCTGGCAGGAGGGTCGGGCCGTTACATTCACGCTGGTCTATGAGAACGGCGCGCGTTGTGTGGGCACATGGATCGATCTGCCCGATCTGTGGGACTTCAAGGAGACACTGGAGATCTACGGCGACGACAAGCGGGTTGTTGTCGCGTACCCGACTGGTTTTTCGCGGGGCATCCTGTCGACGGTGTCGATTCAGGGGATCGACGGAGAGGGCAGGACCTACCGGACCGAGCCGTATATCGACTGGGACAGCGCGTTTGTGCAGGAGTTGCGTCACTTCCACGATTGTATCGTCAACGGCAAGACTTCGCGCACGTCGCTGGAGCAAGCGCGCAAGGATGTCAAGTTGATCATTGACATTATTGGGGCATATAAGGGGTAGAGGCGTATTTCGTAGTGCGCGTTGCGTAATGCGTGTTGCGTGACTGGGGCACCACCGGGGCAATTTGGAGGCTGGCTGGGAGTTCCGGGTTAGGGTCGGCGATTCGCTTGCGATGAGAGTCAGCGGCCCGGGAAGGTCCTGGCAAAGGATTGTGGCTCTTCGGGAGGGGAGGCTTGAACTGCTCGCCCCCTGATCGAGACGGAAGCCAAAAGTTGTCTCTTATCGAAAGCGAACCCCTTGGACTGCCGGGCGCGCGTGCAGAGAATGTCACTGGGAAAGTAGAGCCTGTCGAAAAAACAAGATTGTAGTTGGAAGACCCATTGCCCCCTCGAATCTCCACCGTGGTTCCCCCCACCTTATTCAAGTTTCGTATACCTTTAGTGGTATTATGGAACCCGATGCAATTTGGATAACGTTGTCCGTATTGCAGTGGTTTGCTGCGATACGGGCAGGCGCTGAGACCGGGAAACGGCCAGACTGCCTCAAATGAAGACGTTGATCGTCGCGTGCATACAACAGAAGATGCGGTTGCCGCAGACGCTGGAGGAGTACCGCGAGGACTTGCGCAGGTTTTTGCGGGCGGCGGAGAACAAACGGGCGCGGCTGGTGGTCTTCCCTGAACTTGCCGGGGTGATGGTGATCCCGCCTCTTCTGGGCGGATTCCAGGCGAACCTGCTCAAGCGAGCGGACCTGGCGCGGCGGCGGCAGTCAAGCTTGTTGCTGAAGATCAGCGGAGGCGTTTCGGGGGCGCTGGCCGGATGGTTCAACACCGATTTCCGGCAGATGGCGGGGGCACTGCTGACGACACAGCCGGAAATGGTGTGGGAGGCGTACGACGAGGTCTTCGGCGGGCTGGCGCAGGAGTTTGACGTTACGCTGGTTGCGCCGAGCGCTTACCTGCCGGACCCGCTGGACGGCGTGCTGCGGAACCTGACGGTTGTGTACGGCCCCGGCGGAGAACGGCTGGGCTACCAGGCTAAACGGGTACTGCACCCTGAGGACGAGGATCTGGCCCAGCCCGGCCACGAGTGGAACGTCATTCCGTCGCCTGTTGGCAGGATCGGGTTGATGCTGGGCGGGGACCTGCTCTACCCGGAAGTGGGGCGGCTGCTGGCCTACCAGGGTGCAGAGTTGCTGATTGGACAAGGCGCGGCCACGGAGCGGGTGTTGTACGAGAAGCTGCGGGCCGGGATGCTGGCGCGAATGCAGGATAACCAGTTGTTTGCCGCGATCAGTTTTCTGGTCGGCCATAATGAGTTCAGCCGCCGCCAGCGGGATCCCTTCGTTGGGCGTTCGTCGGTGCTGGCTCCCCAGGAGCTTACGCCGCGGGCAAGCGGTATTCTTGTGGAGTCGTCTAATTTTCGCAGCGAGAGCGTGCTGTCGGCAGTGTGGGATTTCGAGGAACTGGCCGAGTTGTGGGAAACATCGGACACGCCGGTACGGAGCCAACTTCCACTGGATGCAGTCGGCCCGGCGCTGGCGCAGCTATACAGGAAGATGAACCAGCTGCCAGAAGGGCCGGACGCGCTCCTGGCGGCGCCTGAAAGACAGGAACCTGAGATCAAAGAACGCCCAGTAGAATTGGAAGAGAGGGTGACGTTGCCAAAACGAACCAATTCAATGCTCAGTCTGGATGATCTGCCGGTGCTGGCGTCGGTGACCTCCTACTGGGGAGATGGGTCCGACACGGAGATCAAGGCCTCGTTGCCTGCCCATGTTCCGGTCAGTTTGACTCCCGAGTCGGATGATTGGGAATATGACGAAACATGGGAGCAGGATGAATCAGAGGCGCTTTCCATACCGGAAGACGGGGCTGCGGAAGGGATGGACGCGGAAGGCGTAAGTCTCCAAACAGATGTGGACAGTCAGGCGGATGCGAGCCAGGCTGCGAGCGGGGAAAGTGAAGAGGAGACGCAGGAGATGGACGCCCTACTCGAACCGCGGACTGAAGACGACAGCGAACATACAGGCTGAAGCATCAGCTTGCAATTTCAGGTATTTTGACCAGGGCTCAGACAGCGCCGGATGCGGAACGCTATGGGAGGACGGGCTCTACCTTGGCGGACTGAATCAGGCGCAGCATTTCGTCGACGTCGGTAATTTTCACCCGCGGTTGCCCTCGCAGTGCGCCCCGCTCGTTCTCGATCTGCTCAAGAATCTGCCAGTCGGCAAAGGAGACGAAGTCCACGCCCCTTTTCTTCAGAAGGGGGATGATGTCGCCAGGCCGGCCATGTCCGTCGGTGTGCGGGCCGGAGTTGCCTCGCGCGACAGGGATGCCGGGAAGTGAAGCGGCGGCGTTATTCACATCTTCCATCATCAATCTAACTGTTTCCACGGCATCGGGCTTGTTGGTGCCGATCACGCCAGTGGGGCCGCGTTTGGCCCAGCCGACAGTGTATTCGCCGGGCACGACTGCGCCGCCGTGTTCGACGGTCACACGGCCCTTTTCATTGGGTATGATGCCCCAACGGTCATAGAAGGGTACGCCTGGAATCGGGATGCCGCGGTAGCCAATGGAGCGGAACACCAGTCCCACGTCGTACTCTGCGTAGGTGCCGATGCCGCGGCAGGCGATATAGCCTGACTCAGTCTCCTGCAAGGCGTTCTTCTCGGTGGTGATGGCGCTGACCGCGCCTGATTCGCCGGTGATTTCGGTTGGCGAGCGCAGGAAGTGGAATATGATCTGCTTCGGTTTGCCAGTGGCGCCGCGGCCGGCCAACTCCTGCAGGGTTTCGAGGTTGCGGCGGGCGGTTCGGTCGCCTTCCATCTCGGCCTGGCTGGCTTGGTCAAGGACGAGATCGGCCGGGTTGACGATCACGTCGGCAATCTCCAGCTCGCCCAGCTCTTTGATCTCCGGATTCGTGAATTTGGCTTGCACAGGGCCGCGGCGGGCGAAAATGTGAATGCGTTTGACGTTGCTATCCCGCAGCTCCTCGAGAGCGTAGTCGGTAATGTCGGTTGTTTCCAGTTCGGAGACCGATTTGGCGAGGATACGGGTTACATCCATGGCCACATTGCCGACGCCGATCACAGCGACGCTCTCGACGCTCAGGTCGAAGTCAAAGTGACGGAAGTCGGGATGGCCGTTGTACCAGGCGACAAACTCTGTGGCGGAAAAGCTGCCCGCCAGGTCTTCACCGGGGATGCCGAGCCGCTTGTCGGACTGGGCTCCGACGGCGTAGACGATCTGGTCATAGTGCGACTTGAGGTCTGCGTGCGAGACATCGGAGCCGAGATCGACGTTGCCGAAGTAGCGGACGCGGCTGTCCTTCATCGTGCGCTCATAGATGCGGGTGACGGACTTGATCTTCTGGTGGTCGGGGGCGACGCCGTAACGGACCAGCCCGTAGGGGGTGGGCAGACGGTCGAAGAGGTCGATCGAGACGTGATTATCCTTTTGCTGCAGCAGAGCGCCGGCGGCGTAGAATCCGGAGGGGCCGGCGCCGATGACTGCGATGCGAACTGGCCTGCTGCTGCTGCCGAGTCTACCTGTGAAGGTCAACGCAATTTCCTTTAAGAGTTCGATTCTGCGTTCAAACTACAATACGGCAGCGAAAATCACAATTTTCGCTGGAGCAGAGACTGAAACTGCCGGGCCAGGGTGAGAACGCCGATACCGAGCTGGAAGTATTCGGCGGGGCCGATGGTTTCGAGTGCCGTCTCGCCGTCCTCATCTTTACGCGCGCTGGATAGCCAGGCAAAGACGCCACCCAGCAGCGCGCCTCCGATCATGCCTGCCAAAATGATTCCTGTCCGGCCGCTTTCCTTCATCGTCAGTCTCCACTATATCCGGCACCATGCATTTAGCGCGTAAGCGCTTGTACAATTTACTTCCCTGATATCAGTCTTACAGGGCGCGGATCAGTTTGTTGCGAAAATCGACCGCGACGCTGGCGGCAGCGCCGCGGTCAATTTGTGCGGACATTGTAGCGGCAGAAGCCGCTCTTGTCACATACAGCAGATGACCATAGATCTGAATCGACTTACTTCAGGGTCATCTCCTTGACGAGGATGCGGTGATCAAGCTGGGGCGCCCATTCGATCCGGCCGCCGAGGCCGTAAGCGAGATCGAGGTGGCCTATGTAACCAATGGCGACGTCCTCGTGCACGATCCGACTGAGTTCCTGCAGTGTCATTTCGCGCTCATCACCTGTGAGGGGAAGCGCCTTCGTCCAGACGGCGTCAGCTTCCTCGTTACAGTAGACGGAGAGGATGCCCTCGCAGGAGTAATAGAATCGGTAGGAGGAGGCATAGTCCATGATTTCGTTGCCATGCAGATGGATGGCGACGAAGTTCCGATCTTCGGGAACGTCCTTAATGTTGACCAGCATCACCTGTCCGAAACCTTCGGGATCGTAGAAGGTGGTGGTTACACTGAAGCCGACATCGGTGAGCATGGAGGCAACGGCCTGAATGACTTCGTCGATTCTGGGGAAGACGGCATGGCGGGCGCCGAGCGTGATCTCCATATCGACGGGGACGCCGTCTGCGGCTGCGGCGGCCAAGAGTTCGCGCGCCTGGTCTGGGTCATAAGGATAGGGGGCCAAGCTGGGGTCGTGGCCGGTGGCAGAGGAGTTGACGATCTGGCTAGCGACGGTGGCCGCGCCGCCGAGGATGCTATCGACGATGGCTTCCTTGTCGATTGCCAGCTGGAAGGCGAGGCGAACGCGCCGGTCAGACAGTAGCGGGCTATTGGTATCCATGCGGATGAAGATCGTCTCGACGCTAGGGGCGGACACGCAACTGGCGTCAGCTTCGTCACCGAGAAGCTGGCACTGTTCCGGCGTGATGAACGCGGCCAGATCGACCTCTCCAGCCTGTACGGCGGCGACCCGTACCTGGTCTTCCTGCAGGAACCTGACAGTAATGTTCTTGAAGGTCTGTGCGCCGCGGGCGTCGTCCGGGTGGGACAGGCCCCACCAGTCGGGGTTGGCCTCATAGGTAATCGACTCGCCTTTGCGCCACTCGACATACTTGTACGGGCCGGTGCCGATGAGTTCGGTATGGTAGGAGTCGGGATCTTCGGCCAGTTGCTTGGCTGAGGAGATTCCTACCCACTCGACCTTGCCGAGCAGGATAGGGTCGGGTTCCGGGGTTGAAATATCGAGGGTGTATTCGTCAACGGCTTCGGCGCTCATCGTGCCCAGGAAGTCAAGCAGGTCGAAGGCGTTATCGGCGTCGAAGGTGTGGTTGATGCTGGCGGCGGCGGCTTCGGCGTTGAAGGGCGAACCGTCGTGGAAGGTCACGCCCTCGCGGAGCGTGAAGCGAATGGTGGTGTCGTTCTGCCGCTCCCAGGAGGTTGCCAGGATGGGGACGAACTCACCGGTTGTGAAATCGCGGTTGATCAGCTGCTCGATGGCGTTGCGGAAGCCGGGTCCGCCGGTGCCGGCAAATGAGCGCCAAGCGTCCAGACTGACCGGTTCGATGCCGACGGCAATTACCACTTCTTCGCCTGCCATTGCGGCGTCGTCGCCAGAGGCGGCCGGTTGTACCGGTTGGCAGCCTGAAAGGACCAGAGCCAGTACAAGGACTAACGTCATCCATCTCCAAGTCGTTTTCCGAACCATGGATTCCCTCCTGGTTTTTTTTCGTGTCAGCAATAGGTCGCCTCCCACGCCCCGAGATGTCACCGGTTACATTTGGCGATACTGGGCAAGTTGGTGGATCAGGAGGGCAAGGGCAACGCCCCGACGGCAACCGACCAGATTTCTTGCTGTTGTGATATTGCTGACGACGGTGATAAGATAGCGGCGCCGCCATTCTGGGGTCGATGTAACGCAATTCTTTGGTAGTTGGCGACAATCAGGAACGATTGTATAGTACCTCGGCCAGGCACGTCAATTCACGATTTATCCTTCCATGCTCGGTAGTACATGAACCAAGAGCGAACCGGGACAGCCGTCACCGGAGCCGGCTGTAGTATTTCTTGTAGGTCTCAGCCTCTTGTCACCGTTCTCAATTGAGAATTGCCTAAGGGTCCTCGAATGCCTCTCGGGCCAAACTGCAGCGCATTCGAAAACAATTCCATTCGCGGCCGATGCGGTTACAGCCATACCAGTAACCTGGCTGCACTGTACATGGCCGCAATTGCGATAGGTATCTCCTCAAACGAACGCATCAACTGTGTTCAAACTCACTTTCTTTCAGGAGGGACAAGATGTCCAGAAGGTTGTACAGTCGCAGAGAAGTATTGAGGACGACAGCGGGCGCAGCTGGCGTTGGCCTGCTGGCAGCGTGCGCGGCGCCGATGGCGCCTGCGGACGGAGGTGCTGCGATACCCAATGAGCAGCGGCAGGGCGTGCTGTGGGGATTGCAGTATGATCCCCACGTGGAAGCGTACCAGCGACTTGCCGATCTGTTCGAGTCGCAGGGCGGCGGGACCTACGAAGTGCAGCCGCAGGCGTGGCCGATTCCGCCCAAGGTGATTGCCGCGCTGGCGGCAGGGACACAGCCGGACGTAGCCTGTATCATGGGCGAACAGTTGACGAGCTTGCATCTGCACCAAGCGCTGGTCCCCTGTACGGAGCAGGTTTACAACCACATGGGTGTGGACCCTGACGAGTCCTTTGTGGGTGACGCGATCGGCGCCTACACGTGGCAGGGCGAGATCTGGGGCGTGCCGACCGAGGCCAATGGCGTCGGCAACATGGTGAACGTTCCCAGCGAAGATGTGATTGCACTTGGGCTGGAGGACCAGTACCCGCCGCTGAACGGCGAAGTGTTCTTCGAGAGCTATCCGAGCATGTGGGAGCTGGCGCAGGCGTTGCAGGTTGAAGAGGACGGCAAGGTCGTGAAGTGGGGCCTGAGCAGCCAGGGCTGGGATGACATGAGCTATCTCGGCATCCTGCGGACCCTTCTCGACAAGAAGGGCATGGACTGGTGGGACCTGGAGAACAAGCAGTTCAATATCAATACGGAAGAGGGCATGGAGGCGATGCGTCTCTACGTCGAGACACCGGTGGAGATGGGCATCGAGACGCAGCTGGACCAGTCGCACGTCGACGCGGCCCTAGCCGGCAAGGTTGCTCTCGCACGGGGCAACGGTACGCCGTCGCTGCCGATGTCCTGGGAACTGGGCTACACGTACGTTATGTGCGGTGCGCCGATGGTGTTTGAGGGTGAATTGCCGCTGTTCGCCGGAGAGGGCGGATGGGGCTTCATTTCGCTGAAGCAGTCCCATAACCCCGACATGGCGATCGAGTTCCTGCGCATGTTGGTTACGCACGAAGGGCAGCTTGAATACGCGAAGATCTACGGCGGCGCAGTCCATACATCCTGGAAGGATTTGGTCGGCGTTTACGATCACTTCACCCACCCGGATCCTGACGGTCCCCAGGTGGGTATGGCAAAGATCCTGCAGGAGCATCTGCAGCCACTGACGACTTTCGAGGGCGTGGGCTTCGGCTCGATCGCCGAAATCGGCTCCGCCATCACGGAGGGCGCGTCAGAGGTGCGGCAGGGCAACATCGGTAGTGAGGAAGCAGTGGAGTTGATCCAGACGCGTTGCGAGGCTCAGTACCAGGAGTATGTGAGCGACGTGCGCGAACTGGGCTTGGAACCGTAGAGTCGAGGAGAAAACCTAGAGGAGTGAAGAGTGAGAGGACTTCTCTTGCTCTCCACTCCTTGTGTAGAGGAGAGAGAAAAGAGAGAGCAGTTCTTCCTCTCCGCTCCGTGTCTTTATTGCTCTGAGAGTGTTCCAGACTAGCTTGGCTGATTACCCTAGACAAAGGAGGGAAAGATGCACAGTCGAAGAGATTTTCTGAAAGTCTCGGCGGGTGCGGCGGGAGTCGGTCTCCTGGCAGCGTGTGTTGCGCCGGGTACGGAGATGGCGGGCGGCGGGGCGGCAGTGCCCAAAGAGCAGCGCCAGGGCGTCATGTGGGGCTTGCAGTACGACCCGCATGTTGAGGCGTACCAGCGGCTTTCCGATCTGTTCGCGTCGCAGGGCGGAGGGACGTTTGAGGTACAGCCGCAGGCGTGGCCGATCCCGCCCAAAGTGATTGCTGCATTGGCGGCGGGAACGCAACCGGACGTTGCCTGCATTATGGGTGAACAGTTGACGAGCCTGCATCTGCACCAGGCTCTGGTTCCGTGCACGGAACAGGTCTACAACCACATGGACGTCGATCCTGACGAGGACTTTGTGGGCGACGCGATTGGCGCCTACATGTGGCAGGGCGAAATCTGGGGCGTGCCGACCGAATGTAACGGCGTGGGCAACATGGTCAATGTGCCGAGCGAGGATGTGATTGCGCTGGGGCTGGAAGACCAGTATCCGCCGTTGAACGGTGAGGTCTACTTCGAAAGCTACGAAAGCATGTGGGAGCTGGGGAAGGCCTTGCAGGTCGAAGAGGAGGGCAAAGTGACCAAGTGGGGCCTGAGCAGCCAGGGCTGGGATGATATGAGCTATCTCGGCATTCTGCGAACCCTGCTGGACCCCAAGGGCATGGACTGGTGGGACCTCGAGAACAAGCAGTTCAACATAAATACCGAAGAGGGTATGGAGGCGATGAGGCTGTTTGTTGAGGGCCCGGTGGAGTTGGGCATCGAGACGCAGCTGGACCAGAACCACGTCGACGCGGCGCTGGCCGGCAAGGTGGCGCTGGCGCGCGGGAACGGCACGCCTTCGATGCCGATTGCCTGGGACCTGGGCTATACCTATCGCATGGCGGGCGCACCGATGATCCATGAAGGCGAACCGCCGATTTTCTGCGGTGAAGGTGGATGGGGATTCATTTCGCTGAAGCAGGCGAAGAATCCCGAAATGGCGATCGAGTTCCTGCGCATGCTGGTGACGGATGAAGGGCAGACCTCGTACGCCATGATCTACGGCGGACAGCCGAACACCGCATGGAAGGGCCTGGTCGGCAGCTATGACCACTTCGTGGACAACGATCCGGATGGGCCGCTGGTAAAACTGACGAAGGTTCTGCAGGAGCATCTGTTGCCCCAGACTACTTTCGAGGGCGTCGGTTTCGGCTCGATCGGTGAGATTGGCGCGGCCATAGGCGAAGGGTGCTCGGAAGTACGGCAGGGCAATATCGGCAGCGAGGAAGCGGTAGCGATGATCCAGTCTCGGTGCGAAGCACAGTACGAGGAATGGGTCAGTGACGTCCGCGAGCTGGGTATGGAACCTTAGATTCAAGGAGAGAGTGAAGAGGAGTGAGAGCTTGGCGTGTCCCGCGTTCGGCTCTCGTTGCTCACTCCGTTTTCCGCACTCTTCGGTCGTAACGCTCCTCGATTGGAAGTCAGGCCATGACAGAGTCTTTCGCCGATATTTTTTTGTCCAATGATCCAGATCCCACGATTTCTTACCGATCCGGACTGGCCGCCTACCAAGAATCATTGAGCCGCGGGCAGCTTGTAGGGCGAGGTTGGAACGGTTCGGGTTACACGAATCCTGAACCGGAACGATTTGACGCGGGTTCGCACCCGGCACCGCAGGCATTCTGGGTGGAGTTGGATGGGCAGCTTCTGCGCTCGCACTGGGAGTGGAGCGACTTTTCCCATACTGAAGAAGAAAACGGTTTGAAGGCGGTACTGGAACTGCGCCACGCTGTGCGCCCGGTGGTCGTGCGCGTTCACACTCTCCTGGACGGGACGCCGATCCTGACGCGCTGGCTGGAGATCGAGAATTGCTCCGAGCAGCCGGCAGCGCTTTCGGCGGCTTTCCCGTGGAGCGGTGTGCTGCAGACATGCGCATACGACATTGATGAGGAGTCGTCGCCTTACTCAGTGGGCTACTTTATTGACACGCACTGGGGCAATGAGGGCGACTTCGACTGGCGTACGCTGCCGCGGGCGGGCTACCGGATTGACGGCCGTTACCGGCGGGGCCGCCACAGACATCCTTTTTTTGTGCTGCGCAATCACCAGGGAGGCGAGCAGTTCGTAGGTACGCTGGCGTGGTCGGGAGGGTATGCCTTCGAGTTTGACGTGGACGACGGGGACAGCCGGGAGGGGTCGCGGCTCTGGTTTCGGGCGGGTCCGGACGGACCGGCGCCGCTGCGCGTCATCGCGCCGGGCGAGACGGTTACCACGCCGGAGATGCACCTGGGCGTTGTCATCGGAGATTTCGACGACAGCATTCAGGCGCTGCACGACCATCTGCGGACAAGCGTCATCCCGCCGCAGAATCCCGAACATGCGGGGCTGGTGGTGAGCGGCATCGGGCCGGAGCAGGAGCTTACGCCGGAGCTGATTTTTTCCGAAATCGACGCCTGCGCTGACGCGGGCGCGGAGGTCTTTCTGATCGATGCGAGCTGGTACACGCCGCCCCACGGCAGCTGGCATGCAACGGTGGGCGACTGGCAGGTTAGCCTGGAGCGTTTTCCGGGAGGCCTGAAGCCGTTTCGCGACTACGTTCATGGCAAGGGCATGAAGTTCGGCTTGTGGATGGACGGGGAGCGGGTCGGGCCGGAGAGCAGAATTGCCAGGGAACATCCTGAGTGGCTGGCGCGGCCGTACGGAAACGAGGGCGGGCTGGGCGGCATGATCGATCTCACGAGAACTGACGTGGCCGAATGGATGGAGAGTGAAATCGACCGTCTGATCGTGGAGCACGAGTTGGACCTCTTCCGTCTGGATTACAACGTCGGCAACATCGGCGCCGGGGCATACAGTGAACAGTCAGGATTTATTGAGAACGCCTATTGGCGTTATTACGAGGCGGTCTACGGCATTTATGCGCGGCTTTCTGCACGCCACAAGCATGTAATCTTTCAGAACTGCGCCAGCGGCGGCGCACGGACAGACGTGGGCATGGTCCGCTACTTTGACCATACCTGGGTAACCGACTGGCAGATTGCGCCGCGCGCCTTTTCGATTACGAATGGGATGTCGATGGCGCTGCCGCCGGAACGGGTCGACCGGCTGGCAGGCATGGGCCAATCCGGGCAGCGAACGGCTGAGCTGGACTTCCAGTTCCGGCTGCAGTTGTTCGTGCATCCGTCGCTGAACTGGTTCCATCTTAAGGACGCCGCTCCCAACCCAGTCCAGCAGGCGCGCATCCGCAATGCCGTGCGGATATACAAGGAGTTCGTGCGCCCGATCCATGCGACCAGCCGAATTTATCATCATACGCCGGTAGTCAAGGGATTCGAGCCCCGAGGATGGGGCGTGCTGGAACTGGCATCGCGAGACCGCACACGGGCCATTGCGGGGCTGTTTCGTTTGAGCGATCCGGCGGAACCGGAATACTTGCTGCGCTTCAGGGGATTAGATCCAGGCAGGCGGTACCGAGTCACCTTTGACAACGGCTCCGAGAGTTGCGAGGTTGACGGATGGGCACTTACACGGACAGGCATCGTGTCCCGTTTGGAGACGGCCTTGACTTCGGAGTTGCTGATCGTTGAAGCAGTAGATTAGGTGGGCCCTGGAAAGCTACAAAGACGCTCATCCTTTACTGAATACGGAACCTGAAAATGACATCAATCGCAGACGGGAGCGGAGCCTCGGGCCGGGCTGAAGCGATGGGCGCCTGGTTTGTTGTAAAGAAGACGCTGCGCAAGCCGCAGTTCTGGTTTGGCTTCACGATGATCGTACCGTTGCTAATCTGGTATTGGATATTCAGCTTCTGGCCGATCATTCAGGCGTTCCGCATGTCGACGGTGGCGTACAAGCTGCTTGATCCGACCAATAGCCCATTTGTGGGTATAGGTAACTTTCTCAAGATTTCTCAGCATCCCCTATTTTTGGTTTCGGTGAAGAATACGATCTTGTGGGCCGTTTATTCATTCATATTCCATCTGCCTTTGGCCATGTTAATCGCCGTCTTCCTGTCCAAAGTGAGGCGGGGTCGAAACGTCTATCAGGCGCTGATCTTCGTCCCGGTTGTTGTTTCGTTGGTAGCAGTTTCCTTGCTGTTTAAGATGTTGATGGACCCGGAAGTGGGGCAATTGAACAAGCTGTTAAGCGGCGTAGGGCTACCCGAACTACAGTGGCTTTCCAGCTCTTCATCGGCACTGCCAACCGCAGTTATCATCGCCACCTGGAAAGGGCTTGGCTTCTACGTTGTCATTCTCACAGCAGGCATGATGAACATTCCGTCGGAACTGTACGACGCGGCCCTGGTTGACGGGACCAATCCGTGGCAGCAGTTTTGGCGCATAACCATGCCCCTGATGGGCCATACAATCCTTCTGATCACCGTACTGCTTGCTATTGGCTCATTGCAGGAGTTCACGCTTCCCACAGTCTTGTTTGGTTCGGAGGGGGGGCCAGGCAACTCTACCTACCTGTACAATATGTTGATCTACCAGGAAGCCTTCTTAGACATCCGCTTCGGCACGGCCACGGCCGCGTCCCTGCTGCAGTTCGCGTTCATTCTGGCGATCAGCATTTTGCAGATAAAGTTGATCCGCCCGTCGTGGTCATACTAGCGATCCCCGGCACGTGACATGCATTTGGAACGAGCACTGGCGATGGAGATCGGCGACCTAACATTGGAGGAGAGACGGCAATGGCAGTTATAAGTGAGGCAAGACCTGCGCGACGCCGGCTGCCGAGGCGCATATTGATATCACAAGGTCTCATACAGATTTTCCTGCTTGGCATGGTCGTAGTCGCCATCTTCCCCTTCATCTGGATGATCTTTGCTTCGCTCAAGCCGTTCAAGGAGCTTGTGGAATCAAGGGCGCTGCTGCCAGAGACATGGACATTGCGCAACTATGAAGAGATTTTAGGCAGGGTGAATTTTGTAGCCGCTTTTCGCAACAGCATTGTATCGGCAGTGTCGGTAACGGTCGTTTCCGTTTTCACGTCGTCGGTGATGGGGTACATCTTTTCCAAGTATCGTTTTGTGGGCAAGGAGATACTTTTCACCATCATCCTGTCGACTATGATGGTGCCCTTTGCGGTGATCATGGTTCCACTGTATATCACGATTGCGAACAGTTTCGGCCTGGCCGACCATCTGGGCGGCATCATCATAACGGGCTTTTATACGGCATTCGGTATCTTCCTGATGCGCCAGTTCATGGAAAGCATCCCGTTCGAACTGATCGATGCTGCCCGCATTGACGGCGCGTCCGAATGGCGTATCTTTTTCACTCTGGTGCTGCCGATGTCGTTGTCTCCGATGTCTGCACTGGCCGTCTTTGTCTACCTCTTCAACTGGGACAGTTTTTTGTGGCCGCTCATCGTCCTGAACAGCCAGGATAACCAGACGCTACCGCTGGTGCTGGCCGGCCTACGTAATTTGTGGTGGACGCGTTACGAGATGTGGGCGGCCGGCTCGATGCTAACCGTTGTCCCGGTCATGGCGATCTACGCTTTTGCGTCGCGCTACTTCATTCGCGGCATAGCAATGACGGGCCTTAAGGCGTAACTGCAGTGGTCAGTGGCTAGTGGCCAGTGGTTAGTAACTGCAATTGGCGACTGTTCGTCGCGATGCTGGCAAACAGACATCACCCTCTGGCGTGTACATTCCTCTGTCTAAAATTCACGGGAGCAAATGATCGATGCACATGACCGGTGGTGAAGCCGTCGTTCGGTCTCTAGAGGCGCACGGTGTCGACACTGTGTTCGGCATTCCAGGGACGCACAATCTGGGCATATACGACGCTCTGCGGGAGATGGGCGGCATCCGGCATGTTCTTGCGCGGCACGAGCAGGGGGCGGCGTTTATGGCCGACGGTTATGCGCGGGCCAGCGGCGAGGTTGGGGTCTGCCTGAGTACGACGGGGCCGGCTGCGCTCAATACGCTGGCATCGCTGGGGACGGCCTACAGCGACTCTTCGCCAGTTCTGTGCATTGCCAGCCAGATCCCGGTCGAGGGAATCGGGTTGAGCAAGGGCTATCTGCATGAGTGCGAGGACCAGTTGGGGAGCTTTGCGCCGGTGACGAAGTGGCGGGCGCGGGCGGACACGGTGGCGGAGATTCCCGGGGTAATGCGGGAGGCTTTCGAGCAGATGCTGAGCGGGCGGCCGCGACCGGTGGCGGTGGAGATTCCTTGCGATACGCTGGACGAAAGCGACGAGGTGACGATCCCCGCACCGGCTGCGGTGGAGCGGGTGGCGCCGGACCCGGAGCAGGTGGAGCGGGCGGTGGAGCTATTGCGAGCGGCGCGGCGGCCGGTAATCTGGGCGGGCGGGGGTGTGATCGGAAGCGGGGCAGGTGCAGAGTTGGAGGGACTGGCCGAGCGGTTGCAGGCGCCGATTTTCACGACTGTGCTGGGCAAGGGCGCGGTTCGGGACGACCACCCGATGGTTGCAGGCGCGACGATTTTGCATCCGCACGCGCGGGCGTTTCTGGCCGAATCTGACGTCATGCTGGCGGTGGGTACGCGATTTACTGAGGAAGAGAGTGATCGCTGGGGGTTGCGCCTGCCGGAGTCGCTTATTCATATTGAGATTGATCCGAAAGAGATCGACCGCAACTACCCGGCCACAGTAGGCGTATTGGGGGATGCGCGCACGGCACTGGAGTTGATCAACGCGCAGCTTAAGGATGCGAATCGGGAGAATTGCGGCAGTGCAGCCGGGATCGCCGAGCTGCGGCAAAAGGTCTGGAGTTACTGCCAAGAGCGAGCCCCCGAAGGCGTGGAGCTTGTGCAGACGCTGCGCAAGGCGCTGCCGCGTGAGACGATCATTGTGAGCGACCTGACGGTGGCCGCGTACTGGTGCCGGCGTCTACTGGATTTTTATGAGCCGCGCACGAACATTTACCCGTGGGGATTCTGCACGCTTGGGTTTGGGCTGCCGGCCGCGATCGGGGCGAAGGTGGCCCAGCCGGAGCGGCCGGTGGTCGTGCTTTGCGGAGACGGTGGATTTTTGTTCAACTGCCAGGAGCTGGCGGCGGCGGTGCAGCTTGGTTTGCCAATTGTTACTTTGGTCTTTAATGACTCGGCTTACGGGGTCCTGCGGCCGCAGCAGGAGGCCCGCTATGGGGCTGCCCACGAGGTGGATTTAGTGAACCCTGACTTCATGGGGCTGGCGGGGGCGTTCGGCGTGGACGGCTGCCGAGTCGAATCAGTCGAGCAGCTTGGCCCTGCGGTGACGAAGGCGATCGAAGCGGACCGGAATGCTCTGATCGAACTGCCGGGAACGCTGCCGTGGCCGATCATGGAACCGTCGGCGCGCATGTTCGAGGCAGACCAGTGAGCGGCGGCTCGAAAAAGCTGCGCGTGGGCTTTATCGGCGCTGGAGCAATCACAGACTTGCACTACCTCGGTTACCGGGACTACCCCAAAGCGGAACTTCATGCCATTTGCGACGTCGACGAGACGCTGCTGCGACGGCGCGCGTCGGAGTGGCAGATCGGGAAGACGTACACCGACTACCGGCAACTTCTGGCTGACCCAGAGGTGGACGCGGTGGAGGTGATTACGCCTCATCATCTGCATGCGGAGATGGGCATTGCCGCGCTGGAGGCGGGCAAGCACGTTTCGATACAGAAGCCTATGGCGATCACGGTGGCCGAGTGCGATGCGCTGATCGAGGCGGCCAGACGTGCGGGCAAGCTGATGCGCGTTTTTGAGAACTTTCGCTTCTATCCACCCCTGGTCAAGGCCAAACAGCTTCTCGACGACGGCGCAGTTGGTGAGCCGCTCTCGATACGCATCAAGTGCGTACAGGGCGTTTCGGGGGAGGACTGGGAGATTCCGTACAGGCGCTGGGAATGGCGCTTCGACCCGGCCCGGGGCGGCGGAGGCCGGGTGATCCTCGACTATGGATACCATCTCTTCTCGATCGCGCAGTGGTTCATGGGGGCGCCGGAAAAGGTGTTTGCCTGGATAACGCACCGGCCCATTCAGCACGGCTGGATGCTGGACAGCCCAGCCGTCGTCATCTGGAAGTACAAGGATGCCGAAAAGTACGGCTCGTATGAAGCGGTGACCTCCGACGACATGCTGGTGCGGACCAAGTACGGGCGGCCTGAGGACGAGTGGATTGAGTTGACCGGCTCGCGCGGTTTCATCTGGGTGAACCGCTGCACGTCGATGCTGCTGGACAGACCGGCGGTGGAGATGTACCGGGACGGCGAGACGACGGCGTTTCCCGAGGTGGATTCGGATTGGGGGGCCAGTTTCGTTGCCGGTGTGCATGATTTCGTGGACGCAGTTGCGGAGGGACGGCAGTCGGAATTGAGTGGCGAGGAGGGGAAGGCGGTGCTCCGGTTCTGTCGCGCGGCGCAGTTATCTGCGAAAGAGGGGCGCGAAGTCAGGCCTGAGGAAACGGCGTGACTGCAGTGGTCAGTGGTCAGTGGTCAGTGGTCAGTGGTCAGTGGTCAGTGGTCAGTGGTCAGTGGTCAGTGGTCAGTGG